>CAWFJE010000009.1:0-367566 GCA_963816155.1 uncultured Actinomycetes bacterium | reverse complement strand
GGCTGCTTCACGCCTGCCGGCCACGCCCAGCTTGCTGTAGACGCTCAGGGTATGACGTTTCACCGTCGCCGGAGAGATGACCAGGATCTTCGCGATCTCCTTGTTGCTAAGTCGCTGGTCCAAGAGTTCGAGCACATCGAGTTCACGGTTGGTCAGTAGGGTTTCGATCAGGTACTCCCCGCGGGGAGGCCCGAGGCTGAAGGGAGGAGCCCAGCTCCGAAGCTACTCCCCTGCTTTCGAAAGAGATCAGGAGTTCCTCGATGAACCTGACGTCGTCGCCACGTGCGCGGAGCGCCCGCAGTAGGCCATGCACTCGATCGCCCATCTCGGGAAACACCCGGATCAGACGCCCGGGCCTAGCCGACGCCACCGCGCGGGAGAGTGAAGCCAGGGCCTCGCCGGTGCGGCCCTGTCGGTCGGCCAGGAGGGCCTGCAAGATGAGGCACTGCACCTGACGGAAGACGTTCCCTGTCGTTTCCGCGCTCGAAAAGAGGCGTTCGAGAGGCCCCCGACAGGCCGCGAGATCGTCGTCGCTCCCCTGCATCAGCAGTACAGCCACGGCGCTGATCGCGCCCAGTTCATGGCAGGTATTCAAGTGGATGGGCCCGGGTCCGCCGGATGGAAGAAGGCTCCGCGCCAGGACCGCCCCGTTGTCGTTCGAACCGTTCAGCGCAGCTATCCGGGCCCGCAGTAGCCGCACCTCGGGGCCGGAGGGGATGTTCAGACTCGACACCATAGCCGCGGCTTCATCCAGAGACGCGAGGGCCTCAGCCGGTCGGCCCTGCGCCTGCCGCACCCACGCCAGGCCGTAGGCGGACTGCCTGGCAGGGACGGCGTGAGATAGGTAGGGATCCACGGTCGCGTAGTGTTCCTCGGCCAAGGAAAGGTCATCACGAAGATAGGCGGCCAGACCAAGGAAGTAATGCGCCCAGCCCGTGCTTTCCTCCAGTCCGTGCTCGGTGGCGCGGACCAGAAAGCTGTTCGCCGCCTGCTCTGCGTAGTCCACATCGCCGACAGCCAGCGCCACCAGGGCCGATCCGATCATTGCCCGAGGATGAATAGCCTCTCCGCAGTATCCTGCGGAACCTTGGCGAAAGACACCGAGGGCCTCCTGATTCCGCCCAAGCAGATGGAGGCCGGCTCCTACGAAGAGAGTGGCTGTAGCTCGGGCCAGGAGGTGGTCCTCAGGCAAGCGAGCCAGCGCCTCTCGAGAAAGGACCAAGGTCTCGGCGCCGTCGGCCCGCCAGTAGGCCGCCTGAGCCCGCAGTGCGGCGATCTCGCCGCGAAGTGCTCGATCGCTTCCCATCCGGTCGGTCGCCCGCATCCAAGAGCTCCTCGGCGCGGTCGCAGTGGCGGCACATCTCCGTGAAATCCGCTTTCTGGTGCGCTAACCAAGCCGGGATCATGACCAAGCGCAGCACGGGTGCCGACCACCTCTGGGCCCAGCGCCTCCGCCCACCGCTCCAGCGCCCTCCACCGCTCGGCCTCGAGCGCGCCCAAGCGCTGCTCCTCGATGAGGTCCGCTGCCCGGTCGATCTCGTCGGCTCGCCGGAGATGAGCAAGCGCGTCATCGATACGTCATGAGAACCGAGAAACTCGGCCGCTCGAACGTGCAGAGCAGCCACTGCCTCCGGGGACGTACTCTCATGGAGTGAGCGGCGCAGGAGGTCACGGAAGAGATGGTGATAGCGGAACCACTCCCGCTGTTCATCCAGAGAGACCGTGAACAGGTTGGAGTCCTCCAGCCACTCCAACATCGGCCGACCCTCGAAGAAATCCACAGCCCCCTCTCCCAAGACGGCTCGGCACAGGGGAGCAGAAAGACGTTCGAGGATGGAGGTGACCGTGAGGTAGTGCCGTACAGACGGATGGAGCTGAGCCCAGAGTTCGTCCATGAGATAGTCGGCCACGAAGCGATCGCTGCCCGCGAAAGCTCGGATGCCTTCATCGAGATCCTCCCGGTTCAGCAGTGACAGCGCGGCCAGATGGAGGCCGGCGATCCAGCCCTCGGTCCGCTCCACGAGCGAAGCGAGTTGGGCCTCTGTGAGTGGACGGCCGACCGCGTGCTCCAGATACTCCAGCGCCTCCTCTTGATTGAAGCGCAACTCCACTGCCCGCAATTCGTTCAGAAGACCCCGTCCTCGCAGAGCTCCGAGAGGCAGCAAAGGATCCGCCCGACAGGCCAGAACAAGGTGCATCGAGCCGGGGGGCCGGCTGACCAGCTGACGGAGTACCTCCAACGTCTGCGGGTCTTTGAGACTATGGCAGTCGTCCAGCACCAGGATGAACTCGTCCAGCTCGTCCAGTTCGTTCGTGAGTTCCCGCGTGAGCAGCGCGAGCGACGGGAGTCCGGGGCGACGGAGTAGAACGCTCGTGCCCCTGCAGGAGTCCGGGAACACCAGCCTGACGGCCTCCACTATCTCCTCCAAGAACAGGCTGGGGTCGTTGTCGGTCTTGTCCAGCGTGACCCACGCCGAGGGTCGGTCTTGCCGGGCGATCCACTGAATGAGCAACGTCGTCTTGCCGTACCCGGCCGGGGCCGCGATCAGAGTCAGCGGCCCAGCCAGCCCCTGATCCAACCTATCGAGCAGACGCTGCCTCTCGCGGCGCTCCGACCCTATGCGTGGTGGTCGCAGCTTGGGGCGCAGGATGCGGCTCGAGGTGCTCACGCAGGTTCTGTGGCACCTTCGGATGGCAAGGCTCCGCCTTCTGCGCCGCTGAGCATCCGCGCCCGAGCGCCCACGGGGAAGTTGGAGAGGCCGCGTGCCGGGGAGCCGCCCGCTGCAAGACCACCTGCGGAGAGACCGGCGGCGGAGATACCTCCATCCTCATCGCCCCGATAGCCGAAGATCTTTCCCGTGGTGCGCATGGCCTCGAAGTCGACCACCACAGCGCCCAGCGTGGGTACGATCTTCTCCCGCCACACGAAGAAGTAGAGCCTGTCGGCAAGCCTCAAGTAGTGACAACGGTCGGTGTCGGCCAGGCCCTTCTCCGAGCCCCGCAGACAGTGCCATGTGTAGAAGCGCTCGTTCAGATAGATGTGCTCGTAGCACTCGGTGGGACTATACGTGTACTCGACCCGCCGGCCCACCATGTCGAGCGTGGCTTCGTGGCGAGGGATGTGCGCGCCGAAGGGCCGGTCGATAGCGGCGGAGGAGAACTCGGTGGCTACGGCAGTGAGTTCCTTGCCCTGCGCGATGCGGTCCGCGAACACCTCGCGGGATTCGGCCTCCCCGGGCAGGCGGCCCGTCATCACCGTGGCGGCGGCGTGGTCCAAGTCGAGTAGCAGGGTGACACTGGTCGCCCGCTCATCGGTCTTGATATGGTCGACGAAGTAGAAGCCTTCGCGCAGCTTGGCCGCGAAGTACACCGCGCTCCCACCGCTGCCCCCGTTGTCCGCCCGCCCCGCCTCGACGGTGGTCTCGGGACGGTTCACGTCCCGCCCACTCCGGAAGGTCCACGACAGGTGCGTCGCGCTCTCGAACCGGTACTCCAGTTCCCCGCCGTCCATCAGGCTCAGAGCCAGGGTCTTGCCGGCGAGATCTGCGGTCTGCTCGGGCGCGTAGCTCTCTTCGGAGAAGGCGTGGGCCAACGCTCCCACGCTTATCCAGGGTGCGCCGTCAACAGGCCGGTCACCAGATTGGATCACCGTCCCCCTCCTTGACATCGCCATCGAGAAACCTCGCGCGAGTATCTATACTGGGATAGATGCTCAGAGACCGAATATTGTACAACACGTGATGGACGGGGCCCCAGAGCGAGGCGATGTGACCCCTCACGGCCTCAGTTCGGCTGAGGTCGACGCTCGTGTAGGGGCGGGCCAGGTCAACATCACTCCCCGCCCCGGGGGCCGCACCACCTGGGACATCGTACGCACCAACGTCTTCACCTACTTCAACCTCATCCTTGGCGTGCTCTTCATCGCCATGGTCTCCTTCGGATCCTGGAAGGACGCCTTGTTCGGCACCATCCTTGTGGTCAACACGGTGATCGGTATCGTTCAGGAACTGCGGGCCAAGGTGGCTCTCGACCGACTGACGCTCCTCACTGCCCCGGCGGTCAAGGTGATACGGGACGGGACGATGCGGGAGATCCCTATGGCTTCAGTCGTGCTGGACGACGTCATGGTGATATCCGCGGGCGATCAGATCGTGGCGGACGGCGAGACACTCGAGTCACAGAGTCTGGAGGTGGACGAATCTCTCCTCACGGGCGAATCGTTGCCCGTCACCAAAGTGCCTGGTGACAGCCTCCTGTCGGGCAGCTTCGTCTCGGCAGGGAGCGGCTTGCTCCGCACTACCGCGGTCGGAGCCGATGCTTACGCTCAGCGGCTCACGGGGGAAGGCAAGCGTTACGTGAGGCTGCGCTCCGAACTCATGGCGGGGATAAACAAGATCTTGCGCGTGATCGGCATAGGCATCATCCCCGTGGCCGCGCTCCTGATCTGGGCCCAGTTCCGCATGGGCGCCGACCTTGAACACGGAGTGACCAACACTGTGGCCGCCCTCGTGGCCATGGTACCCCAGGGATTGGTGCTCCTTACCAGCATCGCCTTTGCGGTCTCCGCCATGACCCTGGCACGACGGAACGTGCTCACGCGCGAGCTCCCCGCGGTAGAGGGACTGGCCCGCGTGGACGTGCTGTGTATAGACAAGACGGGCACCATCACTGAGCCCCACCCGGCCTTCGACCGCTTCGAGCCACTGGACGGGGCCGACGATGGCACCACCGAAGTCTCGAGCGCCGTAGCCGAAGCCCTGCAGGCATTGGCCGCGCTGGCGGCCTCGGCCCCAGCCAAGAACTCCACCATTTCCGCCATTGAAGCCGCGCTGCCCGACGACTGCGGCTGGGCCTTGGAGGACGCCGTGCCCTTCTCTTCGGCGCGCAAGTGGAGTGCCGCCCGTTTCGTCGGCCACGGCTCTTGGATACTCGGTGCTCCGGAGATCGTAGCCGGCCAAGACCCGGCCTTGGAAGCAGCCCGCCTGCGAGCGGGGGAAGTGGCGGCTCACGGCACGCGGGTGCTGATCCTGTGCCACACCGCCAAGCCCTTGCGCGGTGAGACGCTCCCGGCGGGGATGAGCGCCCGCGGTCTCGTCTTGCTGGCCGAGCGCATCAGAGCCGACGCCCCGCAAACTCTGGAGTACTTCCGCCGGCAGGGTGTGGCCATCAAGGTGATCTCGGGCGACAACCCGGCTACGGTGGCCACGGTGGCGGCACAGGCGGGGGTGATCGGGGCCGAGCGCGCCGTGGACGCGCGCGACCTGCCCGAGGGAGAGGAGCTTGCCGACCTCATGGAGAGCACGACGGTCTTCGGGCGCGTGACCCCGGATCAGAAGCGCTCCATGGTGGAGGCCCTTCAGAGCCGAGGACATACCGTGGCCATGACCGGTGACGGCGTCAACGACGTGCTCGCCCTCAAGAGCGCCGACATGGGCATCGCCATGGGCACGGGCACGGCCGCGGCACAGGCCGTCTCGCAGTTGGTGTTGGTCGATTCGCGCTTCTCAACCCTGCCGAGCGTAGTGGCCGAAGGACGGAGAGTGACGGCCAACATCGAACGGGTGGCGCATCTGTTCACCAACAAGAGCGTCTGGGCCGCCGCCCTGGCTCTGGCCGTGGCGGCCATGGGAGTGCCCTATCTAATCCTGCCCCGCCACCTGAGCATCATCGATGCCCTCGTCATCGGCATCCCAGGCTTCTTCCTGGCGCTGGCGCCGAACCGCCGCCGCTTCGTGCCCGGCTTCGTGTATCGCGTGGCCCGCTTCGTCATCCCCACCGGTCTGCTTTCCGCTTTGACCATGTTCGCTTCGTATCTCGTCATCCGACAGATGGGCGCCACCGTCCTGGAGGCCCAGACCATGGAGGTCATCCTCTTCTCTGTCATCGGGCTGCGGGTGGTCGCCGCCATCGAGAGGCCGCTGCGCGGATGGCGTCTGGGCTTGGTCTTGACCATGGCCGGGCTGCTCGCGCTCGTCTTCGCGATCCCCTTCACGCGCCAGTTCTTCTCCCTCGACCCGCCCACGTGGGCAGCCGTCGGGGTCACGGCCGCCTTCTGCGTGTTCGCCTGGTTCTTCGTGGGACTCGGGTGGCGCATAGGCGAGCGGTTGCCGTTCTGGAGGGAGGCGGACGCCCGCGTGCGGAGGCTGGAGGACACCGAGGACTGACCCCCTGCTCGGGGTCCCGGCACGTTTGTACCCTCAGGGTGAGGGGGTATGCACTAGGGGCGCACTCCACTATGCTTTGGGCAGGGCGCCGCGCAAGCCCACCCGCACACAAGCCACAGGGAGGCATACGATGCTACCTCGACGACAGGCCTATCGGGCCGTGTGGATACTGGCGCTGCTCCTGCTGGCCGGGGCGATGGGCCTGGTCGCCTGCGGATCGGAGGGCGACGAAGCCACCACCTCGACGACCAGCAGTGGGACCGACGTCGCCCCCTCGGGCGGAACCTTGGCCGTGGCCACCGAACCCTTCACCAACCGCGATCCCGCGTTTGCCAGCGCGCGCTCCGACATCATGCTCAACCAGCAGATCTACGACTGGCTGGTAGAGATCGGCCCCGGAAACGAGTTGCTGCCCGGCCTCGCCACCGAGTGGAATTCGCCCGACGGCAAGGTCTGGACCTTCCTCCTGCGCTCGGGCGTTACCTTCTCCAGCGGAGCCGCCGTAACCCCCGCCGACGTCGTCTATACGTTCGACCGCCTGCGCGATCCAGACTTGGGCTCTCCCGGCAAGGATCTCTACGCGAACGTGACGGGCGTTCGGGCCGTGGACGATGTCTCGGTGGAGTTCACGCTTGCCGAACCCAACCCCGAATTCCCCAGCGACGTGGCCGACTACCACGCGGCCATCCTCTCCAAGGACGTCACCGACCCGGCAATGGAATGGGTGGGCACGGGTCCTTTCACCATCGATAGCTATTCAGCGGAGGATCGGGCCATCCTGAAGAGGAATCCCGCCCACTGGCGTACCGACGACCAGGGCTCGAGCCTGCCCTATCTCGACGAGTTGCAGCTTATCGTGTCCCCCGATCTGGCAGGCCAGGTGCAGGCCCTACGCGGCGACCAGGTGCAGTTCGTGGCCGGGCTGACCGCCGAGTTGGTGGATTCCATCGCGGGAGATGAGAACCTGCAGGTGCTCACCGGGCCGTCCAGTGCCTTCCACTACGTCTTGCACATGCGCTCCGACGAGGGTCGTCCGACGGCTGATGAGCGCGTACGCCGGGCCCTGCAGTTGGGGACCGACCATCAGGGCCTCATCGACCAGGTACGGCCCGGTTTGGCCGTGGTCGGCAACGGCACCCCGGTGGGACCCGCCTACGGTGACTACTACCTTGACCAACCGCCCGTCTACGACCCCGAGGAGGCGATGCGACTGCTGGGTGAGGCCGGCTTCAGTGACGGGCTCAGCATCACGCTCTACGCGCAGCAGGCTCTGGAAGTCCCGGCCATCGCCACCGTGTGGCAGCAGCAGATGCAGGCCATCGGCGTGAACGTCGATATTCAAACGGTGCCGCCGGACGTCTACTACAGCGAGGGCGACGCAAGTTGGCTCACGGTTGACTTCGGCATCACCGAGTGGGGCGCCCGGCCCACGCCCAACGCCTACTTCAACGCGGCGTACGTCACCGACGCCTCCTGGAACGAGTCGCACTGGAGCGATACGGAGTTCGATGCCCTCGTCGCGCAGATCAACAGCGAGCTCGACCGAGCGACTCGAGCTGAACTGTACAAGGAAGCTCAGAGCATCCTCATCGAACGCGGTCCGGTGATCGTCCCCTTCTTCGAGACGGCGGCAGCCGGAGCGAGCGCGGCGGTCGAAGGCATCCAGTTGCCGGCCGACTGGTCGCGTACGTCGTTCGTGAGCGCCCGTCTCGTGAGGTGATCGAGACCTCTCAGTCTCAACCGGCCGAGGCCCGCCCGCGGCGGCGGGCGGGCCTCTACTGGCGCCGGCTTCGCCGGCAGCCCGTCGCCTTCGCCGGCGCGATCGTCTTCAGCCTCTTCGTCCTCATGGCCGTCTTCGGGCCGTTCATAGCTCCCTACGACTACGCGGCGCAGGACGCCGGCCAGCGACTGCAGCCACCCAGCTTGTCTCACCTTATGGGCACCGACAACTTCGGCCGGGACGTCTTCAGCCGCGTTCTCGTGGGCGCCCGTGCGGTCTTCCTGCTCGGCGGAGCCGGCACCCTACTGGCAGCCGTCTTCGGGACCTCCTTGGGTCTGCTAGCCGGGTATGCCGGCCGCGTCTGGGATGAGGCCATCATGCGCGTGCTCGACGTACTCCTCGCCTTCCCGGCCCTCCTCCTGGCCATGGTCCTCCTTGCCACCACCGGCCCTTCCCCCCTCAACCTGATCCTGGTGATCACCGTCCTCTACCTGCCCATGTTCGCGCGCATAGCCCGTAGCATGGTGCTCGATCTACGCTCACGCGAGTTCGTCGAGGCGGCGAGGTTGCGCGGAGAGTCGCGCCGCTACGTGCTCTTCCGAGAGATGCTGCCCAACGCCATCCCTCCCCTGCTGGTGGAGACCTCGGTGCGTTTCGCCTACTCCATCTTCCTCGTAGCCTCGTTGGGCTTCCTCGGGCTGGGCGTCCAACCTCCTTCTCCAGACTGGGGACGTCAGGTGAACGAAGCCCGCACGTTCTTCGACGCCGCTCCCTGGATGCTGCTGTTCCCTGCCGCCGCCATATCCCTGCTCGTGATCGCGACCAGCTTGATGGCGGACGGTCTGCGCCATGTGTTCAGCCCTCCCGGCGCCGATGGAGGTCGTTGAGGTGGCACCGTCGGGACCGATCGACAAGAACGGCCGCGGCGCGGACGCAGCGGGCCCTGCGGTCGAGATCGTCGATCTCTCTGTGAGCTATCGCACCGAGGAAGGTGAGATGCCCGCCGTGCGCGCAGTCACGCTCAGCATCGCTCGGGGAGAAGCCCTGGGATTGGTGGGCGAGTCCGGCTCGGGCAAGACGACGTTGGCACTGGGCGCCGTGGGCTACCTACCGGCAAACGGCAAGATCGTGAGCGGCAACGCACGCCTAGCCGGTGAGAGCATCCTGGCCCTGGATAGGCGCAGATTGAGGCGTCTGTGGGGCAGACAGATCGGATTCGTGAGCCAGAACCCGGCCGGAGCGCTCAATCCCAGCATGACCATCGGCAGCCAGCTGGACGAGATGGGGAGGCGGCACTTGGGCCTCGGTCGCGCGGCGGCGCGGCGACTCTCTCTCGACATGCTCCGCCGGGTGGAGATGTCCGACCCCGAGGGAGTCGTCTCCCGCTATCCCCATCAGCTCTCGGGAGGCATGCTGCAACGCTGCGCCATCGCCATGGCGCTCGTCACCCGGCCCGCGCTGCTCATCCTGGACGAACCGACCACGGCCCTCGACGTCACCACACAGGCCGTGGTGCTCGACCTGCTGGCTGAACTCAGGGACCAGTTCGATAGCGCCATCCTCTACATCACGCACAATCTGGGCGTGGTCTCCCGCATGTGCGACCGGGTGGCGGTCATGTACACCGGTGAGATCGTCGAGGAAGGGTCGGTCGCCGACATCTTCACCCGGCCGCTGCACCCCTACACGGCCAACCTGCTCAACTGCGTGCCCACGCTGCTGACGGACAGCGGCCGACCCGACCGAGACGCGCCGCGACCGGCGGAAGGGGTCTTGGCTACCATCCCCGGGTCGCTGCCCCGGCTCGACCGGCTTCCCTCCGGGTGCATCTTCGCCCCCCGCTGCCCTCTGGCCCTCGACACCTGCCGAGCGGCGGCGCCGCCCTTGGTCGCGGCGGCCACGGACCGGCTCACGGCCTGCCTCAGGTGGCGGATTCTCCTGACGGCAGAGGGACGACTGTCGGCTCTACACCTCGAGGAGTCGGCGGCCGCGGCCGCTCGAAAGCCTGCGGCGTCCTCCCCTCAGCAACCCCTACTACAAGTCGAAGAAGCCGTGAAA
The DNA here is from genome assembly GCA_963816155.1 of uncultured Actinomycetes bacterium. Classification (GTDB taxonomy): domain Bacteria; phylum Actinomycetota; class Thermoleophilia; order RBG-16-64-13; family RBG-16-64-13; genus JAXGXJ01. The sequence continues at coordinate 357,624 of CAWFJE010000009.1, read as the reverse complement.
ATCTACCAGGAAAGAGGCGGGCACCCGGGTACCACCGCGGTCGACGGCGCCACTCTGATCTTGGGAAGAGAGCAGACATATGGCCTGGTGGGCGAGAGCGGCAGCGGCAAGACCACCCTTGCCAGGCTGGTGGCCGGACTGACGCCCCCCACCGGTGGCCGGATCGAATTGGAAGGACAGACACTGTCGCCCGAGGTCGGTTCGCGACCGCTCACCGTCCTGAGGCGTCTGCAGATGGTCTTTCAGAGCCCGGAGGCATCGCTGAACCCGCGGCGGACGGTGGGGGAGACCTTGGAGCGGCCCCTGAGGGTACTGGCGAAGCTCGACCGGAAGGCGGCCGGAGAGCGCGCGCTCGCCCTGCTCGATGCGGTCAAGCTGCCCGCATCGCACCTCCACCGCTATCCCGGAGAGTTGAGCGGAGGGGAGAAGCAGAGGGTGGCTATCGCCCGAGCCTTCGCGGCCGCGCCTGACCTCGTCATCTGCGACGAACCCCTGTCGTCACTCGACGTGTCTGTACAGGGGGCGTTGATGAACCTGCTTGTCGACCTTCAGGACCGGCAAGGGACCTCTTACCTGTTCATATCGCACGACCTGGCGGCGGTCCAGCACCTCTCCCATATCATCGGGGTGATGTACCTGGGACGTCTCATGGAGCAGGGCCTGGCGGAGAGGGTGCTCACGCCGCCCTACCATCCCTACACCGAGGCTTTGGTGTCAGCGGTGCCGCTGCTCGACCCGACGATCTCCAGAAGCCGGGTGCCACTTGCCGGCAATCCCGCCGGGGGAGCGCACGTTCCCACGGGATGCCGCTTCCATCCCCGCTGCCCTCGCTTCTTGGGTGAGATCTGCAAGGAGCAGGAGCCTCCCTGGCGACTCGATGATGGACGGGTCGTCCCCGCGGACGATCCCGGCGCCGAAGCGGTCGCCGCGGCTGCGCAGCATGCCATCCGCTGCCACATCCCTCTGGAAGAACTGGTCGCTGTGCAGAGGGCGGAGGGAGACGGGTAGATGCCGCGCTTCATCCTCCGCCGTCTGGGCTTCGTCGTCCTCACCGTGCTCCTCTCCAGCATGGTGGTCTTCGCAGCCACCAACGTCCTCCCGGGCGACGTGGCCACCATGGTCCTGGGACGGGAGGCCTCCGAGCAGGCCAAGGACTCGCTGCGCGAGGAACTGGGGCTCGACCGTCCCCTTGTCGTCCAGTACGGGAACTGGCTGGGCGATATGCTTCGCGGCGACTGGGGCACCTCACTCAGCACCGGGGAGGACGTGCGCGACCTCACCCTGGAGCGACTCCGCAATTCGACCATGCTGGCGGTGGTGGCCTTCCTGATGTACGTCCCCCTGGGCATCTTCCTGGGAGTTGTGTCCGCCTGGCGACGGAACTCCGCCGTCGACCAAGTGATCTCCGCCGGATCGCTGGCCTTCATCGGCCTGCCCGAGTTCGTGACGGCGGTCTTGGTCATCGCCCTCTTCTCCCGGACCTTGGGTTGGTTTCCCGCCTCCTCATCCATCCCTCCCGGGACCAGCTTCGCGGAGGCCCTGCCCAGCCTGATCCTCCCTGCGCTGACCGTGTCGTTGGCCAGCCTCGCCTACGTGGTGCGCATGACCCGCGCCAGCACCGCAGAGGTGTTGCAGATGGACTACGTGCGCACCGCCCGCCTGAAAGGCCTCTCCTCAGGGAACCTGCTCTTCACGCACGTGCTCAGGAACTCGCTCCTGCCGACGGTGACCGTGGTAGCGGCCGGTGTGGGCTGGCTGATCGGAGGGCTCATCGTGACCGAGTCCGTCTTCGGCTACCCGGGTCTGGGCCGGTTGGTTCTCTACGCCATACAGCGGCGCGACATCCCGCTCATCCAGGCCACCACCATGGTCATCGTGGTCATCTTCGCCCTCGCCAACCTGGTGGCCGACATCGTGTACGCGCTGCTCAATCCGCGCATCCGTTATCAGTGAGGCCGGAGCGCCGGTGAACCCACCCATCTCATACACTCCCCTTCGCATCCAGCGCGTCTACTACTCGGTGAACTCGCTGTTCACGCTCGCGGCTTCGATCATCTGGGGCGTCAACACGCTCTTCCTCCTCGACGCCGGTCTGGATATCTTCCAGGTGATGCTCGTCAACGCCACCTTCAGCGCCGGCCAGATAGTGTTCGAGGTGCCCACCGGCGTGGTGGCGGACACGGTCGGGCGCCGAGCCTCGTTCCTACTGGGGATAGGCTCGCTGGCCGTAGCCACCCTGGGCTACGTGGGTTCGGCCGTGTTCGGCTGGGGACTGCCGGGCTTCATCCTGGCTTCCATACTTCTGGGCTTCGGTTTCACCTGCCAGACGGGAGCTGTGGATGCCTGGCTGGTGGACGCCCTCGACGCCACCGGATTCTCGGGCGGGAAGGACCGTATCTTCGCGCGCAGCGGCATGTTCATGAACATCTCCATGCTTATCGGCACCCTGGGCGGCGGACTGCTGGGCCAACTCGACCTGGCCATCCCCTACCTCGTCCGCACCGGGCTGCTGGTGGTGGCGTTCTTCGTGACCCTTGTGTTCATGCGCGACATCGGCTTCGAGCCCCGACCCTTCCGCGTGTCCAGGTTGGGCGAGGAGAGTCGCAAGATCTTCGGAGCCGGCATCAGCCACGGGTGGCGTCATCCTGTCATCCGGCCCTTGCTGTTCACGTCGCTACTGGGCGGGGTGCTCCTTTGGTACTTCTTCTACGCCTCGCAGCCCTACGTGCTCGAGCTTCTGGGGCAGGAGCAATTGGTGTGGGTGGCCGGCGCCGTCACGGCCCTTTTCGCCCTCTCCGGCGTGGCAGGAAACACTCTCGTTGGACCCCTCTCCAGAAGCCGTCTGGGCACGCGGCCCGCCCGTGTGCTCATGTGGGCTTCCCTCGGTACGGCGCTATGCGCGATCGGGGTGGGCGTAGTAGGGCTGATCTGGGATAGCAAGAGCATCGCGGCCTTCATGGTCGTCGTGGTGCTCCTGGCGGTCTTCGGCACGCTCGATGGCATCATCCGCCCGGTGCGAAGCGCCTTCATCAACGAGCATATCCCTTCCGCGCAGCGGGCCACGGTGCTCTCGTTCGACTCCTTCTTCGGCGACGTCGGCGCGGTCGCGGGACAACTGGGCCTTGGCTACGCGGCCCAGCGCGTCTCCAAGGCGGTCGCGTACACTCTCGGTGGACTCATCTATCTGGCGGCCGCTCCGCTGTACCATAGGGCGGGGACCAAGGCGGAAGGCATGATGAGCCCGCCGCCGGCGCTGCCGCGGTCGCCGGGGTCGCCGACTACGGAGTCCGACCTGCCCGGGTCACGGCCGCCGGAGTCTGACCTTCCCCGCTAGAGCAGGTTCTCAGGATTGAGTCCCTCCAATTCGGGCAGCACAAAACGGCCGTCCTTGCGCACAAGCACGTCGTCGAACCACACCTCACCGCCGCCCCACTCAGGAGTCTGGATGAGGACCAAGTCCCAGTGCACGCTGGAGAGATTGCCGTTGCCGGCGTCGTCGTAGGAGCGTCCCAGCGCCAGATGCAGGCTGCCCCCGATCTTCTCGTCGTAGAGGGTATCCTTCATGGGCCTGTCGATAGACGGGTTCACTCCCAAGGCGAACTCACCCAGGTAGCGTGAGCCCTCATCGGTATCCAGCATCCGCGTCAGCCTCTCAGGCTCGTTGGCGTCGGCCTCCACCACCCGGCCGTTCTCGAAGACGAGCCGTACGCGCTCATACGTGGTCCCATCTTCGAGTGAGGGAGTGTTGAAGAGGATGGCACCATTCACCGAGTCCCGCACCGGAGCGGTGAACACCTCACCGTCGGGGATATTGTTGCTCCCCGCCGCTTTCACCACGGGGATGCCGGCGATGGAGAACCTGAAGGTCGGTGCCCGGAGCCACGAGGTGCACACGATCGGTCGCTTCCATGAGTTTGACCAGGGGGTCCATAGCCTGGGACATGCGTGCGTAGTCGAGGGTCGACACCGACAGACAGAAGTCTTCGAAGGCATCTGTCGACATGCCTGCCGCCTGTGCTGCAGCCGCCGTGGGATGTCGCAGCAGCACCCACCTCTTGCTGAGAGAGAGCGCCAGGAGAGGTTCAGAGGCCAGTCGGGAGACCTCGAGCGTGCCCGGAGGGAATGTCCGCCATCTGGGAGGCGTTATCGCCTGCCAGGATGTGGATGCACGCTTCGACATCGCCCACCTTGTGCATCTCCCACGCCACCTGCAGATCCATCTGCTCCCGCTTGGCGCCCAGAAGGCAGGCCCTGCGCAGACGGGCATCGCCGAGTGTGACGAAGGGCACGACCCCGCGCCGATAGGCCGCCTCCACCAGCGCGATCATGAGCTCCTCTGCCCCCGTCTCCCCCTCGATGAGCACCTTCTCCCCCGCCTTGACGGCCAGGGAGTAGTCGAGCAGATTGGCCGCAAGCACATCCAGCCGTGGATCTCTCATGTCTCTTCCTTTCTCGGGCGAGGCGTCGTCCCGGGAAGCGGTGGTCACGCCACCCTTCCGTCTACGGACCGCTTCGCGGAGTAGATACTCGATCTGCCCGTTGACGCTGCGCAGTTCATCGGCGGCCCAAGCCTCCAGATCTTCCCACAGGCCGGCGTCGATGCGTAGGGGGAACTGCTTTCGCGTCACCTCCAGCCTACCCGTAGAGCGTACCCGCGTTGACCACGGGATGCACCTCGGACTCGCCACACAGAACCACCATGAGATTGCTGATCATGGCCGCCTTCCTCTCGGTATCAAGCTCGATCACGTTCTTCTCCGCCAGCTCACGCAGAGCCATGTCGACCATGCTCACGGCGCCGTGCACGATCTTCTGGCGGGCGTCGATGATGGCCTCGGCCTGCTGACGCCGCAGCATGGCCTGGGCGATTTCAGGGGCGTAGGCCAGATGCGTGAGACGGGCTTCCTCGACCAAGACCCCCGCCCGAGCCAAACGCTGCCCCAACTCGTCCTTCGAGCGCCTGCGACACCTCATCCACGTTGCTGCGCAGTGTGATCTCGTTCTCTTCACCGTGATCGTAGGCGTAGGAGCTGGCCAGGTGCCTAAGGGCGGTCTCGCTCTGGGTCTCAACGTAGACTTCGAAGTCGTCCACGTCGAAGACGGCCTGGGCGGTGTCGCGCACCCTCCAGACCACAACGGTGGCTATCTCCACGGGGTTCCCCCGCCGGTCGTTCACCTTGAGCTTGAGTCCATTGAGCGTCCGTGCCCGCACCGACACCTTGTAGCGGGGGAACTTCTTGACCGTTTTGGAGCCCTGGCTCTTCTTGCCCGCCGATCCTGATTTGGAGGAGTTCCCCTCCTGATCGGCTCCGCTCTTGGCCGCGGGACCGTTGGAGTAGAAGGGGTTGCCCCAGCGAAAGCCCCCCTGCCGTACGGTGCCCTTGTAGGATCCGAAGAGAACGAGGACCCGGGTCTCGTTGGGCTCCAACGTGAAAAAGCCGGGCGAAAGGATGCCGCCCGCGAGCAGCAACACGATGCCCGCGATCACCAGTCCCCAGATAGTCCCGCTGCCGGCCGCGCCTTTGTCATCCGCGCACGCTGGCGCGACCAAGCAACGCAATGCCGCCGACGAACATGACGAAGACCGCGACCAGCATGCCCCAGCCGCTCATCACCTTCACCTCTCGCTCATGGTTGAGCGAGTCTCCTTGCCCTTCCATCTCTCCTCCTAGAAGAATCCCCGCCGACACCTCAACGCCGGGCGGCATCGTCGGCCGCCCCTCGCATACGCGCTTTCATATTATTACGATATCGTTCTGATATCAACTATGACCCGCACACCCTGCCGCCTTCAGGTGGGCCGGCGGCCCTGCGCTGGCTAGCGGCGGGATACAATGAGGGCCGACCAAACCACGAGCGTTTCAGGAGACAGAGGTGCTCACCGACTTTCCCGTGGTAACTGAGGTGGTGGTTCGCTGGGGCGAGATGGATGCCCTCGGCCACGTCAACAACATCATCTATCTGCAGTACTTCGAGACGGCCCGCGTGGCCTATCTGGAGCGTCTCGGCCTGGATCCCCCCGGGCCCACGTGGAGAGACCGCGGACTGATCATCGCTTCCCTCACCTGCCGGTTCAGAGTGCCCGTCGTCTACCCCGACACTCTATCTGTGGGCGCCCGGGTGAAAGCCCTGGGCGAGGACCGGCTGATCATGGAACACACCGCCGTGAGCCGCAAGGTAGGCAAGGTGGCGGCCCTGGGCGAGGCTGAGATCGTCTCCTACGACTACGCGGCGGGGCGGCGGGCACCTATGCCTGCCGAGTGGCGCGCAGGGATAATCGACATAGAGGGACGGGAACCCACCCTGCTGCCGCCCCGCCGGAGACTGCGATCCGATGGGGCAAACCACAGCGCCGAAGAAGTGTAACAACGATCCCCGCCTGTCGGCGCCGGCCCGCGGCGCCGGCCTGCGGCGGCCCTCTCAGCATCGGCGCATCACGACTGGTGGCCCGGCCCTCGCTCGAGCGGCAGCCCCCTCAGTCGACGGGCAGCTTGAAGAAGTCCTTGGGATTCTGCCAACAGACCTGATCGATGGTCTCTTTGTCGAGACCGAACAGCTTCATGGCCAGCATCACGCGGGGGACCATAAAGTAGTCGTTGCCCTCGCCACCCAGTTCGGAGTTGATGATGATCTGGCCACGCTTCTCCGGGTTGTCGACCACATACTGGGCGGCCGGCTCGGGGGGCATCTTGTCCCAACACACCGAGAGACCGATCATGCCGCCGGTGGCCGCGCGCCAATCGAGGCTGGGCTCAGAGGCGTGATCGAACACGCACTTCTCCACGGGGAAATTCTCGTCTTTGATGATGTCAAGGACCATGGGCAACACCTGCTCGGCCTGGGGGGCCATGCGGATGGGCGTGTGCAGGATCACGGGCACGTCATGCGCCTTGGCGATGCGCAGGTGCTCGCGAAACAGATCCTGCTCGAACTGAGTACCCGTATCCAGCCCGATCTCCCCGATGGCAACGGCCCGTTCGGACTCCAAGAACTCAGGCATCCGGGCCAGGCACTTCTCAGCGTCGGCATGGTTGACTCCGAAAAAGGGCACCGACAGGGAGGTGAACAGTTCATAGCCAAGCGTGGTCCCCGTCGTGGCCTCCATGCCCAGGAAGCGCTCCCACATGAGGAGGACACTGTCGGCGTCCTTGCTGCCCAGGTACATGTGCGGACTGGGGACGACGGCCGCTTCCATGCCCATCATGACAAGCTTCTGAAGCTGCTTGTCCTCGATCATGTCTGTGTGCAGATGTGCGTCGATGAAGCGCATGCCTCGAACCTCCGTAACCGGGTGCTGGCCAACGATACTGACGGCGGCAACGGGGACATATGCTCTTGCCGACCCCGGCCGACCCGTGCCAATCGTAACACCGAGGACAGTCCGAAAGCTACCTAGTGCTCAGTAGGAAAGGAACCACTCGCCGCGCGGGGCAGGCGGCCACCCGTCGTGGCGCGGGGAGCGCGCCACGACAACAGAACCCCCCGCCGGTATCCACCGACGGGGGGTTCTGTGCAACATTCCGTACCAGTCCGACCCCCTCGCCTAGCGACGGGCGGGGTCAGACCGAATGTTAATAACCGGAAACCGGGCCGTACCCTGTGCCGCAGTACGTGTAGGTCCTGTCTGGAACATCGTTCACGTCGTCTTCATCGATCTCGGCCACGCAGCGGACCATGGAGCCGTCGCCCATGTACCAGCGGATCGGGAAGCAGAAGAACCGGAAACGCTTGCCGGACACCTTGTCCAGGTCTCCACCTAGGTTCTCGACGCCCACGATGCCGTGACCCAGCATCTGCTTGTGGCAGGGCTCCCAGGTGCCTTCGTTGCCCAGGGCTTCAAGATCGCCGAACCTGGCGTCATAAGCGGCCTGGCCATGAAGTTTGATGTAGGCCGCCTTCTCGAATTCGGCATAGGCTTCCTCACCGAACTGCTCAGCGTATTCTACTGTGATAGGCCTCCCCGAGTTTCCGGGCAGATTCATCTGCGGCGGGCCGTTCTTGCCCATGGCCGTATGAAGCGGATGATCCAGTGCCTGCGAATCCATGGCCACGCACTTGACCTGGTGCTTCACGAACCACTTGCCGGCTTCGAGGCCGGTACCGCACGCATAGTGGTAGTAGTCTCTGGAGTCGTCGAACAGGCGATGCATGCCGGTGTTCAGGCAGACGACCATACCCTTGAGCTCTTCCGGCTTGATGTTCGCGCGCTTGCAGGCGTCCTCGAGATGCTCGGGCAGGATCAGGCCCCACTTGTGGATCTTGATCTCGAGACAGACCGCGTCACCCGTGTAGGCGTCAACAGGCATCTCGTGGGTATAGCGAGCCCTCTTGCCGTCGAATTCGCGTTCCATGACGTGACGAGGCGCGTCGGCATGAGTGCCCGTATGCTGAACGCAATCGACCCGCTGGGTGAGGACGCCGCCCTTGGCCATGGTGTGCATCGAATCGATGACCGGCTTAACGAAATACGGCCAGCGAGGAATCTCCGCACTGAAGGGATGGGTCAGGTCAACAAATACTTTGCCCATGATGGTCCTTTCTGTCTCCTTGTGTTGCTTGACGTTCCGACTTACGGGCGGTCAATAGCCACCCGGATTGTCCCGACCGTTTGGTCACAACAGATGATGCCAGAATACGACCGCAAATGAGAAGCCGGATTCCAGATTCGTCTGCCGGATGACCGGACGCGAGGGATCCCGGATATGAGAGCCCCCGCCGAGGACAGGTTCTAAGCCTACTCCTGTACCCGCAGGTCGTCCAGTTCTTCGGCGCGCTGCGGCGCCCGCAGGCGGGCTTCTGCAGCTAGAGCCGGCACTGCCCCCGACCGGGCGCCCCCGGCGAGGGCGGCGCGAGCCCGCAGGGCAAGGGCCACGGCCGCACCGACTCCCAGCAGGCTGATCGAGGCGAGGATGAACAGCGTCGTTTGTATCCCCACGGACTCGGCCAGCTGCCCGGTAAGGTAGCTGCCGAGAGGTATGGTGCCCACGAAGAACATCAGATATATCCCCAACACCCTCCCCCGCAGATGATCGGGCACCACCAGTTGCAGCCGGGTGTTGGCGCTGGTGAGGAACAGCACGGTCGCCAGTCCCAGCATGAACATGAGCATCATGGTGACCGCCGGCGAACTCGACAGCCCCACCAGGAACAGGAACACCGAGAATGCCGCTCCCGAGCCGAGAAGCAGACGCAGGGTCGGCTTGCCGCGGTACGCGGCGATGAGACCAGCCACCACGGAGCCCGCGCCCATAGCGATCATGAGCAGGGCCAGGGTCGAAGCACCCCCGTCAAGCATGTAGCGGGCCACCAACGGCAGGGAGGTCTGGAAGCTGAACCCGAAGGTGGCCAGAGCTCCCATGGCCACGAAGACGACCATCAGTTCCGGGGTGGCGCGCACGTAGCGGAACCCCTCCCGCATTCCCCTTCCCTCCGAAGCGGCTGCCGCCGACCTGTCGGCGAAGAACTCGGCCGGCCGCATCATCGCCAGGGCAATGATGACGGCCAGGAAGCTGACGGCGTTGATGTAGAAGCAGGCCGCCATGCCCATGGTGCTGATGACCACGGCCCCTACGGCGGGCCCGGCGATGCGGGCCGCGCTGAAGAGGGTGGAGTTGAGGGCGACCGCGTTGGGCAGGTCACGGGACCCGACCATCTCGGACACGAATGCCTGTCTGGTGGGAGCCTCCACCGCTTCGACGATGCCGCGCACCAAGGCCAGCATGTAGATGAGGGCCACCGTAATCAGATCGGCGGAGGTCAGGACGGCCAGCACCAGCGCGATGACCATCTGCAGCGCCTGAACGACGATCATCGTCTGCCGCTTGGGCAGCCGGTCGGCCAACACCCCGCTGTAGGCCGAGAGGAGGAGTGCGGGTAGGAAGCGGAAAGTCATGGTCAAGCCCAGCGCCACAGGCGAGTCGGTCATGCTGAGGACCAACCAACTGAGAGCCACATCCTGCATCCAGCTGCCGGCCAACGATACGAGTTGCCCAAACCAGAAGAGGCGGTAGTTGCGGTATTTGAGCGCGCGGAAACCCCGACCCAGCGAGCTACCAGAAACCACGGCGGGCCTCACTCCTGCTCACCCTCACTGTCGTCGGGGTGGGTGCGCGCGTCGGCCACCCTTGCCGCCGTTCTCAGCGCCTCGAGCGCCGTCACCACCGTCTCCAGATCTGCGCCCAGCTCCTCGACGACCCCATCAAAGAAGGGACGGGAGATCTCCGCCAGTTCACCAGCCAGTTCCTGGCCGACCTCGGTGAGGGTCAGGGGTATCTGCCGCCGGTCTTCGTCGGTGCTACCCCGTTCCACGAGACCCCGCTCGGCCAGCTTGCCCACCAACCCACTGGTAGTGGACACGGTGACGCCGAGGTTGCGGGCCAGACATCCCGTGGTGAGGCCAGGACTGCGCCGTAGCTGGAAGAGAACGCGCAACTGAGGGAGGGTGAGGCTGGACTCTTCCCACTGTCGCAGCCTCAGGGATTCGAGATGCTTCATGGATTGCCAGTAGGCAGCGCGGAAACGTTCTTGGAGGGAGGAGTCGTTCATGCAAATATTGTACGGCATCACCGTACTGTTTGGCAAGGGCGAACTAAATTCGATTGGCCTCGGGCGGGGAGCAAGACCGGATACGCGTCGTGACTCGGTGGCTCGGTGACTCAGTGATCCAGTCGCGAGACCTCGTCCCTTTCGAAGAGGGGCCACTGAGCGCGCTCGTCGCCCTCCCACGCTTCGATTCCGCGCCCCTCACCCAAAACCTCCCCTATCAGCGCCACCTCGATGCCCGCGGCCTCGATGGCCGTCCGCAGCGCGGCCGCCTCGTGAGCGGCACTGGTGATCAGAAGACTGCCCGAGCCGATGAGACCCAGCGGGTCGAGACCGAAGAGCTCGCAGATGCGCCGCGTCTCCGGGTAGACGAGTATGGCGGCCATGTCGATGCGCAGGCGGCGTCCGCCGGCTGCGCCCAGCTCCATCACAGCCGTAGCCAGTCCACCCTCCGTCACGTCGTGCAGGGCGCTCACCCCGTCGAACGACAAGGCGATACGGGCCTCGGGGAGGATGCTCATTCGCTCCAGAAAGCCCGCGCAGCGAGCGATCTCCTCGGCACCCACGCCGGCCGCCGCCAATCGCTCTCCGAACTCTCGGGCTATCAGGCCGGTGCCTTCCACGGCCAAGCCTTTGGTGAGCAGGATCCTGTCCCCCTCCCGCATGCCACGCTTGTCGAGCAGCCTGCGGCCGGTAACCGTCCCCGCCATGGTCCCGACCACCAAGGGGCGGGTCACAGCATCGGTGATCTCGGTGTGACCTCCACACAGCGAGACGCCCGCCAGACGGCAGTTCTCCTGCAGATCGCGCACGAGAGCGGCCACCTCCGACCCTGTCGATCCGGGCGGAAAGAGCAGGGTGGTCAGGAACCAGCGTGGAAGCGCTCCACTGGTGGCGACGTCGTTGGCGTTGACCAGGACGGCGTAGCGGGCCACAGCATCAGAGGCCAGAGTGATGGGATCGGAGGCCAGCACGACGATCTCCGCCTCGCCCACATCCACGGCGGCAGCGTCTTCTCCCAGCCGAGCGCCAACGAGCACCGCCGGGTCGTCCGACACCAGACTACGGATACTCTGTTCCAGGAGGTCCGCCGGCAGCTTCCCCGCGGGCAGTGGCAGGCCATAACGGATGACACGGGCGGCCTCGCGCAGATCGGCGACGACGAAGTGGGCCTGCGCGTCGCAGACCCGCTCCGCAGGGTCGTTGCTCAGGAACATGGTCAGAGTGCCCGCCCGCCGGCCGGCTTCGATGTCGTAGGCGTGGTCGCCGATAAGAAGGATCCCCGCCGGCTCGACACCCAACTCCGCAGCCACGTGCAGGACTCCATCGGGCCGAGGTTTGGGGCCCAGCCCCAGATCGCGGGTCACGATCAGTCCGAAGTCACCCTGGTCGATCCCCGCGAAGAGGGCGAGGGCCCGCTCCACCGGCGCCCACCCGTTCCGGCTGATGATGGCCATGGGGACATGCTGGGAGCGGAGGAAAGCGACGAGTTCCTCGGCTCCTGCATTGGGACGGCCCTTCTCCGCCGCCAGAAGCTCGGCCTCTTCCAGGACGGCCTCTTTCCGGCCGCGCTCCTCGGCGTCACTGATCGATTCGAGGTACTCCAGCAACCCCGTCCCGGAAGGACAGCCCAGCGCCCCCCTGACGGCCTCGAAATCGAGGGCCCCGGGTGCCGTGAGTGTGCCGTCGAAGTCGAAGACCACCGCCGACAGCCGGAAGGGGCTGCCATCGGGCAGGAAGGTGGGGACGTTCGCGCTCACAGGAGGAAATATAGCAGCACCGGAATGACCACTATGCTGGCCAGCGTAGTCGTGAACACCACCGAAGAGACCAGTTCGGCCTCGTTGTGATACTTGGTGCACAGTGCCACGCTCAGGATGGCGGCGGGCATGGCCGACTCAAAGAGCACGACGCTCCTGGTCAGCCCGGTCAGGCCGAACACCCACACAGCCAACAGTCCGAAGGCGAACCCTCCCCCCATACGCAGCGCGCTCGCGAGCAGCGAGAGGGGCACGTGCGTGAGCCTGACTCTGCCGATGGTCATACCCAGGACCACAAGGATGAGGGGGATGGCCGCCTGTCCCATGAATCTGAGGGAGCTCTCGAGAAGAGGGGGAAGCGTCACCCCGGCCAGATTGAGAACAACGCCCAGCACGGCCGTGTACAGCAGCGGGGTGCGGGCCATGGCCCGAAGCCCAGGCCTGAGTCCCTCTTGCCCCGCTGCCAGATACACTCCCAGAGAGTAGATGAGCATCCCCTGCGGGATGTAGAAGAGCACGGCCATGGCCACACCCTCGGTGCCGAAGGCCAGATAGAGGATGGGCAGGGGCAGGTTGATGAGGTTGCCGAACATGATGGGCAGATAGAGTCCCGAGTGTTTGGCCCGGCTGCGTAGGAACACGAGACGGGCCAGCAGGTAGGGGCCGACGATGGTCAGCAGGCACGACGCCCACAGCCAGACCGCGTCCCCCACCACGATGGGGCTGGCGAGCAGCGAAGTGAACACCAGGCAGGGAGTGGCCAGGTAGATGACCACGTCGATGAGCACCGCCGGCGTCGCCCGACTCACTCTGCCGAACAGGAAGCCGAGAGCGATGATGAAGAACGTGGGCGTGACGATGTTGATGATCTGCTGCATCGAATCAGCGTACATCTCCTGCGCCCTCGGGCGCCAGGTGGTATAAGTCGAGGTGATGAACGAACAACTCTTCTACGACTGGCTGGTGATCGCCTGGCTCGCTCTGGCGGCCGTCACCTTCGTAGCCCTCTTCTTCATCAATGCTCCCTACGGACGTTTCACCCGCGGAGGCTGGGGCCCGCGCATCAGTGCCCGCTGGGGCTGGGTGCTCATGGAGTCTCCCTCGCTCATCACCTTCTGGGTCTTCTACCTGGTCGGCGATCAGCGCGGGAACCCGCTGGGCGTGGTCTTCCTCGTGATGTGGTCCATCCACTACGTCAACCGATCGTTCGTCTATCCGTTCCGGGTGCGCACCGCGCGGCCCAGCATCACCATCTCGGTCATAGCCATGGGAGCTCTGTTCAACGTGGGCAACGGCTACCTGAACTCCCGCTTTCTATACACGCTGGGACCCGATCTGGAAACGTCCTGGATGCTCGATCCCCGCTTCATGATCGGTGTCATCCTCTTCGCCGGCGGTTTCATCCTCAACCAGCACTCCGACAAGGTGCTCATCTCTCTGCGCCGCCCAGGTGAGACCGGGTACAAGATCCCCCAGGGCGGCGGCTTCCGTCTTGTCTCCTGCCCCAACTATCTGGGTGAGATCGTGGAGTGGGGTGGCTGGGCGCTGGCCTGCTGGACCCCGGGTGGTCTGGCCTTCTTCGTGTGGACGGTGGCCAATCTCGCTCCGCGGGCCATCCAGACCCACGCTTGGTACCGGCGCGAGTTCCCGGATTACCCGCCGAAGCGGAAAGCGCTCCTGCCCTTCATCGTGTGAGAGGCAATCGACGCCGACGTCCGGGAGCCGTCCGAACGACCACGTTTCCCTGAGCGGGGCCTCTCGCGCTAGAATGAGCCGGCACGACACCCAGCAGCGATCGCGCCGGAGAAGGTGATGTGAGAACCACCACCCCAGTAAGAGCCACAGCTCCCGTGGCCCGCAGCACCTCTTGGCTGATGATCTCCCTGATCGCGTGGGAACTGTTCCAGGGCATACGGGCCGGCAGCCCCGGACCTGAGGGTTCTTGGGCCATTGGAGCAGTGGATCTCGTCTTCATCGTTCTTCTGCCCGCTCTGGCGGCCTTCGCCTTCGCGCGGCTCTTCCTTGTCATCACCCAATCGGTGCGAGGCTCGTTGAACGTCTACTCGGTCATCTCCAGTCCGTTCGCTTGGGTGTTCTGGGTGGGACTGAGCATCGGCCTGATCGGCCACGGCATCCACGTCGCCGGTCACGCCCTCCTACGCGCGTTGCCCGAGACCTTCATGCAGGGCGAGTTCGCGGCCAAGGTGGAGTTCCTCGATACCCAGATGGGTTACCTCTTGCTGGGTTTGGGGTTCTTCCTTGTCACCGTCGTCGTCCTGATTCTGGGGCACGGGAGCGGGCAGCGCATCGCGGGCGTCGAACGCCTTTACTTCGTCATCGGCTCCCTAGCCACCTACGGCACGGTCATCATATACTTGGCCGTGGAGGGAGGGCTGCTGATCCCGGCCATCGCCGCCAGCGCCGTCCTCAGCATCATCGGCTTCTGGGTCCTGCCCCCCTATGAGATCACCAGAGATCCCGTAACCGCTTTCGTCGTTCCCGGCACCTTCCTGGCGGGCCTGGCCCTCATAGTGTGGGCGGTGGTGGTGGGCGGGCAGCCTACCTGGCCCTAGTTCGCTATAATCCCGCCTTGCTTCGGCGTCTTCTTGGCGCGGAGTGGTGTCCGAGCTGGCTTAAGGAGCACGACTGGAAATCGTGTGGGCGGGGGTAACCCGTCCCGAGGGTTCGAATCCCTCCCACTCCGCCATATCCTCACAGGAGTACATATGAAGATGAGCCCGTCAGGAGCCACTTCTGGGGTGGGGTGGTTCCTCGTTCTAATATCTCTGCTAACGGCCGTCACGTTTTCGGGCTGCGCCCCCGATTCTGCGGGCGACACCACCACATCGCAAGAGACCACCTTGGCCACCTCCAGCACTAGCTCGGACTCCACCGGCACGACCTCTCCGCCGGTCACGCTGTCTTCATTCCAGAAGGAGCTGGCGAACACGGCCAAGGTCGAGAACGCGCTCATCAGACAACTGACCGCCGAGAACGCGGCCCAGGATGATCCCCGGATGGGCCTGGTCCTCGGTCTACGCGCTCGGATGCAGGCCCTGTCGTGCAGACAGGCTCTGGCTGAGGGTGACCTACCCATGGCCCGCCAGGCGATGACGGATGTGTACGCCACGACCAATCGGGGACGTGCTCTGGCCCAGGGTGAGGTGGCCCAAGTTCTGGCGGAGGCTCACGCTGCCATCGCGACCCTGGGCGACCCTTCCGACGACCCCGAGAGAGCAGCTGCGCTCCTCGACGACTTCATCCGCACCCTCGCCCCGCTTCTTGAAGTCGCTGCGGGAATGGCCACCACCGGCCCAGCGACGTCATAGGACGCGAGATGTCCGCCGGACTGATGGCCCGCTCCTCTGCTGTATACTCCTCAGCGACCGTGCTAGGTGGGGAGCTAGCGGTGCCCTGTACCCGCAATCCGCTTCAGCGGGACGGAATCCCCGCCCTAGGAGCGGGCCTGTGAGGTTTGACGTCGGTAAGTGGTGTTGACGGCCAGGTCCTGCGCAATGGAACTCTGTGAATCGGGTCAGGACCGGAAGGTAGCAGCCCTAAGCGGACTCTTCCATGTGCCGCGGGGTAGCTTGGTCTGAGCCGGCTGCCGGTGGGCACTCGGAGGTCTGTCTTCGACGGCGGGTGCACGGTCGTTTCCCTCCCCTATCAGAGGTCTGACCGATGATCACAACTCTCCTTAACATCGTGATCATGTTGGCCGTGGCCGTGATAGTGACTCTGGTCTTCGGCCGATTGCGCCTGCCCACACTCGTGGGGCTTTTCGTTGCCGGCGCTCTGGCCGGACCAAAGGGTCTCGGCCTGATCGACGATACAGAAGAGGTTCGAGTACTGGCCGAGGTGGGGGTCGTCTTCCTGCTCTTCACTCTGGGCTTGGAGTTCTCCTTCCGACGGATGCTGCGCCTGGCCAGAGTGATGCTCATCGCGGGGCCCATCCAGGTGATATTGACGGGAGCAGCAGGTGCCGGCGTAGGTCTGGCCTTCGGACTGTCTTGGACCCAGGCTTTGGTCTTGGGCATGCTCGTGGCTTTGAGCAGCACGGCTGTGGTGTTGAAGACACTTACCGAGCGCGGGGAGATGGAGACGCCGGTGGGCCGCAACGCCCTGGGCATCCTCATCTTCCAGGACATCCTCGTGGTACCGATGATGCTGGTGTTGCCCCTTCTGGGCGGCGACGGTGTGGAGACGCCGTTCGGGCCCTACGCCATCGCCGCTATTGTGATCGGCGTTGTCGTAGCCGTCTTCATCGGCACCAAATGGATCGCGCCCCGGATCTTGTACGAGGCAGCCCGCAGCCGCAGTGCCGAGGTGTTCCTCATGGCTGTTGTGGTCATCTGCTTCGGCGTCGCCGCGCTGTCGGCGAGCCTCGGACTCTCACTGGCCCTTGGAGCATTCCTGGCCGGCCTCATCATCTCCGAGTCCGAGTACAGCCACCAGGCTCTTAGCTACGTCCTCCCCTTCCGCAGCCTGTTGCTGAGCTTCTTCTTCGTTTCTGTAGGCATGCTCCTCGACTTGGGCTTCCTGGCCCGTCACTGGTGGATAGTCCTGCCGGCGGCGGCGGGCCTCATGCTGGCGAAGACACTGTTCGCGGCCCTGTCGGTACTGGCCTTGCGCTACCCACTGCGTGTTGCCCTCGGCACGGGGATGAGCCTCAATCAGGTGGGGGAGTTCTCGTTCGTGTTGGCCGCGGTTGCGGCGACCCATTCACTCCTGCCCGACTCATTGGAGCAAGGCTTCCTTGGTGTGGCCGTCCTCACCATGGCCCTCACCCCTGTCGAATTGGGCCAGACCCAGCGCGTCTACCGGTGGGTCAACAAGCTGGCCCTGCCAGGCTGGCTGGGTGGGAAACTCGATGGGGACGAGGTCGGGCGCGCTGGGTTGTCGGGGCACTTGATCATCGCGGGCTACGGGACGAATGGACGCAATCTCGCGCGGGCGGCAGGTGAATTCGAGTTGCCCCGCGTGGTGCTGGAGATGAACCCGGAGACCGTCCGCCGGGAGAGCCGCGAAGGCGAGCCCATCTACTACGGCGACGCCACCAATGAGGCGGTGCTCGTCGAAGCGGGTGTGACTCGGGCTCGGGCCGCCGCCGTCGTCATCGGCGACCCCGCCGCCACGCGCGGCATCGTTGCCCAGATGCGACGGCTCAACCCCTCTCTGTATATCATCGCCCGCACGCGCTTCATCTCCGAGGTACAGCCGTTGTACGACCTGGGAGCGAGCGACGTGGTACCGGAGGAGTTCGAGACCTCCCTGGAACTGTTCCGCCGCACGGCCCGCCACCTGGGTATCGCCGAGGAGCGGGTAGTGGCTTTGGAGAGCAGCATCCGCGAGGACCACTACCGTCTGCTCAGCGGCCCGCGACAGGACGACTGATATAATCGTCTCGCCCACCGAGCGCGCGAACAAGGAGCCCACCGGCACATGTCAGTGTCCCTGTACCGCAAGTACCGGCCCGCCCGCTTCGAGGACATCATCGGGCAGGAACACGTAGCCCGCACACTCGTCAACGCCATCACCCACGACCGGGTGAGCCACGCCTATCTGTTCACCGGACCGCGGGGGACCGGCAAGACATCCACGGCCAAGATCCTTGCCATGGCGCTCAACTGCGACGCCGGCAACGGCGGAGCCACACCCACCCCCGACGGCACCTGCCCCCGCTGCGAATCGATCAGGCGGGGCAGCGCTCTGGATGTGGTGGAGATGGACGCGGCCTCGAACCGCACTGTGGAAGAAGTGACGGAGACGCTCCTCGACAAAGTGCACTTCGCTCCTCTGGAGGGGCGGATGAAGGTGTACATACTCGACGAGGTCCATATGCTCTCAGGGCATGCCTTCAACGCCCTCTTGAAGACGCTGGAAGAGCCTCCGGCCCACGCGGTCTTCGTCTTGGCCACCACCGAGCCGCACAAGGTTCCAGCCACCATCCTGTCACGCTGCCAACGCTTCGACTTCCGCCGGCCTTCGGTGGCGGAAGTGGTGGAGGTGCTCGGCACCATCGCCCGCCAGGAAGGCATCGACGTGGCCGAGGCGTCCCTCACCGTCATGGCCCGCGCAGCGGGGGGCAGCTTCCGCGACGCCATCGGGGTACTCGACCAGTTGGCGACCTATTCCGGTGACGCCATCTCCCTACAGCAGACGCTGGACATCCTGGGCGTGGTGCAGCACGACCTGCTCTTCGAAGCCGTCGACCTCGTCGACGACTGCGACACTCAGGGCGCCCTTCTCTTCGTCGACCGCCTCAACCAAGCCGGCACCGACTACAACCAGTTCATGAAGGACCTCCTCAGCCACCTGCGCGACCTGTATGTGGTGAAGCATACGGTGGAGGCGCCGCCCAGCATGGCCCTCACCGAAGAGCAGCTGACCACCCTGCGCAGCCAGGCCATGCGTGTTTCGACCGCCTGCATGCTGGCTCTGATCGATCTGCTC
The DNA here is from genome assembly GCA_963816155.1 of uncultured Actinomycetes bacterium. Lineage (GTDB taxonomy): Bacteria > Actinomycetota > Thermoleophilia > RBG-16-64-13 > RBG-16-64-13 > JAXGXJ01. The sequence goes on along the minus strand of CAWFJE010000009.1, from coordinate 338,869 downwards.
GGGGAGGGTCTGCGTGCCATCAGGCAGGGTTCGGACGCACGGCTGGAACTGGAACTGGCCTTCATCAAGATGACCGCCTTCTCGACCGACGGGACCCCGCGACCCGCACCCCGGACTGAGGCAGCGACGCCGCCGGCCGGCCCAGCCGCGGCCGCCGCCCCCAGCCCTGCCACGACGGCAGCCGGCGGCGCGCCGAATCCACCCGCGACGGGCGCGGCTGGCCGAGTCGGCGTCGTCGTCCGGTGCACCGCTCGCCACGACCTCGTGCTCCGAGACCGCCGTTGCGGCACCGCCTTCATCTACCCCAGCGGCGCAGGGGAGAACGGCCCCCAGCCCCGGCAGAGGGGCACAGGGCCGTGCCCAAGCGCCCAGCATACCCGCCGAACTGGACCATCTCCGCCGTGCCTGGACGGTGGTCCTCGACGCGGTCAACAAACGCCAAGCGGGCTTGGCCGCGGTTCTGGCCGAGGGCCGCGTCGACAGCCTCGAGGGAGACGAGCTGGTGGTGAAGTTTCCCGCCGGCTTCGGCTTCCAAGCCGACCAGGTGACGCGGGACAGAAACCCTCAGGTCATCACCGAGGTCCTGCGCGATCTGACCGGCAGGGATCTGCGCGTCACCACCCGGTTGGCGGCAGAGGCGGCTTCGGAAGCCGTGGCGGAGGAAGATGCTAGAATCCTGAGCAGGGACGAATTGATCAGAGTGCTCCAGTTGGAGTTCAACGCCCGCTTGATCGACGATGGGCCCACGCGCTAGACGAGCCGAGGAGACGCCGGTGAACCCGAACTACAACAAGATGATGAAACAGGTCCAGAAGATGCAGGCCGACATGGCCAGGGTGCAGGAGGATCTGGCGAACGACGTCGTCGAGGCTTCAGCCGGCGGCGGGATGGTGACCGTCCAGGTCACCGGAGCCATCGAACTCAAGAGCATCAAGATCGACCCAGCGGCCGTCGACCCGGAAGACGTGGAGATGCTCGAAGACATGATCATGGCCGCTACCAACGAAGCGCTGCGCTCGGCTCAGGAACTGGCCAACAAGAGGCTCGGCGGGGTCACCTCGGGACTCAACATACCCGGCCTGCCCTTCTGACGCGGGCTCCGGCCCTCGCCCACGCAGCATGTACAGCCCCACTGTCCAGAGGCTCATCGACGAGCTCGCGAAGCTTCCTGGCGTGGGGCCCAAGACGGCTCAGCGCCTGACCTATCACCTGCTCAAACTCCCGCCTGAGGACGCGCTGCCCCTTGCGCAGGCTCTCATGGACGTCAAAGAATCGGTGCGCTTCTGCACCTGCTGCTTCAACCTGACCGAGGAAGAACTGTGCTCCGTCTGCGTTGATACCCGTCGGGATACCGGCGCCATCTGCGTGGTCGAGGAGCCGGGCGACGTGATCTCCGTCGAGCGCACCCACGAATATCGTGGTCTGTACCACGTGTTGGGCGGCGCGCTCTCGCCGCTGGATGGCATCGGGCCGCAGAAGCTGCATCTGGCCGAACTGTTCGAGCGCGCCCGCGCCGACGAGGTCACCGAGATCATCGTGGCCACCAACCCCAACACGGCCGGCGAGGCAACTGCGCTCTTCATAGCCGAAGAACTCCGCGCCGAGACGACAGCCGGCACGCTGCGCGTCACGCGCTTGGCGGCTGGGCTTCCCATGGGTGGCGACCTCGAGTACGCCGATGAGGTCACCCTGGGGCGCGCCCTCACCGGGCGACGGGAACTCTAGCCGGCGAGGAGAACGGGTACGGCATGCGTACCTCGGAGAAGCCGATGTCTCGCCGACTGCGCAGAGAGCGGCACACGATCGAGGTGATGATCACCATGTATTGCGCGGCCGGTCATCCGAGAAGGCTGCTGAACAATGACGCTCCGCCCCATGGATGCGCCGACACGGTGGTCGACGTCAAATCCGACTCCGACCGGGACGGTCTCTGCCCGGATTGCGCGGCCCTCCTCGACTATTCACTCCGCCGTATCGCACGATGCTCCTTCGGGGAGCAGAAACCTACCTGCGCCCGGTGCACAGTCCACTGCTTTCGTACCGACATGCGCACCGAGGTCCGGACGGTGATGCGCTACTCCGGCCCGCGTATGACCATCCGACACCCATACCTCGCCGTAAGGCATCTGCTCGATCGACGGGGGTCTTGAACCCGCCGGCGCCGCTAACCCTGAGGTCTGTTCCTTCCGGTGGGAGTCTCCGCGCGGCTTGCTACCCCCGGCAATAGCTCGTCCTGTGCAAGGTTGATAGAATTGCTGGGTTACAGAATGGCCGAAACGGAGCACTGATCACGGTGACGGACCAAGAGCAACCACAGCAAGACGATCCACCACAGGCCACGAGCGGCGCGAGCGTCGACTACGTGGTCATCGCCGGCCCGGAGCGCAAGGCCGAGCGTACCAACATCGTGGTGATGAAATTCGGGGGGTCATCGGTGGCGGACGCCACCTGCATAAAACGCGTGGCCAACCGTATCGTCGATGCTCACAGGAGCGGACACCCGGCAGTGGCGGTCGTCTCGGCCCGTGGCGATACGACCGACGAACTCATCGAAATGGCCCAGGAGATCTCCGACGACCCGCCGGCACGCGAGATGGACATGCTCCTCTCCGCCGGCGAACGCATCTCCGCCGCCCTGCTGGCCATGGCCATCCACGAGTTGGGCTACGAGGCCATATCTCTGACCGGTTCGCAGGCAGGCATCGTCACCGACACCTACCACACCAAGGCCAAGATCCTCGACATCAGGCCCCATCGCATCCAGAAGGCTTTGGCCGAGGATAAGATCGTGCTGGTGGCCGGTTTTCAGGGGGTGTCGACCGAGCAGGACGTGACCACTCTGGGCCGTGGGGGCTCCGATACCACGGCTGTGGCGCTGGCGGCCGCCCTGGGGGCCGAGGTATGCGAGATCTACACCGACGTCGAAGGCGTCTTCACCACGGATCCCCGCATGGTGCCTGAGGCACGCAAGCTCGACTCCATCTCCAACGAGGAGTTGCTGGAGATGGCGGCCAGCGGGGCCAAGGTCATGATGACCCGCAGCGTTGAAGTGGCCCGCCGCTATGACATCCCCCTACATATCCGCTCCAGTTTTACAGACAAACCCGGTACCTGGGTAGGACAGGAAGATCCCAAAATGGAACAAGCCATAATCTCCGGCGTCGCGTTCACCCTCGATGACGCCAAAGTCACCGTCCACGGCCTGCCCGACGAAGTCGGCGTGGCCGCGCGCATCTTCTCGGAACTGGCCAAGGCCCACATCAACCTGGATGTGATCATCCAGAACGTTTCGGAGGGCGGCGCTGCCAGTATCTCCTTCACCACCGCGGAAGCCGATCTACCCAAGGTGGGCCGGGTGCTCGGTGAGATCCGCGAGACCATCGGTTTCAGGTCTTTCGACACCGACAACGGAGTGGGCAAAGTCACTCTGGTGGGCGCGGGCATGAAGACGTACCCGGGTGTGGCGGCCCAGATGTTCGAAGTGCTGGCCACGAACGGCATCAACATCGAGATGATCTCCACCAGCACCATCAAGATCAGCTGCGTCATCCGCCGGCAGCACGTGGAGACCGCGGTCAAGGCGCTGCATGCTTCCTTCGACCTCGACGAGGGTATGATCAGCCGGGAAGAGGTCTTCAGCTAGAGCCTTGGCTATCGCCGCAGCGCCGTCGGGGCAGGGCTCAGTATGCCGGCTATCGAAGTCGAAGGTCTTCGCAAGCAGTTCGACCCCCCCAAGGGGCCGGTGGCGGTCGACGACGTCACCTTCGCCATCGAAGAGGGGGAGATCTTCAGCCTGCTGGGTCCCAACGGTGCCGGCAAGACGACCACTATTTCCATCCTCTCCTGCCTCCTCCGGCCCGATGGAGGCGACGCCCGTGTGGGCGGTTTCTCCGTGACGAAACAGGCAGACCAAGTACGCGGGCTTATCGGGGTCGTTCCCGCAAGAGATCGCCCTGTACGAGGACTTGAGCGGACGGGAGAACCTCCTCTTCTGGGGGCAGGATGTACGGGATGACCGGTTCTGAGCTCACCGGCCGCGTGGACGAGGTGTTGGAGTTGATCGGCCTGGTCGACCGGCAGAAGGACCGGGTGGACAAGTACTCCGGGGGCATGAAGCGGCGGGTCAACATCGGCGCGGCGCTGTTGCACAGGCCGCGCCTCCTCTACCTCGACGAACCCACGGTGGGCATCGACCCTCAGAGCCGCCGCGCCATCCTCGACGGCGTTAAGGACCTGAACAGGGAGGGCATGACCGTCCTCTACACCACCCACTACATGGAGGAGGCGCAGGAACTCTCCGACAGAGTGGGCATCATGGATCAGGGCCGCATGATCGCGCTGGGAACCCAAGACGAACTGTGGAAACTCGTCGGCGAGGACACCCGCGTGGACGTGACCCTGGACCGTGAAGCCGACGCGCTCGCCGCCCGCTGGCGCGAGACCGAAGGCGTCACTGCGGTCACCGCTACGGAGGAGGGAAGGCTCTCGCTGCTGACGGCCGACGGCAGCATCCTGATGCCGCTCCTGTTCGAGGACGCCCGAGCGGCGGGCGCCCGCATCACCGAGATCAACCTGGCCGAACCCAACCTGGAGACGGTGTTCCTGCACCTGACCGGCCGCGCGTTGCGCGACTGAGCCGACGGAGAACCTACATGCGGGCCCTCAGCATCGCCTGGAAGGACATCCGCCACATCTACCGCGACTTCGCGGCACTGGCCATGATGCTTGTCGCGCCCCTGCTGCTGGCAGCCGCCCTGGGGGCGGCCTTCGGCTCGGGCGACAACTTCTCGCCTGCCTGCCGTGAAGACGGTGGTGGTCGACATGGACCAGGCCGCCACGGGGATACGCCGCGACAGGCGCCGACCGAGCCGGCGCGCCACATCGTGGGGGTCCTGACCGACCCGAGTCTGGCCGACGTCCTCGACACGACCGTGGTCGAGAGCGCCGACGCAGCCCGAGTGGCCGTCGACGACGGAGAGGCGGACGTGGCCGTCATCATCCCGACCGGACTCACCGAGCGACTGAGGGCAGGGACAGCGACCGGCGAGCCAATGGCGGTCGAGATCTACAAGGATCCGGCCACCACCGTCGGCCCGGCCATCGTGGCGGCCATCGTGGGGTCGGTGACCCAGGCCCTCGACGGTGCGCGGGCCGCGGCCTTCACGGCCGCCGAGCTGGCGGCCGCCAAGGGCGCCACCGACCCCGACGAGCTGGCCGCTCTGGCCGCGGCCACCGCGGAGGCCTACGGAACCGCAGCCCAAGGCGCACAACCGTCAGCCTCGCGGCCCGGACACCGGTGATCCCCGGCGCCGAGGACAGGCCCGACCCCAACGTGGCCAGCCAGGTACTTGTGGGGATGATGATCTTCTTCATGTTCTTCGGCGGTGCCACCGCGGCCCGCAGCATCCTCGACGAGCACCGGCGCGGGACCCTCTTCAGGCTCTTCACCACTCCCACCCCTCGCTCTGTGGTGCTGGGAGGCAAGTACGTGGGAGTGTTCGTGGTGGTGCTTCTTGCAATCCGTCATCCTACTGCTCGTCGGTTGGCTCGCTTTCGGCGCCCACTGGGGAGAGACTGGTCCGGTGATCGCTCTCACCCTGGCCGGTGCCCTGGTCGCCGCGTCGCTGGGTCTGCTCACCGTCTCCTTCGCCAAGACGCCCGCGCAGGCAGGAGCAGCAAGCAGCGCCATCTTCGTCTTCCTGGGTCTGGTAGGCGGTAACTTCATGGGAACGGCGAACATCGAGGGCACGTTCGCCGCCATTCGCCGCTTCACGCCCAATGGATGGCTGATCGAAGGATGGGGTGAGGTGCTGTACGGCGGCTCTTGGGCCAACATCGCCCTGCCCCTCCTGGCCGCCGTGGGCTTCAGCGCGGTGTTCTTCGCTCTGGCCACCTGGTTCTTCGGCAGGCGGTACGCATGATTCGGTCCTGGCACATCGCCGGTAAGGAACTCCTACAAACGCGCAGAGACAAGCTCGCGGCGCTGTTCAGCATCGTTCTGCCGATGATCTTCACGGTCTTCCTCGGCCTCCTCTTCACGGGCTTCGGCGACCCCACCGCCCTGCCGCTCGGCGTAGCAGACGCGGACGGCAGCCCCGCTGCGCGGGAACTGGTCGATCGTCTGCAGGCCGAGTCCGCGCTCGACGTGAGACCCATGAGTGCGGAGGCGCTGGAGGAGGCCGTGCAGGACCAGGACGTGGCTGCCGGTCTCATCATCCCCCGGGGGTACGGGACAGCCGTGGAGGCGGGCGAGCCCGCTGCTCTTCAGTTCGTGCGCATCGAGACCTCCAGCGGGGCCCAATCCGTGTATCAAGCCGTGCAGGGCGCAGTAGCCCGGATGAACGCCGAGCGGCTGGCCGCCGCCACAGCGGCAGAGCAAGTGGGCTCGGCGCTTGGCATCCCCGCCGACGAAGAACTGCGCACCGCCGCCCAAGACAGGGCTGCTGCCCTTCTCGCGACCCCAGCCATCATCACCATGCTGACCGACTCCCGCACCATGGCTTCTGACCAGTTGACCAGTTTCGACCAAGCCTCCACCGGCGCTCTGGTCAACTGGGTCCTCTTCGGCCTGCTCACGGTGACCACCGGCCTGGCCTGGGAGCGACGCCAAGGGACTCCTTCTTCGTCTGAACACAATGCGCGTGGGGGGACCGCAGATCGTGAGCGGCAAGATGATGGCCATGGTCCTCCTGAGCTTCATGCAGCAACTGCTTCCTGGTCCTCTTGGGTCAGTTCGCCTTCGGAGTGGACTACTTCAACAGTCCTGCCGCCCTCTTTCTTGTGATGATCTCGCTCTCCGTCATGGCGGCCTCTCTGGGTCTGCTCATCACCTCCGTGTTCCGCTCCGAACAGGCCGTCATCGCTACCACGGTCATAACCGCGCAACTCCTGGCCGCCCTGGGCGGGGCCTGGTTCCCCTTGGAGATCACCAGTGAGACCTTCTCCGCGTGGCGCACTTCCTGCCCACGGCCTGGATTGTCGACTCGCCTGCACGGCATCGTTCTCAACAGCTGGGGGCTTCCCGAGGTGCTTGGACCCATGGGTTTCGTCTGGATCTGGACGGTGGCCTTCTTCGGATTGGCCGTATGGCGCTACCGGCCGCAGTAGCTTAAGGCGCGCGCGGGTCAGGGACGCTCCGTCGGGGCTTGGCCATGCGCCCAGGATCGGACGGGGCTGCGGCAACCTCCCGGCGTGGGACAATTGTCCGGCGACGCGCGTACGCGGCCGCGCCACGGTGGACCGCTGCGACGCGGCGGTGGGCTGAAAGGGAACGGATAGCATGAACCCGGAAGCAGAGGCCTTCGGCGCACAATCGTCAGACATCGAGCCGGGGATGAACATCATCTCCGCCGATTTCGATCTCATCATGGTCAATCGACCCAACGAGCGCCTGTACGGCAAGCCCGTGGTCGAGTTGCTGGGCAAGAAGTGCTATCGCGAGTTTGAGAAGAGAGAGGCGCCCTGCTCGCATTGCCCGGGGAGACGCTCGCTCCTGACGGGAGAGACCCATGAGGCCGAGACGGAAGGCCTTCGCGACGACGGGACCTGGTTCTCCGCGAGGGTGCGCACCCACCCCCTGCAGGGCCTGGGCGACGTCCCCACAGGCTTCATCGAAGTCGTGGAGGACATAACCGAAGAGAAACGGGCGGAGAAGCTGGGCTACATCGAGGCCGACCTGCGTACGGCCCTCGGCCCCGTTCAGAACATCCGCAGAGCCCTGACCATCACCTTCGAGTCCGCGCTCCGCGTGGAGAGTGTCGACGCCGGCTGCGTCTTCCTGCTGGGCGGGGCTCCCTGCGGCGCCGACCTGGTCGTCAGCCAGGGCCTCTCCGAGGAGTCTCTGCGCGTTGTGGGCGAACGTGTGTCGGATCTCCGGCGCGAAGACCCGTTCGCCGGTTTGAGCGACGCCCCGCGGTCTTCCGCCACCATAGCGATCCAACACCGAGGCGAAGTAGTGGCCGTCATGGTAGCGGCCGGCCTCACCTATCCTGCTATCCCGCCCACCCTCGTGGCCGGTCTGCACAGTCTGGGAGCCACTGTGAGCGCCGCTATCGGGCGCATCTGGGCGGAGCAGTCGCGTGGAGACGCCGTGGCCGATTTGGAAGCGATCATCACCCATGCGCCGATGGCGGCCTTCATCCTCGACCGTGCTGGGAAGGTGACCATGTGGAACCGGGCCGCCGAGCACCTCTTTGGCTGGAGGGCTTCCGAAGTCGTCAAGCGGCCCTGTCCCTTCCCGAGGTACCAGGCGAATGCCTTCTGCGGTCTGCGTGAACCATTGGTGCAGGAGACGACGCTCAGGGACAAGAACGGTCGCCCGGTCGACGTCCGCGCCACCGCGACGCCTTTCCGAGACCTGGTGGGAGTGGCATCGGCCATCATCATCATGATGGAGGACCTGACCCCCGGCAGGCGCCTGCTCGAATTGGAAGCCCGGCTTCGGGATCTCGAGTCCCGACCCGCAGCCCCGGAAAGCTGCCTCGACGGAGAATACCGAGCCGGACATGACCACGCCGCCTATTCCCCGGAGACCACTCCGCAGAGCCCAAGGCGAGTGCTTCTGCTGAACGCCGAAGACGCGTCACCGCACTCTCTACCTGCCATCTTCGCCCGACTCGGCTACGAACCCGTCTCCTTCCCGTCGCTTCCCGATGCGCTGGACGGCATCGCCGAGGCCGGACGGGAGGCTCGGCCATTCGCTCTCGCCGTGGTGGAGCTCGTCTCGACCGACGGGGCAAGCGGACTGACGAATATGGCCGCGCTGCGCGCGGCCGGACTGGAAGGGCCCGTCCTCCTCAGCAGCGACTCCGAAGTGCGGGGGTATCGTGAGCACGGCTTTGCAGGAGCTTTGAGGCGGCCCTATGAGGACGAAGAGGTGCGAAGGGCCGTGCGGGACATCTTGGGCGCGCGGACGGAAGACCGTACGTGAAATAGGAGGGGGGGCTCCCGGGCTGCGCCCGGGAGCCCCCCTCACGCGCTCCTCTGCAGTCCCTACGCCGGGTACTGCACTTCCTTCATGGTGGCGGTGGTGCTGATCTGGTCGCTGTGCGTAGCGCTGGCGACCAACTCCAGGTCGTACTTGTACTTGCCGGTGCCTTTGACCCACTGTCCTCCGGCGATCGGCTTGGTGCAGAAGTTCCAGTAGCCCATGATGGGCTCGGGATTGACGGTCCAGTCCACCGGACCACCGGTGGCCATCATGTTGGTGCCCTTGATGGCCTCGACGATGGAGTTCTTGTCCATGGGGTCCTTGGTCCGGCGTAGGATGTCCGTCCACAACTCGAAGCAGCCGATGAAGCACACGGGCTGAGTCCACTGCTGACCGGTGTCGGCCTCGTAGGCGTCGCAATACTGCTGCGGAGTCATGCCGGTGACGTCGCTCTTGAACGGGAAGGTGGGGTGATACCAAGCCTCCACGGTCATCCCGTCGCCGAGCTCGCCGAGAGCATTGACCCCGTCGGGGAACAGCAGAGCCTTGGCTACGGTGACGATGGGCGGTTTGAAGGACTGCTGCGCCGACTGACTCCAGAAGTTGGCGAAGTCCGGCGGACTGGCCATGCCGCACACGACCTCCACGCCGTCCTTCTTGAACTGGCTGATAATCTGAGTGTAGTCCTCCGTGCCCGGTTGGTAGAGCCCCGGGTCGCTCAGGGTCCAGCCCATCTCCGCGAACAGACCCGGAAGGACATTGGCGAAGGCAGCGCCGTCGGCGGTATTCTCCCAGAGGGCTCCGACCGTCTTGTTGTTGGGGATCTGGCCCCACATATCCAGGAAGTTACCGACTACGTCCTTACCCACCCACCAAGCGCACCAGTTCCACTTGAGTCCGCCGTCGGGGATGTCCCCCGCCCAGGCGTCGCCGGGGCAGTCGTAGTACACGCCGGGGCATTCCAGAGCCTCGGCCTGGTCGCGCACGGGGATCACGTTCGAGGCGCTCGAGCTGCCACCGATGAGGTTGATGCCCTCATTGGTGATGAGGTCACCGGCGACCTGGGCGGACCGGTTGGAGTCCGACTGACTGTCGCCGATGATGCAGGTCATCTTGTACTTCTTGCCATCACCACAGACGACGCCGTCTTGCCAGACGTTCTTCTCCATCCAGCCCACCTGCCACTCCGCAGCAGCGCCGAATGCAGCCATGGTACCCGTCAGAGGCACCACGTAGCCGCACTTGAGCTCGCCGGCCATCTCGGCGTCGGTGGACACCGAGGTGGTGGTTTCTCCGCCGGGAGCTGCCGTGGTCTCAGTCCCTCCGCCCGCTGCGGTCGTGGTCGTGGTCTCTTCGTCATCACCGCAGGCGGCAAGAAGCCCGCCCAGGCCGGCGCCAACGCCGAGTGCCGCGCCCGTGATGCCGGCCATCTTGAGGAACTGGCGTCTGCTGACGGTGTTTGATTGCATGTCGCGCTCGTCTTCCACTAGGTCCCCTCCCATGATCTGGGCAAATAGTTGCACGTTCATCCAAACATACGACCTCTGAGAAGGCAACGCAATCCACCCAGCGGCATGGGCTCATACCGTCTGTCGGAAAGTAGTTTCGTCTGCTGAAACTCGGGCGCGCGCCCTCGCTCGAACCCGCAGCACTGAGACGTCCCTTGCGCGATCCTCCGGCCCGCCGAATGCTAGAATTCCCGCGCCAAACGTTGGGCAAGGAGGAACAGTGAGCAAAGAATACAGAGTCGCGGTCGTGGGAGCAACGGGAGCGGTGGGCATGGCCATGAGGAGCATCCTGGCTGAGCGCACGTTCCCGGTGTCTGAACTTGTCCCCCTGGCCTCAGCCAGGTCGGAGGGTAAACAGTTCGACTTCTGCGGGGAGACCGTGACCTGCCGGGAACTCACCGCCGAGAGCTTCAAGGGCGTTGACCTGGCCCTGTTCTCCGCCGGAGGCCAGACCTCGCTCGACTACGCCCCTGTCGCGCGCGACGCCGGCTGCGTGGTCATCGACAACTCCTCCGCATGGCGCATGGACCCGGGCGTTCCTCTGGTCGTACCCGAGGTCAACCCTTACGACGTCGACTGGCACAAAGGCATCATCGCCAACCCCAACTGCTCCACCATCCAGATGGTCGTGGTCATGAAGCCTCTTCACGATGAGGCGCGCATCACCAGGGTGGTCGTTTCCACCTATCAGGCCGTGTCCGGGACCGGAGCCGAAGCCATCGACGAACTGGTGCGCCAATCCGGGCAGATCCTGGCCGGGGAAGGTCCCACCGTGGAGGTCTACCCGTATCAGATCGCCTTCAACTGCCTCCCGCAGATCGACGTCTTCCTTCCGGACGGCTCCACCAAGGAAGAGCAGAAGATGGTGGACGAGACCAAGAAGATCATGGGTGACCCCAGCATCGCGGTGACCGCCACCTGCATCCGCGTGCCCGTGCGCAACAGCCACTCCGAGTCCGTCAACCTGGAGTTCGCCCGACCCATTACCCCCGAGCAGGCCCGTGCGCTGCTGGCCGCGGCTCCCGGCGTGCTGGTGGTGGACGACCCCGGCGAGCGCGCGTATCCCATGCCCATCGTCACCTCGGGCGAGGACGCCACCTACGTGGGCCGTATCCGCCGCGATCCCACTGTGGAGAACGGCCTGAACGTGTGGGTGGTCGCCGACAATCTGCGCAAGGGTGCGGCTCTCAACGCGGTGCAGATCGGCGAACTACTCTTGGAGAGGGACCTCATCCGCGTCCCCTGACGGGACCGGAGCCCGGCCGAAAGGCCGGGCTCGAAACTCCGCGGAATCTGGATACTCCGCAGAGTCCCCGAGGAGAAGATCGATGCCACGCCTCAGAAGACGGCCGGCGAGGATCTGGCTGATAGCGATCGCGGCCTTCGTAATATGCGCGGGCCTGCTTGCATACGGCCTGATCGGGTCGGCACGCGTCGAACTGAAGCAGTACACCTACACGAGCCCGGACATCCCCCCAGCCTTCGACGGCATGCGCATTGTCCTTCTCACCGACATCCACCGCGGCCCCTTCTTCAGCCAGAAGCGTGTGGGCCGCATCGTGGAACGGGCCAACGCCCTCGCACCCGACCTCGTGCTTCTGGGTGGGGACTACGTCTATGGCAATACGGACTACGAGGACTCCTGCTTCTCTGAACTCGCCAAGCTGGACGCGACATGGCGCTTCGCCGTGCTCGGCAATCACGACTATGGGGAACCCCAGCGCGGGGACGGGAACGATGAGAAGGACCCCGCACTGGCCCTCAAAGCCATCGAGGCGTCGGGTATCGAACCGCTGGATGACCGCGGAGTCTGGCTGGAGAAGGATGGGGACCGCATACGGCTTGGGGGCGTGAGTGACTATCAGGAGGCGGCTCCAGATGTGGGGCCGACCCTTGAAGGCACGACTGCAGACGGCTTCGTGCTTCTCCTGTCCCACAACCCCGACTATGCCGAAGACCTTCCAGCCGATGAGGTCGACCTGGTGCTGTCGGGCCACACGCACGGCGGGCAGATCACCTTGTTCGGGCGCTACGCCCCCTACCTGCCGTCCGACTACGGGCAGAAGTACCGGACCGGTGTGGTGGAGAACGGCACGACCACGGTCATCGTTTCGAACGGTATCGGTAGCAGCATAGTCCCGCCCGTACGCTTCTTCGCCCCGCCGCAGATCGTGGAGATCACCCTCAGGCGCGGCGGCAGCACGGACTGACGACGCTCTCCACCTGACAGGCGGACCGAGCCCTGGACCGTCCGGTCACGGCTCCGCACCTGGGCGTCGACGCACCTGCCGCCGGGGCGGCTGCTGCGGCCACTGGGCTATCATAGGAGCGCGCCTTCGAGCGCACCGTCGTAGGTCTTTAGTCGCATGGCGACGACCGTCGCCCGACGCTACTGTCCGCCGCACGTACGGCTGAGCGGGCACCGGAGGGGCACGATGTGTGATCGAGCATGATGCTATTCAAGCAGGCCCGCGTGAGACCAGACTTGTTCGAACTACTGAGTCCCGACCGCTTCATCCAAGTCGCGGCCCGCACCGTCCTCCCCGCGCGCCCCGGACGGGTGGCCGAGATGCCCAGGGACCTGCACCTCCAGCTCGCCGACGCTCTCGCCGCGGGGGGCATCTCCACGCTGTGGACCCATCAGGCCGAGTGCTGGGAGTCCGGTCGCGCAGGCCGTAACTTCATGGTGACCACGGGGACCGCCTCCGGCAAGAGCCTGTGCTTCAACCTGCCCGTCCTCGACGGACTCCTCCGTGATCCGCATGCCAGGGCCATCTACCTGTACCCCACCAAGGCCTTGGCCCAGGACCAACTGCGCCGCATCCGCATGTTGGCGGGCAAGCAGGTGGAGGTTGCGACCTACGACGGCGACACCCCCACTGCTGCGCGCCAGGCCGCCCGACAGAAGGCCCGCGTACTCCTCACCAACCCCGACATGATCAACGTGGGCATCCTTCCCCGTCATGAGCGGTGGGATGACTTCCTCTACAACCTCAGGTATGTGGTCATCGATGAGGCCCACACGTACAGGGGCGTCTTCGGGAGCAACGTGGCCAACGTGTTGCGGCGGCTACGCAGGGTGGCGTCCTTCTACGGGGCCGATCCTCAGTTCATCCTCGCCTCCGCCACTATCCGGAACGCGGCCGAGCACGCCGCCCACCTCACCGGCCTGGACGTGGACCACATCAGCGGTGACGGCGCGCCCACGGGCGCGCGCCAGATCGTATTCTGGCAGCCACCCCTCACCCAGGAGGAGCTCAACCTGCGCCGCAGCCCCACCGCCGAGGCCGCCGACCTCCTTGCCGAACTCATGCGAAACGGCGTCCGCTCCATCTGTTTCACCAAGTCCCGACGCACCGCCGAGCTCATCTATCAGCAGACCGCCGACCGGCTCAAGGAGGGCGACCGGGCTCTCGCGGAGCGCCTGTCACCCTATCGGGCCGGCTACACCCCCGAGCAGCGCCGCTCCATCGAAGAGATGCTCTTCAGTGGACGCCTGCTCGCCGTGGTCAGCACCAGCGCTCTGGAACTGGGCATCGACATCGGCGCACTCGATGCGGCCATGACCGTGGGCTACCCAGGCACCATGGCCAGCCTCTGGCAGCAGTGGGGGCGGGCAGGGCGAGGCAAGGGCCGCAGCCTGGGGATCTTCATCGCCGGCAACGACGCGCTCGAGCAGTTCTTCGTGAACAACCCGGACGAACTACTCACCCGCGACGTGGAGGCGGCCACGGTCGACTTCGCCAATCCGTTCATCCATCAACGGCATCTGGCGGCGGCGGCCTACGAGGGACCACTCCTGTCCGATGATGCCCTCTTCTTCGGACCGGGCCTCGAATCGGCCTTGGAAAGGGGAGCCGCGGATGGCTTCCTCCGTCCCAAAGCAGGCGCCTGGTACTACTCAGGGTCGAACTTCCCCGCGGGAGCCATCGGTCTGCGCTCGACCGCAGGGGAGCAGTTCACCATCGTCGAGGGAGACACGGGAGACATCATCGGCACCGAGGGGGCAGAAACGGCCTTCTCAGCTCTTCATCCGGGCGCGGTCTACCTGCACATGGGCGACACGTATCTGGTGACGGATCTCGATCTCGATGGACGTCTTGCGCTGGTCCGACCCTTCTGGGATACCTACCACACCCAGGCCCGGCGGGAGAGCGACACGCGTATCGTGCGCGAAGACATGCGGGTCGACTGCGGCTCCCTCACCCTGCACCTGGGCGAGATCGTGGTCACGAGCCGGGTGGTCGGCTTCCAGAAGAAGAGGCTGGGCAGCGAGGAGGTGCTGGGGACCGAGGAACTCGACATGCCCACGCAGGAGTTCGTGACCGAGAGCATGTGGTTCACCCTGCCACCGGAGCTGCTGCCTGACGAGAAGCAGATCCTCCGCCTGCCCGGGGCCATCCACGCCATCGAGCACGCGCTCATCGCCCTCCTACCCCTGTATGCCATGTGCGACCGCTGGGACATCGGGGGCCTGTCTACCCCGGTGCATCCGCAGACGGAGCGGCCCACCATCTTTGTATACGACGGCCACGCCGGAGGGGTGGGTATCTCCCGTCAGGGCTTCGAACGCTTCTCTGAGTGGGCCCGCGACGCTCATGCCCTCGTCCGCGACTGTCCGTGCGAGGCGGGGTGTCCATCGTGCATCCAATCCCCCAAATGCGGCAATCTGAACGACCCGCTCGACAAGGAGTTGGCCCGGAGCCTCCTGGAGGCGATGCTATGCTAGAAGGCATGGATCCCTCATTGGAGCCGGTCATTGAGCCCTCTTCGCAGCCCACCCCGGAACCCGGCGTGGAGCCTACCGACGAGCCCCTACACGGAGCGCCCACCGTCGACCCCGGTTCGCGGGTCCGCCACATCGCGGTCATCGGAGCGGGCCGCTGTTCGGCCAATGAGTATCGCGAGGCCCGAGAGGTCGGGCGCCTTATCGCAGACCGCGGGGCCGTGCTCGTCTGCGGAGGTCTCGGGGGAGTCATGGAGGCCGCGGCCCGCGGGGCGAAGGAGGGCGGGGGGACCACCATCGGCATCTTGCCCGGCCACGACCGCTCCTTAGCCAACCCGTACATCGACCTCGCCGTGACCACCGGCTTGGGCGAGGCCCGCAACCTGGTGGTCGTCAGCACCGGCGATGCCATCGTAGCTGTGGGAGGAAGCTACGGCACCCTCTCCGAGATCGGGCTGGCCGCCAAGATCGGGCGCCCCGTGGTCATCCTTCACGGATGGCGACTGGAACGCGCGATCGAGTCGGGCGAGGGCCACCACTCAGCGGATGCCCCCCTACTACACGCCTCCACACCCGAGGACGCGGTGCGCCTCGCGTTCGAGGCGCTCGGATCCTCGCGGCCGGTCCCACCTTCAGAACGCTGATGGTCATACCATTCTCCACCTCGTCTCCGTGATGGAGCAGCACCCGGAACAAGAACAGGGCGCCGAGGATCTCGGAGGCCGTTTCGCAGCCGCTCGTGCCAGCAGGGAGCGGCACCGGCGACTGGCGCTGCTGGCCGGAGCCGCTGGTATGCTGCTGATCGTGGTGGCGGTAGTCGTCGTTCTCGTTGTGTGGCCGGACTCCAAGTCGTTGGGAGCCGACGAAACGGAGAGCACCGTGTCGAGCCGTGCTGATACGACCCAATCCGCGGCGGGCGCCGGACCCCCCGCTACTCACTCCGGACCACAAACGACGGTCGCACCCGGAACGACCACGACCTTACAGGCGACCACTACCACCCTCCGCACGGCCGCAGGCGCCGCGGCGTCGTCGGTTTCGTCTTCGACGTCATCCTCCACCAGCATCGCCACCACGACCACCTCTCCTCCCTGGGCCGGCAAGGTGGTTGTCATCGACCCCGGGCATCAGGCCAAGGGCAACTACGACCCCGAGCCCATCGGACCCGGGTCGTCGCGAACCAAGGCCAAGGCATCGAGCGGCACCGCCGGGGTAGCCACGGGCATCCCGGAGAGCGAACTGAACCTCGCCGTCTCTCTCGCGCTTCGCGACGCCCTCGCCGCCGCCGGGGTTGAGGTGGTCATGACCCGCACCTCGCAGGACATCGACCTGTCCAACATCCAGCGGGCCGAGATCGCCAACCACGCCCACGCCGACCTTTTCATCCGCATGCACGCCGACGGGGCGAGCGACCCCGCGACCACCGGCATCCACGTCCTCTACCCGGCCGTCGTCAGGGGCTGGACGGACGACATAGCCGCGCCCTCCCAGCAGGCCGCCGCTCTGGCGCAGAAGGAGCTGATAGCGGCCACCGGAGCCAAGGACCGCGGCATCGACGCGCGCGCCGACATGACCGGCTTCAACTGGTCGGATGTGCCGGCGATCATCCCCGAGATCGGCTTCATGACCAACCCGGCTGAAGACCGTCTTCTGGCCACGCCGTCCTATCGAGACGCCATCGTCGGGGCGCTCACGCGGGCCATCCTGGACTTCTTGAGCGGGGGATGACGCCGGAGCGGTCTCGCGCGGTCGTAGCTTACTCCCTGCCCACCCTCACGATGAGCACAGCGGCCTGAGCCCTCGTGATAGTGCTCGAGGGGCTGAGCCGGCCACTGCTGCCCTTGACGACACCCAGATACGCGAGGTAGGCGGTGTAGGGCTCGTGGACCTTGGCGATCTGATCCGCGTCGCTGAAGGTTGAGAGGGTATCGACGCCTTCAGCGACGTACCACTCGGCCACGTCGCCATATTGCCCAATGTCTCCCTGGATGTGACCGGCTGCGTTCAGGGCCGTCTTCTCCAGGTGGCGGCCCAGGATGGTGTTGACCTGCTGGCGGAGCATGGGCGCGCTGGGAAGGTAGTGGTCCTCGTCGACGCCCCTTGTCAGACCCCGATCGACACCGGTCTCGATCCACTTGAAGAAGGTGCTGCCGGCGGGCACGTCCGGGAAGGAGGGCGTCGTAGGCAAGGGATTGGCCAAGGTGATGCCCAGTCCGTCCACCGACATCTTCGCGAACTGGCCACGGTTCACCGGCTTGCTGGGTTTGAAGGAGCCGTCGGAGTAGCCGTCGGCCACCAGTCTCACCTGGGCGGACGAGACCCCGTACAAGTTCAGCCAAGCTTGGCTGGAGATGTCCGTCCAGCTCCCGTCCGACGGAATAGCCGCCTTGATCCCGTTGAAGATACCCCGGGCATACTTCTCCTGCTTGGCATCAGTGTCACAGATGCCCGCCTCCATCAACAAAGAGGGCACGGTGGCCCATAGCTGGAGGATGGCGAGATTCCCGCCCGGTATGTACCCTCTCCTGCCCGTGAAGTTCTCCACGGCCACGGTGACAGAGGTGCCTTCGATAGCCCGCCGAGCGCTCAAGATGGCGTTGCCGATGGTCGAGCTTTTTGCGGCCACGTCGGCGAGGGTGAAGTACTTCTTCGTCCCGTCGACAGCAGCTCGCCAGTCGTTCACACGCTGAACGTATACGTGGCCCCAAGTGCCGAACGTGTGAGCGTCTCTGTGGATGGTGACAAGAAGAGCCGCCCCATTCTTGTTCGCCAGATTGATGCGATCCCGCTTCGAGACCACGTCATCAGGGCCGGTCTTGGTCAGGATGACCCTATAGCCGGCCGCTTCCAACTTCGTTTTGAGCTTGACAGAGACATTCCAGACCTCATGATTCTCGGCTCCGTTGTCGTACTCGTAGTCGTACATGTTCCACTGCGGGTCGATAGACAGCAGCGTTCCTCCACTGTGGCCCGGATCGATCACGATCAAGGGGCCGACCGAGGCGGGGCCAGCTGAAGCGACACCTGTCGCCGTCAGGAAGGCCAGAATAAACGCCAAACCGAACAGCCGCTTTCTCACTCCACAGTCCTTCGCTCTCCCAAGTTCGATATCGTCTTCAAGCTTAGCCCTCAGTGGATGGGCAGGGCAACAGCTACACCGCCGAGAAGAACGAGGTGGGGGTACCACCTGCTATGATTCTCCGGCAGATAGGGGCGCTCTCGAGCGCTCTCCGTTTCAGGCGGCCCCGAGGAGGTCCGGGTTGAGCAGACTAGCCGTACTGGGTGCAGGATACGTCGGTCTGGTAACGGCCGCGTGCATGGCCGAACTGGGCCACGAAGTCGCGGCTATGGACGTCGACCCCGACCGTGTCGCCACGCTCGAAGCGGGTGAGGTGCCCATCTACGAGCCTGGTCTAGCAGAACTCATGGCCAAGAACCGTGAGCGCATCAGCTTCACCGCCGACGCCGGCTGCGCCTGTGATCAGGCCGAGTTCATCTTCCTCTGCGTCGACACCCCGGCCACCTATTCGGGCGACGCCGACCTCTCGCGCATCTGGCTGGCGGTGGACAACCTGCCCGCGGACCGGGGGGCCCACATCCTGGTGACCAAGTCGACCGTCCCGGTCGGCACCGGGGCCTCTGTCATAGCCGAGCTGGCGCAGCGGGGGTACGCACACATACGCTACGCGTCGAACCCCGAGTTCCTCCGTGAGGGCAGCGCCATCGCCGACTTCATGAACGCCGACCGTATCGTCATCGGCAGCTGCGATGCGGAGGTGTGCGACAGGGTGGCGGCGCTCTACACCGGCATCGACTGCCCGATTCTGAAGACCGACGTGGCCTCGGCCGAGATGATCAAGTATGCCTCGAATGCTTTCCTGGCCACCAAGATCAGCTTCATCAACGAGATCGCCAACGTCTGTGAGACCACCGGCGCAGATGTCAGGGTGGTGGCCGAAGGCATGGGTCTCGATCACCGCATAGGGCCGCACTTCCTTCAGGCCGGCATCGGCTTCGGGGGCAGCTGTTTCCCCAAGGATGTGTCGGCTCTCAAGCAGATCGCGGGCAACAGCGGGTACCACTTCCAGTTGCTGGGCGCGGTGATCGAGGTCAACGAACTGCAGAAGCGCAGGGTCATCGGCAAGCTGAAGCGCCATCTGGGCGACGAACTTCGCGGCACTCGTATCGCCCTCTTAGGGTTGGCCTTCAAGCCCAACACCGACGACATCCGCCAGGCATCTTCCATCGTCCTGGCCAGCAGATTGCTTGCGGAGGGAGCCACGGTGGTCGGATACGACCCCGTCGCGGTGGAGAACACCCGCACGCTT
Source organism: uncultured Actinomycetes bacterium (assembly GCA_963816155.1). Lineage (GTDB taxonomy): Bacteria > Actinomycetota > Thermoleophilia > RBG-16-64-13 > RBG-16-64-13 > JAXGXJ01. The sequence goes on along the minus strand of CAWFJE010000009.1, from coordinate 319,378 downwards.
CTGCCCACGGTCACCTATGCGCACTCGGCTCTGGAGGCCCTCGAAGGGGCCGACGCATGCGTACTTGTGACCGAGTGGGACGAGTTCCTAGCCTTGGACTGGGAAGCGGTCAAGAAGATCGTGGCCCGTCCCGTCATCATCGACGGCCGCAACGCCCTGGACGGTCCCGCGCTACTGAGCCTTGGCTTCACGTACGAAGGGGTGGGCACGCGAGTCGGACAGCAGCACTGAGGACGGCGAGGAGCCGCCTCCTGCATTTCGGCATCACCGACTCGATCGGCCTCACCGTCCCCAGCAGCTTCATCGTGTGGACATGGGTATGCGCGCTCGCCGTCCTGCACAAACGGGCTGCACTGCAGGGCAGGCGATAGGTACAATCAACCGAGAGTGCGCTCACATCCGACGAAAGAGGCATCGATGGCTCGGCGTCTGTTGTCCGTCCTTGTCGTCACGAGTGTCGTGAGCGTCTTGGTGTGTTCGTCCGCGTGGGCGGCTGTTTCCCCCGAAGCCTTGGGCAGCCGCAGCGACTTCCCGGTGACCGGCTTCCAGATCTTCATCGCTGTGATCATCGCGCCGGTGCTGGTGGGAGGAGGGCTCCTCTTGCGCCGCATGTCCCGTTCGAAAGAGCGCTGAGCCACGAGGTCGGGAGGCTTGCACGCGCCGACAGACGCCGTCAGCGGCGAGAAGGTCAAGCTCCGCTTCGTCGCGCTCTGGTCCGTTCCTCTGATCGTCCTCTTCGTCGCCTGGTTATGGTCGGCCTTCTGGCGTGGGGGATCTGACCCGATCGACTGGCTCCCCGGAGCTCTGCTCGTGGGAGCCACAGGCCTGCTCGTTGCCGCGCTCGTGGCCTACCCGCGCAGGCCTCGCCAGCTCTCCATGGTCGTGCTCACGCTGCTGGGGATCTACACCGTCTGGGTGGCGGCGTCAGCGCTGTGGGCGGATTCGGCCGGAAGGGTGTGGCTGGAGGCTGAGAGGACCTCTCTCCTATTCCTCTTGTTCGCGCTCGCCCTGGTCTACCTCACCGATGCTGGAGCGCGCGTGCTGTTCCGCTATCTGCTGATGGCCGCGGCGCTGGTGCTCGTGGCAGGTTGCGCCTGGCGACTGTGGACGGTCGGTCAGGTCGGCCTTCTCTTCCAAGACGGTAGGCTCACCTTCCCCACCGGCTACCCCAACGGGTCGGCGGCACTGTTCCTCATCGCTTTCTGGCCTCTGATGTGGCTCGCCGCCGGACCCAGTGAGCGAGCCCCCGTACGAGGCGTGGCTCTGGGCCTGGCCACGGGTCTCCTCGCCTTGGCCGTGATGACGCAGTCCCGGGGCGCCCTCTACAGTCTGGCCGTCACCCTGGTCATCGTCTTCATCATCTGCCCCATCCGCCTGCGCACCTTGCTCTACCTCATCGTCCCGGGGATGCTGATGGTCTACGCCTTCCCTGAGCTCAATCGCTACTGGCTGGAGGGCCCGGAGGCTGTGGGAGGGACCGCCGGCGCCCGCACCCTTCTGATCGCTACGGTGGCCGCTGCGTTCATGGGTATGATCGTGGCTCTGCTCGAGCGCTGGATACCGGCGAGCAGGAGGATGAAGGCTATCTTCGGCACCGTGGTAGTGGTGGGAGTCCTCGCTGCCATCGTCTATGGAGCTATCGTGCTGACGGAGGACGACGGCGGCCCTTGGGGCTGGGTATCCCGGTCCTGGCATCAGTTCACCGCCGAGACTGAGTCGCCCGAACTCCCCCCGAGGACGGCGACGGACCCCCGGTTTGCGGTCGTCGGTTCGAGTGAGACTCCGGCCATCTGGAAGGCCTCCTGGCAGGTGTTCCAATCCGAGCGGGTCTTCGGAGTGGGCGCGGACAACTTCTCCTTCGCCTACGACCTGCTGCGCGACGATGGAGCCTCCGACCCTGTGCCAGCCCATTCCCTGCCGCTGCAGGTGCTGGCGGAGACCGGCGTGGTGGGTGCCGGCCTCATGGGTCTGGGAATACTGCTGGCTCTGGGCGGCCTGCTGTGGGGACGCTCGACAGCGGGCTGGCGACGCGCGCGGAGACTCTGGTTGCGTTTTCCCGGAAGAGCTCCTCTTTCCGGCGACGGATCGCGCTTCTGCAACGCGCGTTGGGGCGAGGATCCCGCCACCTACGGATGGGAGATGGCGCTCCTGGCCGCCTTGGCCTACTGGCTCATCCATGCCGGTTTCGACCGTCTGTGGCAGATCACGGCCGTCGCCATCCCGGCGCTTCTTCTGTTGGCGGCCGGGCTCTCAGCCGTGGACGCCCGGGCGGGGACCATGTGGCCCCGCTGGGAGCGCTGGCTGAGGATCGCCTCTCCAGACAGCGAGGAAGACGACGGTCCGGACCACGATGGCGATGACGCTCTCGAGACGGGAGCCGCTCCGCAGCCGGAGCTAGAGCCGGAGCCGCAGCTGGAGCTGGAGCCGGAGCTGGAGCCGGAGCCGTGGACGACGCCAGAGGCAGCCGCGGCCCGCAGGCGCCCCGACCTGCAACCCGAAGAAGGGAGTTTCTTTGTTCTACGCCGCTCCGACCAATACGACGCCAAATGGAAACGACGCCGGCGCCGCGCGGCGCGCAGGCGGAGGAGTGCAGAGCGTCTGCAGCCGGCCGGCCCTCTGTCGATGGGATTCAGAGTCGTGTTACTCGCCGTGTCCGTATTGGTTATCGCCGGCGCGACCCCTCCCTACCTCTCACTGCAATTGCAGCGCTCAGCCGTAGCACTCGCAGAGACCGACGGCATGCGCGCGGCCCGCCGAGCGGGCACGGCAGGTTGGGTCTGGCCGGGAGATCCAGGCCCCTTGGCCACCAAGGGCGCCATCTACGCCGCGGCCGCCGGCAGCCATCCTGAGGCAGGCGCGCCCGCAGTCCTCGATGATCTCGCGCTTGCGCTCACGTACTACGAGCAGGCTGCGGGGCGGGAGCCCAACTCTTGGTGGCTGCGCTATCAGGCCGGGGTAGCCGCTCTCAACATGATGATCGTGAGCACCGACCCCAGCGGAACGACAGACCCCCTCTCCGCAGCCGAGTACACGGCCGCGATCCCCCTCGTCCCGGGACTGGGAGATTGGACGTGGCTGGCACAGCAAGGGGCGGGACAGGACGCGTCCAAGAACACGGGAGGATCGCTCTGGCCATCATACGGCGTGCCGGACATCGCGCATCTCTATCGGTCGCTCACACCCGCCCAGTTGAGGGATGTGTCCCTGGCCTTTCTGACAGAGGCGCGAGAGCTGAGCCCGCAGGCTCCTGAAGTGGCGCAGGCGATCGCGCTGGTTCTGCGGCTCAGCCACTGAGCCACTCCCCCGCCTTCTCTACGGCGGTTCCGACCTCCGAGTCGGCGGCCCGCACCCTACGGCTCCAATTCGGCTGTTCCGCTCCCGTTCCGGGCAGATTCTGAGGCTCAGTCTCCAAGAACAGGTCTTCGAGATTGACCAAGACAAGGCCGCCGGTCGCAGCGCGGGCCACGTACTGGAGCGCGAGACGAAGAAGGTTCGCGCCGCGGCCCTCCGGCGCCGCACCGCGCTCCGCGCGCCCTGGATCCGGCGGTGCCGCGAGGAAGCGGGCGAGCCTGTCCCCGAGCCTCGCGCGGGTCCTCGACTGCCGCCGGGCTTCGTCAACGGACACCTGCCCTGACTCGACTCGGACATCGATGTCTCGGCCCAGTAAGAACCCGGCGAACGGGAATCATGTCGTGGGTGTTCAGACTGCTGAGCGAGTGCGACGGGACATCTCCCACCGGGACGGCGGCGCGCGGCTTCACGGCGGACTGGAAGACCCAGGTACGCATCACGCCCCGCCTGCGCATAGCAGCACGCACTCCGGCGGGCACGGTGCCCAAATCCTCGCCCACCACGACAGTTCTGTTGCGCTGCGACTCCAGAGTTAGCACGGCGTACAGTTCGTCTGCCGGGTAGCGTAGGTAGACGCCGTCCGTCGCCGGCGCGCCCCGAGGGATGGCATAGAGTCGGTGCAGGCCCATGATATGGTCGATACGCAGCATGTCGGCGTGACGCATATGATGCCGCAGACAGGCCGCGAAGTGCTCGTGGCCCGCCTCGCGGATGCGGTCAGGGTGCGAAGGCGGGAAATCCCAGTCTTGGCCGAGGGCGAAGAACGTATCCGGGGGCGCTCCGGTCGAGACGTCATGGACGAACAGATGGGGCCAGCGCCACGTGTCGTATCCACCGGGATGGACACCCACGGGAAGGTCCAGAAGCAGCCCCGCGGTCGTGCGGGAACCGGCCAATGCGGCCATCTGCTCCTCCATCTGCCACTGGCAGAAGAGGTGGTATCGCCCGGCTGGGCCGGCGCTGCCGCCCCGGTTGGGTTCCGCGCTTCCGAGGAGTCGCGTCCTCAGGGCCGAGCCGTGGTCCGCCCAGTCGCGCCACTCGGAACACTGCCTCTCCCCTTCCTCCCTGAAGGCGGCATAGCGCTCGGCCTCGGGGTGCGTAGCCATATAGGAGTTGTAGGACTTGCTCCTCTGGTCCTCTCCGGAGACGAAGAAGCACGCCGCGATTTCCTCCAGGAGCGCGCGTTTCTGAGCCATCGTCTCTCTGTAGTCCACGAAGTCCGCCGTCCTCAGGGAAGCGAGCCGGGCCTGCAGAACGGGCGAAGCCCACAGCCGCCGCGCTTCTTCGCACGAGCCGAAACCCGGAAGATGTTCGGGAGCCAGGTAGAACTCGTTCCAGAAGAGGCGGCTGACGGGCCGATAGGGCGCCGGCTCGAAAGGCTCGTCCAAATAGGCGGGAAGCAGAGGCAGTGTGGCTACGGCCTTACCCCCGGTTGCCGCCACCCGCCCGGCCAGGCGTTCCAGCTCCTCGAGGTCTCCCGCTCCCCAATCCCGCTCGCTGCGCAGAGCGTAGAGCGGCGCGAAGATCCCCCATGGCGCCGTTCCCAGAGAAAGGATCCCCGAGCATTTCGCATCCGCTTGCGGCTGAACCGAAACAGCGCCGCGGGGCCGCGATGATTAGTGCTTCACCGACTCTGCCCGCCGTCTCGACCGTGAGTCGATGGTACCCGAGAGGGAGCCCGGTCTCTCCCGCCCACATTGCGGAAGGGACGAGATACGCCTGCGATCCGGACGCCTCCGGATCCACGACTCGCCGGCATCGCCCTAGGTCGAACTCCGCGGTACTTGACAGCCCGTCTTCCTGGCGGAGCGTCAGTCTGACCTTGCTCCTGCCGCGGCCCAGCTCCGGGACGCGGCCCGAACCGGTCGGAAGCCTGATGGGCAGATGATCCGCACGGCCGTCCCACGCCACCGACACCGGCTCCACAAGACGTGTGCACAGTTCCCGCTTCCGCGCTTCCAGCGCAGCGTCGAGCGCGCGCGTGCTGCCCGTCGGCTCCAGGTCCACGCCCAGGGCTCCGAGCACCATCATGATCGTGTCGGGGCCGGCCTCCCGCCACGAACCTCTGGTATCCCGATAGCGCGTCTCAAGACCATGCAGCCGGGCGAGCCGCTCAAGAGGGGACGCGCTATGTCGATCGAAGCCGCACATATGTTCACGAGTGTAGCGGCTGGGGCAGATATGGGGCAGATGTCCAGTCAAGATGCACCGTCGAATCGACTCCACTCGCTGTCCGACCAGACTAAGATAGAGTGATGAATGGAGTGATGGTGGTTTGCGCGGTCCCAGCGGTCGAAGGAGGTAAGGGGTGAGGGCCCAGTCACGAAACATGCTTCCTGTCCTGCCCGAGGGGCTTGAGGGATTGGTCGACATGGCCCTGGATCTCCGTTGGTCATGGAGCCACTCGGTGGACGAGGTGTGGCAACGGCTCGACCCAGATTTGTGGGAAAGCACCCATAATCCGTGGCACATCCTGCAGACCATCGCCCAGACCCGGCTGGAGGAGTTGGCGGCTGATCCTGACTTCCTGCTTCTGGTCGAGCATCACGTGAATGGGCGGCGGAAGACCCTGGAAGCCCCGTCCTGGTTTTCCAAAACCTACCCCGCGTCCCCTCGCGATCCGAGATCCGGCGCGGGCGAGACACCTAGAAGGCTGCTGAATAATGACGCTTCGCCGCATGAGTGCGCCGCCCGCGGGCGAGACAAGGAGGCAGGAAGCGCGAATAGCAGCGCTATTCGCGCGACCGACGACGAAGTATCGCCCCGGAAGGTGCGCTCAGGCGGCCAAGGCTTCGCTTTTCAGCAGCCTGCCAGCCCCGCGCCGAGACTCATCGCCTACTTCAGCATGGAGTTCGGGCTCAGTGAGGCTCTGCCTATCTACAGCGGAGGCCTCGGCATCTTGGCCGGTGACTTCCTCAAGGTGGCCAGCGATCTGGGAGTGCCCGTGGTCGGGGTGGGTCTCCTCTGGCAGCAGGGCTATTTCCGCCAGGCGCTCAACCCCGCGGGAGAGCAGATCGAGCTCTTCCCCTACAACGACCCCGGTCAACTCCCTATCGTGCCTCTTCGCGACAGCGAGGGCGAATGGCTCACCGTCGCTCTCCAATTCCCCCGCCGTCTGGTCCGCCTCCGCGTGTGGGAAGTCAAAGCGGGTCGGGTGCGCCTCTACCTGCTCGACTCCAACGATCCGGTCAACAATCCCGCCGACAGGGGCCTCACGGGCGAGCTCTACGGCGGTGGTCCGGAGATGCGGCTGCAGCAGGAGATGATCCTAGGGATAGGCGGCTGGCAGGTCTTGCGCCAGATGGGCTTGGAGCCGGAAGTGTGCCATCTCAACGAGGGACATGCGGCCTTCGCCGTCCTGGAGCGGGCGCGTTGCTTCATGGAGGACCACGGGGTCGACTTCGACCTTGCCCTGACCGCCACTCGGCTGGGGAATCTCTTCACCACCCATACTCCGGTCGAGGCGGGTTTCGACCGCTTCCCGGCCGGTCTCCTGGCAGAGTACATGGGAGGCTATGCCGCCCGCCTAGGCATCGATCTCTCCCACTTCCTGGCCTTGGGGCGGTCCGACCCGGGTCCTGGACAGGAAGGCGGCGCCTTGTCGGGTCAGGACGAGGCCTTCAACATGGCCTACCTCGCCATCCGCGGCAGTGGGGCCGTCAACGGGGTGAGCAGACTGCACGGCGAGGTGAGTCGCTCTCTCTTCCAGCGCCTCTTCCCCCGCTGGCCGGCCCGCGAGGTGCCCGTCGGCCACGTCACGAACGGGGTGCATGTGCCCTCCTGGGATTCGCCTGAGGCCGACGCCCTTTGGACGACGCATTGTGGCAAGGAGAGATGGCTGGACGGGGTGATGGAGCTGGGGGACAAGATCCGCGCCATCGGTGACGAAGAGCTGTGGGCCTTCCGCGAGAAGAACCGCCGCAAACTCATCCACGCGGCCCGCGACCACGTCCGGCGTCAGGGTCCGGTGGCCGGTAGCCTCGATAGCCTGGGTATGGACGTCAGTTGTCTGTGCGACCCGGCCATCCTGACCCTCGGCTTCGCGCGCCGCTTCACGAGCTACAAACGGGTGAATCTCCTGCTGCACGATCCCGACAGGCTGGAACGCATCCTCTGCGGCTCGGGCAGCAAGGTACAGCTCGTGCTGGCCGGCAAGGCGCATCCTGCCGACACAGCGGGCAAGGCCATGATTCACCAGTGGACCGAGTTCATCCGTCGTTGCGACGTCCGCCCCCACACCGTCTTCCTCGTGGACTACGACATGGGTATCGCCGAGCATCTGGTGCACGGGGTGGACGTGTGGATCAATACGCCCCGGCGGCCCTGGGAAGCCAGCGGTACCAGCGGCATGAAGGTGCTGGTCAACGGGGGCTTGAACCTCTCCGAGCTCGATGGTTGGTGGGCCGAGGCCTACTCTCCGGAAGTCGGCTGGGCCCTGGGCGACCGGCTGGAGCACGACGCCGACCCGGCCTGGGACGCCGTGGAGGCGGAGCGGCTGTACGACCTTATCGAGAACGAACTCGTCCCCGAATTCTATGACCGCGACGACCGGGGGATCCCTAGGCGCTGGGTAGACAGAGTCCGCGAGAGCATGGCTCGGCTCGCTCCTTACTTCTCCGCCAACCGTATGATCGAGGAGTACCTCGACCGCTACTACCTGCCCGCCACTGCCGCCTATCGCACACGACTCCCGACCGAGCACGAGCTCGAGCCCGCAGGGCGTATCCAGGAATGGCGCAGGCGCTTGGACGAGGGGTGGCGGGAGATCGAATTCGTCGATTTCCGGGTCGAAGACGCGCCCGGTCCCGACGGGCACGCCCGCACGCTGACTGTGGAACTGGAACTGGGTTCCGTACCTCCCGACTCCGTCGCGGTGCAGTTGTATGCGGAGCCTCTGGAGACGGCGCCCTTCGCCGCCGCGCCGCCCACCGACGCACGGGCGAGTGAGACGGTGACGCCGCCTGAGATCCATCCGTTTGTCGACGCCACTGGACCGGCACAGACGCGGACATGTGACGCGCCGGCCACCCGCCGCACCTACGTCCTGTCCCTTGCCACCAACCGGCCCCTTGACGACTTCACTCCCAGGGTGGTGCCTTCGCACCCCAACGTATCTGTGCCCCTGGAGGCGCACCACATTCTCTGGTACCGCTGAGCCCGGTTGATCCCGACGGGTGGGTGAGGGTGACGAGCCGCCGTCGGGGCGGCGGAGGGAGGCCGCGGTAGGGGGCCGCGCCTTTCTTCTACCTTCCTGTGGGAAGGCGGACCACGAAGCGGGCCCCGCGATCTCCTGCGGTCAACTCCACGTCACCCGAGGCGGCCCGAGCCAGGCGCCGCGCCAAGGGGAGGCCCAGCCCGGCTCCCCGGGAGGGGTTCCCGCCGTTGCCGGCCGCGGAGCCACGGACTCCCGGCTCGAAGATCTTCTCTCTCTCCTCTTCGGTGACGCCGGGTCCGTCATCCTCCACCACGAAGTGCACTTCCTTGCCGTTGCGAGTGGCGGTCAGGAGCACGTCGGAGTGCGCGAAGTGACAGGCGTTCTCGACCACCGGCTGCAGTATCTGCACAGCGATGTCGCGTTCTACGCCCACGCGCAGATCGCGCGCCGGCGGTCTCACCCGCACCTCGATCTCGTTCTCGTCGGCAAGCACCCCGATGTCGCCGACGACGTCGGCGAGCACCTGCCACACGTCGGCCCTTCCCCGCGCCAGGCCACCCTCTTTGTGGGACGCGGCCAGAAGGGCTTCGACGGTACGCGCCATCTGGTCGGCGCTGCGCAGGACGGAGCCCAGCGCTTCCTGGTAGTAGTCGGACGCACGTTCGCGACGCAGTGCCAGTTCCGCCTCCGCTTTGATCTTGGCCACGGGCGTGCGTAACTGGTGAGACACCTCGGCCGAGAAACGCTGCTCGCGCCGGAGACTGGCTGCCAGCCTATCGAGCATGCCGTCGAGCGTGTGCGCCAACTGGGTGAGTTCATCGTGGGGCGGCCCCACCTCGAAGCGGCGGTCGAGGTCCTCGGTGCTCCAGGCCTCGGCTTCAGCGGTCATCCTCACCACAGGCCGGAAGGCCGAGTTGAGAAGCCACCTTCCCGCGAAGCCGACGATTATGAGCAACACCGCCGTGAAGGTGATGGTGCCCAGGAGGGTGACGTTCTTGGTCTGCACGTAGGAACTGGTGGACAACCCCGACACGATCGTACCGATACGTTCGCCTTCGTGGTAGAGGGGGATCCCGTACAGGCGCACCTCTTGCTCGGGAACATCGACGAATTGGGCGGACTGGCCGTCGAGTTGACGAGCGGCCTCGGAAATGGCCGGGTCTACCGTGGGAGCCGCGACGGTGTAACCGCCCACGAATACCCATATCTGCGACCCGAGTTCCTTGATGTCGCCGCTGGGTCGAGGAAGGCTCACCTGCCCGCCGGAGATCCTGATATTGCGGCTGGTGTCGGTAGCCATGCCCTGCAGCCGCTCGTCTACATCCGCGTTAAGGCTGGTGATGAGCACGAAGTTGAAGACCACGGTCATGGTCACCAGCGCCACTGCTACGGTGGCCAAGACGGCCAACAGAAGACGGTCGCGCACCCCCATACGCGAGAACAACCGCCTCATGCTATATCCCTTGCGGCGGCTTCATTGCACCCTATTTCAGTGAGTAGCCCACGCCACGCACCGTCACGATCTGCGGCGCGCCGGGAAGCGAGCAGACCTTGCGCCTCAGACGTGCGACGTAGGCGTCCAGGGTATTGTCGTACACGATGGCCCCATGCGGCCAAGCCGTCTCCACCAGCGCCTTGCGCCTGACGGCTTCTCCGGGGGCGGCTGCCAGCTTGGCCAGCAAGCGGAACTCGGTGGGTGTGAGAGGCACGGTCACATCACCGCACGTCACGGCGTGCTTGGCCGGGTTGAGGACCAGCGTACCCGCCTCCACACCTCGCTCCACACCTCCGCGGCGCACCAAGGCCTCGACCCGGGCAAGCAGTTCTGCGAAAGCGAAGGGCTTGGTCACGTAGTCGTCTCCGCCCACGCGGAAGCCGGAAAGCCGGTCGGGAAGCGAGTCGCGGGCCGTCAGAAAGAGCACCGGAGAACTCACACCCTGGGCGCGGACGGCCTGGCACACATCCCGTCCGTCCGCGTCGGGCAGGCCGATATCTATGATGAGAAGATCGGGTACCACATCGGCCACGCGTCGAAGCAAGTCGGCGCCTCTCGCGTATCCTTCGACCTCGTAGCCTTCTTCACGGATCCCACGGACCAGCAAGGAGCGCATCTGCGGGTCGTCCTCAAGGACGAAAATGCGGGGTTCCATCATGGTCCTCGTAGTATCGCCCCCCGAGCGCGCGGGGACAAGCTTCCCGAGACACGCGTTCGAGCAGGAGGGCGGACACGAAGTAGAGTAGAGAGAGCCGATCCTGGCTGAGAGTCACACGGCGGGCGCGGCGTTCGGAACTATCCGAACGCCGCAAACGCCGTCACCGCCGTGTGGGCGTGGCGATGTCCGCCCCGATTGGGTCGGACATCGCCGGACAGGGTTGGGGCCACAGCTCAGGAGGGGGGTTGAGCAATGCTGTGTGACTCCATGTCTGCATGGTGCCACCACCCACCTGAACGCATCCTGAACGCATTCGCAGCCATTCGCACCGACCCCTCCGACCACCCGGGCAGAAACCGTTCGGGGTATCGCGCGCGTGGTAAAGTGCTCTTCATATCTGCGGCCCTCATCCGCAGCAAGGAGGTAAGGTAACCATGCAGCGCAAGCGCAACATCATACTGGTCGCCTTCCTGGCCGTTCTCGTCGTGGCCGGGCTCAGTTTCGGTCTGGTCCGAACATACGCGCAAGCCCAGGAAGAACTCCCCTCCATCACCCCCACCGCGCTCCTGGAGAAGGTGGCCGGCATACCAGCGAGCAACCTTTCCGTGAGCGGCGACTTCACCGTCACCAATGACCTCCTCGGCCCCCTCAGCGCTCTGAGTATGGGAGGCAGCATGGGCGGGGGAAGCTCGAGCCTCCTTCAGGGGGGTAGCGGAAGGCTTTGGATCCAAGATGAGCAGGCACGCATCGACATCTTCGGAAGCGTCGAAGGAGACACGAGTATCTACGCGGGTAATGGCACGATCACCGTGTACGACGCCGCCGCTAGATCGCTCACCGAATACTCGCTGCCGGCCGGCTCCTCAGACAGCGAGGGCGGGCACGCGCCTGATGGCTCACAGAAACCCGTCGACATACCGGCCACCATTGCGGGCATGATCGAGAAGATCGCTCCGACGGCCGCTCTTGACATCACCGGTCAGGGATCTGTCGCCGGGCGCCTCTGCTACCTACTGACCCTCACTCCCGAGTCCGACAATTCGCTGTTCGGTTCGCTGACGGTAGCCATAGACGGGGAGACTTACGTCCCCTTGCGGGCCCAGGTGTTCGGCCGAGGTAACGCGCAACCGCTGTTCTCTGCCGGTTTCGACAGTGTCTCCTACGACGCCATCGACGAGGCCATCTTTGTGGCGCCCACTCCGCCGGGAGTGGAGTTACAGAAGAAGGAACTCACCCTTCCCTTCGACAAGGGCGGGACGGCTGGCGACGCCGGATCTCTCAGTGACACCGCGGGCCTGGAGTCCACGGATCTCAAGCCCCTCACTCTCGCCGAGGCCGAAGCCAAGGCGGGCTTCAAGCTGGCGGCTTTGCAGGGGAACGAGACTATATACCCATTCAAGGCGGCCTACGTGATCGACCTGCCTCAGGGCGATGACCTTCAGAAGGCGCTGTCCGAAAACGGCATGCTCGAAGGCATGTCCGGCGGGCAGTCCGGCGCTGACACGCCCCTGGGCGGAGCCGGCCTGGGCCTGCTGGGAGACTTCGCGGGCCCGTTGGCGGTCCTTGTTTACGGGCAGGGCTTCGATACGGTGGTTCTGGTGGAAACGCCTCTGGCCCCCGCCCAGAGCATGGCGCTGCAGAGTCTTCTCGGCCAAGTGCCCCTGCTGGGCGCGGTGACCGTGAACGGCAACGCCGGGTTCGAGCTCTCCACCGCCCTGGCTTCGCTGCTGGCCTGGCACCAGGACGAGGTGGGTGTGATCGCCGCGGGGGGCATCCCGGCCGCGGACCTGAGAGACCTGGCCGCCGATGTCCGCTGATGGCCTGACACCGGTCACCACCGGCCCGGGAGCTCTTCAAAGCGACTCCTGCAGCGAGCAGACCGTCGTCCTCTCGACGCACAAGCTCACCAAGGACTTCAAGAGGCTCCGCGCTGTCGACGAACTCGACCTGTCTGTCTGCAGAGGCGACATTTTCGGCTTCCTCGGCCCCAACGGTGCCGGCAAGACCACCACCATCCGCCTCATCTTCGGACTCATCTATCCCACCAGCGGCTACGCCCAGGTGCTCGACCACCCGGTCCCCGCAGCGCGGCAGGAAGCCCTGCGGCACATGGGCGGCTTCGTGGACGATCCCATGTTCTACAACAACATGACCGCCCGGCGCAACCTACGCGTCCTGGGGCGGATGAACGGAGAGGTCACCGAGGAGCGCATCACCGAAGTGCTGGAGATGGTGGGCCTGTCCGAGCGCGGCGGCTCGAAAGTGGGCAGCTATTCCCATGGCATGCGCCAGCGCTTGGGCATAGGCCTTGCCCTCGTTCATCGCCCCGACCTCATCATCCTGGACGAGCCCACGAGCGGCCTGGACCCCCAAGGCATGAAGGATGTGCGCGAACTGATCCGCCAACTGGGGCGCGACGGCACCACGGTCTTCCTCTCCTCGCACCTGCTGCACGAGGTGGAACTGGTCTGCAACCGGGCGGCCATAGTGCGTAAGGGCCGCATGATAGTACAAGGGCCGGTGTCGGAGCTTCACCCCACCAGCAACGCCGTCAAAGTCCTCACCGGAGATCAGTCGCGGGCCATGGAGGTACTCAGAAGCATGACCTCACCGACCGGAGTCCGGCAGGACGAGGAGTACTTGGTAGTGGAGAGCAGCGACGGGTTCGTCCCGGAGATGGTGCGCAGGCTCGTGTCCGACCAGATCGACGTTCTGGCGGTTGTACCGGCTATTGAGCAAGGTCTCGAGGACATGTTCCTGGAGCTCACGGCACGCGAAGAGGCAGGCGATAGAGGCGGCCCTCTCTCGCCGGACGGCGGAGGCGCGTCATGAGCCACATCTCGCGGGAATTCGTCAAGCTCCTCTTCCAGAAGCGTACCTACTTCGGCTGGGCGGGCCTGTTCCTCATCCCCTTCATCATCACCGTGGCGCTGCGCCTGTCGACCGGCGGTCCCCCGCCGGCCGAACAGGGCGGCCCTGAGTTCTTCGACCTCATCAAGGACAACGGTCTGCTGGTAGCGGTCGCCTCGCTCTTCGCTCTCGTCACGTTCCTCCTCCCCCTCTTGGCTGCCATGTCGGGCAGCCAAGCGATTGCCGGCGAAGCCGAGAACGGCACCCTGCGAACCCTGCTCATGCAACCGGTCCGCCGGGGAGCAGTGCTCCTCGCCAAGTGGTTCGTCGCCAATCTGTACGTCGCCGTCGGTTTGGTGTTGCTGGCCGTGGGCTCGCTCATCGCCGGAGGGGTCATCTACGGCCTCGGACCGATGACGCTGCTCAGCGGGCAGACCGTGGGGGTAGGGGAGAGTATCTGGCTGATATTCCTTGCCTACCTCTTCGTCTTGGTCGGCATGGCCACGGTGGTGTCGCTGGCGGTCCTGTTCTCCACCCTCACCAACTCCAGCCTGACGGCCGTGGGAGCCGCATTGGTGCTCGTGATCGTGATGCTCGTGCTGGGCGGACTGAGCGTGTTCGATTTTCTGCAGCCCTACCTGTTCACCAGCCATTTCACGGCCTGGATCAACCTCTTCCGCGAACCCATTGTGTGGGCACCCATCCGCGACGCGATGATCAACTTCGCCCTGTGGATCGTCGGCCTGACCGGTGTGGCCTACTTGGTCTTCCGCCGCAAGGACGTCCTCTCGTAGCAGACTGCTTACCCCAGAATGTGCGCGGCCCCCGCCCGGGGGCCGCCGCTGTTGCCCTCCCCGGCGGGCGAGTGTCGTCACGTGACACCGACGGAGGACTCTGGTATCCTGCCCGCCGTTGTTGTAACACCAGCCTTGGGTCTTCAATGTACTAGACTCGGGCAGAGGGCGAACTGGAGAGTTGTGACCAGGCCCAAAGCGCATCGCGAGACTTCCTTCCGCTAGCTCCCCTTCTCCCAATACACATCGGTCTTTGGTCCGACCTTGCGTCGCGCCATGGACACGGGTAGCGTGCGTTCCGGCCTGAACCATGACCTCTCCTCCGCCCCAGCAGCTGTAAACGAAAAAGGCAGAGGTATGAAGAGAACGATACGGCTTGCCATCCCCGCGCTACTGCTTCTCGTGGCAGTACTCCTGGGAGGACCGGCCACCGGTTCAGCGCAGGCACATCCATCCACCTTCCCCGACGTAGCAGAAACCGATCCCGCTCACAAAGCCATCGAGGCCCTGGTCGCGCAGAACATCGTGGCAGGCACCCTTGAAGGCACCTTCCTCCCCAACGACACTGTCACAAGGGGACAGACCGCCAAGATCATCGCCCTCTGGAGAGGCGCAGAGCCTTCCGCAGCCGCTCCGCATTTCGCGGACGTAGATGATGTCAAAGCGCCCTACGCACAGGCAATGTTGGAACAAGGTTGGATGACCGGCTTCGCCGACGGCAGTTTCCGCCCCTACTCTCCTCTCTTGCGCCAGCAGATGGTGGTGATGACCATTCGCAGCCTGGGTTGGGAGGACGAAGCTCTGCAACTGTCCGACGCCCGGGTCGATAGGCTGCTGGGCCCGTTCTACGACGAGGGCGCCGTGTCGCCGGCCGCAAGGCCTCACCTGGCCCTCGCCATTGCCAACGGGCTCGTCATCGGGAACGGTGACCGTCTCTATCCTGTGGCAAACGTCACCCGGGCACAACTTAGCCTGGTCGTCTACCGCGCCGACGGCCTTGACCCGGGCAGCGTCATCATCCCCGCGGCTGACCCGGCGACAGACGCGGGGGGCGGGGGAGGCAATTCTGGGGACATCGGCACAACGGCGGCCAACGGCGAAGCACAGAGCGCCGGTATCTCTCCAGGTCAGGGCTTGACCCCAGAGCAGAAAGCACAGGCGGACTTCATGGACACCTATCTGTTCCAGCCCCACAGCAGTCCCATCACCGGGCAGATGGTGGTACAGAACGCTGATTGGTACGGCATACCGGTCCTCTCGCAACTGGTGATCATCGCCGCGGAGACCTCGCTGGGTGATCCGGATCTGGGCGGCGCCGTGGCCCGCAACAACAACTTCGGCTGTCTCCGCTACCACGGCGCCGATACGCCGTGGGGGCTTCTGTCAAGCGGAAGAGTCTGGGTGGCGGGCAGGGACTGGTACTCGTTCGCCACACCACAGGCGGGCATGGCCGGCTTCGGCCGCTATCTGAAGGCGGGTGCCGACGGTCGCTACGTCGCCTTCCTCAGCTCCACGCATCCCGACTGGGAGAGCTTCGCAGCCATCTACTACGGCCGCGGCGTCTCAGGCTTCAGCAGCTACGTGGCCCGGCTGCATAGTCTGGAGAACAGCTTCCGCAGCAAGGCCGCCGACCACGGAGTGAGTCTGTGACTGTTCAGCAGCGTCCTAGCCCAAGTGCTCCTCGTCGCCGGTCACGAAATAGCGCACGCGCTCGGCCAGGTTAACGGCGTGATCGCCGATACGCTCGAAGTAGCGGGCCACCATGGCCAAGCGGATGGCAGGCGCCAAGGCGTCTTCGCCCTTGAGTTCCACCAGATTCTCGATCAACTGGGCGTGTAGGTCGTCCAGGCGGTCGTCTTGGCGGCCGATATCGGCGGCCAGAGAATCGTCCTTGGCAGCCCAGGCATCGATGGCAGCCCCCATCAGACGCGAGGTTTCCGCTCCCATTTCGGCCACCAATAAGCGCACGCCCTTGAGACCTGGATCGTCGAAGTCTTCCTTGTTCACAAGCTTCGCGATGTTGTATGCCAGGTCTCCCGCCCGCTCCAGATCGTTCACCACACGCAGGATGGCCACGATGAGACGCAGATCTCCGGCCACCGGGGCCTGCTGGGCCATCAAGGCCAGGCATCGCTTCTCGATATCGAGAAACAGCGCGTCGATGGGTTCGTCCCCGTCCCGCACACGTGCAGCCAGTTCTTCATCAGCTTCCACCAGTGCCGTGGTCGCCATCTCCGTGCTCCGCTCCACCAGGGCGCCCATCTGCACTATGGCCTGATCCAGGCTCTCCAGCTCTCTATGGAACGCGTCGCGCATAGCGCCTCCCCATCCTTTGCTCGCGGCCTATCCGAAGCGTCCCGAGACGTAGTCTTCTGTCCGTTTGTCGCGTGGCTTGGTGAAGATCTCCCCGGTGGGCCCGAACTCCACAAGTATTCCCCAGCGGGAAGAGGTCTCCTCGTCCACCTCGGTGTAGAGGAACGCGGTCTCGTCCGACACGCGCGCCGCCTGCTGCATGTTGTGCGTCACGATGATGATCGAATACTCCTGCTTCAGTTCCTGCATGAGGTCTTCGATCCGCACGGTGGCGATGGGGTCCAGAGCCGAAGCGGGTTCGTCCATGAGAATGACGTCCGGCTCCACGGCGATAGCCCGCGCGATGCATAACCGCTGCTGTTGGCCACCGGACAGATCGAGGGCGCTCTTCTTCAGTTGGTTCTTGACCTCGTCCCAGAGAGCGGCACGGCGCAGGCTGCGCTCCACCAGTTCATCCATGTCACCCTTGTAGCCGTTGATCTTGGCCCCGAAGGCGATGTTCTCGTAGATGGACTTGGGAAACGGGTTGGGACGCTGGAACACCATGCCGATGTGTCGCCTCACCACCACCGGATCCACGCCCGGAGTATAGATGTTCTCGCCGTGGTAGAGCACCTCCCCCGAGATCTTGGTCCCCGGGATGAGTTCGTTCATGCGGTTGAAACAGCGGATGAGGGTACTCTTCCCACAGCCCGAGGGACCGATGATGGCCGTGATCCGCCGAGGACGGATGTCCATGGTCACGCCCTTGAGGGCCAAGGTCCTGCCGTAGTGCACACTGAGGTCGGACACCGAGAACACCGGGGCGGTCGGTCCGCTCCCCCAGTCAGTAGTCTCCGGCTCTCGGCTGTGTATGTCTAGCTCCATAGGAACGAGCGACTCCTTGTGTTCGCTAGTCGGATGAGCAGGCGTGATTGAGGTCGACCACTTCCAGACGATTGTTCCCCTGGATCATCACGGCGAGTCCGGGCCGCAGATTGTGAGTCGCTATCCACCGTCGAGCGATGGCCTGCCAATCGACATCTCTCGAGACACGGGTCGCCGGCCGCCCGTCGGCCTCCGGGACACACACCGCATGGACGCCCCGCGAGAACTGCAATTGCCGACAGGTCTCCTCGCAAGGACTGAAGGCAACCACCCAGGCCCGCGGCCGCAGGCGGGCTATGGCCCGAGCCGTGGTGCCGGTCTCCGTCGGCACGAGGATGTAGCGGGCGTTGAGCCGTTCGGCCGTTATGGCCGCTTCCTCAGCCAGAACGCCGCCTATGGAAGTGGCATCGGCGGCCGGACGATGCGTTGTGTTCAGATGACGCTCTGTGGTCGACGTCACCGCCGCCATGACCGAGACGGCCTCCACGGGGAACATGCCCATGGCCGTCTCTTCGGACAGCATCACACAGTCCGTGCCGTCGAGGACCGCATTGCTCACGTCGCTGACCTCGGCTCTGGTGGGCCTCCGGTTCTCGGTCATCGATTCGAGCATCTGAGTGGCCGTTATGACCGGCCGTCCCGCCGCGTTGGCGTGGCTGATCAGGAGCTTCTGCGCCACTGCCACCCGCTCCACGGGTATCTCCACCCCCAGGTCGCCGCGGGCCACCATGAGGCCGTCGCAGACCTTCAGTATCCCCTTGATCGCATCCACGGCCTTAGAGCGCTCTATCTTGGCGATTATGAAGGGCGCATGCCCCATGGCCAGTGCAGCCTCGCGCACGGCACGGACGTCATCCGGTCCCTGCACGAACGACACCGCGACGGCATCCACCCCCTCGGCCAAGGCGAAGGCCAGCAATTCACGGTCGCGGTCGGTGAAGGCGGAGATGCCCAGATCGATGCCCGGGAGACTCACGCCGTCGCGGGAGCGCAGTTCTCCCCCCACGATCACGCGGGCCGTCGCCTCCTGACCCGCCACGTCGCCCTGCACGCGGAGTTGGATGAGCCCGTCGTTCAGGAAGATCTCGTCGCCGGGCCTGAGAGACGCGGGCAAGGAAGCCAGTGTGAGAGGGATGACGGGAACGTCCGCCGCCTCGAGCGCAGATGACAACGGGATGCCCTCCCCTGCTATCAGGCGGACCGAATGACCACGCACCAACTGGATGAGATCGCCCTCGAGCGCACCCACCCTCAGCTTGGGTCCGGGCAGATCGGCAAGCAGCGCCACGCGCCGCCCGGTGCGTGCCGCCGCCCCACGCACCGCAGCGATGAGAGCCCGATGCGTGTCGAAGTCACCGTGGGCCAGATTGAGGCGGGCCACATCCATGCCTTGGCGCATCATGCGCTCCAGGGTGGCCGGCGCGTGCGAGGCGGGCCCGATGGTGCAGATGATCCGTGTCTTGTGATTGGGGAGAAGGCTCATCGGCTCATCTTGTTCCTATTGGCGATTACTCGTGCCACGATGGTCAACACTAGCACGATGACGAGCAACTCCAGCGCTCCTGCCCAGGCCCTTCCCTGGCCCGCCGCGAAGGGCTGCCGGGCTCCGCTGAAGATGGCGAGGGGCAGAGCCTGGATCGGCTCGCCCCAAAGAGCCGCCGTGAGTTGGATGGAGCCGAGCGCGGTCAGTATGAGAGGAGCCGTCTCCCCGGCCGCACGCGCTATCGACAGCATCACGCCGGTCGTGATCCCCGGGGCAGCAGAAGGAAGGACCACTTTCACGACCGTCTGCCACTTGGCTGCGCCCAGAGCGTAGCTCGCGTCCTTGAGTTCCGGGGGAACGAGCTTGAGCATCTCCTCCGTGGATCTGATCACGATAGGCATCATGATGATGGCCAGGGCAGCTGCCCCCATCACAGCCCCGAAGCCGAAGGGGATCACCAGAGCCGTGTAGACGAACAGGCCCACGAAGATGGAGGGCACGCCGGTCATGACATCCGAGAAGAAGCGGATGAGCTTGGCCAGCCAGTTACTCTTGCCATACTCCACCAGGTAGACGGCTCCCAGGATCCCGAGAGGAACAGAGACCAGAGCCGCGAGGGAGACCATGATGGCGGTGCCGATGAGCCCGTTCAGAAAACCGCCGCCCTCGCGACGGAGGCTGAAGGGCTCGGAACTGGTGAGGAACTCCCAGCTCATGGTCGCCATCCCCCTCCGCGTGATCTCGAATAGGATCATGGCCATGGGGATGAGAGTCAGCACCAGCCCGATCGCCACGAGCGCGGCATTGCGGCGATTACGCCACAGTCTCCGCCGGCTGGGCCGGGCTTCGCGCAGGGATCCTGCCCGACCCGCCCGGTCGGTGCCCCAGCGTTCCGTGGAGAGGTCGGCGCTCATACCCGGTTGAACCGCCACACGATGGCCCGAGCGGCCATATTGATGATGATGGTCATCACGAAGAGCACGACGCCGATGCCCACCAGAGCCCGGATGTGCTCACCCGTAGCCTCGGCGAAGGTATTGGCGATCACAGCCGCCATGGTGTAACCGGGTTGCACGACAGAGGTAGATATCTTGGCCGCCGATCCGACCAGCAGGGCCACAGCGATGGTCTCGCCCAAGGCCCGCCCCAGACCGAGCATGGCCGCTCCCACGATGCCCGCTCGCGCTCGGGGCAGCACCGACTGACGGATCATCTCCCAGCGCGTCGCGCCCAGAGCGTAGGCAGCCTGCTTGTCGGCGTTGGGGATGGTGGCGAACACCTCTCTGGTCAGCGAACTGATGATGGGCGTGATCATCACAGCCAGGATGACACCGGCCCCCCAGTAGGACAGGCCGGACCCGGGCCCGGCGAAGATGGGGATGAAGCCCAGGTACTTGGCGAAGAACTCAGCGGTGGGCTGCAGGAAGAGGGGGAGGAGCACGAACACTCCCCACAACCCGTAGATGACGCTGGGCACCGCGGCCAGCAGATCGACGGCGTAGGTGATAGGACCGCGCAGGCGCTTGGGCGAGTACTCGGTCAGGAAGAGGGCCACGCCCAGGCTGAGCGGCACGGCGATGACGAGTGCGATGGCGGACGTGACCAGCGTGCCATAGATGAAGGCCAGTGCCCCGAACTGCCCTTCACTGGGTTTCCACTCCGAACTGGTCACAAAGGAGATGCCCTCTGCTCGAAAGACCGGGAGCGCCGTGCTCGTGGTGGAGATGACCATGTAGGCCAGCACAAGGAGCACGAGCGTCCCAGAGAGCGCAGCGAGGGTGGCGAACACCGCGTCCGCCCGGCGGCTTGATCCCTTACGCCGCCACAGGTCGCGGGACGCCCCGTCCTCGGTCAGGCTGGTAGCCTCAGAATGCACGTATGGTGTCCACCTTGGCCAAGGCCAGTTCGCGCAGTGCGTCCGGCAGAGGCGCGTATCCCAACTCCTCGGCCAACGCGGTCCCTTCAGTCAGCGACTGGGTGATCCAGGCTTTGAGGGCGTCCACCTTGGTCGTGTCGGCCATCTGCTGGTAGGCCAGGATCCAGGTCGCTCCCACGATGGGGTAGGCTTCGGCGTTGGCGCTGTTCGACACCGAGAAGCGCAGATCTTCAGGGAAACTGGCGCCGTCCGCAGCGGCGGACGTCGACTCGAGACTGGGAGTGATGAAGTTCCCTGCCTGATTCTTCAGGCCGGCCATGGGCAGCCCGGACTCCAGCGCGTAGGAGAGTTCCACGTAGCCGATGCTTCCGGCTTGCTGTTGGACGACGGCGGCCACGCCGTCATTGCCCTGGCCTCCCACGCCGGACGGCCACGGCACGTCTTTGCCCGGTCCCACAGCCTCGGCGAACGAACTCGAGACCTCGCTCAGGTAGCTGGTGAAGATGTTGGTCGTGCCCGAAGAATCCGAGCGATGCACGGCCTGGATGATCTGGTCGGGTAGCGCAGCATCGGGGTTGAGGGCGGCGATCCGCGGGTCGTTCCATATGGTGATCTCGCCCAGATATATGGCCGCGAGCGTATCCGAGTCGAGCTTCAGGTCGGAGACGTCGCCCAGGTTATAGGCGAGGACCACAGATCCGAAGACGGTGGGGATGTGCAGCACCTTCGCACCGCCCGCCGCCTCGGCGGCAGCGATCTCCTCGTCCTTCATGGGCGCGTCGGAGGCGCCGAAGTCGACCGTCAACTTGGTGAACTGCTCAATACCGCCACCGGAACCGATGCCCTGGTAGTTGATCTTCACGTCGGGGTTGGCGGCCTGGAACTCACCTATCCACTCGATGTAGAGGGGTTTGGGGAAGGTGGCACCCGCACCGTTGAGACTGGCCGCCAGGTTCCCGCCCGGTGAACCACCCGCAGTCGTCTCCGTCCCGCCGCCGCCTCCGCCGGCACTGGGCAGAGAGTCGCCACCGCAGCCCGCGGCGTAGACACCCACCAGGATCACCATAAGCAGCGCCAGCGCCGGCACCATCAGAATTCGCGCGCGCCCAGTCCTCATGTCCATCTCTTCATCTCCGCCTTCCGCCTTCTCTCTCGGCTTCCGCTCTCCGCCGCCGGCACATGCGTAGTCCGTCGCAAATCTCAGGTTACCGGGGCGCTGCGCGCTTGGTGTTACAGTAAAGTTAAACTCGTTCCGCACAGCGAGAATCGACTCGTGGAGGTACCGAGATAGAGCAGCTTCCCAAATGTGTCCTGCTCGTCGAGGACGACCCCACCATCTCGGAATCGGTGGCGTACGCCTTGCGCAGGGCGGGTTACGAGGTGCTGCAGGAGTACGACGGCCGCTCGGGCCTGCACACGGCCCTCACTCTTCCGGTGGACCTCGTGCTCATGGATCTCATGCTGCCCGGACTGGACGGCATGACGGCCAGCAGAGAGATCATCAGGCGCAAGCCCCGCTTGCCCATCATCATGCTCACCGCGCGCGCAGAACGGGAGACCATCCTGGAAGGCCTCGATTCCGGGGCCGACGACTACATCACCAAGCCGTTCGACCTGGATGTGCTCTTGGCCCGCGTGAAGGCCCGCCTGCGCAGAGATGCGGCCGGCATCAGCGTGGTGGGCAAAGAGTCCGCCGGGGGGACTTTGAGCACGGGCGATCTGGTACTGGACCGCGACACCCACACCATCCGCACCTCCCACGCCGAGACCACCCTCAATCCGAAGGAGTACGACCTCCTCTTGCTGTTCCTCTCCCGGCCCGGCCACCTGTTCCCGCGCGAGGAGATAGTCGAACGCGTGTGGCAGCAGCGCTATCTGCCCACCTCTCGCAGCCTCGACGTGCACATCCGCCGTCTACGCTCCAAGCTCGAGGAGGCGCGTGCGTCCGTCAGGCTGGAGACGGTGCGCGGTTTTGGGTACAGACTGCAATCTGAGACAGCGGAGGAGGGCTGATGCGTATCCGTTGGAAGCTTCCAGTGGCCATCGCCCTCACCACCCTGGTGTTTGCGGGCATAGTCGCGCTCGTGACCGCCGTATCCCTACGTGGCGTCTTCCTCGATCGTCTGCAGGACGACATGTCCCGGCAGGCGCTGCAATACGCGGCCGTGCTCGAGGCGGCCTCTCCTGGACTCGACGATCAGGAGGCTCTGCAACGGCTGACCCAGAAAGCGGGGGAGGCGGGCGACGTCCGTTTCACCCTCATCGACAGCGCGGGAACGGTCCTCGCCGACTCGGAGGCCGACCCAGCCACGCTCGACAACCACGCCGACCGGCCCGAGGTCCGGCAGGCGCTGGCCGGCAATGAGGGTCGGGAGCGTCGTCAATCGGCCACCCTCGGACAGGAGGAGGTCTACGTGGCCGTCCCCCTCGCCGCCGGCGACGCGAAATGGTCGGAAGGCGTCCTGCGGGCGGCCTTGCCCGCCGGCCGGATCGACGCCATGCTGGCCGCCTCGTGGCGCATCCCGCTCATAGTCTGGGCGGTGCTGCTCCTGCCCATGTTGGCGGTGGCGTATCTCCTGACCCGTTCCATAACCAAGCCGTTGGAGAAGCTGCGCTTCATGACCTCACGCGTCGCATCGGGAGACTTCGCCTTCAGGACCAGCGTGCGCCGCAGCGATGAGTTGGGAGAACTGGCGGATTCTCTGAACAGCATGGCTGAGCAGTTGGAGACGAGGGCCCTGGAGCTTACGGAAGAGGCCGAGCGGACCCGAGGGGTCCTCCGAGCCATGACGGAAGGGGTCGTGCTCATGGACGGCTACGGCCGCCTCCTACGGGCCAACCCGGCCGCGAGCCGGATACTGGGCACAGACTTCGAGGGCACCGAAGGGCTGCCCTTGGTGCATACGGCCCGTTCCTTCCCCTCCGGCCAGCTCGCCGAGAAGGCGCGCGCGGCGGGCGGGCCCATCACGGAGGTGCTGCAGCCCGGAGGTTCGCGCTCCTTGACGGTGGAGGTCCTGCCCCTGCAGACGGTGGGTGCCCAGCCGGGTCAGACGCTCTTCGTCGTCCGCGACGAATCGGCGCGCATCGCCATCGAGCGGATGCGGCGAGACTTCGCCACCAACGTGTCCCACGAGCTCAAGACCCCGCTGGCAGGACTCTCCCTGACGGCACAGATCCTGGTCCGCGCCATTCACGACGACCCTGAGCAGGCCGAGAAATCGGTCGGCCGCCTGTCCGCCGAGGTCGACCGCCTCACCGATCTGACCAACGACCTGCTGACCCTGTCGAGACTTGAGGAGGCGGAAAGCAGAGACCGGGAGCGGGATCCGGGTGGGGACGATACACGCGTGCTGCCCGAGCTCGCCCCTATCGACCTGACCGCGGTCGCCTTGGAGGCGGCCGACGAGGTGGCGGAGCTGGTCGACGCGAAGCAGCATGGGCTCTTGATCGAGACCGAACCGGGACTGATGGTTCTTGGCGACGAGGGCTCCCTTCGTACCCTCATCCGTAACCTGCTCGAAAACGCTGTGCGTTACACGGAACCGGGCGGACACCTCCGACTGCTGACCGGCTCCGAGAAGGACGAGGAAGGACGAGACTGGGCGATCGTAAGCGTCGAGGACGACGGGTCCGGCATCCCGGCGGCCGACCAAGAGCGTGTCTTCGAGCGCTTCTACAGGGTGGACAAAGACCGTTCGCGCCAGAGCGGGGGCACGGGCCTGGGCTTGAGTATCGTGCGACACGTGGCCGAGTACCACGGGGGACAGGTGGGAGTACGGAGCACGCTGGGTGTGGGGTCGACCTTCACGGTGCGCATCCCCCGCCTCAGCCCCCCGGTAGGATGAGCCTGCTCCCTTGGGCTGCCGAGCGCCCCGCTGCGGTGATCTGCAGTACGCCTGTCCCATCTGTGGCAACCGTGGTGTTGGGACAGCCTCCCGCGCCGGCCGCCTGATAATTGACGCGCACCGCCTCCGGTCTGAGCACTGCCCCACCCTCCTCCACAGCCTGCAGGTCGCTCCAGCGGACGGTGACGGAGGGAGCGTCGCACGGAGCGAAGACCTCCGACCACACCATGGGCCGGACTAGATGGACGGAGTCCGTGCCTCCGAGGGGCTGGAGGCCGGCGGAGGACCCGCGGCCGGCGGGCGGCACGAGATCGCGGATGACATGAACGGCTCCGGAAGCGAGATCCGCCACTTCCGCCCTCCACGCACCGCCCAGGTCGGGGGACGGATAGACCCGGAACCGGTATGCGCGCAGAGCCCGCCAGGCAAAGGCCAGCGTGTGCGGATCGTCAGCAAATCCGGGCAACGAGGAAACCGTCCCGGAGAGGACCCGCCCGCCCGACTCCGCCGACTCGTACCCACCCCAGTTGACTGCCGTACCGCCGGGATAGCGCCGGTTCCACTGCAGCCCGGTGTGACCGCCACCCCATATCCCGCGCGTGTCTGCAAAATCGACCTGGAGAGCCCAGAAATATAGCGCCTGGGCGCGGGGAGGGACGAGCACCTCGAGGGTCGCCGAGACTTCCGCCAGTCGTCTGTCGGTCGGTCTCCGACCTGACGAAGGAGCGGGAAAGTCCCAGAAGAGATGGAACGACGAGGCGCGCTGGGGAACCCGCGGCGGCCCAGTTGCACCGGGGCCGCCCCCCGCCAGGTTTCGCACCGTGTCCCATAGGCTCGACATACGGTCCAAGTGTAGCAGCGGCCCGCCGACACCCGGTCCGTGGTCATCCGATCCGCCTTCGCGGCGGCTGCCCGCGTACAATGGAGTCGTTCGCATATGAAGGGAGCTCTGATGGCCAAGACACGACGGCCGGTCCGCCGCAGCGGCATGATACGACCCCGCTACCTGGCGGTGGCGGGAGCACTCCTGTTCGCCGCCGGCGTGATCGCCCTCATGGGGATCATCACCGCTGAGGCCCTGTATCCCCCGGGCTACAGCACATCCCAGAACGAGATCAGCGACTTGGGGGCGACGGCGCCTCCCGACAGCGTCATCGAAGAACCATCCGCCACCATCTTCAACACGGTGATGATGGTCTCGGGTGCACTCATCCTGGTGGCCTCGTTCTGCATGCAGCGTGGCTTTGGGCGCCTTGCAGCGCCTATCCTGCTGGCCCTGTTCGGCTTGGGTGCCCTTGGGGTGGGCCTCTTTCCGGGCGACCATGGGACCGTCCACGCGCTTTTCGCGCTCCTAGCCTTCACCGCGGGAGGTGTGGCCGCCATCGTGGCGTGGAACGTGGAGACTCCGCCTTTCCGCTACTTCTCGGTGGTCCTCGGAGTTGTTGCCCTGATCAGTCTCCTGCTCTACCTGATCCTCGGCGACTCCGATCCCATGGCTCCTTTGGGCGACGGGGGCATAGAGCGATGGGTGGCCTACCCCATACTCCTGTGGCTCACCGGTCTCGGTGGACATCTGATGGGGCGCGCCCGCTGAACACGCCTGGCGGACGGGCCGATTGAAGGGAAGTCCAATGCGGCGCCAGAGCGGCCGAGCTCAAGAAACGGAGTCTGTACCAGGGAACTGGGCCTCGCTGGAGAATTCTACGGAGTAACTGTGGGTATAGTACAACCCGACGGCTGGAAAGAGTTGAGCGGCGGAGGAACTGATGGAGCCGGAGAATAGGACTGACCCCCAGGCCAGAGCGCGGGCGCGCGAGCGCCGAGCCAAGCAGATACAAAGGCGGCGCTTGGTGGCTGTCATCGGCCTTCTGGCCCTCATAATCCTGATCGTGGTTTTGGTCGTAGCGCTCTCGGGCGGTGACGACACCAGCACGACCTCGACCACCGAGTCGACCGACAGCACGGATACTACAAATACCACGGAGACGACAGATACCACGCAGGGTGGGAGCCCCCCCACCAGCGAGTTAACCTCCAGCCTCTTCGCCGCCGAACTCACCGGTGACCAGTCGGTACCCGCGGTACAGACCGCTGCTGCCGCCACGCTCGACCTCGAGTACGACGCCGACAAGGACACGCTCACCTTCGTGCTCGACGTGACCAGCATGCTCACCAACCCCAGCGTCGCCTCCATCTATGAGGGAGCCCCGGGCACTTCGGGGGCCGCGATCGTGACCCTTTTCCCCGGTCCCGCTGAGATAGGTGAGTACACGGGCGTGCTGGCGGAAGGATTCATCGAGGAGGGAGATCTGATCGGCTCGCTGCAGGGACAGACTATCAACGACCTAGTGGCCCTCATCTCCTCCGGCAACACCTACGTGAGCATCGGCAACGAGTCTCACCCGATCGACGCCATCCGGGGGCAGATCGAATAGACTCAGCCTCCCGCGTCGCGAAGAGCTGTCAACAGAGCCGCCAGAGTCTCGTCGCGCTGCGCCTCCAATTCCTCCAGTGACCTCCCCCCGGTCTCACCCTCCAAGCCGCGGGCCAGGACCTCAGCCGTGTCGGAGGGGAATTCGGTCCACGTGGCCAGGTCGCGCAGCATCCCTTCCTTGGTGGCGGTCAGGTGGGCTATGTGGCCGCGGATGCCTGCTGCGCCTCCGCCCAGATGGTAGATGAGGTGCGGGCCCATGACCGCCCAGCGCAGTCCCGGTCCGGAACGCACGGCCCGGTCGACTTCCTCGACGCTGGCCACCCCTGAGCGTACGAGATCGATGGCCTCCCGCCACAGAGCGGCCGACAGCCTGTTGGCGATGTAGCCGGGGATGTCTCCGTTCACTATCACCACCTCCTTCCCCAGATCGCGGTAAAAAGAGGCGGCGCGGTCGACGGACGCGGGATCTGTGAGACGGCCTGCGGCCAACTCCACCAGAGGGATGAGGTGGGGAGGATTGTAGGGGTGAGCGGCCAGAGTACGCCCCGGCCGATGCACGTCCTCCTGTATGGCGCTGATGGAGAGTCCCGACGTGCTGGTGGCGATGAGCGCTTCCTCAGGCGCCGCCTGACCGATGGCTGCGAACACCGCTCTCTTGACCGAGAGGTCGTCCGGCACGGCCTCTTGCACCAGCATGGCCCCGGCGACCGCCTCCTCCAGACTGGAGGCGGCGCTCAACATGCCGACGCCTCGTTCCGCCGCACCGGGCTCCGCTAGACCCTTGGCCACGAGGAAACGGGCCGCGCGCTCCGCGCGCCGAACGCCTTGGAAGGCGGCCTCTTGGCCGGCATCGTACAGAGCCACCGAGTAACCACGAGACGCGAACAGCCCTGCCCAACTGGCCCCAGTGCCTCCCGCGCCTATCACCGCCAATTTGCCCCTGCTTGCCACGAGACTCCTCCTCTATCCGCTCCGCACCCCCATTCTAGCCAAGGCCATGCTGTGCCACTGCGATTTCAGCCTGTAACGATGCATTGAAGAATTCTGATTCTGATATAGTCGAACAGTGAGTCTGGCCAAGGAGGAGCACATGGAGAGCAGCGCAACCGGCGCCGCGCGGATGCAACCATCCGACATCAACGACCTGCGGACAGCGGTCACCTTTCTCGCCGAGCACCCTGGACAGCTGTTGACCACGAGCGTCGAGGTCGATCCGTACCTGGAACTGGCCGGTGTCTACCGGCGCGTGGGATCCGGCACGCCCACTCCTCCCCCCACCAAACTGGGGCCGGCCATGATGTTCGAGAGGGTCAAGGGCTCCGGCATGCGTGTCCTGACCGGCGTACTGGCCAGTAGGAAACGGACGGCACTCCTCATGGGCTCCTCACCCGAGCGTCTGGCCTTCGACCTTCTGGCTGCTCTCGACCGGCCTGTACCGCCTGTGGTGGTCGACGCCTCGGCAGCACCCTGCCAGGAGGTCGTTTACAAGCCCCCCTTCGACCTGCGGACGCTCATCCCGCAGATCGTGAGCACCCCACGGGACACCGGCGCCTTCCTCAACATGGCCCTCATGCGCGGCGAGGACCCCGAGACAGGGGTCTCGGACGTCACTATCCACCGCATGTGCTTCCACGGTCCCGACACGCTGAGCGTGAGCTTCAATCTGGGCCGCCATATCGGCGTCTTCCTGGAGAAGGCGTGGGCCATGGGCAAGCCGCTCCCGGTGTCGGTGAGCATGGGCTTCGACCCTGCTATCTACGTAGCCACCTCCTTCGAGGCTCCCACCACCCCCTTGGGCTTCGACGAATTGACCATCGCCGGTGGCCTCCGCAACCGGCCGGTGGAATTGGTCGACTGCCTCACTCAGAACGCGAAGGCCATCGCCCGAGCCGAAGTCGTGCTTGAGGGCGAGTTCCGGCCCAACGTGGTCGTGGACGAGGACGCGCTCACGGGAAGCGGCTGGGCTATGCCTGAATTCCCCGGCTACGTTGGGGCCGCGCAGCCCGGACTGCCGGTGCTGCACGTGACCGCCGTCACCCATCGCATCGACCCCATCTTCCAGATACTGGTAGGCCCTGGGGAGGAGCATGTCACTCTGGCGGGCTTGCCCACCGAAGCCAGCATCTTCCGGCTGGTCGAGGATGCCATGCCCGGCTTCCTGCAAAATGTCTACTGCCACGCGGCTGGGGGCGGCAAGTACCTGGCTATCCTTCAGATCAAGAAGCGCAACATGGGCGATGAAGGGCGGCAACGCCAGGCCGCCATCGTCGCCTTCGCGGCCTTCTCAGAACTCAAGCACGTCATCCTGGTCGACGAGGACGTCGACCTCTACGACATCAACGACGTCATGTGGGCCATGACCACACGCTACCAGGGCGATGTGAGTACCATCTTCTTGCCCGGGGTACGCTGCCACACACTCGACCCGTCGGCGACGCCTGAGTTCAACCCCATGCTGCGCACGTTCGGCACCTGCTGCAAGACCATCTTCGACTGCACTGTCCCCTTCGACCTCAAAGAGCG
Source organism: uncultured Actinomycetes bacterium (assembly GCA_963816155.1). GTDB lineage: Bacteria > Actinomycetota > Thermoleophilia > RBG-16-64-13 > RBG-16-64-13 > JAXGXJ01. The sequence goes on along the minus strand of CAWFJE010000009.1, from coordinate 289,734 downwards.
CTTCGAGCGGCCGCAGTTCATGGATGTCGACCTGGAGAAATACCTGCCCTAGAAGGCACCCTCCCAGCCTCCAGCACAGCCACCACTCCCTCTCCGGCCCCGCCCGGCGCACCATCAAGGCGTCGCGCGGGGCTTGGTGCTTTCACACAGTAGTTGACAGCCACCACCATACTGTGATTATCTTCACGATGCGTTGTTGAAGACACGCCGAGGAGAGCATGGCAGGCACAACTGACAAGAAGAGATCCGCACGAGCAGCGGTGGTCAAGAGCCGCGCCGTGACCGGCAGCCCGCGCAAGGGCACCGAGTCGCCCTCAGAGCGACCGGTATCCCTGCACACAGTCGAACGCCTGAGCGTCTACAGGAGGATGCTCGAGGAACTCTCCCACGAACGTGTGGAGTTCATCCACTCCCACCAACTAGCCGGCCTAGTGGGCGTCACCGCGGCTCAACTGCGGCGCGACTTGGCCAGCTTCGGTAGTTTCGGCAACATCGCCCGCGGCTACAACGTCCGCGACCTCGACCGCACTATCGGCCGCATCATAGGCACCGACGTCGCCCAGGCCGTGGCCCTGTTCGGCCTGGGCGACCTCGGCAGAGCCCTGCTGTCGTATCGGGGCTTCGAAGAGCGCGGCTTCAACATCGCCGCCATCTTCGACACCGATCCCGAAAAGACGGGGCGTGTCTTCGGTGGGCGCCGTTGCTACAGCCTGGACGACCTGGAGGCAGTCGTCGCCGAACACGACATCCGCATCGCCGTGCTCGCCTCCCGGCCGGAGGGGCTGCAGGCGGTGGTCGACAGAGCCGCCGCCGTGGGCGTGCGCTCGTTCCTCAATTTCGTCCCCAAACGGGTGAGCGCACCCAGCGATTGTTTCGTGGAGAACATCGATATCTCAGCCAAGTTGGAGAAGCTCTCGTTCCTGAGCCATCACACGGCAACGACCTGAGAGCTACGGGCGATCGGCAGAAGAGCATGCACGAGCCAGAGGAGGGGTCATGGAGACACAGCGGATACTGTTGGTGGACGACGATAGGGACCTGGTCATGTCGGTGGAAGCCTTCTTGACCTCTCGGGGCTACTCCGTCGCGACCGCTCACAACGGGAAAGAGGCCTACGCGCGCATAGTCGAAAGGCGCCCCGACCTCATCGTCCTCGACGTGATGATGGACTACGACGAGGAGGGCATGGTGTTCGCCAGCGCCCTCAAGACCGACGGCCCCACCAGGGACATCCCCATCATCATGCTGTCCGGTTTCAACGTGCAGGAAGACGTGCGCGAGAAGGTGCTGGCTTCACTCATGGGCCAAGACCTGCCCAGCGACACCTTCATGGAAAAACCGGTCAAGCTGGCCGACCTGGCCGCCCGCATCGAGATGCTCTTGGCCCGGCAGGGAGCTGATCACACACAACAGGCCGAGGGGGAGGCGGAAGCATGACCCCCACGGCGACTGTCTCCGGCGCGAGTTGCGTCCGGAGCATCTTGGCGGAGCGTGGCGACTGTTCGCAAGAGCAGTTGATACCGCTGCTGCAGGAGATCCAGGCCCGCGAAGGCTACGTTTCGCGCCTGGCCATGACGGAACTGGCGGCCGCTCTGAGCACCCCCGCGAGCAAGGTGTACGGGGTGGCCACCTTCTACAACCAGTTCCGTTTCGCCCCTCTCGGCGAACATGTGATCGAGATATGCCGGGGGACGGCCTGCCACGTGAAGCAGAGCCTCATCCTCCATCAGCACCTTCAGCGCCGACTCAAGCTGCGGCCCGACGGCAACTCCCCCGACGGCCGTTTCACTGTCATCACCGTCGCCTGCCTCGGGGCCTGTTCCATCGCCCCGGTGATGAAGCTCGATGGAGAGTTTCACGGTCATCTGACCGTCGAGAGCCTGAACGCCCTACTGGATGGCGTCGGAGTAGACGCCGCCGCCCGCAGATCGGCCTCGGCCGAGGCGCCGCCCACGGATCCCCCCTCCGCGGGCCAGGCTTCGGCCGAGGCCACCGACACCTCGAGCCCTGAGGGGAGCGACGCATGAACCGCTCGCTCCTCGTGGAGGCCTGCTGCGACCGCTGCACCCACACTCCCGGTCGTCCCTGCCGCGACCTCATTGCCTGTGTCGCTTCTGGGCCCCTCTGCCATGAGGACGCGGACTGCCACGCCGACCGCGCCGCGCGGCTGGAGCGCACTCGCCGCGGGGGAGAGGGCATAACCCTCTTCGTGGGCGCCGGTACCTGTGGCCGCGCCAACGGCGCTCTGCGCCTCATGCAGAAGGTCCGCGCCTACCTGGCTGAACACACTCTGCCCGTGACGCTGGTGGAGGTGGGCTGCGTGGGCTACTGCCAGCGCGAGATCTTCGTCGACATCGCCACCGATGCCGGCCTGCGCCTGTCCTATTGCGATCTCACCCCCGGGAACGTGGACGAGTTCCTCGACCTCCTTTTCGCCCAAGGTGAGTTCCGCAACCGCTTCCTCTACGGACGCTACGGCGAAGCCCCAGGTTACGAGGATGTGCCCCTGGTGATGGAGACCCCGTTCTTCGGCAGACAGACCCGGGTGGTCCTGGAGAACTGCGGGCTGGTCGACCCCGCCTCCCTGGACTCGGCCCTGGCCGCAGGCGGCTTCGCCGCCGCGGCGCGGGCCCTCACCTCCATGACGCGCGAGGAAGTGTGCGACCTGGTGACCGAGGCGGGACTACGCGGTCGTGGCGGCGCCGGCTTTCCCACCGGCCAGAAATGGCGCGTGGCTCTCAACACCCCGGCCACGCAGAAGTACCTCATCTGCAACGCCGATGAGGGAGACCCGGGGGCCTTCATGGACCGGGCCGTCCTAGAGGGAGACCCCTTCCGAGTGCTCGAGGGCATGCTCATCGCCGCGTATGCCATCGGGGCAAGCAAGGGCTACGTCTACTGCCGCGCCGAGTACCCCCTGGCCATCGAGCGGCTGCAAGACGCCATCACCCAGTGCCGCCAGGTCGGTCTGTTGGGTAGCGACATCCTCGGCAGCCTCATCGACTTCGACATCACCATCAAACAGGGCGCCGGAGCCTTCGTCTGCGGCGAAGAGACGGCCATCCTGGCCAGCATCGAAGGCGGCAGGGGCATGCCCCGGCCGCGACCGCCGTACCCGGCGGTCGCCGGCCTCCACGGTATGCCCACCGTCCTCAACAACGTCGAGACCCTGGCCAACGTGCCCGGCATCCTGGGTCGCGGTGCCGACTGGTTCAGAGACCTGGGTATCGGCGACGCCGCCGGCACCAAGGTCTTTGCCCTGAGCGGCCGAGTGCGCAACACCGGACTGGTGGAAGTGCCGGTGGGCATCCCCCTGCGCGAGGTGGTGTACGGCATCGGGGGAGGAGCGCCGGAGGGCCATCACATCAAGGCCGTCCAGATCGGCGGTCCCAGTGGAGGCTGCATCCCCGACCACCTGCTCGACGTCGCCACCGACTACGGCAAGCTGCAGGAACTGGGCGCCATGATGGGCTCAGGCGGACTGGTGGTCATGGACGAACGTAGCTGCATGGTCGACGTGGCCAAGTACTTCATGGAGTTCATCCGCAACGAGTCCTGCGGCAAGTGCACCCCCTGCCGCGAAGGCACCACCCGCATGCACGAGATCCTGGTGGCGCTCACCGAGCGCCCTGTGGGCGATGAAGTGCGCCGGCTGGAGCGCTTCCGCGGACTGCTGCATCTGGAGGAGCTTGCCCAGACCATCAAGGACACCTCGCTGTGCGGTCTCGGTCAGTCGGCCGCCAATCCCGTGCTCTCCACCATGCGCTTCTTCCGCGACGAATACGAAGCTCACCTTCTGGAAGACCGCTGTCCCGCAGGTGTCTGTCAGGGCCTGCGCGAGTACACCATCGACGCGGCCACCTGCATCGGCTGCGGCTTCTGCCTCGACACATGCCCCAGCCTGGCTATCGTAGGCAAGCGCAGAAAACTTCACTACATCATCGTCGATCGCTGTCTCGGCTGCGGCGCCTGCGTGGACGTCTGTCCCAAGCAGGCCGTGACCGCGGTGGCTTGAGAGGTCATCATGGCTATCACCATCAACGGCAAAGAGCTCGACTTCGAACAGGGCGAGACCGTCCTGCAGGTGGCCAACCGGGCGGGCATACGCATCCCCCACCTCTGCTCGCTTGACTGGGCTCCCTCTCCCTCCGCCTCATGCCGCCTCTGCGTGGTGGAGATGGAGGGCATGCCCAAGCTGCAGACCAGCTGCACGCTCGCGGCAGCCGACGGACTGATCATCCGTACCCACACACCGCGCATCCTCAAAGCCCGCCGCGCCATCGTCGAACTCCTCGTGGCCAACCATCCCCAGGACTGCCTGGCCTGCGATCGCTCCGGCAACTGCGAACTGGCCGACCTGACCCAAGAGTTGGGCGTACGACCCCGGCAGTACGTGGGCCTTAAGAAGGACCAGTCTCTCGACATCTCCTCCGCGGCCATCTGGCGTGACCCGAACAAGTGCGTGCTCTGCGGGCGCTGCGTCACCATGTGCCACCATGTGCAGGGTGTGGGCGCCATCGACTTCATCGGCCGGGGCTTCCGGACCCAGGTGGGGCCGGGCTTCTCGGAGGGCCTTAACGTCTCGGGGTGTGTGTTCTGCGGTCAGTGCGTACGCGCCTGCCCCACGGGCGCGCTCATGGAACGTTCGCACGTGGACGGGGTGGTCGAAGCCTTGGGTGATCCGAGCACGGTGGTGGTCGCCCAGATCGCACCGGCCGTGCCGGCGACCCTCTCCAAGGGCCGGGGCAAGGGCCAGACCGTTCCCGACATGCTCGCCAGACTGTCCGCGGCTCTCAAGACCGTGGGCTTCACAGCCGTCTTCGACACCGGTTTCTCGGCCGACCTCACCATCATGGAGGAAGCCACGGAGTTGGTGAAGCGGCTGCAGGAAGGGGGCGCCCTGCCCATGTTCACCAGTTGCTCGCCCGCCTGGGTGAACTACGTGGAGATCCACCGTCCCGACCTGATCCCCCACCTCTCCACCTGCAAGTCCCCCCAGCAGATGGCGGGCGCGCTCATCAAGGAGATCTATCCTCGCTACGCCGGTCTGGACGGCAAACGCTTGGTGATCGTGTCTGTCATGCCCTGCACGGCCAAGAAGTATGAGGCCTCGGACTTGGGCGACGTGGACTACGTGCTCACCACGCGCGAGTTGGATGCCCTCTGGAGCCGCTTCGGTCTCGATTTCTCCACCTTCGAAGAGGAGGCCCCGCTCGATCCGCCCTTCGCCGATGCGACGGGATCCGCCCGGCTGTTCGGCAGCACGGGAGGCGTCATGGAAGCGGCCGTCCGCACGGCTGTCACTCTGGTGGGCCTGGAGCCACCCGCGGGCCCGCTCACCGAGGCACGAGGGCTGGACGGCGTCAAACGCTTCGCTCTCGAGGCCGGCGACCTGACCCTCCACATGGGTGTGGTGAGCGGACTCGGCCGGCTGAGTTCCGTCTTGGACGACTCCCTCTCCGACCTGCACTTCGTGGAAGTCATGTCCTGCCCCGGAGGCTGCATCGGCGGAGGCGGCCAACCCTACCAGACCGAGGCAAAGGATGTCCGTCGGCGCATGGACCGCATCTACGACGCCGACGAGAAGGCGGAGGTGAGATACTCCCACGACAACGCCGCCGTGGCCGAACTCTACGAAGAGCATCTGGGACGGCCCCTCAGCGAGGTGTCCCACAGGCTTCTTCATCGTCACTATGTCGACCGCAGCGCCGGGGTCAGACTCGACGAGACCGTACTGGAGACCGTGGCTGCCGCGCCGGTAGCCGGATAGCGAAGGCGCATCGTGGAAGGCGTGATCACCACTATCAAGCAGAACTGCCGCCGTTGTTACACGTGCGTGCGGGACTGTCCGGCCAAGGCCATCCGCATAGAGGACGGCCAGGCCTCCGTGGTGGCTGAGCGCTGCATCAGCTGCGGCAACTGCACCATGGTGTGCTCGCAGAACGCCAAGTCGTACGCCAACGGCATCGACAAGACCTTGCGCCTGCTACGCCAGGGCCGCAGCGTGGCCGCGTTGTTGGCCCCGTCGTTTCCGGCTGGCTTCGATGCCCACCCCAACCAGGTCATCGCCGCCGTGCGCGCCCTGGGCTTCAGTCCCGTCATCGAAGTGGCCTACGGAGCCGATCTGGTCAACCAAGCCTGCCACGACTTCCTGCGCGAGCAACCACATGGGGTGCACATCGCCAGCGCCTGCCCCGCGGTGGTGGAGTACGTGCGCAAGTACCGGCCCGAACTGACCGATCGCATCATGCCCATCGTCTCCCCCATGATCGCCACCGCCCTGGCCGTGAAGCAATGGTACGGAGCCGACGTGCGCTGCGTGTTCATAGGTCCCTGCGTGGCCAAGAAGGCCGAGATGCTCGACGAGCACGTGGCCGGGCTCATCGACGAGGTTCTGACGCTCACCGAACTGCAGTCCATCTTCACCTCCCGCAAGATAGACGTCTCCTCGCTGCCGGCCAGCGACTTCGACCCGCCCCATGCCGGCCAGGCCCGCATCTATCCCATCCCCGGCGGCATGCTGGAGAGCGCGGGTATCGGCGACGGTATCCTCGACCCCCGGCTCATCGTGGTCAGCGGCCACAGCGACACCCTGGAGACCCTCGCCGGACTTCCCGAGGGCGCCGTCCCAGAGGCCACCCTCCTGGTCGAAGCCCTGATGTGCAAAGGCTGCTACGCCGGCCCCGGCGTCAAGACCGGCGAGGCCGGCGTGCTACGCCGGCGCCGGGTGGCCGAGTTCGCTTCGGAGAGTCTGCACCGCCAGGAAGCAGGCACCCTGTCGCCCCACGCGGACGAGACGACCCGGTTGAACATGCACCGAGGCTTCGCAGCCAGCGACCAGCGCACCGAAGAACCCACGGAGCAGGAGATCCGAGAGATCCTGGGTCATACCAACAAGTTCTTCGCGGAGGACGAGCTCGATTGCGGCGCCTGTGGCTATCCCACCTGCCGCGCCAAAGCCGCCGCGGTCTGGGCGGGTATGGCCGAGGAAAACATGTGCCTGCCCTTCATCATCGAGCAGTCGGAGCGCGTGTGCCACGAGCTGAACGTGCCTTGGACCAACCTGCGCGACGTACACCGGCACCTTATAAACAGCGAGAAGTTGGCCTCCATGGGCCAGATGGCCGCCGGCGTGGCCCACGAGCTCAACAACCCCTTGAGCACCATCCTGCTCTACTCCCACATCCTGCAGCGCAAGCTCAAGGACCGTGATGATCTCGGCCATGACCTGAAGCTCATGGCCGAGGAATCCGAGCGCTGCAAACGCATCATCGGCAACCTGCTCGACTTCGCCCGTCAGAGCCGCGTACGCATCGAGATGGTGTCCATAGAAGGACTTGTCGCCTCGGTAATCGACGGGGCCATGAGCCACATCTCTCCGGCCTCGGGCGACCGCGTGAACCTCGTGGCCGACGTCCCCTCCGGCCTCTGCGCCGACCTGGACCGCGACCAGATGACCCAGGTGTTGCTCAACTTGGTCAAGAACGGTGTGGAAGCGATGGAGGGCCGTACGGGCACGGTGAAGGTGTCCGCAGTGGACATCCCCGAGACCGATCGAGTCCGCTTCAGCGTGTCCGACCAGGGAAGCGGCATCGCGGCCGGCGCCGAGGACAAGGTGTTCCAGCCCTTCTTCACCACCAAGAGCATCGGAAAGGGCACCGGACTGGGCCTGCCCATCTCCTACGGCATCGTCAAGATGCATAACGGCAACATCTGGTTCGAGTCCGAGGCGGACGTCGGAACCACCTTCCACGTTGAGATCCCCAAGACCCGCCCCGCGGGGAAAGGAGCCCGAGATGAGTGAGCCTTGGAGAGTCCTGTTCGTGGACGACGACCGGGACTTCCTGGCTGCCCAGTCCGCCTTCTTCGGCAGTCGCGGACACGAGGTGCACACGGCCGCGAGCAGCGAGGACGCCTTGCGCCTCCTGGAGAGCGCGGTGCCGGACATCATCTTCCTCGACCTCATGATGGAGCGCTACGACAGCGGCTTCCGCCTGGCCCATCAGATCCGCAAGCAGGAACGCTTCAAAGACACCCCGCTGGTGATGCTCAGCGCCGTGGCCGCGGCCACGGGTGAACGCTTCGATCAGGAGGACAGCGGGCTACGCTCCTGGACCCGTCTGGACCGTTTCGTCGACAAGCCGGCCACCGGCAAGCAGTTGCTGGGCCTGGCCGAGGAGCTTCTGGAGGCCTGATGGAGCCGGAGCCACTCACGGGCACGGCGAGCATCCTGGTGGTGGACGACGAGTACGGCGTCCGCTCCGGGATCAGACAGATCCTGGAGATCGAGGGGTATGACGTCGACGACGCCGAGACCGGCCGCGAGGCTCTGGCCCTGCTCGAGGCCAACTCCTACGATGTGGCCTTGCTGGACTATCGCCTTCCCGACATGGACGGGCTGAGCATCCTGCAGTCCATCAAATCCAGTGGCGCCGACGTCGCCACCTGCATGATCACGGCCTATGCCAACATCGATACCGCTATCGCCGCCACCCGGCAGGGAGTGGACTTCTTCCTGCCCAAGCCCTTCCTGCCCGACGACCTGCTGGGAGTGGTGGAGATGCTGGTGCGGCACAAACTGGCCCGTAGCGAGGCCGAACGCCTGCGCCGGGAACACGAGGCCGGCCTGCTCGCCTTGGCGGAAGAGAAGACACAGACCCACTCCCTGGTGTCGTCGCTCCGCGACGCCGTCCTCGTGGTCAACCGGGACGGCGACGCTGTTCTGGCCAACGAGGCCATGACGGCCCTTCTGGAGATGTCCCAAGACCAGGTCGTTCGTCGCCCGGCGGCGGCGGTGCTGGCGCCGGGCCCCCTCGCTTCGCTCGTGGAGCAACTGGAGGCCCCCATCAAGGACAGGACCATAGGCCAGTTGGCCGTCGACGACCGCACCTACATGACCAGCATCGTGACGTTTCGCGACGACGAAGGGGAAGCGTTGGGACGCATCCTCACCCTCTCCGACATCTCTCAGATCAGGCGACTGGCTATGGAGAAGGAGCGCTTCATCCGCACTATGGTGCACGAGCTCAAGGCCCCGCTCGGCGCCGTCCGCAGTCTCGTGGAGGTGGCCACCGATAGGAGTCTGGGCGACGACCTCGACGCCTACCAGCCCATGCTGAACCGGGCCCAGGAACGCATAGACGGCATGGTGCAACTCATCAGCGACCTCCTCTCGCTATCGCGCAGCGAACAGGCCAAGAACGTAGCCGAGCCCGAACTGCTGGACGTGGAGCCGGCTGTGGACCTGGCGCTGGCACAGCAGGCGGAACGCCTTGCGGCCTGGGATGTGGCCGGTCAGAAGGAGATCGAGCCGGACCTACCCCCTGTGCTGATGGCGGCGGACGATCTGGCCATGATCCTCACCAACCTCGTCGGCAACGCCGTCAAGTACAACCGGGAGCACGGCAGTGTCACCGTCCGCGCCCGTCACGAAGGACCGTGGTTGCGCCTGGAGGTGGAAGACACGGGCATCGGTATCGCCGAGGACAATCTCGATCAGGTCACGAGCGAGTTCTTCCGCGAGAAGCGGCCCGAGACCCGCGACCTGGAGGGGAGCGGCCTGGGCCTCGCCATCGTGAAGAGACTGGTGGAGCGGGCCGGAGGCAGGCTGGAAGTGCGCAGCGTGCTGGACCAGGGCTCCACCTTCACCGTCTTCCTGCCCGCCTGAGCTACTGCCGAGCCTCGCGTTTCATCCGAACTATGCGCTGAACACCGGAGCGCTCTCAGCAGATTCTCCCGATGCCGCCACGCTTCGCAGGGACCCTCGCTCGGGCCTCAGCCCATCGGCCGAGGGCATGAGCATCCCCACGAAGGTTTCGATGACCCTTCGGGGATCGGCCGATATCTCGTCGCTGACCTCAGTGAGATCGATGGAGGCGATAGACACCATCCCCTGCACGAGGGCCCACAGCCCGTAGGCCATCTCGGCCGAGGACAGCGGTCCGTCCGCCAGGAAGAAGCCTCGCTCCCTGCCCTCACGGAAGGTGGCCCCGATGAGTTCCGCCACCCCCATACCCACCGCCTTGCCGCTCGACGGCGGCAGGTCGAGAGACGTGGAGAGCAGCATGCAACGCAGGTCCATGGAGTTCTCACGCGCGAAGTCCATGTAGGCCAAGCTCAGTTCGACCACGCGTTCGTCCGGGTCCAGTGTGCAAGGCACCCGCCGCAGATATGCATCCAGACGTTCGAACGCCTCCGCGAAGAGCGAGCCGACGATCTCGTCACGGCTGGAGAAGTAGTTGTAGAGGGCAGCGGGACTGAAGTCGGCCCGCCGGGCCACCTGACGCAGACTCAGTTCCTCCGGCCCCACTTCCAGCAGCAGTTCGCGGGCGGCAGCCAATATCTCCGCCCTGGTCTGCTGGCGGCGCCGGTCCCGTCTCGTGAGAGGAGCATCGTCCGACATGTGGCTCCCTCTGCTTCGAACACTCAACGTGGGTAACAACACTAATCGTTTCCTCGAACAGTGTTTATGCTACCACGATATCCGTGCATCCGGCGCCCGGCAAGGCCGGGGACGCGGTAGAGTTAGAGCGATGAAGCGAGAGACGCGACAAGGGACCATGCGGGTCCCTTCTATCCCCACCGCCCGATGAGGTCTTGGACCGACCGTCTGCTGGACCCGTCCGCGGCCACTTCCGTGAACCGGGTCCATGTCCTCATGGTCAACAGCATGGCCATGTGGATGTGCGCCTTCATGGCATCGGCCGTCAACGTGGCCCTCCCCTCAATCCAGACCGAGTTCGGCCTGGGAGCCGTGGCCCTGGGTTGGATCCCCCTGGCCTACATGCTGGCGTCGGCAGCGTTCCTCGTGCCGTTCGGCCAGATCGCCGACCTGTTCGGGCGAAGGTTGGTGTATCTCACGGGTTTGGTGCTGTTCCTGCTCAGCACGGTGGCGCTGATCTTCGTGCCGGCGTACGCTCCCATGATCATCCTGCGCGTGGCGCAGGGAATAGGCTCCTCCATGATGTTCGCCAGTTCGCACGCCATGGTGGCGCTGGCCTATCCCATCGGCCAGCGCGGTCGGGCCATGGGCGTTCTTGTGGCCACCGTCTACATCGGACAGGTCATGGGGCCCATAGTGGGCGGCGTCCTCACCTACAACCTGGGCTGGCGTTCCATCTTCGCCTTCGCGGCGGTGTTCGCCTTCATCAACTTGGCGCTGGACCTCTTACTCCTGCGCCGCGTGGAATGGAGAGAAGATTCGTCCGGCTTCGACTGGTTCGGGTCGGTCGTTTACGCCGCCTCACTGTCGGCCTTCCTGGTGGGGCTGTCGTGGCTCCCCCACGGCGTGGCCGTCGGTCTGCTGGTCGGCGGTGCGGCGGGTCTGGTCCTCTTCGGCTGGTGGGAGACCCGCTCTCGAGTTCCCATACTCGACCTGAGGCTGTTCCGCAACAATCGAGTCTTGACCCTATCGAACCTCGCCGCTTTGGCCAGCTACGCGGCCATCGCCGCCATGACCCTGCTCATCAGCCTCTACCTGCAGTACATCCGCGGTCTCGACCCGCAGACGGCCGGTCTGCTGCTGGTGACCGGCGTGGTCTTCCAGGCCGCTATCTCCCCCTGGGCGGGGCGCCTCTCCGACCGCATCGAGCCCCGGTGGGTGGCCTCCGGAGGCATGGCCCTCTGCACGATCGGGCTACTATCGTTCAGCTTCCTGACCTCGGGCACGCCCTACTGGGCCATCATGATCAGTCTCATCGTCCTCGGCGTGGGATACGCCCTCTTCAGCAGCCCCAACCAGAACGCCATCCTGTGCAGTGTCGACCGCAGCAGGGTGACCATGGCGTCGACCACGCTGGGCACAGCGAGACAGGTGGGACAGGCCCTCAGCATCGCCATCGTCACTCTGGTGATGGCTGCCATCGTGGGGCGCGGGGAGATCCAGCCGGCCGACTATCCCGATCTGCTGGTGGCCATCCAGGTGAGTTTCGCCATCCTGGCGTTCATCTGCGTGCTGGGCTTCGCCGCCTCGCTGGCCCGGGGATCGCTCCCCCCCAGCGAACAGACGTGTGAGATCGCGAGCGTCCCCGACCTGTGATGCCCGCTCCCCCGGACTGAGTCAGCGGCAGATCTCCAGCGCCGCGGCCTTGATCTGCTCCACCTGGGGCACAAAGGCCGTCATGAGCGGCGGGCTGTAGGGGATGGGGCAGTCGGGAGCGGCCACCCGACGTACGGGAGCCTTGAGCAGCTCGAAGGCCTCCTCGACCACCATCGCCGCCACCTCGGCCCCGAAGCCGCCGGTCTTCACGGCCTCGTGAGCCACCACCAGCCTGCCGGTCTTGGCCAGCGAGGCGAACACCGCCTCTTTGTCCAGCGGGATGAGGGTGCGCAGGTCTATGACCTCGGCCTGGATACCGTCCGCAGCGAGTGCCTCCGCCGCCTCCAGGCAGGTGGGGACCATGCCCGACCAGGCCACGAGCGTGACGTCGCCGCCTTCGCGCCGCACCGCCGCCTTGCCGATAGGCACGGTGTACTCTCCTTCAGGCACCTCTTCAGTGGTGGCGAGGAGCGCTTTGTGCTCCACGAAGAGCACTGGGTTGTCGTCGCGGATAGCGGAGATTATCATCCCCCTGGCGTCGCTGGGAGTGACAGGAGCGACGGTCTTGAGCCCCGGGACATGGGTCGCCCAGGCTTCGAGAGACTGGGCGTGGTGAGAACCCGCCGCCCTGGTGGCGCCGCTCGAGACCCTGAGGACCATGGGCACGCGGTACTGTCCCGCGAACATGTAGTGCACCTTGGCCGCCTGATTGGCGAGCTCATCCATGCAGATGCCCAAGAAGTCCATGAACATGAGTTCCACCACGGGCCTCATGCCCACCGCCGCCGCGCCCACCGCGTGACCCACGATGGCCGTCTCGATGATGGGGGTGTTGCGGATGCGCTGGGGACCGAACTCCTCCAGCAGACCCTCGCCGCTGACTCCGTAGGCCACACCGTGCGTGGTCACCTCTTCGCCGGCCACGTACACGCTGGGATCGCGTCTCATCTCGATAGGCTATGCCGTCGGCGACGGCCGCCCGGTAGTTCATCATTCTCGTTGCCATAGTCACTGTCCTCGCAATCCGCGCTATTCGGAGTACACGCCGGTGGCTACTTCGTCGGGCGACGGCCACGGACTATTCCGGGCGAAGTCCAGAGCCGCATCCATCTCTTCCACGGCTTCGACTTCGATACGGTCGAGTTCCTCGGCCGTGGACCAGCCTTGGCCCAGAAGAAGATTCTGCGCCTGAACGATAGGATCGGTCTTCAAGCGCTCGGCATGCTCCGCGGGATCGCGATAGTACGCCGGGTCGGCGGTGAAGTGACCGTGATGGCGCCAAGTCTTGCACTCCAAGAGGCTGGGGCCTCCGCCGCTGCGCGCACGCTCGATGCACACGGCCGCAGCCTCATACACGGCGGCGACATCGTCACCATCGACGGCTGTGCCGGGGATGCCGTAGGCCACGCCGCGATCGGCTATGTGCTCGATCCTGGTGTGTTCGTTGACGTGCGTAGACATGGCATACGAGTTGTTCTCGCAGACGTAGATCACGGGAAGGTTCCAGACGGCGGCCAGATCGAGGGACTCGTGGAAGGTGCCCCGGTTCGAGGCCCCGTCGCCGAAGAAGCACACGCACACCTGGCCGCGATCGTTGAACTGGCAGGACAGCCCCACCCCCGTGGCGATGGGCAGGCTCGCCCCCACGATGCCGTTGGTGCCCAAGATGCCCTTTTCGCTGTCGGCCATGTGCATGGTGCCGCCCTTGCCGCGACAGTATCCGCCTACCCGCCCGCACACCTCGGCCATCATCTTCAGGCTGTCGGCCCCCTTGGCCAGCACGTGACCGTGCCCGCGATGGGTACTGACGACGTAGTCGTCCACCGCCAGGTGGGCGATGACTCCTGCCGCTACCGCTTCCTGCCCGCTATAAAGGTGGACCTGTCCCGGTACGCCCCCGGCCTTCCACTCCGTGAACACGTGCTCCTCGAAGGTTCTGATCCGGACCATCATCCGATACATGTCCAGCAGTTCGTTCCTACCAGCACGCACTAAGGTGACCTCCATTCCAGGGATCGCTCGTCTCCCGCCCCAACGCGGGCCCACTCCAGCGCAGTTCTCTAGTATACGTATACGCGAGGAGCACCGCTCACCACCTGGCGGTGGACCGTCAGATGTGCCCCACCTCGCGGTGGACGGTCAGACGCGCACCACCGACAGCACACACTCCGGCTTGCAGCCCAATTGCTGCTTGACCAGACACTGCCCGGCCGCGCGCACGATGGCGTCGTTGTACTTCTCGGGGAGTTCCTGGGGAACCCGCAACTCCAGCGTGATGGACTCCAGGAGGTGTGAATCCGGTGAGCGCTCCGCCCGTACCACCAGGCCCGCGTCGGCGATGGGCAGACCGCGCTCGGCCAAGAAGGCCCGCACATGGTGCCCTGTGCAGAGGGCCAACGCCGACAGCAGGAGATCGAAAGGCCCGTAGGCGTCGGGGTCGCCACCGAGGTCGGGCGGCAGGCCGATCTCGAACACCAAGTCCTTGCAGCGCGCCTCGATGGTCTCCGCGCTGGGGAAGCTCACTTCAACCTTCACATGCCGCTCCTTTCTCTGCTGGTCCGTTCATTCTCGCATCCCGGGCGCGGCTCCGGGGAACGCGTGTGCGTCACTCCCGCGGTCGTTCCGCTTCATGCTCCGCGAACCGCCGCTGCCGTACCAACTGGCGCCTCCGGCGGCCACCACGACCAAGAGTATGCCGGCCATCTCCCGCCAGCTGAGCCGCTGCGATAGCACGATGAAGCCCATGAAGGCCGCTATGGCCGGCTCGATGCTGAGCAGTACCCCGTACGTCGCGGCGCGCACCCGGCTGATGGCCAGCAACTCCAGGGCGTACGGGAGCGCCGACGATAAGATGGCCACGGCCAGACCCAGAAGAAGCGCCTTCCCCTCACCGGTGACGCGCACCCCGCTCACCAACCAGATGGGCGTCAGCACCAGCGAAGAGCCGATGAGCATGAACATGGTCGCGCGCATGGGCTCCACTTTGGTGACGGTCCGCTTGGCAAAGAGGATGAAAGCCGCCCAGAAGGCCGCCGCCAGCAGCGCGAACAGCAGGCCGGCGGCGCCGATCGACCCGCCGGGCTGTACCAGAAGAACGACTCCCGCTCCCGCCGCCAGGGCCCACACCACATCGAGCAGGCGTCGGGAACCGGCTATGGCTACGCCCAGGGGTCCCAGGAACTCGATGGCCACCACTATGCCCACCGGCGCCCGGCTAATGGCCTCGTAGAAGCAGAAGTTCATGGCCAGCAGACTCAGGGTGAGACCGAGCAACGGGAGGCGCTCCCCCCTCGCCGGCAGACGCACCCAACGAGGTCTGACCAGAGCGAGGATGACGGCGGCCAACGCCGTACGCAGCCACAGCGTCTCGATCACGCCCACGGAGTCGATGACGATGACGGCGACCGCCGAGCCTGCCTGCATGAGAAAGCCGACGGCCACCACCAAGAGGACGGCCGAGCGGGCATCGCGGCGAGTGACGACAGGTTCCATCGCATGAAGGTACAGCGCGCTCGACCCGGTAGCAACCAACTGGGCGGTCGTTTAGGGGTAGAATGGACGGCGGCCTGGGCGCGGAAGCGGGTGACAGTCCCACCGCGGCAGGGTTCGACGCAGGACCGCTGCCCCCGCGATCGAGATCGGGCCCACCCTGAGCTGCACACAATCGTCATGGAGTGGTTTCTTGAGAAGTCGCCTGTCCGAGATGTGGACAACACCCGCGGGACGCGGGTTCATCATGCTGGCCACCATGTCCGTCTGCTACGGCTTCGCTCTCAACGCCCACATGGGTCTGGTCACCAACTTCTTCGAAGAGGTCCTCC
Organism: uncultured Actinomycetes bacterium; assembly: GCA_963816155.1. Taxonomy (GTDB): domain Bacteria; phylum Actinomycetota; class Thermoleophilia; order RBG-16-64-13; family RBG-16-64-13; genus JAXGXJ01. The sequence continues at coordinate 273,876 of CAWFJE010000009.1, read as the reverse complement.
ATCTGGACGGGCCCCAGTTCGGCTATATGACGGCTATCCGCGAGGTGGGAGGCTTCCTCCTCATCTTCCTCACGGCCGTCCTTTACCGCATCTCGCTACAGAAGGTCACCGCCGGCGCGCTGGTCATGCTGGGTGTGGGTTACATCTTCTACGGCTACGCCACCGACTTCTGGAACGTGATCCCCTGGGTGGTGATCACGAGCCTCGGTTTCCACACCGTGCTGCAGACACAGAATGCACTGAGCATGAGCCTCACCACCGAGTCTCGGAGCGGCTCCATCTTGGGCAAGATGGCCGCCTTCGGACAAGTGGGCACGTTCGCCGCCCTCATCATGGTCTTCGTCATCTTCTATTTCGACCTCATGTCGTACCAGACCACGTTCATCATCCTGGGGGTGGTGGCGCTCATCGGCGCGGCGGCCATCGTGCGCTTCCCGCACCTGCACGACGGGGAGTTGCGCAAGGTGGCCCCCAAGCGAGAGCCCCTCGTGTTCAAGAAGGACTACCGCTACTACTACGTCCTCAACATCCTGGATGGGGCGCGGCAGCAGATCTTCTTCTCCTTCGGTCTCTGGGTGCTGGTGAACCGTTTCGGTCTGGACGTAGCCCACATCTCCATCCTCCTGCTGTCGGTCGCCGTCGTCAGTATGGTCTCCTCCCCCTGGATAGGAAGGACCGTCGACAAGCGTGGCGAGAGCGGGACCCTGTCGGTGGTCAACGTCGCCTACGTGGTCGCTCTGGTGGGTTTCGCACTGGCAGGGCAAGTGCTTGTAGCCTGCTTCTTCTATCTCATCTATGTGTTCATATCGCCCTTCTCCTACATTGCCACGACCACCTACCTGCGCAAGATCGCGACGCCGGAGGATGTGGCCCCCAGTCTGGCCATGGGTGTCACTCTTCTGCACGCCACGGCCATCGTGGTACCGGTGGCGGCCGGCTTCATCCTGAACTACGTGGGCTACCAGGTCCCCTTCCTGATCGCCTGTATCTTCGCCATCGCGGCCATCCCCGTCACCCGCAGGCTCAACCCACGTGAGCAGCGCTCGCCCGCCAAGAAGGCCCTGGACGAGGCTGCGGAGGCCGGCGGGCTTGCACCTGTGGGTGAAGCAGCCCTCGCAGCCGCCAACGATTCGGCCGAAGCCACGGCCATCCTTATGGCCGGCGACGGCGGGGCAGGCGAAGAGATCGCCGCCCAGGGAGCGCTGGGGGCCTGGCTCTCGGAACATGAGAAGGAGCCCCCAGAGCGCCCGCAGCGCCCACGCTAGAGCATCCCCCGCTTGACATCGCGTTCGCGCTGGTGTTATATAAGCAATCATGCAAATACATGATAAAGGCCATACATCACTGGGAGACATGCGTCCCCTCTTCGAGATGCATGCGGGCATGTGCCAGGCCTTGGGCAACCAGCACCGGCTGGCCATCATGTACACGCTCAAGGACGGTGAGATGTGCGTCAGCGACCTCGCGGCCGCCCTCGACATCTCGGTGCACAACGTTTCGCAGCACCTCCGCGTCCTCAGGCAGCACCTCCTAGTCCGGTCACGCAAGGAAGGCCAGACGGTCTATTACTCCGTCACCAACCAGAAACTCGTGCAGGCCTGCAGCCTGATTAGAGAAGCGCTTCTGGAGGAACATCATGCAGAAGGGCAGTCTCTGCGCGCCGCCGAGCGCATCGAGTCGTTGGGCAATGGCACACGAAGCTGACACGTCACCGAGAGTGACGCGCCTAGTAGCAATGTCGAACCGAGCAATGTCTCGATAAGGAGGGGAACACGATGAGCGAATTGACCTGAGCACCCTGCAGGGCGACAGAAGGTGGTGGACGCCGAGGCACTTCCTGCCCGGGGCCCATCCTGGCCGCCAAGAAGGGCATGGCCGACGTCAAGCCTGGCCAGATCATGGAAGTCTTGGCCACCGACACCGGCACCCAGAAGGACCTGCCCGCCTGGTCGAAGAAGATGGGGCACGAATACCTGGGCTTCGTGGACGAGCCGGGCTACATGCGCTTGTTCGTCAAGACGGGTCAAGTAGCCGCAACCCGTCTAGGCACCGGACGGCCCGAGATTTGCGGAACGCCGCGTTTCTCTCCCAATATCCTCGTCTTCTCGACCCACACCATCTCCGACCCGGGGATCGACCTGGCGGGGAGTTCGCACATGCACTACTCCCCCAGGGTCAAGGTCATCAGCGTCCCTGCTCGAGTGGGATCAAGCCCGGTCCTGGGTGCTGTATGCGATCCAGCAGGGCTTCGACGGTGTCTTCATCGCCTCAGACGGCGAGGAGTGCGCCTTCCTACCCGACTGCGCGGAGCACACGGCGAAGATCGCGGCGACGCGCAGTCGCTGCTGAAGGAGCGCGGCTACGAACCCAGGCGGGTTCGGATGGCTGCCATCTGCTCAGTCTGCGCCGAGCCGTTCACCAACTACATGCACGAGTTCGCCGGGGCTCTCGCGGAGATGGGCCCAGCACTGGCGGTCGCGTCATGAGCGCGGATAAGACCCCCGTGACCGCGACTGAGGACGCGTCGCCGCGACGGACGACGACGTGCAAGTACGACGCGCTTGTGGTAGGCGGCGGTATCGGGGGCATGGAATCCGCCCTGAAGCTGGGCGATATGGGCTACAAGTACTGCTGGTCGAGAAGGAGTCCAGCGTCGGGGGCAAGATGATCTTGCTCAGCAAGGTCTTCCCCACGCTCGACTGCGCCAGCTGCATCTCCACCCCCAAGATGGGTGCCACGATCCACCATCCGAACGTGACTGCACTCACCTACACCGAAGTCGATGAGATCGCGCGCGACAACGGCGGCTTCCGGGCCATCATCCGCCGCAAGCCGCGCTACGTGGACGAGGTGGCCTGTACGGGCTGCCGACAGTGCGAGATGGTCTGCAACGTGGCCGTCCCCGACGAGTTCAACGCCGACATGGTGTCGCGGCGGGCGGCCTACATCGCCTTCCCTCAGGCGGTGCCGAAGAAGGCGGTCATCGAACGGGCAGGCGTGTCACCCTGCACCTACAACTGCCCCGCCGGCATCAAGGCCCACGGCTACATGGCCCTGGTACGAAGCGGTCAATACGAGAAGGCGTTCGACCTCGTCTGCGAGGCCACGCCCTTGGTCGGGAGCCTGGGCCGCGCCTGCTATGCCCCCTGTGAAGGGGAATGCACCCGGGGTAGCCTGGAGGGACCTCTGGCCATCCGCCGGGTCAAGCGCTTCATCGCCGATACCCATTACGCCAAAGGGCCTACGCAGGTGGAGATACCGCCACCGAACGGCAAGAGGGTGGCCATCGTCGGCTCCGGGCCCGCCGGCTTGACCGCGGCCTGGCATCTCGCACGGCAGGGCTATGAGGTCAAGATCCTTGAGGCGGCGTCTCAGCCGGGCGGCCTTATGCGGCTGGCCCTGCCCCCGTACCGCCTCCCCAACGAAGTGGTCGACCAGGATGTGTCCAATGTGACCGCGGCCGGGGTGGAGATAGTCACCGACACCCGAGTCGACGACCTGGAAGCCCTCAGGGCTGACGGGTATGACGCCGTGCTCGTCGCGGTAGGCACGCACCAACCTGTCAACCTCAGGGTGCCGGGTGAGTCCCTCGAAGGGGTCATGCGCTCCAACGACTTCCTCAAGGCCGCCAAGCTGGGGGAGAAGATCGAGCTCCAGGACAAGCGCGTCGTGATAGTAGGCGGAGGGAACGTCGCCATGGACGCGGCGCGAACTGCTTTGCGGTTCGGCGCCACCTCAGTGCAGGCGGTCAGCCTAGAATCCCTGCAGGAGATGCCGGCCCATCCTCGCGAGATCGAAGAGGCCGAGGGCGAAGGCGTCGTCTTCAAGAACTCCTGCGGAGTGCGCGAGTTCAAAGGCACCGACCGAGTGGAGAGCGTCGAGCTCATGCGCTGCGTGTCGGTGGTGGACAACAATGGGCGCTTCAATCCCAAGTACGCTGAAGGCAGCGCGGGCAGCATCCCCTGCGACGCGGTCATCGTAGCCGCGGGCATGCGTCCCGACACCGGAGCCTTCGGACTGCCCATTAACAGCAGCGGCACCATCCAGGCCGATCCGGGAACCCTACAGACCACTGTCCCCTACGCGTTCGCCGCGGGCGACGTCGTCACCGGTCCCACCATGATCACGACCGCCGCCGGCCAAGGCAGGCGGGCGGCCTTCATGATCGACCGTTGGCTCCAGGGCGAGCCTCTCGACCCCGCCGCCTACGACGGCCCCCTCCCCGTGGTGGAGAAGGATGCCGTCCTCAGCCGTCAGACCGTCTACCAAGAGATCATCTGCGGCAGCGTGGAGCAACTGGAGCGGCCGGGGCCGGGTGAGTTCTATGCCGACGAAGAGACTATCACCGAGGAGCAGGCGCTCCGCACCACCAGCCGCTGCCTCGACTGCGGGGTTTGCTCGGAGTGCCACGCATGCGTGAACATCTGCCCGGCCGACTGCATCCACATGGACCAACAGAGCAGCGAGATGGAGGTCGAGGTGGGCACCGTGATCGTGGCCACGGGCTACACGCTCTTCCCCGCCGATCTCAAGCCGCAATACGGCTATGGCAAGTTCAAGAACGTCATCACCGGCATGCAGATGGACCGCCTTCTGGCTCCCACCCGCCCCTACAACGGCGTGCTGCGACCGGGAGACGGCAAGGTGCCCGACAACATCGCCTACATCCTGTGCACCGGCTCGCGCGACGAGACCCTGGACAACCCTCTGTGCTCGCGCATCTGCTGTATGTACTCCGTGAAGCAGAACCAGTTGATCATGGGCGCCCTGCCCTTGGCCGACGTGACCGTCTACTACATGGACGTGCGCGCCGTGGGTAAGGGCTACAACGAGTTCTACGAGCAGGCCAAGGCCATGGGCACCAACTTCGTCAAGGGTCGGGTGTCCGAGATCACCGAGAAGGACGACGGTAACCTCATCCTTCGCTACGAGGACATCGAGAACGGCACCATCTCCGAGACGGAGCACGACCTCGTGGTGCTGGCGGTGGGAGTCCGCCCCAACACCGAGGCTGCCTCGCTCTTCCCCGACCACGACCTGCGGATGGATGATTTCTCCTACGTGGGAGAGCCCGAGGAGGACCTGAACCCCGCCGCGACCAACGTGCCCGGGGTTTTCGTAGCCGGCTCGGCTTCCGGGGTCAAGGACATCCCCGACTCCATCCTGCACGCCGGCTCGGCGGTGGCCCAGGCTGCCGCCTATCTGGAGAAGACCAAGGTGCCTGAAGCGGAGAAGGCCGAGGTGCCAGCATGAGTGACGAACAGGGCAAGAGACGCATAGGCGTGTACGTCTGCCACTGCGGAGGCAACATCTCCGACTATGTGGACGTAGAGCAGGTGGTGGCCTCGCTGGAAGACGACCCTGAGGTCGTGGTAGCCAAAACGGCCATGTTCACATGCTCCGACGCTGGGCAGCAGGACATAGTCAACGATATCCAGGAGCAGCACCTCGACGGCATCGTCGTGGCCTCCTGCTCGCCCAAGCTACACACCTTCACCTTCAGAGAGGCGGCCAAAAGGGCTGGTCTCAGCCCCTACCAGTACACCCAGGTGAACATCCGAGAGCAGTGCTCTTGGACCCACACTGATGACTGCTCAGGCGCCACCGAGAAGGCATCCACATTGGTCAAGGCCGGTGTCGGCCGCACCAAACTCACCGTCCCCCTGGAGCCGATGGTGGTGGAGACCGTACCCGCCGCCGTGGTCATCGGCGGCGGCATCACGCGGGCTGCGGGCGGCGCTGGGGCTGGCAGAGATCGGGCTTGGTGTGTTTCTAGTGGAGAAGTCTCCCGAACTGGGTGGTTGGGTGAGCAACTTTGGCGCGATGTACCCCCACGGCAAGAACGGGCGTCGACTGACCACCGAACTCATCGACCGGGTGCGTCGCCATCCTTCCATCACCACCTTCACCAGCGCCGAGGTCACGGGCAAGGCCGGACTTCGGCAACTACGAGGTGAGCATCCGCGTCAACAGCGATCCGCCCGAGAACATCACGGCCCAAGCAGGCTCCCTGATCGTGGCAACGGGTTTCGACCCGTACACGCCTGCCGAAGGCGAGTTCGGCTATGGTCTCGAGGGCGTTGTCACCCTGGCGGAGTTCAAAGCCCTGCTGGACACCGACTCAGATGGCCTTGAGTACAAAGGCCGGCCGGTGGAGAACATCGTCTACATCCACTGCGTGGGCAGCCGGCAGGACTCCAGCGTCGAGGGAGCCAACGAGTACTGCTCCCGCTACTGCTGTACGGCGGCGGTGCACTCGTCCATCGAGGCGGCCGCGAAAGGGGCCACCGCCAACGAAGCGTCGAAGCCCGCCGGTGCGAACGGGGGTGCGAACGAGCCGCCGCGAAGCGCGGCCGGGTCCACCAGTACCACTTGCATCGCGACATCCGCACCTACGGCTTCTACGAACTGCTCTACAACGAGGCGCTCGACAGGGGTTCTGTCTTCCTCAAGTACCCCGACGATGAGCCACCCGTTGTGACCCGCGACCCGCAGACGAGCGGGCTGATCGTGACCACGCGCGACATCCTTTCCGGGGGCGACGAGATCGAGTTGCCCGCCGATCTCGTGGTCCTCGTGACGGGCATGGTACCCCGCACCAACGAAGACCTGGTCAAGACCCTCAAGCTGCCCATCGGCAAGAGCGGCTTCTTCAATGAGATCCATCCCAAGCTGCGCCCCGTCGAGACGGTGGTTGACGGCGTCTATATCTGTGGGACCTGTCAGAGCCCGAAGAGCTCCGCTGAGGCGGTGGCCTCCGGACTGGCTGCTGTGACCCAGAGCGCCTCCATCCTCAAGCGAGGCTTTGCGGAACTCGACCCGCTCGTAGCGAAGGTCTACACGGACAAGTGCACGTGGTGCGGTCTGTGCCTGGAGGTCTGTCCCTACGACGCGCCGAGCAAGATCGATTTGGAGGGCAAAGAGGTCGCCACCATCGACCGGACGGCCTGCAAGGGATGCGGTGGGTGCATCCCCGTCTGTCCCACCGACGCCATCGATCTGGAGGGCTACACCGACGCCCAGATACGGGCGATGATCGACGGCTTCCTGGACTTCCCTGGCGAGACGGCTCCACAGCCCGAGGAGGTGATGGTGCCGTGAGTGAAGGACACCGCGAGGTTCGTGAAGTAGTCCGCGACGAGCACCTGATGCGCCGGCGCATCGTGGCGTTGATCGAGGACGGTCCGCGCACCATACCCGACATCGCCGCAAGTCTCGGCCGCCCCAGCTGGGAGGTCACCTACTGGGTCATGGGTCTGCGCAAGTACGGCTGGCTGGCAGAAGACAAAGAGGTCGACGACGACGGCTACTTTCTGTACCACGCCGTAGAGAGAGAACAGTCATGAGCGCGTGCGCGAAACGCCGAGGAGAATCCGCATGAGCGAGCGAGCCAATCCCCGACTGATAGACGACCTGTCCCTATACGGTGCCGAAGATGTGCAGAAATGCTACAACTGCGGCAATTGCACGGCCACATGCTCCCTCACCGACCAGTCCTACAACTTCCCGCGCCGATCCATGCACAACCTGCAGGTGGGACTTGAGACGAGACTGGAAAGCAGTCTCGAGCCCTGGCTCTGTTACTACTGCGGCGAATGCTCGGCGGAATGCCCCCGCGAAGCCCAGCCCGGCGAGACCATGATGAGCCTGCGACGCTGGCTCACCTCCCGCTACGACTTCACCGGCATCGGCCGCATGTTCTACCGCCGGCCCTGGACCGAGATCGTCGCCGTGGTCGTGGTTGCCATCCTGACGGGCATCGCTTTCACCGTTTACGGCTTGAACAATGGCGACATCCGCCAGTACTCGGGAGAGAACGCCTTCCTGCCGTCCGAAGTCATCCACATCTTCGACTGGGTGTTGGCAGGCGTGCTCCTCGCCTTCTTGATCCCCAACATGTTTCGCATGTGGTGGTTCACGCTGGGCAGGGCCACGGTCGGACGGGGACGGACGGGACGCCTCTCGCTCCTGACCTATCTGAAGGGCGCCTACCTCTTCCCCCTGCACTTCATCACGCAGAAGAAGATGGCTGAATGCGGCCACAGACGCCCCTGGGCGATCCATCTCGCGCTGATGCTGAGCTACGTGACCATGCTGATCCTCATCATGTTCTTCTTGGGCCGCATGGCATCGGGGCCGGAGATCGATTGGCGAGTGCACGTGTTCGGGTATCTGGCCAGCATCGGACTCCTGGGCGCCACTATCTACGCCCTGCGGGGACGCGTCAAGAAGCAGGAGGAGCACTACAAGCATTCCCATGAGAGTGACTGGATGTTCCTCGTCCTCCTCCTCGTAGTGGCAGCGACCGGCGTACTGCAGCACATCCTGCACCGCAGTGGAGCTGACATGGCGGCGAACATCGCCTATGTCGTCCATCTCATGGCCATCGTGCCCATGCTTGCTCTGGAAGTGCCGTTCAGCAAATGGTCGCACATGGCCTATCGGCCCCTCGCCATGTACTTCTCGGTGCTTCACAACAAGATAGAGCCTGTGCCGGAGAGCAAAGAGATACCCGCGGACACGCAGACCGAAGCGGCAGCCTGAGCACCCACCACACCAACGGAGGAACAAAGGTGGACACCAGCAAGAAGACCATTATCGTATTCAGCGGCGACCTCGATAAGGCCATGGCCGCCTTCATCATCGCCAACGGGGCCTCGGCAATGGGCGACGACGTCACCATGTTCTTCACCTACTGGGGCCTCAACATCCTGCGCAAGCCACAGAAGGTGGCCACCAGCGGCAAGAGCTTCCTGCAGGGGATGTTCGCGCGCATGATGCCTCGCGGTTCGCAGAAACTTGGTCTCTCCAAGATGAACTTTGCCGGCATGGGCGCGCCCCTGATGAAGAAGGTCATGAAACAGCAGAACGCCATGTCGCTGGAGGACCTGATGGCCAGCGCTCGCGAGCAGGGAGTGCACCTGCAGGTGTGCGAAATGTCGATGGGTATCCTGGGCCTGAGCCAGGAGGAGATGCTGGACGACCTGGAGTACGTCGGTGTGGCTAGCTATCTGGCCCGAGCCGACGAAGCCAACGTCAACCTGTTCATCTAAGAACCGGGCTTGACACAACGGGGGCCGGGGCGGCAGAATCGCCGCCCCGGCCCCCGTTGCTTTCTCTCCGCCTAGACCAAGTCGCCCAACGATCTCAGGCCCATACGCTCCGGCCCTGCGACGCCTCCGACCCGGGCCGTGCCTAGTCCTTCTCCTTGTGATACTTGAAAGACAGACTCACCTTGGTGCGATACTCGACGATCTTGTTCTCCTCGATCCGCACATCCTGCTTCACCACTTCGGCCACCCGGATGTCCTCAAGGCTCGCTGCCGCCGCCTCGATGGCCGAGCGGGCAGCTGCTTCCCATGAATCAGGGCTTGTCCCGATGAGCTCGATCACCTTGTACACGCTTCCAGACATATGACACCTCCTCCGGCTCAGGATTCACCGACCGAGGTGAGGGACGTTCCCCACCTCATAGGAACAGCCTAGTCCTCCCCTGCGGGTGAATCCAGTGGTCTGCCTGGCTAGGCCACGCGGCAGAGTTCAGGCTCGATGATCTCCACCACTGTCTCCCGTCCGGTCACCAGACCGTCACGCATGTGGATGACCCGGTCGCAGGCTTCGGCCACGTCGGGGTCGTGAGTCACGAGCACGAACGTCGCCCCGGTGAGGATGTTGATCTCGCGCAACATTTCGATGACCTCGGCGGAACTGCTCGTGTCCAAGTTCCCCGTGGGCTCGTCGCCCATGATCACCTTGGCGCCGTTCACCAGCGCCCGGGCGATGGCCACCCGCTGCTGCTGCCCGCCGGAGAGTTCGTTGGGACGGTGGGAGGCGCGGTCGGCCAGCCCCACCTTGTCGAGCGCCTCGAGCGCGGCCGCTTGGGCGTCCTTCCTATTCTTCCCCGCGTACTGAGCGGCGAGGGCCACGTTGTCGACTGCGGAGAGCGTCGGGACAAGGTTGAAGCCCTGGAAGATGAAGCCAATCTCTTCGCGCAGCAGCTTGGTGGTAGCCCGCGAGCTGAGTTCATCCACCCGGCGGCCGTTCAGCCAGATCTCTCCACCGTCGGGAGTGTCCAGACACCCCAGCATGTGCAGCATGGTGGACTTTCCGCAGCCGGACGGACCCATGATGGCCACCATCTCGCCGGCTTTGATGTCCACTGAGGCCCCCCGCAGAGCGTCTACGAAGTTGTCTTTGCCCAACTGATACCGCTTGGTAAGGCCGTCGGCTGTGATCACGCTTTTCATCCCTATCGTCTCCTTTGGCAGATTTCTTCGTTGATCCGGTGCGGATCGTCAGGATCAGTGGTCGTCGTCAGGTCGTCTGAACGCCGTGGATCACTCGTAGCGCAGGGCCAGGACCGGCTTGAGCCGCGCCGCGTGAAGCGACGGGTAGAAGCCGCTCCCCACACCCAGGATGACTGCGAAGGCCAAGGCGCCGATGGCCAGTCTGGGCGTGGTGAGGAACAGGATGGTGCCGCTGCTGCCCATGACCGCGTTCACAGCCAGGGTGGTGATGTAGCCCAGCGCCAGGCCGGCCGCGCCGCCCAGGAAGCCGATCAGACCTGACTCGACCAGGAACTGGCCTACGATCTGGCGATTTGAGGCCCCGATAGCCTTGCGGATGCCGATCTCGCGCGTCCGCTCGTGCACCGACATGGTCATGGTGTTGACCACGGAGAGCCCGCCCACCAGAAGCGAGATGAGAGCCACCCCGAAGATGATGCTGTTGAAGATCTTGGTGCCGGTCTTGAACTGTTCAGTGAAGACCGCCGGTCCGGAAGCATTGACGCCCGGCACGCTGTCCTGGATGGTCGAGGCCAGCGCGTCGGGGTCCACGCCCGGCTGGGGATAGGCGGTGATGCCGGTGGCCAATTCATCGGCGGTGATCTGCCCCTGGATCATGGCGGGGAGGCTCGCGTAGAGAAGTTGCTGCGCGTCGGCCAAGCTGACCGCGATGGTGTTGTCGGGCGCTGTTAGTGTCTTGTCGTAGATGCCCACCACTTCGAAGGGCTTGTCACGCAGGATCACCACGTCGCCCACCCCAGCCCCGAAGGCCTGAGCCACGTCTTGGCCCATGACGGCCTTGCCCCGGTCGTCCACTGTGATGTCCCGGCCCTCGGCCAAGGTCAGCTCGAATTCTTCGTACTCCGTGCCGCGCTCGTCGCGGCCGACGATCCCCTGTGGCACCCCCATGCTCATGCCCCCCTCAGGATCCACGAGTAGGTAGATGTCGGCAGACGCAACTGCCACACCCTGCACGGCCTCGATCTCTGGAATGCGGCCGACGCTGAGGGGAGTGGTCGCGAAGCCGCCCGCGGCGGTCGAGCCGTCGCTGACGATGACCTTGTCGCTGTAATAGCGTACGCCGCCGTCGACGAGGAGGTTGATCTTCTCGGCCATGCTGCCCATGACCACCAGCGCGAACACGCCGATGGTGATACCGAAGATGGTCAGGAAGGCGCGAAGCTTCCTGCGGAAGATGTTTCTGAGCATGTGCATGATCCCGTCCCTTCGTCGCGGTATGCGCCTATGTGCTGAGCACAGTCTCTCGCTCCGGGAGTCGCTGCGAATCGGGCGGCCGGGGAGTCTTCAAATGGCTTCCCGGCCGGTTGCGTACCTGGCCATCTGGACAGTGAGCGACTGCTCGCTTCTGGTAATCTAAATATGGAATATCAAGGCCGAAAGGCAGGGGAAACCACATGGCAGACGGGCCGATCAGAGTGATGATCGTCGACGACCACGCTGTGGTGCGCAGCGGTCTTTCCGCCTTCCTCATGGTCTACGACGACCTCGAGTTCGTCGGGGACGCGGGTGGTGGTGCCGAAGCCGTCAGGCGTTGTCGTGACTTCGCCCCCGACGTGGTGCTGATGGACCTGGTCATGCCCGATGTCGATGGCGCCGAGGCCACGCGCCTCATCCGCGAAGAGTGTCCCCACGTGCAGGTGATAGCGCTCACCAGTTACAAGGAAGAAGACCTCGTGCAGGGCGCGCTGCGCGCAGGCGCCATCAGCTATCTCCTCAAGAACGTCACCGCCGACGAACTGGCCCAGGCCATCCGCGCCGCCTACGCCGGCCGGCCCACGTTGGCCCCCGAAGCCGCGCAGGTGCTCATCCGCGCCGCCACCCATCAGGAGGAGCCCGACAAAGGCCTCACCTCGCGGGAACTGGAGATACTGCGCCTCATGGTGGACGGCTCCAGTAACCCCGATATCGCCAAGAGGCTGTTTGTAAGTCGGTCGACGGTCAAGTTCCACGTCAGCAACATCCTAATGAAGCTCGGCGCCACCAGTCGGACGGAGGCCGTCTCCATGGCCATCCACGAGAAGCTGGTGGACTGAGATGGAGACGCGCCACCTACCGGGCGCACGCCTTATCTCGGCTAGGCGGGTAGCGGGTTTGGCTGTCCTTGTCTGCCTTCTCCTGCTCACCGTCGTGGTGGCAGGATGCGGCAGGGAAGCGGAACCTGACCAGGTGACCCTGCAGCTCAACTGGTTCCATGAGGCGGAGTTCGCCGGCTACTACATGGCTCAGGCGCAGGGCTTCTACGAAGACGCTGCCCTCGACGTGACCATCATCGAGGGCGGACCGGGCAAACCGGCCATCGACGAGGTCCTCGACTCCAAGGCTACGTTCGCGGTCACCTCGTTCGCCGAGCAAGTCGAGATGGTTCAGACGGACCGGCCCATCGCGGCCGTCATGGCGGCCTTCCAGATACCGCCTTCGGTCATATTCTCGCTCACCGAGTCGCGCATCACACAGCCGGCCGACCTCGTAGGCAAGACGGTGGGGGTCACCACCGACTACTGGGGCAACATCCTGGAACGGACGCTCGCCGCTGCCGGCGTCGACCCGGCCGGGGTGGAGCAGGTGAGAGTCGAGACGGACGCCCTCCACCTTCTCTATGAAGGCCAGGTCCAGGCGTGGCTGGGCTATGCCCAGGACGAGCCCATCCAGGTCCAGACGGCCGGCTATCCGGTGACCAACATCTATCCGGCCGATTTCGGCATCGGAGGCTACGAGGGACTCCTCGTCACCCGTGAAGAGACCATCGCAGGTGATCCCGACTTGGTGGGCCGCTTCGTCGACGCCACCTTCAAGGGTTGGCGCTACGCCCTCGAGCACCCCGATGAGGCAGCCGAGGTCCTCGATGGTCTGGCACCGCAGAACGGGCTTGAGTTCCAGAAGCTGGCCGTCCGGGCCGTGGCACCTCTCGTCGACACGCCTCAATTCCCAGTCGGTTGGATCGAGGCCGCCCGCTGGAAGCAACTCATGGGAGACACGTTCGACCAAACGCGTCCGGGCTACACCATGGAGTTCAGCCCCGCCGCGCCGTAGTGCCGACGACTACCGTCAGCCCGTAGTGCCGAGACCATGAAGAGCGTCACATTGCCAGGAGAACGCTCCATCCGGGGGCGTCTGCTGCTTTTTCTCACCCTGAGCGTCGTGCTCACTGCACTGGCTATCAGCCTTGTGACCGTAGTCCTGGGCTTCCGCGGAGCCCGCAACGAGGTCGTCGATCAGTTGCGCTCCGTGCTGACCCTGAAACGGCAGGAAGTAGCCTCCTGGGCGTCGGGTCTGCAACTGAATCTGGACATCGTCCTCTCCGGCAACGACGTGGCTACGGACCTGCGCACGATCACCCATGGGGACCCCCAGGACGAGGAGAGCCGGACGGCCCACTCCCGCTTGCTCAGACAATTCCTCTGGGCCGCGATCCGCATGGACCTCTTCGAGGAGCTGTTCTTCATGGACACGGACGGCACGGTGCTGATCTCCACCAACACGAGCCATGAGAACCAGCGCCTCGGGCTCAACAGCTTCTTCACCGAGGGACTCAGGGACAGCTACATCGAGGAGCCCTCCTACTCCCTCTCACTGAATACGATGACCGTCGTGGCGAGCACTCCTGTCGTCAGCCAGGGTGAGGTCATCGGGGTGTTGGCCGGGAGGGCGGACCTCGCCGGACTGAACCAGATCATGATCAAACAGACAGGTCTGGGTGAGACGGGTGAGACCTATCTGGTGGGCTCGAACCACCGTTTGCTCACCCATCTGCGGCTGCCCGACTACGCTATCCCCGACACCTACATACGTACGCTGGGGAGCGACGAGGCCATCGACCATGCTCGTACCGGCTTCGCCACCTACGACGGGTATGCGGGCGACACGGTAGTAGGCGTCTACGCGTGGATACCGCAGCTGAAGGTGGCGCTCATCGCAGAGCAGGAGGAGGCCGAGGCGCTGCGGTCCACCCGTCTGATCCTCATGATCATGGGTGGAGTGGCCATGCTCGCGGTCGTTGTGGTCATCCTGGCCGGCATCGTTCTCACCCGCAGTATCGTCCGTCCCCTAGCCGAGCTCGACACCACCGCGGGCCGTATCGCCGAGGGTGAGCTCGACCTGCGCGCCCGGGTGGTACGAGAGGACGAGATCGGCAGACTGGCCCACTCCTTCAACCGAATGACCACTCAGCTTGGGCAACTCGTGCGGAGCCTGGAGCGGCGGACCGACCACCTGCGCGCCATCAACGAGACAGGCCGACACATCAGTTCCATCCTCGACCTGGACGAGCTTCTCCCCTACGTGGCTCGGTCGCTTCTACAGACCTTCGCCTACCGGACTGTCCGCATCCTGCTGTTGACCGCCGAGGACGCGGCTTCACTCCTCACCTACGACGAGGGCACCGGAGAAGGAGAGCCGGCGACGACCACCTTCGACGACGCGGCCGCACTCGCCCTCCCCGCCATTGCCCGGGTGGCCACCCAAGGGGAGCCGGTGCTGGTGGCGTCCGAGGGAGAGCCAGCGGCCCTTCCGGGGGAGGGTGCCACTCCGTCGGACGCCGCGCCGCCCGGTGGCACGCCCGGTGGCACGCCCGGTGGCGCAAGCATCCCGGGAGCGCCCGGGCCCGTGCCGACGTACACCGAGATCGCCGTCGCCATCCGCGTGGGTGACGACCTTGTGGGCGTCCTCGACATCGCCGCGCGCGACGGCGAGGAACTCGACGACCAAGACCTCTTTGCCGCCCAGACTCTCGCCGACCAGTTGGCCATCGCCATCGAGAACTCCCGCCTGTACGACCATGCCCACGAGCTGGCGGCAGGCCAGGAGCGCCAACGCTTGGCCCGCGACCTGCACGACGCGGTGAGCCAGACCCTCTTCTCCGTCAGCCTCATCGCCGAGGTGTTGCCGCGCATCTACGAGCGCGACGCCGACCAAGGCCGGTACAGGCTCGAGGAACTCCGTCAGCTCACCAGGGGAGCCCTTGCCGAGATGCGCACACTGCTGTTGGAGTTGCGCCCGACCGCCTTGGCAGAAGCCGAACTGCCCGACCTCCTGAGGCAACTCGCGGAGGCGGTCATAGGACGCAGCCGCATCCCCGTGGACGTCGAGGCTGAGCTCTGCTTCGACCTGCCGATGGAAGTGCGCACCGCCTACTACCGCATCGCCCAGGAAGCCCTCAACAACACGGCCAAGCATTCCGGAGCCACGCGGGCAAGCGTTCGCCTGACCTGCGGCGACTACCTCGAATTGGTAGTGCAGGACGACGGGTCCGGGTTCGACCCCGCCGCACCCACCAGCCGGCTGGGTCTGGGGATCATGCACGAACGCGCCGAGAGCATCGGCGCCGAGCTGCGCGTCGACTCGGCCCCAGGACAAGGGACCACCGTGTCTGTTTCCTGGCGAACCCCACCCCACTTGGAGTAGCCCCGGATCACTGCGCTACAGCGAGCGTTCCCGGAGCTTCTGGTCGCTCAGACAAAGAGTCGCGTACGGGACAGCCCGCAGACGGTCTTCCTCGATGGCCGTCCCGCATCGGTCGCAGATCCCGTACGTCCCCTCGTCCATCTTGGCAAGCGCCCGCTCCACCTGACCCAGCAGGTGCTCCGTGTTCCCCTTGATCGTCTCGTCCAACTCCCGGTCGTGGGTGATGGTGCCCACATCGGCCATGTGCTGGTCGTAGGACTCTTCTCCAGACACTTCCTCGAGAGAGCTGGCGAGCGAGCTGGTCAGACGCTCGTCCGCACCCTCCAAGTCCTCGCGCATTAGGAGCAGTTCCTCTTTGGCCTTCTTGACATCGATCGCCACAGTCGCCTCCGGGATCGGTGATTCGCGGGACGCTCTATCCTGCCGCTCTATCAATACCACGGTTTTTCCCTTGGGCAAACCAAGCGCTGCGACGAGAGCGATGCCCGGTCTTGATATTCTGTGCGGAGAGGGGTCCAAGACTGGGGAGGCCTGTGCCCGTGGGCAATGCTCCGACCGATGTAGTGACACGAAAACGCGAGCGCCAGCGTCTGCCGGTGGGACTTATCGTCGCGCTCGTCATACTGTTCATCGAAGTGGCCTTCTTCCTCTTCATAGGCATAGGTGGGTTGCTTTCCTTGGGCGTGTTCGATAGCACCAGGGCTGGGGCGTTCGTCGCACAGGGGGCACTGACTTCCGAAGGCGATCTGCTGGTGACGACCGGAGTCATCCTGGCCGTCGCAGCCCTGGGCCTGGTTGTCTTCTTCGGCCTGCTCCTCCGGCAGCGGTGGGCCTGGGCGGCCGCGATGACCTGGGCGGCCCTGTCCCTCGGCGCGAGCCTCGTGTACTTCTTTCGCAGGGAGCCGGAGTACTGGACCATGCTGGGGGCGGTGGTGTTCATGCTTGCCCTCAATCAGGCGTCGGTACAGCGAACGTTCGCCAAGGGGAGCGTGGTCGCGCCTCCGGCCGGAGAGCCGCGCATGGGGGAGACTCTCTCAGCTCCGACAGGTGTTTCCGACCTGGAACTGCTGCGCACCTTCGAACCCGTTCTCCGCTTCACACAGGGGGAACGCTTTTTCCCCACGGATATCGACAGGTACGTGTCCCGCTCCAGCCTCTGGGTGCGTCATCCCGACGGCAGGGAGGAAGAACTGGCGAAGAGAGGCGAGCTCGACCTGGATCGGCTTGTCCGGCCCCGCGAGTATCAGTTCGGCACGGTGGAGTTCCTCCGTTTCAATGCCTTCCTCAGCGTAGCCGAAAGCGCGCGGGTGCTCTCCGAGGTGCGTCGGCTACGGCGGCAGGAAGGCGCCGTCTTCCACCCCGGCATCGGAAGGCTTGCTCGAGTGGGGTTCGTTCCGCGCATCGTCGATGCCCTCTTCTCCCTTTCGCTCCTCGCCCGGGGCAGAGTCCCACCGGTGACCGCTGCGGCTGCCGAACTCGCGTATCACCAAATGGCGCTCGATGACCCCAGCCACGTCTACTACGGCAGGGTCGTTCGTCGTGGAGGTTGGGTGATCCTCCAGTACTGGTTCTTCTACTCCTACAACAGTTGGCGCTCAGGATACGAGGGCGCAAACGATCACGAAGCGGACTGGGAGAACATCCTGGTCTACGTGTACGAACAGGATGGCAGGCTCCACCCCGAATGGGCCGGCTACGCGTCTCACGACTTCCGTGGAGATGACCTACGCCGGCGCTGGGACGACGGTGGGCAACTCGACCTGGCTGATGGGCATCCCGTGGTCTGGGTGGGGGCCGGGTCGCATGCATCCTACTTCCAGAAGGGTGAATATCAAGCGACGGTCGCGCTTCCTGTGCCGGGGTGGATAAGGGCGATCGCGAAGGGACTGAGTTACTTCTGGACCAACATCCTCGGGCAGGGGGGCAGAACACGGGAGGGATTGCGCATCCCCTTCGTTGACTACGCACGGGGCGACGGCAGAAGCGTCGGCCCCGGACAGAATCAGGGCTGGAACGTGGTGGTCATAGACGAGTCCACTCCTTGGGTCAGCCGCTACCAGGGGCTATGGGGCTTCTTCGCGAACGACCCCACCTCTGGCGAGAACGCTCCGGCGGGACCGATGTACGAGCGCAGCGGAGAACCTCGCCTCTCCTGGTACGACCCCCTTGGGTTCGTAGGATTGGACAAGGAACCGCCTCCACCGGCGGCCCAAGAACTACTCGGGCAGAACAAGGCCCGCATCGAGCAACGCCAGAACGAGTTGGGTGCACTCATCGTGCAGAGACTCAACGAGATCCACGTTCTCAGCGTGGAGATGGCGGGTATGGAGGGTAATCCCAATCTGGTCGCCCGCCACACGAGACTGACGGAACAGGTCGCCGTGCTGGCAGAAGACCTCCACGCTCTGCAGAGGGAGTCTGCCGAGAACCAAGCGGTACTCGAGGCCCTCGCACACAAAATCGCCCGCACGGCAGAAGGGCGGAGGGCCGATCCACGGGCGCACATCAAGCAACTCGCTCAGCCGGTCCCCTCCACAGACATCCGCTTCCACCGCATCGCCGAGGCGTGGGGCGCAGTCAGCCTCAGCCTGATCCTACTGGGCCTGGTGGCATTGCTGGTCGTAGCCCGCGACCGCCTCTGGATAGGCTTGGTCGTGATGACGGGGGCGGTGATCATGCTGGAGGCGATCCTGCGGGGTCGCTACGTGCCGACCATAGGCACGGTGGCCGTGATTCTCGCGATCATCTCAGCCGTGTTGGTGGTGGTCCACTATTGGCTGTGGATGATCGTTATCATCCTGGCCGTCGTAGCGCTGTTCCTGCTCTTCCAGAAGCTGAGGGAGCTAAAGGACTAGCAGCGGTGCGTGACGCGACGAACGACGCTCCCCGCGCACGACGGGGCGCTCCTCCGGCAGCCTAGACCTCGGAAACCGGCACTGTCTTCTGTCGCCCCAGGTAGAGATTGCGATTGGTCCAATCTACCTGCCATCGTTCCCGCCTGCGGTACGGGCCATCGGTGTGATGCGTCCCACCTTCGGCGTCGACGCAGGTACCCGGACCCGCGCGGTCGGCATGCTTCTTGGCCAGATCCAGGTACGGATGCCAGCCGATCGGCTCTCGCTCCCCCTGCAGATCGTCGGGGTCCTTGAGAAAGGAGACGACGTAGCGCACCTCCTTCTTGCTGCTCATTCGCTGTCTCCCTTCCGGGTATCGGGGTCGACGAAACATCGAGCGCGTAGCGGAGATCCTCGCGGATTCTGGCAGATGCTGTAGCGGAGGGCAGAATCTGTGGGAAGAGGAAGCCATGTATAGACATCTTCCTCGCCTCCACTTTATCACGCCACACTCCGGACAATCCGGTACCCTTTGGCAACAAGCGGCGCGACCGAGCACGAAGGCTGCTCGATCTATGACAGAGGAGAGCCGGTGAAGAGTATCGTCATCTACTGCGACGGAGCGTGTTCCGGCAATCCGGGTCCCGGCGGCTGGGGAGCCGTGCTGCTCGCCGGCGACCGTAGGAAGGAACTGTCCGGCGCCGAGGCTCACACCACCAATCAGCGCATGGAGATCATGGCGCTCGTAGGCGCCCTGGAGGCATTGAAAGTGACCGACTGGGAGGTGGAGGTCTACTCCGACAGCGCCTACCTGGTAAATGCCTTTTCACAGAAGTGGCTGGACAAGTGGCAGACCAACGGATGGAAGAACAGCAAGAAGGAGCCGGTCGCCAATCAGGACCTATGGATGGAGCTACTGAGTCTGACCCGCAAGAACCGGATCACTATGAAGAAGGTCAAAGGTCATGCCGGCGACGAGCACAACGAACGCTGCGACGAGCTGGCGCGCCAGGCGATCAAGGACCTCGTCGGCCGGTAGGCTTCAGAGCACCGCGGTCAGAAGCATCCACACGGCCACGAGCAGCAGCAGGACGGCGAGGATCATCCGGAGGGTGCTTGCTCTCAAACGCACCGAAAGAACTGAACCTAACCTGCCTCCGACAAATGCCACCGCCGCCAGAGGTAGGGCGATCACGATGTCAAAGGAACCAGTCGCAAGGTGACCGGTTAGACCCGCAAGCGCAGTCAAGGCGACCATCAGGGATGAGGTCCCGATCGCGATGCGCACGGGTACGCCGCCGAGCAGCACCATCGCCGGCATCATGAACACGCCGCCCGCTATGCCGATCATGCCCGCGACGAAACCTGCCACCGCGCTCACCGGTATCAGCCACGGAAGTCGTACGACATAGCTCTGTCCGCCCACGCCCCGATGCCAGTCACCCCAACCGCTTCGTGCGCCCGCCCCTTCCCGCACCACCGGTCTCATCATGAGAAGCCCGGCCAGCAGGAGCACCGCAGCGAATACCAGCTTCAGCACAAACGCGTTGATGTAGTTGGCCGTGAGACCTCCTGCCAGCGCGAGAGCGAAAGTCACGGGTTCCAATGCAAGGACCAACTTCCAGTCCTGAGTCCGGTGGCGGCGGTAGATGATGGCGGCCGATACGCTCGTGGCCAGGATCACGAAGAGACTGGTCGCCGCCGCCTCGTGCATACTCATGCCGAGCGCCGCAAGAAGAGGAACGTACGCGACGCCACCGCCCAGCCCGGTTGCAGAGAAAAGGCTGGACGCGACCAGTATGCCCACGACCGCCAAGGCGACCGAGAGACCGGTCACCGCACACTCCGGAGCTTCGCTTCGCTGCCGGCGCCTCTGTGCCGAACGCTACTTGCCAAAAGGGCAGAGCGGGAAGACGCACGTCAAGCAGCCAAGGCAGAGACCGCCGTGGCCGTACTGGGCCGCATCCTCCTTAGCCAGCCGGTCCCCGGCGAGCAGTCGCGGGAGGATGAGATCGACGAAGCCGTGAGAACGGACAAGGAGCCCCCCAGGCACCCCGAGTATGGCCACCTCCCCTGCGTAGGCAAGGACGGTCATCGCCCCTGGGGAGACGGCAACCCCCCGGAACACGACCTCATCTGCGACGGATGCGATCGCCTCAGCGGTGCAATCGTCGGGAGAGCCTCCCCCGGTGACGAACACGATCTCCACACCTAGGCCCAGCGCCGAGGTTACGGCGCGGCCGATCTCCTGAGTCTCGTCGAGAACGATCTCACTGCGAAACAGGGTGCTGCCGTATTCCTCGACGCGCTGTCGAAGCAGAGGCTCGAAGGCATCCTTCTTGCGACCCTCGCAAATCTCTCGACCGGTGATCACGGCCGCGGCTCTGACCGTCCGGCAAGGAAGCACCTCAACGATCTTGGGTGAGGCTACAGCATGACAGTTCGCTTCTGCCAACACGCTCTGCTTGACCACGAGCCCCCTCACCTTGGCCTTGGCCACCGTATTCCCTGATTTGACGATCGAGTTGTTGTGTCTGGTGGCTATAAGCACGTCATCCAGCCGGTTCAGTTCGAGCAGGCGGTCGCTATCGACCTTGAGGACACCGGCATTCAGAGCCACGAGATCAGCCCAAGCCTCTCCCGGCATGGTCACCTCGATGCCCTCGCCCGCCAGCATTTGGCCCAAAGCGCGGGCCGCGTCATCTTCGTGCACGTCATCAGGCGCAAGTTCGAGGATCTTGATGTGAGACTTCCCGATGGCGTGCAGTATCTCCAGGTCACCTTCGCCGATCACGTGCCCGCGACGCAGGACGGCGCGCTTGTCCTTGCCGGGCTCGATGCCGGTCAGATCGTAGGCAAGAGTCAGTCCAACGGACTGATCTACTGGGATCTCCTGGACTATCATCGCCCCACCTCGCCAACCTTCCCGTGCCTACGCGACGCGAGTGACGGCCTCGAATCAGATTCAGCCTTCCACACGCGTCCCACGTCTCATGTGGTTGATACTCTTCGCAGTATAACGACGCGTGAGAGGCGACGCAACGGGAAGCGGAGGTCTCAGTCGCTGATTGTGTCCAAGACCATGGGTCTCAGTGATGATGGTGGCGGAGCGGCATGGGAATCGAACCCACCCGGGACGGGTCCTACCGCCCTACACTGGGTATGAAGGCTTGGTGCGCAAGCGATCTCAGACGACGTCGGGGGTGCCCACGCAGTGCCCCGCTCCTACCTCGTGCGCGCGTTTGGGCACTCGCAATGATCCGCGGCGTGTCGAGCGGCCCCCTGAGTCGATCCCGCCGGAATAGGCCGACCCAGACGGCCGCCCGATAAGGGCGGCCTTCGGGGTTCACTGCAGCCGATCTTCGATCTGACCCATCTTGAACGGCTGGCGTTGGCTTGTGTGCATCGTCTTCACCGCGCTTCTGCTCTTGCCGGACGAACTGGTCAAGGTCTTGAACTTGGAACCTCCGTCACGTTTGACGCATCTCGGTTATCGGTAACGTAAGCTGGGTTTCTTCCTTAACAGAGGGGTATCAGACATGAAGCGTTCGTTTGCGGTGATCGCGATACTGGGAGCAGTCGTGATCGTTTCTGGCTCTCTTGTGGCCGGATGTGGAAACGGAAGCGAGGCAGATGGCTCTGCCGCGCTGCAAGCGAAGCGCTGGGTGGCCAGCGAGATAGAAGGGGTCGAATCGGTCCTTCCGCCTGAGCAGGGGCAGGCTACCGCGATCTTCGAGGACGCTGTCGTGTCCGGTTCGGGCACCGTCAACCGATTCAACGCCTCGTACGAAGTAGGGCCGGACAATACCATCCAGATCTCCGCCATGGCCTCCACACAGATGGCCGGGCCGCCCGAAGCCATGACCCAAGAGGCCGCCTACTTCGCTGCCCTGGAGAAGGCGACGGCCTACGAGGTGAGCGCTGAGTCTCTGGAACTTCTTGGCAACGGAGGACAAGTCCTCCTCAAATACGACGCCGTTGAGCCCAGCTCGCTCACTGGTACCGAGTGGCAGGCGACCGCGTACAACAATGGCAAGGGAGGCCTGGAGTCCCTGGCAGCCGATAGCGCCATCACCGCCATCTTTGCCGACGACGGCATGCTGTCTGGAAACGCGAGCATAAACCAGTACAGCACGGCCTACGAAGTGTCCGACGAAGATGTCATGAGCATCGACGCCCAAGTCGTCACAACCGCCATGGCGGGACCGGAGGAATTCATGACCCAGGAGGCGGCATATTTGGCCGCCCTCCCGCAGACGGCCACGTATACCATCGACGGGAGCGAACTGTGGCTGCGCGACGTGAACGGGGCGGCACTCGCACACTACGTCGCGAGATAGGGCGACTTGATGTCGTGCCGCTCGTGTTCATGCTCAAGTTGCTGATCTTCGAGTCCTGCGAGAGCACGCGACCGCTGGCAGCCCTCATCAGCCTCTTTCTTGGACGAAGTCGGCGAGAGAATGACCCGGTTCGGCCTTGCTTCGCGGCCTGGATTCTTGTACCCAGGGCCGGCCCGCCAATCAGCCCGGTTGCGAAGCGAAGAGATCCAGGCCGAGCGCGCGAGAGAGAAAGCGTGCAGCCAGCTTTCCCCTTACGCTGTTGCCGGCGCCATCGAGGAGCGGAGAGTAGGTTCCTAGACCACCTTTGCCAGGCGACACAGTCACGATACCTCCACCGATGCCGCTCTTTGCAGGGAGACCTATCTCGTAAAGCCATTCGCCGGAAGACTCGTATAACCCGGCAGTGGTCATCACGGCCAGGACGTAGTGACAGAGGGCCGGATCGATTACCTGTAGCCCGGTGAGAGGGTTGACCCCTCCATCTGCCAGCGTGGCGCCCATGACCGCCAGATCGCGGGCGGTGACCAAGAGACAGCTTTGCCTCGTATAGAGGTCGAGAGCTGCGGCCGGGTCGCAGAAGATGAGGCGCCTGCTGTGCAGAAGATCGGTGATCTCGCGGTTCCTATAGTTGGTGGCGGAGGCGGAACGGTAGATCTCCTCATCGACGGTTAAGGTCCGGCCCGCGAACCGCGACAAAGTCTCACGAACGGACTCCCACTTTTCCTCAATCGTATCCCCGGGTACCAGACTCGTCGTAATGATGGCACCAGAGTTCACCATCGGATTCGTCTTGCCGTCAACGCTGTGCTCCACCGCCTGGAGCGAATTGAACGGAAGCCCCGTCGCGTTGACGCCCACGTGAGAGCGCACTCCTTCCGGCCCCATGGCCTGACAGACGAGGGCAAAGACGAAGGGCTTTGCGACGCTCATGATGGCGAACGAGCTCTCGACATCACCGGCAGCCCACATCCGACCGTCGACGCCTGCTACACAGATGCCGAACAGTTGGGCCGGAGCTCGCGAGAGAGCCGGATAGACCTGTGAGTTCGCCCCATCGGCGTTGAGACGGTATGACTCGTACGCCTCGTTCACCAGTCGCTGTACTCGCGGGGGTGAGGGCAGATGGCCGGTAGAAACGTACCCGCTCTCACCCACAGCTGGTTTGTCCGATGCCGTCATCGAGAGTTGACACCCACCCCTCTAAGCCGGGGCCCCTGGTCCCGGTCCCATGGGGATGCCGAGCACGTGCGAGATGAGGAAGAAGTATCATCCCCACCACCGTGAATACGAGAAAGCGCGGCAACATGAGAGCGATCACCGTGCCGATCCCCGACCGGCGGTCATGCTGCCGACCGCACGCAGCAGTGCTTGGACACACGCGGCCCCAGTCCTTCATCCGGAGTCGGCACGTCAGACGCGTCAATCCGACGGGCGATCCGCCTTTGAACATGACTCTGGTGCTCGCTGTCATGCTGGGACGCAGGAACCGGTCACCCGGAAAGGCTCACGTAGCACCCAGCGAAGCCCGCCAACAGCTTCCCACGTCTCGCCCAGCGTCGTCAACCGCCGTGCGGGCGGCAAGCATGACGGCGGCTGGGGAGTATTCCAGCTTGGCAGTGGAGTGGAGAGCATGGCGTACCACCCGCATGAGTCACAGCACCGTCGCGACTAACGCCGACCTCCTCGGCCACATCCTTGGGATCAGGACCGGGCCGCTGCTATAACGTCTTCAACACGGCCCTGAGTCATGTGCTCCAACGTGGATGAAGCTCGAGTTGCCGTCGCCAAACAATTATAATATCGTTTGCGGACTGAGTAGCAAGGGGCGCTCGGAGACAAGATCCGTTGATCTCCCGACAGTAAGCCATGACCAAGACTTCACAAATGAATGGAGGCTTGTATGAACACGGACCTCTTAGCTTATAATATTCAAAGACTCATTGATATAGAAGAAATCGAAAGACTGCATCTTAGCTATGTATACGCGCTAAACAGCCTACAATGGGACGATATGCTTGCTTGTTTCACCGAAGATGCAATCATCGACCTCTGGGACCATGGTGTTTGCAAGGGAAAACAAGAAATTGAAAGACACTTCAAAGATGAGCTATCCCGCGCGGTAGACGCCAGAGATGGTCATTTCATTGGGCAACCCATTATTGATATAGAAGGTGATGAGGCTGAAGGGCAATGGATGATGTACATCTTTTTTCCGGAGTCCGACCGCAGGTTTGTCAAAGGCAAGTATGATGCGAAATACACTAGAAGCGATAACGGTTGGAAGATCAGCAAATTGAAATATACCTGTCCCTGGCCGCCTCTGTAGCAGCTCCGCGAAGGCGCCCTGCACGGCGTGAACAGCCATCTCTCGTCCCCGACCGACCGCAGCTCGGGCCGTTCTCGCGGTTCTGGAGAGGGCAGAGAAGGCAAGTAGCCGCGGATCAGTTGGGAGCGACGGTGCTAGCTGTTGTCGGAGCACCGGCGGTCAGGTCGAAGTCCCTGGACTCGAAGATCAGGTCCTTCACCGTACCTCCGACCGTCGCATCGAAGAGCCCGACTCTCATCCGCCCTCCGGTAGATTCCGCTGCTCCGTACTTCTCGGCAAGCGTGACAGCGCGGTCGAAGATGGCGTCGTCGGACGCTCGGGTCTCATTGCCGGTATCCACCGCAATCCACACGAACAGCACTCTCGTGTCTCCTTGCCCGTCTACGAACACGATTGGAGTTTCGTAGCCATCTCCGGAGAGTTCTCCCTCGAAGGAGCGCTGTGACGGGAAGATCGTGGTCGTCGTGGTGGGGCCGAAGATATCGCCGTCCTCAGCACAGGCAGTTACGAGCAGAGCGCACAGAACCAGCAGGGCTATGGCTGCAACCTGAAGCTTCCTTCGAGAGAAGACCATAGAGCTTGCCTCCGCCAGTGAGCAGCTGGACAAGTGTCGGCTGGACGCCTCAAGTCTGCTCTTGCTGCGCTCTTCCCTTCTGACCGCTGCTCGGGCGTCCGCCCCCTCCGTCCGTGGTGACAGATTTGTCACTAGAGCTCGTAAACCAGCCTCACCGAACCTGGGACGCGGAGCAAAGCGGTCCAAGGGTCGTCACGCCACCTCAGGCGCCCTCACGTGCCGTCTCCTGGGAACTGAGATAGTCAGGCCAAGACTTCACTCCGCATGCAGAGAGTGGACAGCGACTGGAAGCTCATCCCTCGTGTTCGGCAGTGGAATCTTCGATCTCTTTGGAGTCTCACATGACATAATCGGACAGACCCGCGAGACGAACGGAGTCGAGATTTATGAACCCGCGAACGCGACTGGGCCTTGTGGAAGTTGTCGTTTCAGTGCTCGTTGTCGTCCTGATGTTCCTTGCTGGCTGCAGCGAAATAGGGGATCGTATCAGCACCACGGGAAGCGGCGGCCAAACCACCGAGGCCAGCGAGGCGCCTGACACCACTGAGGCTACCCAGACGCCCGATACCACCGAGGCGCCTGACACCGAAGAAGAAGGCTGGAGCACTCAACGGTACGTTCTCCTCGGAGTTCTCGCGCTCGTCCTCATCGTGATCGTAGCGATAGGGGCATCACGGAGAGGCAAGAAGCAAAGTGAGGCTCCGGCCGCCGGTCCCAGCTGGAGAACTACCGCGGAGCAGGCCTACTCGCAGTCCCGTTGGCTGTATGAGAATCTGACACCTGAGATCGCTCTGTGGCGGGGCGATCTGCTCCACAGAAGTGGTGGCCAGGTTCCAACGCCGCCCGAAACCGCCTCTGCCCAAGAGCAGACGTGGAGTCAGTTGGGGACTCTCATGACGGCGGCGATCACCAACCTCTACAATCTCGAGGTGCAGGTCGACCCCGCGTCGCAGCCGGTGGTGCGGTCGGTGATCGACAGCCTGAACAGCACCCGCACGGCCGTGGATGAGGTAAGCTCGGCGCGACTCGCCGTACTCCGGGCGACCGATGAGTTCCAGGGCGACCCTGGCAGTGAGCATCTTCAGCAGAACCTCTCGGGCGCACATGGGCGCGAGAGCCAATCAGTCCAATATCTCAATGGCCACCGTTCGGTGTTGTACGGAGCTCTGACGAACCTGGCGGCACTACAATAGCTGCCTTCCTACTCGACAAGGTCGGCCCCGAGGAATCCAGAGAGTATCCGGTCACCACCGTATCAATGACGCGACTCGCCAAGACGGCAAGACGGGGTTTGGCTGGCCATGCCTCTTCCCAGGTACCGCTCTCTGCGCCTTGAGTGGCCCGCTCGCTCGAGACAGTGCCGTCTTTGAGGCCACCATGACCGGCTTATTCAGCCTCGCGGCCCTGAGCGAAGCCCTCCGAAGGTCATCGCGCCTTCCTAGGCGGCGTTTCACGCCGTCTCCTAACAGGTAGGAACGTCAAGCTAGGCGTCCACAAGATGACCTCATAGACGCCGATACCGCGGTCAACTTGAGCCCTACTTCCCCATGTGCAGTATCCTACCGCCACGTATACTGCGGCAGGCTGGGTTCAGACACATGGTCTTGACCGGTCGACGCCCGCGTATCGAAGAAGAAAAGGGAGTGGTACATGTTGATCTCAGAACCCCGCTACCGTGTGGTGGGCGAGCGTCAGCGCTACGACGAGCGGGACAACGTGCAATCCCGTAACACGCTGGAGCCGGGTACCGCTGACTATGACGAGTTCTACGCCCGTCATCCTGAATGGAAGCAGAAAGACGACGAGATCCGAAGCCTCCCGGGCATGGGCCAGGTGGGTAGCCTGCTTGATCGCCCTCTGCTTGGTACCCAATACGAGTTCCTGGCCAAGCTGGGCATGCAGGATCGTGTGGATGGTCCGGTCAATCCCGACCGGCAGCCCATCTCGCCCGAACGGGCCACGGAGAAAATCAAAGGCTTTGCCAAGCACCTAGGGGCCGACATCGTCCGCGTGGGACCGCTCGACCCGCTCAATGTCTACACCAACGTGGGCAAGACCTGGCACGATCCGGCCCGGTCGTTCGGCCAGACCATCGAGTGCCCGCACAAGAGTGCCGTCAGCTTCGCTGTCGGCATCGCTCCGCATATGATCTCCACCGGTCCCGTACTCTCGGAGGTGGTCGAGATCATGCGCGTCTACAATCGCGTGGCCACCATCGCCGTGACTTTGGCTGAGTACATCCGTGCGCTTGGCTACCCGGCTCGTGCGAACGTCATGCCTAACTACGAGGTCCTAGCCGTTCCGGTAGCCGTCGACGCGGGCATGGGGGAGTTGGGTCGCCACGGCCTTCTGATCACCAAGGAGTTGGGCACCGCCCTGAAACTGGGCACGGTGACCACCGACCTACCTCTCGTCTACGACGCGTCCTGCGACATCGGGGTGGAGGAGTTCTGCGAGGACTGCAAGATCTGTGCCGAGAGTTGCCCCAGTGGAGCCATCAGTCAGGGAGATCCCAAGAACGTACGAGGCGTGGAGAAATGGGCTATCAATCCCGAGGCCTGCTTTTCGGTCTGGAACGATACAGGCACCGACTGCGGGGTCTGTGTGGCTAGTTGTCCCTGGACGAACCCCCGCACCCGGTTCCACCGTTCGATGGTGGCGATCGCCTCACGCAAGCGCAAGGCCGGATGGTGGATGAGTCGGGCAGACAGAGTCTTCTACGGGAAGTTCAAGATGGACCGTTCGCCATCCTGGTTCGAAGAGTCAGATCCCCGGTGGAAGAAGTATCGAAGACTCACTCAGAAGTAGCGAGCATGCCCATAAGTAAGGCACCCACCTCCCTCAGTCAACGTAGTCCGCGTCCACTATCCTGTAGCACGTTTCCCCGTTGAACCCGTCGAGCGCGAAGCCCTCGCTATAGATGATGTTGGTGATGGCATAGCCGAGCTCTGGGTCTCGCTGGTACTCGACCTTGAGGATCCCATCGGTGAGTAGGTGCACCGAGCTCGGCGGCTTCCCCCCGGCCGTGTAGCTTGCCATGGCCTTGTCATTGAAGGTGTCAAAGTGTTCTCTGTGCGTGAGCGCGACTGGGTCTATCTCTTGCACCTTCTCAATCCCGTCGCCCGGCGCCAGATGCTCGAAGTCGTGGTATAAGAGCTTCTCCTTCATGAGGATGGGGTAGCCGTCTACGAATGTGAACCGGCTTTTCTCCTCGGAATAGAAGACGAAGAGTCGGCCGTCAGACTCCGTGTCGTACATCACGTAGATCATCCCGCTTTCCAGCTTGCGAACAGCCTCGGACGGAAAGACCAACTCCAGGTGCTGGAAGGTGTCGAAGCGCAGACTGAGCCCGGCGTACTGACCGTGGTCTTCCCCAATGGTGAAGCAAGCGTCGTTATCCACCAGCAGGTCTTCCGGTCTGTAGAGCGGTACGTCGATGGGGCCGTCGGTCTCGGACTTGGCGATACTCGCTATGAAAGCAGCCTGCTCTTCGGTTGTCTCCCCGATCAAGGCATAGCGTTCCTCGTCGGCGATTATGGGCATGTGGGCGTCGTTCTCCTGGAACATCCGCTGCTTCTCAAGGACCGGCCGCTCTGGTGTGTTGGTGAACGTCTGAGCAGCCGTGGACGTGGGCGATGTGGTCACCTGGGTCACCGTGGATGTCGCCGCAAGGTCGAAGTCTCTGGACGCGAAGATCAGGTCCTTGATCGTCCCCCCGACCGTCCCGTCGAAGAGCCCGACAGTCATCTGCCCTCCGGTAGAATCCGCTGCCCCGTACTTCTCCGCCAGGGCGACAGCATGATCGAAGATGGCGTCGTCGGAGGCCCGGGTCTCGTCGTCGACCATCACAGCGATCCACACGGTGAGGACTGCCGTGTCTCCGCGCCCGTCCGCGAACACGGCTGGATATCCGTAGCCCTCGCCGGAGAGTTCCTCCATGAAGGAGGACTGTGATGGGAAGATCGTGGTCGGCGTCGTGGTGACATACGGGTCGGCTTCGTCTCCGCAGGCGGACAAGAGCAGAGCCGAGAGAACCAGCAGGGCTATGGCCGCAACCTGAAGCTTCTTTCGGTTGAGGACCATCGAGTTCACCTCCAACACCGAGCGGCTTGACTATTGCCTGTTGGACGCACCCAGTCTACTCCCGTTCCGCTCTTCCCCTGTGCAGTCTAGGGGACCGGCCCGTCGCTTGCCGTGAAGCCCAGGCTCTCAGGATCGCTCGAGGTGTAGAGAAGCCCTGCCGCGTAGGGGTCGAACTCAGGGGCATCGAAGACGACGCCCATGATGCTAGAACCTTGCTCCCTATCGGGAACCTCCACCGTCTTGCCCTCAGCCCTGTCGTAGGCGACCGGTTGACCATCCAGATACAGCTGCAGATCTCGGTCGGAGAAGAGGAAGGGCGAGCCGCTGCTGTTTCGGATCTCGCAACTCGCCACCACTTGGCGCCCGTTTGAGTAGCGGTGGACCGTCACCTCGATCTCCACTCCCTCCTCGGGACTGATCTCCAGACTGGGGGCGGAGTAGTAGATATCGAAGGGCTGGGTGGTCGAGGTGGTGCTGCTGGGCGGAGTGACCTGGAAGGTGTGGTCAAAGGCTACTTCCCCACCCTCAGCGGTCAGGACCACGCGCAGGCGGTCGAAATATATCCCCTGCTTGTAGTCCTCTGTGAGCGCCAGGATCTTCTCCGCGGTGGCCTCGTACACGCTCGGCTCTTGCCCCGCGGCGGCCCGTGCCTTCAAGTAGAGTTCGCCCGGGGTCGCGCTGGGAGCCGGTCCACGAGCCTCGTAGAGCCCCAGGGCGCGCGATTGTCCGCTCCCGTGCATCAGCATACTGAGCGGGTCCCCGTTGTCGCTCCCCGTGAAGACGGTGCTGCTGGTGATGGTGCGCGGGAGAGTCGTCGGGTTGGTGGAGCCCAGCGAGCTGGAGTTCCCGATTGCGAACGTCTCCTGGCCAGGTGACTCGACGCTTGCTTGCGATCCACAGGCTGCGAGCACAGCTGCAGCCGCCAGCAGGGCAATCAGTACGACGACCACACAAGAGCGCTTCATGACCCCTCCCCAGCCGTGCCGCGATGCATACGCTTCGACTTCATTGTAGGACTGGTTGTTCCTGCGAGACGAACGCCCTTCGAACGTCTTCACGGCCCCTCACGCGCCCTGAAGCGCCCTCACATGCCGTCTCCTAGGACGGCAAAATGACGGCAACTGGGAGGTGTGGCGACCGTCGGGCGGGAGGGGTGAAGTGGATACCTTCCCCAAGAACTCCCTGCAAATAGCAGGTGGCGGAGCGGCATGGGAATCGAACCCACCCAGGACGGGCCTACCGCCCTACACTGGTTTTGAAGACCAGGCCGGCCACCAGACCGAACGCCGCTCCACGGCAAGTCTAGCTCATCGGTTGCGGCGGCGCCGCAGGCGCCGCGCCTCCCCCACCCTCAAGGTCAGACCCTCGGAGTCCATGTGCTCCAGCAACGCCTGCGTGTACTTGCGCGAAGTGCCCAGCAGGTCACGCCCTTCGGCAAGTGTCAGCTGGCCGGCGGCTTCCATGGCCGCGGCCAGCTGGTCCATGAGCGCCTGCAGGCGGTCCGGCGGGTAGTAGAGGTCCTCGCCGACCCTGACCAGTTTGCCCTGCCGCACCAGAGCATCCACGATCTTCTGGGTGTCACGGGGCGGGAGGCCAGCGGCCTCTGCCGCCATCGCCACGGTAGGCGTCTCGGCTGGGACGGCGGGAGACTCGAACTGCGCGAGCACGAGCGCCATCGACTCGCCTTGGGCCTCGTCGGGCTCGACCGCGGCCTCAGCCCACACGAAGCCGTGCTCCGTCCGCTGCACGTCGCCGGCGGCCACCAGCCGAGCCAATGCCTCGTCGAGGGCCGGCCATTCCTTACCCCGGGCCAGGTCGCGGCGCAGGTCGCCCAGACTCTGGTAGGGGTTTAGCGCATCCGTCTCTGCCTTCCGCTGAAGCGTTCCCGAGGTGGTCTCCACCAGCGCGAATAGCGACGGCCCGTGGAACAAGCGAACGGTGCGGTTTTCGGCGCCGCCGGTCCCCCGGTCGGCACCGCCGGTCGCGCCACTACCCGCCGGCAAGGCGCGGCCGTCGACCAGAAGGGCCGCCACTGCCGAGCGGTTCGCTGCCGAGGTGAACCGCCACAGGTAGGGGCTCCCTTCCAGACGGCCCCGGGTCAACCCTTGAGGGAAAGCCTCCTGTAGCAGAAGGGTCGCCACGTCATCGGCAGGACCCGCCTCCAATATGAGGAGCCGGTCGCGCCAACGCTGCCCCGTGCCGTGTTTGCGGGCGGAGGGATCGACCACGCGACCGCCCCCCAGCGTCGTCACCGGGGTCACCGAGCGCAGGATGAAATGGTCCCCCGGATACACCAGCGCCCGCTCCTCGAAGCGAAGTTGCGCGTAGCAGGACTCGCCCGGACTGAGGCTCTCCCGGTCGGCCAGCACCACCTTGGCCAGGATCTCCGCAGTGCCGTGATCCACGCGCGCCCGCAGGATTCGGGACAGCGGGGCCTCAGCATCGGGCAAGAGCGACAGACGGACATCGGCCAGATACGTGGGCTCGATGGTGGGGTCCTTGACCACCCACTGGCCGCGATCAACCTCGTCGCGGTCGACGCCGGTGAGGTTCAGAGCCACGCGCTGTCCGCCGTTCGCTACGGCCACCTGACGATCGTGTACCTGTACGCCGCGCACGCGCACTTCGCGGTTGGAGGCGGCACCCTGCGTCCCGCGCGCGGGCAGTATGGCCACGGTGTCCTCGGCGCTCAGGCTACCCGACCACAAAGTCCCTGTGATGACCGTGCCGATCCCCTTGAGGGAGAAGACACGGTCCACCGGCATACGCGTGGCCGGGTAGGAGGGACGCGGCGGCACCGTGGCCCCCAGCCGGTCGAGGGTCGTCAATAGTTCGGGCAGCCCCTCCCCGGTCACGCCGCTCACCATCACGATGGGCGCGTGCTGGTAGCGGGTGCTGAGGAGGAACTCCTCCACGTCGGCCTTGGCCAGTTCGGCCAGCTCGGGGTCGACCATATCCGTCTTGGTGAGGGCCACCAGCCCCGCGGGGATGTCCAGCAGCTCAATGACCCGCAGGTGTTCCCTGGTCTGGGGCATGACGCCGTCGTCGGCGGCGACCACGAGGAGAAAGAGGTCGATACCGGTGGCGCCGGCCACCATGGTCTTGACGAAGCGCTCGTGACCAGGCACGTCCACCACGCTCAGACGACGTCCGCTGGGGAGAGCGAGCTCCGCGAAGCCGAGCTCGATGCTGATGCCCCGCTCCTTCTCCTCCTTGAGCCGGTCGGTGTCGCGACCCGTGAGGGCCTTGATGAGGGTGGTCTTGCCGTGGTCGATGTGTCCGGCGGTGCCCAGAGTCAGGGGACGAGTCGCCTCGCCGGGACCGGCGGTGTGGGCGGTGTCGGCAGAACCGGCGGAGTCGACGGCCCGGCCGGTCTCTTCCTCGCCGGCCGCTCCGGCCGCTGACGCGTCCCGGCTAGACATGGGCGAGCCGCGCCGCCGCCCAGGCCACGCTCTCGGCCACAGTGTCGATCTCCTCCGCCGCGAGCGCGAGCACGTCGAGATGCAGGCTGTCCTGCGACACCCGAGCCACGACAGGCACGGGGGCCCGGCGCAACTCCGCCTCCAGCGCGGTGACGCCTCCCGTGGCCGTCCTGCGACCTCCCGGTCCTTCCGCGCCGCCTTGGCCGCCCGGCTTCCCCGCCCCGTCCACCGGCCGCGCGGAACCGCCGGGGGCATCACTCACCACGGGCAGTTCGGGCAACCGCAGGCGCACGGCGTGCGAGGGCAGTTCCACCAGCGGCATCGACCCACCCCCGGCCCTGCCGGTCGACTCCTCCACCTCCGCGATGAAGCCGTCCGGGCACCGCGCCTCGATGGCCGCCTGCAGCGCCCCGGCCAGCGCGGCCGTCTCCGCCGGGCCGCGGCTCATGTGCTGAAGTGTGGGGATCTCGCGCACCGCCCGTTCCGGGTCCTGATAGAGGAGCAACGTGGCCTCCAACGCGGCCAGGGTCATCTTGTCCAGTCGGAGGGCCCGCGCCACCGGATGCTTGCGCAGCTTCTGGATCACTTCCGCCCGGCCGACGAGGATGCCCGCCTGCGGACCGCCCAGCAACTTGTCACCGCTGAAGCAGACCAGGTCCACCCCCGCGCGCAGCGATGCGGCCACCGTGGGTTCTCCCCGGAAAGGCGTCCAGTTCGAGCAGAGCACCGCTCCCCAGGTCGTCGGCCACGAGCAGACCGCGGCGCCGCCGATCTCCACCAGGTCGACCAGTTCCGTCTCCTCGGTGAAGCCCAGGATGCGGTAGTTGGAGGTGTGCACCCGCAGCAGCAGGGCCGTGTCGGGCGTGATGGCGGCCTCGTAGTCGGCCGGCCGGGTACGATTGGTGGTACCCACTTCCACCAGGCGCACGCCGCCCGCGCGCATGATGTCGGGCATGCGGAAAGAGCCGCCGATCTCCACCAGTTGACCCCGCGACACCAAGACCTCGCGCCCGGCGGCGAGCGCCATGAGGAGCAGGAGCACGGCACCGGCGTTGTTGTTGACGACGAAGGCGTCCTCGGCCCCGGTGAGCCGCGTGAGCAGGGCCTCCACGTGCGTCTCGCGCTGACCGCGGTCGCCGCGTTCCAGGTCGTACTCCAGGTTGCTGTAGGAGCGGGCTACCTCGGCCACCCTGTCGGCGGCGCTGTCGGCCAGACGGGAGCGGCCCAGGTTGGTGTGCACCACCACTCCGCTGAGGTTGAGGACCCGGCGCAGGCCCGGGCTGCTCCACGAGCCCAGGATGCGGGCTGCCGCGCCGAGGATGGTCTCGGCCGAAGGCGGCGCCGCGTCGGCCGCCGTGTTGCCCGCTTCGCAGGCCATCAGTGTCTCACGAACCTCCCGCAGGGCCGCACGCACAGCCTCCACCACCTGGGACCGCGGGTAGCTTTCCAGAAGAGGGCCGCCCGCGGGGTGCTGCAACACCTCTTCCACCGCGGGCAGGGCCCGCAACGCTTGTCTTGTGGCTTCGTCCATGGGAGACCTCAATCGCTCCGTGCCTCTCGCTCGGTGGTCTACATCTCGTGCCCGCGCCGACGGCGCTAGCGCTCGCGTTCCAGGAAGAAGTCGGCCATCGACTCGAGCACGTCCCGTGACCGCGACTCGGGCAACACCTGCAGATGCTCACGCGCCTCCAGAATGAGACCGCGGGCCAGAGAACGCGCGTATTCCATCGAGCCGTAGCGCTCCAGCAAGGCGACCACCTCCGCCGCCTCCTCCAGGCTCTTCTGCCGCCCCTTGCGCAGCAGCGACACGAGATACTCGCGATCGCCCAGGGTCGCCGAGGCAAGGCAGTGGATGATCATCAGCGTACGCTTGCTCTCGATGACGTCGCTCAGATAGTCTTTGCCCATGGTGTGCTCGTTGCCCAGGATGTTGAGGAGGTCGTCCTGGATCTGGAAGGCGATGGAGGAGTCCTTGCCGAAGGCTGCCAGAGCCTCCTTCTGAGCCTCCGAGGCCCGGCCCACGATGGCCCCCACGGTCAGCGGAGCGATGCCGCTGTAGTATCCTGTCTTGCCCAAAGCCATAGCCAGATAGTCATCCGGGGTGAGGTCGTAGACGTCGTCGCGCACCCAGCCCACGTCCAGCGCCTGACCTTCCACGGTGCGGGCGCTCATCTCCCCGATCACGTCGAGCACCTGCAGCTTGGTGGCGTCGTCCAGCAACGGATCGCGCACCACGATGGTGCACACCAGCCCCAATGCGTAGTCGCCGGCGTTGATGGCCAAGGGCTCGCCGTGGAGAATGTGGGCGCACTTCTGATCGCGGCGGATGACGCTGTCGTCCATGATGTCGTCGTGGATGAGCGCGGCCGCGTGAAAGAACTCGATGGCGCAGCCCCCGGAGAGGGCCAGACGCGGGTCCCCACCCACAGCTTCGCAGGCCAGCATGGTCATCGCAGGCCGGACGCGCTTGCCCCCCCTGCCCACGAACTCGTCCAGGATGCCGTAGAGATAGCGGTGCAGATCACTGTCTTCGGGTGCTCCCGCAAGATATTCGTGCAGGCGGACGTCGATCTGGCGGCTGACCTCGCTCAGGTAGTCGACGAAGAGATCGACGCTCATGGCCGTGCTCCATTCCGGCGTGGTTTGACCGGCGCCCGGCGGCGACCGGCCATGCTACGACGATAGCATACCCATCGGACCCGGCCGGACAGTCACACGGTCTGAAACGGGTCCATGATCACCAGCGGCCCGAAGGCGCGGCCGTGCTGCAGATCCTGCGAGTAGAGGGTGCGGCAACCGGCGGCCAGCGCCGCCGCCACGATGAGGCTGTCGTAGAAGCCGTATCCAGAGTCGTCCTGGATCTCAAGCGCCCGTAGGTAGAGATCCTCGCTGGGAAAGACGTGCCACAGGGGAGCAAGCACCTGCTCGAAGTAGACACCACAGTCGGCTGCCGACAGAGGCACCGCGAACTTCCGCGTGGCCACATTCAGAAACTCCTGCACCACCTGATGGCTGATCATTCCCAGATGCGTCGTGAGTGCCATCTCCACCAACTCCCGGGCACGTGCCCTCTCCGCGGAGGGCTGGGGATCGAAGGTATAGACAATGATGTTGGTGTCCAGGAAGAAGCGCCGCGGATCGGCAGAGGCGGCCCGTCCGACATCGGCGGGCGTGGGCAGGCTCGGGTTGACGGCCGCCGATCGCCCCGCATCAACGGGCATTGAGCTCCTCGCGGCTGAAACGGCGGCCGGGACGCGCGTAATCAAGGCGTCCCATGAGTTCGTTGTAGCCGTGTGCGGTCCGCTCCTGCTCCGCGAAGGCGGCCAGCCACAGACGGAACTCGGCGTTGAGGGTGGTGCCACGCTGCTCGGCCTGCTCGCGGGCTCGGGCAATCAGTGTTTCCTCCGCACTCAGGGTGATGTTCTTGAGCATCGGTTCGGCTCCCTCGGGGTTGGTGCTGGCTCCAGTGTACACTGTCGCCGTGTACACGGTCAGCTCGACTGACGGGGCTACACGCCCAGGCGCGGTGCCGGCTCAGTTCGCCGCTTCGTACTCGCCGTTCAGTCCCCCGTTTCGTTGACCGAGAAGGAGATGAGCTCGCCTTGGGCGACGATGCGCTGCTTGGCGCTGTAGATAGGGTGGCAGGCGGCCAGCGACACCTGCTCCCGGCCCAACTGGGCTACGGAATCGACCTCGTTGGGATAGACGATGATCACCCGGCTGACGGCGTAGCGGGCCACCCCGTAGGGGAACACCAGCTCGATGAGGTCTCCCTCCTTGAGCTTGTCCAGCTTGCGGAAGGGGGCACCGTAGGTGGTGCGGTGTCCCGAGACCACGAAGTTGCCTCCCTGGCCGGGGAAGGGCGTCTCTGGCCAATGGCCCGGGCCCTCGCGCAGATCTCCGGTACCGGTCCCCTCCAGCATGATGACGTCCACCCCGATGCTGGGGATGATGATCTGGCCTATGGGCGTGCCTGTCTTGCCGCCCACCCGCTCCTCGTATGCGGTCGCGGCTGCTCTGAACTCCGCCACCTTGGCAAGGCGCTGCCGTTCTGCCTCCAGCCTGCCTGCTTCTTCCGCCGCAGTGATGGCTTGCATGGCGGCATCGGCGGCGTTCACTTCGGTGGTGACGGTGGGCGGCTCCGCAGAGATGAAGTCCTCGGATGACCGTCGTTCCGCCAAGGCGGCTGCCATGCCCGGGTTGTCGCGCCCCAGCTGCTCGCGCAGTTGCCGCTGCTCGAACCAGGTGTATCCCCAGGTGCCCACAGGATAGGCGAGCAGCAGGAGGCCGGCGACGATCATGAGGTTGGCCACCCAGCGCTTCCAGGAGCGGCGACGCTTGGGTTGGGCGGAGGCGCCCTGGTCCCTGGTCGTCTCGGCGCCGG
The DNA here is from genome assembly GCA_963816155.1 of uncultured Actinomycetes bacterium. GTDB lineage: Bacteria > Actinomycetota > Thermoleophilia > RBG-16-64-13 > RBG-16-64-13 > JAXGXJ01. Next base: position 236,206 of record CAWFJE010000009.1, on the reverse strand, counting down.
AAGGCGCTTGGTCGGCGTCGGTCGGCGTAGCCTCGGCGGGCGACTTGGCGGCCGCTTCAGGCGCGCCGTCGCCAACGGGCTGAGCGGTCGTGTCGGGCGTCTTCGCGTCGTTCGGGTCCATTTGGCAGAGTATACCTGTCCCACAAGGCCACAGGCCCCCGGCCTCGCGAGGCCCTGAGTGCCGGATCGGAGGGGCCGGCTCGTCTCCCGCTGATCTTCCAACGGTAACCCCCGCGACGCTGCCCCCCCAGTCCACATGCCGGGTCCAGCCGACCCGGCATCAAAACATGGTTCGGGTCTAGTCCAATCCCCGACTACCCGGTACTCTGGAGCAACATCGCCCAGGAGGTATACGTGCCCGAGACGCTACGTCAACTCATGAGCCAAGGCTCCATCGATAGTCGGACCTCCCTGGATCTGCTGGGGCAACTCCTGAGGGCGCTCGAGCTCACACATTGGCAAGAGGTCGTCTACGGCGACATCGCGCCGGAGAACATCCTCGTCTCCTCCTCCGGCCGGAACTCTCGGGCCCGCTTCGCCGACGCCCCTCCGGGGGCGGCATCCTCTTCGCCGAGTCCGGCGAGGCCGTCGTGACGATCACTTTCGACGGCACACACCTGGCCTGGATCGCCACGAGGGGCTCATCGTACGGCACGGCCGAGATCACCATGGACGAACGGATGCTGGGCACCGTCGATCTCTACAGCGCCACTACCGATTGGCAGCAAAAAGTATGGGGATCGGGCACTCTCTCGCCCGGCCTGCACACGGTGACCATCGCACGGACGGGACAGAATAACCCGGCCGCAGACGGCACCGATATCAACGTGGATGCTTTCGTCGTGACCGGCACCCTGGTCTCAGCCACCCAGTAGGCGGCGCTGGTGAAAGCGTTGAGAGGAGCTTCGACATGGACGCCGGTGTCGCCCACGTGATCATCCAGCCCGTCATCCTGGCCGGTGGTTCCGGCACGCGTTTGTGGCCTGCTTCGCGCCAGGCTCACCCCAAACAGCTACTGGCCCTCACCGGTCCCCGCTCGCTGCTGCAGGAGACCGCTCTGCGCCTGCAGGATTTCACCGCCGCTCCGGTGATCGCCGACCCCATCGTGGTCACCGGCGAGGAATACCGCTTCATAGTCGTCGACCAGTTGCGGGAGGTCGGGATTGTGGCCCCGCGCGTGGTCCTGGAACCTGTGGGACGCAACACGGCACCGGCTCTGACCGTGGCCGCGCTGCTGGACACGCCTGGCGGCGGCGACGCGGACGACGGCGACCCCGTCCTGCTGGTCATGGCCTCCGACCACCTCATCGTCGACACCGCCGCCTTCCACGCCGCCGTGGCCGAGGGGCTCACCCAGGCCGAAGCGGGAGCCCTCGTAACCTTCGGCATCGCCCCCGACGGACCGGAGACCGGCTATGGCTACATCCGAATAGGGGCGCCGGCGCCGGGAGCGGCGACGGCGCACGCCTTGGCCGGCTTCACCGAGAAGCCCGACCGGGCCACCGCCGAGCGCTACCTGGCGGAGGGCGACTATCTCTGGAACGGCGGAATCTTCATGATGAAGCGTTCGGTGTGGCTGGCGGCCCTCGACCGCTACCGTCCCGACATCGGAGCGGCCTGCGTCGCCGCCCTCGCCGCTTCCAAGGCCGAGAGTTGGTTCCTCCACCTCGACCAGGCCGCTTTCACCGCCTGCCCCTCCGATTCCGTCGACTACGCCGTCATGGAGAAGCTCGCGTCCGGCGCGGGCGCGGCGGTCGACGACACAGCACCCGGCGGGACGGGTGCCACGTCCGGTCTCGCGCCTACGGCCGTGGTCATCCCCCTGGCCTGCGGCTGGTCGGACGTAGGTGGCTGGGGCGCCCTCTGCGCCGTCTCCCCCCACGACGCCGACGGCAACGCCGTGCAGGGCGAGGTCATCCTCGAGGACACCCGAGGCAGCCTCATCCGCGCCGGTTCGCGCCTGGTAGCCGTTCTCGGAGTGGACGATCTGGTGGTCGTCGACACCCCCGACGCGCTCCTCGTCGCGCGGAAGGACAAGACGGCCGACCTCAAAGAGTTGGTAGCCCGGGTAGGGGTCGCACACCCGCAACTCACCCTCTGCCACCGCCGCCAATACCGGCCCTGGGGGCAATTCGAATCCCTCCACACGGGCGAGCGCTTCCAGGTCAAGCGCCTCCTGGTGAGTCCTGGAGCCGCCCTCAGTCTCCAGCTCCACCACCATCGTGCCGAACACTGGGTGGTGGTCCAGGGAGTGGCCGACGTCACCTGCGGGGATGGGACCTTCCGCCTGCGTGAGGACGAGTCCACCTATATCCCCGTCGACGTTCCCCACCGTCTCGCCAATCCCGGACCCGACGTGCTCGAGATCATCGAAGTCCAGTTGGGAGACTACCTGGGCGAGGACGACATCGTGCGCCTCGAAGACCGGTACGGGCGCTCCACGGACGACCCGCCAGGGGCCAATTGACGGACGGCATCGAAAGGCGAATGCGGGGCGACACAGGAACCGTGGAAGGTGCGGCGCGGATGGGCGGACTGTACGGCGGCGGCGAGGCCGGGTGCGTACCCGGCTCGAGTGCGCGGTCTACCTCCGCCACCACGACCTTTCGCCTTGTCGGGGCTGGGGCATGAAGGGCACTGGTGGTCGGCCCGTCAGTACCCGTTCCGGATTCACCGATACCATCATCTGCAGGTACTCCTCCGGCACGCGCTTGCGCAATTCCTCCAGCAGGGGGAGCAGGGTCCAAGTGTAGGAGACGAAGGAGTGCCCGTCGGAGGCCAGCAGAGACAGTGCGCCGCGGGCCAACAGGTCCATGAACATGCGCATGCTCCCCTTGCGGAAGGGTCCGGCCAGACTACCGGCGGTCCCTTGCGCCACCGCGCCCGCCCGCAGACACTCGCCGAGCAACTGGGGAGAGCTCCGCAGACGATCGTTGCGTTCCGGGTGGGCCAGTATGGGGGTGTAACCAGCCATCTTCAAGCGGAAGAGCGTAGGCTGCAGGAACGGCGGCCAGCCGGTGAAAGGCGTCTCGACCAGGATGGCCCCTTTCCATCCGGGAGTCGACCCCACGCCCCCCAGTGACGGAGGATCCGAAAGCGTTCCGGTCCCACCGATGGCCAAACGGGCGACCATCGCGTCGTCCGCCTCGGCGATCACGGCCGCGTCGACCTCGAAGCCAAGGAGCAGGCGCAGGCCGATCCCCTCTTCGCGCAGGGCGGCTTCCACCTCGGCGCGCGTCTCCCCCGCCCGGTCGATAAGCGAGGGGTCCCATTCGTAGAGATGGGGAGTGCACACGATAGTGGTCGTGCCCGCCTCCCAGGCTTCGCGCGCCATGTTCACGCTGGTCTGCAGGTCCGGACAGCCGTGGTCCAAGCCCGGAAGTAGGTGTGAGTGAGTGTCGATCATCGTCTGTTCTACTTACTCATTTCGTTCGGCCACCAAGATTCCTCTCACCCTAACCCCCAAGAGTCGTTAGTATATAGGTGTGTACCCCAGGAGATTCCGGAAGGGTAAGCGCCATGCCAGAGTTGTTCGGGAGCCCGTACCTGCTACCGATTATCATCGTAGTGGTCTTGTTGGCGGCCCTCCTCATCGCTCTCTCTGTGAGCCGGAGCCGCCGAGCCGCCGAGTCCACCGCCCAGACGAGACCGTTGACGAGTGAACCGACGCCGGCCGAGAGCGAACCAGCACTTGCGTACTTCGATGAGGCCTCTCACGAGGCCCCCCAACCGAGCAGCGAGATGGCTGCCGTGGCAGCTGATGCCGCCATCGAGGCCGATGCCCGCGCAGCTGATGACGGCCGTCGAAACCGACACCGCCGCTGATGAAGCCGTCGACGCGGACGCAGCTGATGAGGCCGCCCAAACCGACGCCGTCACTGATGAAGCCGTCGACGCGGACGCAGCTGATGAGGCCGCCGACTCGTCGGCCACCCCAGTCATGGAAGCTGCCCCAGCACCAGCGAGCGCGGATGACGCAGCGCAGCCGGTAGCGCAGCAAGGACCTACGGCCAAGTCCAACGGCGACCCGCTGGAACCGTGGCCTGCCCTGCCTCCCCAGCCCCACAACCCCTTGGCCTCAGACCCGATCGCACCAGTTCTGGTAGGCCTCCTCCACGGCTGGGGCGAACTCGCCGCCGAGGACGTGAAGAGACTGAGCGTCTTCCGCCCCGAGAAGCTCAAGGTGGCCATCCAGGCCCTGGAACTACCGAAGGACCTCAAGGACGACCCGGACGCCCGCGCCCGACTGGGTCAATTGACCTACTACGCTTCGCAGCTCGAGACCGATGCGCCGAAGGTGCAGGCTCTTGAGTCCAGAGCCGCCTACGTCCAGCCACCACCCTTCGGTGCATCCATGCCCACCGCCGCAGCCACCGCCGGCGCTTCGGCCGCTGCTCTTGCCGCCGCGACAGCGCTGACAAGAGGCGACCCGAAACCCACGGCCGGTGCGGCGGTCCCCGCGGGCGGGGAAACGAGCGCGCTGACTCCTTCCACCCAGACTGAGAGCAGCGCGGCTGCCCCCTCGTCTTGGTCTATCAGGCCCGTGCAGGACGCTGCTGCGACAGGACCTCTTCCCGCCTACGCAGGATCCGTCGCCGGAGCGAGGACCGACCAACATGACCCGCTCGACGACACCCTGGAGACCAAGCCGCGGCCGAAGGCCGCACCGGGCGGCATCGTCAAGACCGCCGAAGATGTCATGGCCCTGCCCCCCAAGGAACGCGCCGAGATGGTGGCCTTCCTGGAGCCCGCGGAGTTGTCGGGGGTCCTCAAGCGCACCGACGACCCTGAACTGAAGCGGGCCGTCATCGATACGCTCGAGAACGTGAGCACCCCGGCCTCACTCGACGTTCTCCGAGAGTGCTTGGAGGACCGAGACCTGGAGATCCAGATGTACGCGCTGCAGGCGGCGGACAGGATCCTCGGCCGCTGAGCGACGGCGGCGGCGCCCGGCGTCAGGCCCGGGCAACGCCTCTTACGAACCGAAGAGTGTGGAGCCCAGGTGTCGCGCGTGGCGCAGCACCTCTTGCGCATCCAATCCGGGACGCCAAGCCACAAAGGCACAACGTTTGTCGAGATCGAGCGGCTGGAGGAAGATGTCCTCACCCTCGAAGGTGGCCGCGCCTCCACCCGCTTCTTCGAGTATGAGAAGACCCGCGGCGATATCCACCGAGCGAGACCGCACCGCAGCCACGAGGATGTCAGCTATGCCCACGGCCAGGTAGCAGAGGGAGAGGGCGAGCGAGCCGATCTGGCGGATGCGCATGTCCTGGCTCCTACCCACAGCCCCCATCACGCTCAGATCCTGGTAGCGAAAGTGATGTCTGTCGGGACGCCCGGCTTCGAGCAACACCACCTCCACGAGATCCGGGCTGAAGCGCGATAAGTCGGGGTCGACCCGGACCGCGGACATCTCGAGGAGGGGCGCCCGCCGCAGACTGTGAAGCAATCAGGTCCACCAGACCCATTCCCTTGACGGCCGCGAACGCGTGTGGGCGCATGTAGTCCTCGATATAGGCCACCTTGACGTCCCGGATGCTAGAGCCATCGGCCACGGCGATGGAGGCGCAGAAGGGCTCGAGGCCGCGCTTGGCGTTGAGACTGCCGTCGACGGGGTCCACCACCACCCTCCATAGCGCATCGGCCGCACCGCTCATGCCCGACTCCTCCGATACCAGCCGATAGGGAACGGGAGCCTCGGCCGCAAGCACCTCGTGCATGGCGGTCTCGCAGGCCCGGTCGATCTCCAGGGTCCTGTCTCCGCCGGCGCCCTGGCCCAAGACTTCCCGACCCGCGGCGGTGCCATACAGAGGCTGTGCCTCTCTCTTTCCCGCTTGGGCCATGTGCGCGGCGCAGACGAGCCACCGCCCCTCCACAGTGTTCATGCTCAGCGCAGCCTCGTTGTTCATGTCGGACCTTTCTGATCGGCGTACGGCGGCCGAGTATGGATGACCTGACGTGGCGGTAGGGGATGCTCCGGTCGAGAAGCCTATGGCCCCGCGCCCCTGCCCTCATGATACCGAAGGGGGAGATACCATAATCATGCATGGGCATGAGACGATGACCGACAGTGCACCAGACCGGGGAACGATGGCAGATCATCCGAACAAACAGAAGCTGCGGGGCACCGAGAGTGCGCCGCCGACGCGGGCGGCGGCGCGGTCCCGACGGGCAGCTGCGCGGTCAGTGCAGCCCCACGGGCCGCCGCAGGCAGCTGCGCGGTCGGCGCGACCCACCCAGCAGCGGCCGCCGTGGCGGCCGGCGCGAAGATGCGCGACCCTCCTCGCGGGAGGCGCCGCGGCCGCCGTGGCGGCCGCGGCTGCGTACATGGTCTTCGAAGCCCAGTGGGTTCTCTGCCGGCAGGAAGACCTGCATGTCCCCGAACTACCCCCCGCTTGGGCGGGGCTCACCATCCTCCACCTGTCCGACGTGCACGCCGGCCTGTTTCCCACTAACGAGCGGGCCTTGAGGAAGGTGGTCGACTGGGCCGGTCCCCTCACTCCCGACCTGGTCTTTCTCACCGGCGACATTCTGGGCGAGCGCGACCGTAGCCTCCGCTGTCTCGAACTGATAGCCGACCTGCGGCCCCGTCTGGGGACCTTTGCCGTCACCGGCAATCACGAGTATGGGCTGGGCAAGGGCCCTCTCGCCCATACGCGGCACACCGAAGACCTATGGGCCACCTTCGGTATCACCCTTCTGCAGGACCGCTGTGTATCGCTATACGTCCCGCCACATCCCGCCCACGACGGCCTCGAACCAGCCGGCGCCGGTGACCATACACCCCTTGTGCTGTGCGGCGCCGACTATCTGAGTGCCGGCTTCGGTCTCGTGGAAGCGGGAGCGTCTCGAGCGGCGCAGGCAACAACACGCAGGACGCGGTGGCACGCCCCAGCGGCCGGCGTCCCGGTCCAGGGCGCCGCCGCTCAGCCCGGGGCGCCGCGAGCGCCGATCATCCCGCCGGGGGCCTTCCCCATCCTGCTCGTCCACGAACCGCCGGTGCCGTCGTCGCCCCTCGCCGGACTCTTCCCGCTCGCCTTCGCCGGACATACCCATGGAGGCCAGATACGCGTCCCCGGCCCCCAAGGCCTCGCCCCCCTGAACGCCGAGCAGGACCCCCGCCTGGCAGGCCTCCACGCCTGGGGATGTGGCATGCTCGTGATCTCCCGCGGCATCGGGACCAGCTTCCTGCCCATGCGACTGTTCACCCGGCCGGAGGCGACCCTGTGGCGATTGGTATAAACTAGGACGCAAGCCTGCCCGCGACGCGACCCCGCGGGAGGATGAGGTTCCACTCAGTCAGACTCCGAACCGGGGGTCAAGGATGATGCAGTCCAGCGATGAGAGCAGACCGCAACTCGCTCCTGAGGTGATCGCCACCTACGTTGCCGACGCAGCCCGCTCGGTCCCGGGCATCGTCGAGCTTCACGCCTCGCCGTGGAAGGGTTTTTCCTCCCGGATGCGCGAGGTACATTCAGGAGGCGTGATCATCCGCGACAACGAGCCCGACCCCATGGATATCGAGATCCACGTGAGGGTGGCTTGGGGCACGGTTATCCCCGAGCTTGCCGGAGAGGTGGAGGAAGCCGTCCGCGAGCGGGTGACGGCTCTTCTCAGCACCGACCTGGGAACGGTCACGCTCTTTGTGGACGAGATCGCCGGACCGATGGAGGTCGCCGCGCCGCGGGAGGGCTGACGATGCCCGAGTACCTGCCTTTGTGTGCTTCCGCACAGGACCGCCTGCCCGGTCCCTGCCGCTGCTGCGCGTGGTGGCAGACGGCCGGGATCGCCCGGGTCTCTCCCACGACCGCGGCCGCCGTCCGCCGACGCTGGACCTCTTCTCTCGAGGATACGTGGGGTTGTCCCGGACTGATCGTGTCGCCGAACGGGCACTCAGCGACCCCCTCTGCCTGGGTCATCCACTACGCCCCCGCAGCCGATCTGCCTCGGATGCGCGACCTTCTCTTCACGCACCTGCCCTCTGAGGCGGTCATCCTCTTCTGTCTCCACGGCGACGACCTCGACGACCGGCGGGCCGCCAGCCGCCTGCTGCACGCTGCCCTCAAGCAACTCAAGCAGCAGCGCCTGCGCGAGGTCTACGCGCTGGCCGCCGCCGATGACGGCACGCCGCCCGAGGAGCGCTGCGAGTTCTTCTCCTATGCCTTCCTACGGGACAACGGCTTCGAGGAGCTGCGCAACTGCGGGGATGTCTTCCTGATGCGGGCAGACCTGCGGGCTCTCCTGTCCGTGCTGGCGCCTCTGGAGACCGCGCTCAGACGCCTCCTGCACCAGGAGCCGACTCCCAGCCCCGCCGCTTGGAGCTCACGGAGGCCGGCGTGAGACCGCCTCGGCCGCAGGCATGGCCGCAGGCATCGCGGCCGGCTGGGAGGGCCCACCGTCCGCGTGGTCGTGCGCTTGCCTTCGCCGTCGCCCTGATCCTGGTCGCCATGCTGCTGCCGGCGCTGCCCGGGTGCGGAGCCGGATCGGCCGACGAACCCGCCCCGGGTGATATCTGGACCACCCAGGTGGAGGGCATCGTGGATCCCGCCATGGCCGGTTTCCTCGTCGACATCATGGAGCAAGCCACCGCCGCCCGAGCCGGAGCCCTGGTGGTGGAGATCGACACACCCGGCGGCCTGGACACCTCCATGCGCGAGATCATCCAAGCCCAGCTCGACGCGCCCATCGCCATCGTCTTCTACGTCTCTCCCCAGGGAGCACGAGCTGCCTCGGCGGGCCTGTACATCCTCATGGGCTCCGACGTGGCCGCCATGGCTCCGCAGACCAATCTGGGCGCCGCCACGCCCGTTTCCATGGGTGAGGAGATGGACGACGTCATGCAGGCCAAGGTCACCAACGATGCCGCCGCCTACATCCGCGGACTGGCGACCACCCACGGCCGCAACGCCGAGTGGGCCGAACGGGCCGTGCGCGAGGCGGTCTCGCTCACCGCGGATGAGGCCCTGGAGCAGGGGGTCATCGAGTTCGTGGCCGCCGACGTGCCCGCCCTCCTGGAGGCCATCGACGGCTACACGACCGTGCCGAAAGACCTCACCCTGCAGACCGCGGGGGTCCCCGTCCATGAGGTGGACATGGGCTGGGCGCAGGGCTTCCTGCATCTCCTCGCCAACCCCAACATCGCCTACGTCCTGATGACCTTGGGAATCCTGGGGATCGTCCTCGAGATCAGCTCCCCCGGGATAGGAGCGGGCGGGATCATCGGTGTGATCTCCCTCCTCCTCGCCTTCTATTCCTTCCACGTGCTGCCGGTCAACTTCGTGGGGATCGCGCTCATAATCCTGGCCATGGTCCTGTTCATAGCCGAACTGTTCGTCTCCAGCCACGGTATATTGGGGATCGGGGCGGCAGTCGCCTTGATCCTCGGAGGCCTGTTCCTGTTCGACTCCTCCGCTGACTACCTGCAGGTGAGTTGGCCGGTGCTCATCATCGTAGCCGTGATCATGTTTGCATTCTTCGTGCTGGTGATCGGCGCCATCACCCGGGCCAGGCGCCGACCGGTCGCCACCGGCGTCGAGTTGTTGCTGGGCAGCACAGGCATCGTGGTCACCCCTCTCACCCCCGAGGGCCAGGTGTTGGTGGAGGGAGAACGGTGGTCCGCGAAAACGGAAGAAGGAGACCTGCTTAAAGACGAAGAGATAGAGGTACTCAGTATGGAGGGACTCATGCTCGTGGTAGGAAGACACGAGCGGCCCACATCCGGTACGGTAGAGACCAGTGCAGCGGACAGCGGCGGGCGGGCCGCCGACACACCAGGCCAAGAGGGATAGGGAGAGGCAATGGATACAGCCACGATAGCCATCATCATCGTCGTAGTCGTACTCGTGATCATCGTGCTGGCCTCGGCGATCAAGGTGTTCCCCGAATACCAGCGAGGGGTCATCTTCCGGCTCGGCCGACTCATGAACCCCAAGGGCCCGGGCATCTTCCTGATCATCCCCATCGTCGACAAGGTGGTGCGGGTCGACCTACGTACGATCACCATGGACGTTCCGTCCCAAGAAGTCATCACCAAGGACAACGTCCCCGTCAAGGTCAATGCGGTCGTGTACTTCCGGGTGATCGATCCCTCCCGCTCGGTCGTCCAGGTGCAGAATCATGTCGCCGCCACTTCGCAGATAGCCCAGACGACACTACGGAGCGTGGTCGGCCAATCCGACCTCGACCATCTCCTCACCGAGCGTGACAAGCTCAACCAGCGTCTGCAGGAGATCATCGACCAGCAGACCGACCCCTGGGGCATCAAGGTGAGCATCGTAGAGATCAAGGACGTGGAGATACCCACCAGCATGCAGCGCGCCATGGCCCGGCAGGCGGAGGCTGAGAGGGAGCGGCGGGCCAAGGTCATCGCCGCCGAGGGCGAGTTCCAGGCTTCCGAGAAACTGTCCCAGGCCGCCGTGGTCCTGTCACAGAACCCCGCAGCCATCCAACTGCGGTACCTGCAGACCCTCACCGAGATCGCCGTGGAGAAGAACTCCACCACGATCTTCCCCATCCCCATCGATCTCATCACGCCGTTCATGCAGAAGTACATGGGGGCGCCACAGAGCGCGGCGGCGGCGCCCGCGGTCGCGGCGGCGCCCGCGGTCGCCGCACTCCGCCAGCCGCCGTGCCGCCTGCGGACGCCTCGGAACTGGAGACGCCGCCGCCGCAGTCAGAGGTGCCGCACAAAGGATCCTGATCAAGCACTCACCTAGGCAGGGGACGGCTACAACCCTCCGGAAGAATCGTGGATTTGCGGCCACCTATACAGGAGGCAGCTATCGCCCTTCTCGGAAGAATCGTGAATTCGCAGCCACCCATACAGGGAGCCGCTGGCACCTCTCCGGAAGAATCGTGGATTCGCAGCTGGAGGAGAGGTGCCAGCGGCTCCCCCCGTGTGCTATAAATACCCCTCGCACACTGGGGGTATAGCTCAGATGGGAGAGCGGCGCGTTCGCATCGCGCAGGCCAGGGGTTCGAGTCCCCTTACCTCCACCTTTCGCCGGCCGTCGATGGTCGTGTCCGACCTCGCAGCCGACGCATCCTGCTACGATGTCTGAACTCCCTCCACAAAGGATGACGGGCATGGCTCTGGTCGAGTTACGCGTATCCACAGGCAAGCGTGAGATCCTGCTGGACATCACCTCTCAGGTGCAGGCGGCGATCTCTGAGACCGCCCCCAGCTACGACGGGATGGTCGACATCTTCATCCCGCACACCACAGCCGGAGTGACCATCAACGAGGGAGCCGATCCTTCCGTGGCCCGCGACATCGTGGCCGGACTGGCCCGCCTCGTGCCCGCCAAGGCCGGGTACGAGCACGCCGAGGGCAACTCCGACGCGCACATCAAGACCAGCCTCATGGGCACCCACCTGTCTGCACCCGTCCAGGGCGGCCGCCTTCGCCTCGGCACCTGGCAGAGCATCTATCTGGCTGAGTTCGACGGCCCGCGAACACGCACGGTCTGGGTGATCCTGCACGGCGGGGCAGGTGACTAGCGTGGACTCGGGCGCAGATCTCAGCCGTTTCGTCGACCGGTTCATCCGAGACTACCTAGCCGTCCCTGAGAACAACAACCTCGGCCCCGGCACGGAAGGCAAGGCCTGGGCCGACGTCCTCGTGGGCTTCTCCAGCGGTGCCGACCCTCTGTACGAAGACCTCAAGGAGCATGTAGGCCCCTTTCACTGGACCCCGCTGGAGGCCTTCGCCCTCGCCGGCACGGTCTCGCGCTCGGACGACGCCGCGGGCGCCAGGCCGGGCGCCGTCACCCCAGGGAACGGCGGCCCCGCGGGCGACCCCGCGGGCGTCGACGCCCCCGTCACCGCCGAGGACCTCACCGTGATCAGCTGGGCCCTCTGCCAGAGCGACGAAGCCAAGCAGTCCAACAGCCGTGAGACACGCTACCCCTCCGAGACCTGGGCCCGGGCGCGCATGTTCGGACAGGAGTGTAACAACGCCCTCCACGTCGCCCTCATCGCCGCGCTCAACGACGTGGGGTACAAAGCTGCGGCTCCAGCGTTGCTCCCCGAGTGGTCGACGCAATCCTCAGAGCGCTTCTTCATGGCTTCCACCTGGTCGGAGCGCCACGTGGCCCACGTATCCGGCTTGGGCACTTTCGGGCTCACGGGAGGGCTGATCACGGAGAGGGGCCAGGCAGTAAGGTTCGGCTCCGTGGTGGTCCGAGCCCGCATCCCGGCTACTCCCCGTCCCTACTCCGGCCCCTTCGATTACTGCCTCTACCTCACTCGGGGCCTCTGCGCCCGCTGCGCGGCGCGCTGCCCGGTGGGGTCGGTGCGAGAAGAGGGGAGAGACAAGGAGCCCTGCAGCCACCACCTCGGGCCGCCCATGCGCGACTATGTGGAGAGCCACTTCGGGTTCAAGGGCTACGCCTGCGGCCTCTGCCAGACGAGGGTGCCGTGCGAGTCGCGCATCCCGCGCCCGGAGGACGTCGAGGGCTGACGCGCCGCTACGTCGCCTGAGGCCGTCGCGCCCCGGACGCCACCGCGCACCGTCACGCCCCTGACCGTCCGCTCCTGCGCGCCGCGATCCAGTCGAGGGAGTGTCCCACGACAGCGCCCGATCAGGGCGATCTAGGTCTCTTCCGGCTCCTCAGTGACCTCGTCGGCAGCCATCTCATCAGCAGCCGTCTCGTCGCCCAACCCGTAGTCGTCGCCGGCGCCAATCTCGCCACGCGCCTCATCGGAGAGAGACTGGTCGACCCAGACGCCGTGGGAGAGTCCCGCGTCGCCCGCGGCGGCCGCATCGTCGCCGGACTCATAGCTCCCCGCAACCCGTAGGTCTGACCGGAGGTCGGGCTCACCCGTGGAACCGACCAGGGCCACGGCCAGCTTCCGCCGCCTGCGCCATAGGATGAAGCGCCACACCGACAGGCCTACCAGCAGGATCCAGGCCAGCACTTCCAGAGTCTGTCCCACCGTGTTGGCGGCCGTCCGGCCGTAGGTGAGGGTCACGTGGCTCTGGGTGGGTATGACCATCATCATGGACGGCGACGCGAGATACGGGCCTTCCGCCCCCTCCACGTGCCAGTTGGGGAAGTACGAGATCTTGACCCAGTGAGGTTCCCCGACGGCTGTGGTGTCGAAGGAGAAGCGCTCGTTCTCCATCAGCTCTCCGGTGACCACCGCTTCTGTGTTTATGGGCACCTGGGGCGGGGTAACGGCTTGGCCGGGCGTCACCTGGGCGAAGCGTTGCAGGGCCTCCTCGCCTTGATCGCGCACGATGGGTGTCTCCAAGGCGTCCGGGTTGAGATACCAGTCGACGGCCATGTCGCGCCACTCACTCACGGGTACGTCCACCCGCACGGGCTCGTTCTTCATCACTTCCACGTAACCTGAAGTCCCCGAGATGCGAAAGACGTTGTAGTCACCGAACGTGGCCAGAAGCTCACAGCGCGGGTCGGAGAAGGCCGCCTCCACCACCTCAGGCGTGAAGCAAAGGAAGTAGGGGATGTTCATCAACTGCAGGTGGGTGATGCCGGCCGGAACATCGAGTCCCGGGTAGTCCACACCGAGGATGGCGTTACTCGCCTGCTTGGACAGTTCCGCCTGGTTGATGAAGTGGAAGGGAGCCGTGAAGGAGGCCTCCATCAGAGTCCCCTCCATCGTGGGCTGCGCGGTCCAGTAGGGGATGATCTCGAAGGCCCGGGGGGTACCGAATTCATCCAGCTTGTCGCCGTGCTCCACCATCACCCGGCCCGGGGCCAGAGTGGCCAGGAATTCGTTGATCTCGTTGTATTGATTCCACCCGGCCTTGCCTTCGTAGCCCTCGTAGTTCCACTTGATCCACCCTGCGGCCGTGGTGCTGGTCACGATGATGACAGCGCCCAGGACGATGGCCACGAGCGGTCGGTAGATACGCCGGGCGGTGATCCCGCGCATGCGGAACAGGTCGTGCATCACCATGGTGAAGGGGCGGATGAGCCACGTGGCTCCATAGGCGGCCCAGAAGTGGAGAGAGATGTAGAAGAAGGGCAGCATGCGCGCATTCCATAGCCGGCCGTCGGGCATCACCCAGAAGAGCACCAAGGTCACGAACGTTATCCACGCCATAGGCAGCAGCTTCCGCTCCTTCTTCGCCACCGCGTAGGCCATACCGATGAGGCCGAGGGTAGCGACGGGAAGCAACTGGACGGGCAGAAGATCGCTCAGGGAATCCAGCTGGTTCCAAGCCATGTGCGCCGTCCACTCCAGGTTGGCCGCGAAGGGCAACGACCAGAAGGCGCTGAGAGCGAAACCCACGGCGGCGACCGCCGCCAGATAGAAGAACGACCGCCAACGCGGCGTGACGAGCAGAAGCCCGGGGACGATGCACACCAGTACGAAGGTGGTGACGATGTGCGAGAGCACCAGCGCCATCAGGATGAGGCAGTTGAGCACGAAGAGCATGTTGAAATGAGGCTTCTCCATCCCCCGGTACACGGTCCCCAGGAAGAGGAACACCAGCGCGAAGCTGAGCATGTAGCCGAACTCGCCCGCCAAGGTGCTGAGGATGTTGCCTCCGTAGATGGAGTAGCTCTCCATGAGCAGAAACACGAAGGCGAAGATGGCCGCCATGGTGGGGAAGGGCTTGCGGATGCGCCACAGCCGCCCCAGAGCATACGCGGCCGCGGGCAGCGCGAAGACTCCAAGCACCGTGCCTATCTTGAAGGCCACCTCGTAGGCCATGAACAGATCCATGATGGCAATGAGGAGGAAGGGGAACGGGAAGTAGAAGGTGAGCATGGGCATACCGGCGTACCAGCCCGGGGCCCAGCCGGTCAGACGGAAATGGGGCAACAACTCCTGGATGAGGTACTGAGCGGGATAGTGGTGGGCGCCTGTGTCACCACCGGCTGTGGTGGTGATGCTGAAGAGCAGGTTGGGCCTGTAGAAGATGAGGAGCGCGGTGTAGATGGCCAGGAAAGCCAGAACCGTGGGAAGCCAATCCCATACACTGCCGCTTTCGACCAAGTCCTCCTTGTTACGCCCCAGCATTCTTCTCCTTCCACAGGACCAGCCTCAGACGCATGAGCCCCTTCATGGTGCGAGGGATACGGGCCGCTATCGGTGAGCGGGCCTCGCGCTTCTCCTCGCAGGTCACCGGCAGAGCCGCGACCTCCACCCCCGCGCGCCGCGCGCGGATGATGAGCTCGGTATCGAAGAGGTCGCGCGTCATGACCGTCTGAGGCGCGAAGACCTCTACCGCTTCCTTGCGCAGGACCTTCATGCCATGGGTATCGTCCATGCGCCTGTCGAAGAGTACCCTAAGTATGGTGGTAAAGCCCAGAGAAATCGCGTGCCGCGCCGGCGAACGTTTGTCCTCGGCCCCGGCCATCAGCTTGCTGCCCACCACGATGGCGGCCCGGCTGTGGTCGAGCAACTCGCCCGCACTCACCATGAAATCCACGTCCCAGTAGTCGATGTCGAAGTTGACCACGAATCGTCCGCGCCCCGCGAGCATGCCCGCCTTCATGGCGGCTCCGTAGTCGGGCACAGGAACGTGGAAGGCTCGGATACGACCGTCGACCTCCGCCAGCCCTTCCCCTATGGCCAGGGTGTCGTCGCAGCTGCCGTTCTCGGCCAAGAGCAGCTCAAAGCCCACCGACTGGGCATCCAGACAAGCGACCAGGCTCGTCACCTCATCGGCGAGGCACTCGGCCTCGTTGTGGATGGGGATGACGATGGAGAAGCGGGGCCCGGGCCTACCACCTGTGACCGGCGCACCACCGGCCACCGGATCACTGCCGGTCGCCGGCGCACTGCCGATCGCCACCGCCCCGGTCACGACTCGTGCCCTTTCAGCGCAGTGTGACGGAAGGCCAGGTAGCGGCTGCCAAGGAAGTTCCAAGCCACCGAGACGACCGCGGCGGCGAAGGCCTTGCCCAGACGCACCCAGGGAGATCCGGAATCGATCCACAATCCCAGCAGGGTGAAGACGACAACGTTGACCACCAGCGGCGGCAGGTTGACCGCGAAGAACACGGCGAACTCGCGCACTCCCTGTCTGGATTGGCCGGCGCTGAACGTCCAGTACTTGTTCCAGACAAAACTGTTACAGATCCCGAAGATGTAGGAGATGGTCTTGGCCACCGCGAGAGGCATACCGGGGATGAGACTGAGCAGATAGAAGACACCCAGATCGACCGCGGTGTTGAGCAGACCCACGGTGATGAAACGCACGGCCTGACCGGCCATGCGGTCGCGCCGCAGCATGTCTGGCACGAGCATGGTGATAGAGCTCACTATTCCCTTTCCGAGACCCGGATACAGCCGGTGACGAGTGCTGTATATGCTAACATCCAGGCGCCCCTGGAGTGGCTTCCGAGCACCCGAATGACCGGACGGCAACCCGCACATCATGCGTCCCCCAGATATCCATGCAAACGCCGGGCGTCGAGTGGCGTTCCGCACCATCGGCTGTAAGCTCAACCAGTGTGAGACCGCGCAGATGCAGCAGTCGTTCCTGGCCCAGGGCTACAACCTGGTGGCTTGGGACGACACCGCGGACGTCCGCGTGATCAACACCTGTACGGTCACGGCCAAGAGCGACCGCACCTGCCGCCGCGAGATCCGGCTGGCCAAGCGCCTCGACCCGGGGTGTCTCGTCGCCGTGACGGGCTGCTACGCGGAGGTCGCTCCGCAGGCGGTGGGCGCGATCCCCGGGGTCGACTTGGTGCTGGGCAACGCGGCCAAGCAGCGCTTGGCGGCGTGCGTGACGGAGGTCCTGCATCCGCAAGAAGGCGGCGGGGCCTTGAGCGCCCTGTCAAGAACCGGCGCGCCGCGCGATCCGCGCGATCCGGGCGATTCGCGCGAGCCGGACGACCCGGACGCGCCGGGCGATGAGTTCATCACGCACTTCTACGGCTACACCCGGGCCTTCCTGAAGATCCAGACCGGCTGCGACTCCCACTGCGCCTACTGCATCATCCCGGCAGCTCGAGGTCGGACGCGGAGCATGCCGGGAGACCGGGTGCTGGAGCAGGTGGGACTTCTCGCCGCCCGGGACTACAAAGAGATCGTGCTCACAGGCATCAACCTGGGTAGTTGGGGGCGCGACGCCGTGCGACGGGCGACCGGGATCGGCGAGGGTGATAGGCCGGCCGCGGCGCCGGGGACCGGCGCGCTCCCGGTCGAAGCGGACGGCCTGGCCGGGCTGCTACGCCTTCTGCTCCAACGGACCGACGGGGTCCGTTTCCGCCTCAGCTCTATCGAGCCTCTGGAGATGGACGCAGCCATGCTCGAAGCCATCGGCGCGGCCGGTGACCGCGTAGCCCACCACTTCCATCTGCCCCTGCAGAGCGGGAGCGATGAGATCCTGCGACGCATGGGCAGGCCCTACTCTGGGGAAGAGTATCTGCGAATCGCGTGCGCTATCGCGTCGCGCTTGCCGATGGTGGCCCTGGGCGCGGACGTCATCGTGGGTTTCCCTGGGGAGACCGAGGAGCACTTCGCCCAGACCTGTCAGCTGGTGAAGGAGAGTCCGCTGACCTACTTGCACGTGTTCTCATATAGCGATCGTCCCGGCACCGCCGCGTCGACCATGGCCGACAAGGTCCATCCCGACGTCATCCACGAGCGCAGCGTGCACCTGCGCGAGATCGGTCACGAACTCACCCACGCTTTCCAGAAACGCATCGAGAGCAGCGAGCAACTCGTCCTGGTCCTGCGAGAGCGCACTCCGGAAGGAGCACTCCTGGGATTGACGGGCAACTACGCCGAGACGGCGTTCGAGGGCGAGGATGAGCTGCTCAACTCGTTCGTTCGTGGCACCCTGACCGGTCCGCCCCGGGATGGCTATTGGGGTCTGACCGACCTGCGCTGTGAGACCAGGCTCTGATGCGCGTCCTCCTGCAACGCGTGAGCCGGGCTGCGGTGGAGATCGACGGCGAGGTGGTGGGAGCCATTGGTGAAGGACTGCTCATCTTCGTGGGGGCCGGCAGGAGAGACGATGAGCGCGTGGCCGCCGCCCTTGCGGAGAAGGCCGCCAACCTACGCATGTTCCCCGACGACGAGGGCAAGACCAACCTCTCGGTGCTGGAATGCGGGGGAAGCGCCCTCGTCATCAGCCAGTTCACCCTCTATGCCGACTGCAGGAAGGGAAGGCGTCCCTCCTTCAGCGAAGCGGCCGACCCCGCGCCCGCAGAGGAGCTGGTGGAGAAGTTCCGCTCGGCCCTTGGAGTCCTGGGTGTACCCACGGCCAGCGGCCGCTTCGCCGCCCACATGATGGTGTCGTCGGAGAACGTCGGTCCTTTCACCATCCTGCTGGACAGCGAGGTGTTGGCCAGACCGCGGCGTGCTGAGCGCTCCGGCCGCGGGCCGAAAGAGGAGGCTTGACATGCACGATCTACCCGACTACCACACCCACACCGCCCGCTGCGGGCACGCCATCGGCCGACCGTCAGAGTACGTTGAGGCCGCCCGGGCGGCGGGACTCCTCGCGCTGGGCGTCGCCGACCACCTGCCCCTGTTGCCCGCGCCCGACCCCGAGTTGGCCATGGGCACGTGCGAACTCGACGACTACGTCGGTGAAGTTCTGGCCCTCCGTGACTCATTCCCCGGATACGTGCTCCTTGGAGTGGAGGCCGACTACCGCCGGGGGACGGTGGACGAGGTGGCCGCGTTGCTTGCTGCGCGCCCCTTCGACTACGTCATCGGCTCCGTCCACTTCATCGGAGAATGGGGCTTCGACGATCCGCGTCGGCTCGCCGAGTACAGCGGCCGAGACATCGATGCCGCCTGGATCGAGTATCTGGAGTTGGTGGGAGAGGCGGCTGAATCGGGGCTGTTCAGCATACTGGGACACCTCGACCTGATGAAGAAGTTCGGCTACAGACCTACCCGTTCCCTCGACCGAGAACTCGAACGCGTGGTCGAGCGGATAGCCCGCGCGGGGGTGCTGGTGGAGATCAACACGGCCGGATTGCACAGGCCGGTGGGCGAAGCCTATCCCTCTCCGCACCTGTTGGGCCTTCTGCGCGAGGCCGGGGTAGCCATCACCTTCGGGTCCGACGCCCACCGACCCGAGGAGGTGGGACGCGATTTCGCCCACGCTGTGGCTCTGGCCCGCTCAGCGGGCTATGAGACCTTCGCCGTCCTTGAGCCACAGGGGGACGCCGTACTCGCCCCCACGGGGCGCGAGCCGGGCGAGGCGGCGACGGTCGCGGGCGCTCCGGCCCGGGCGCGGGTCGCTGTGCGGGCCCTGCCTACCGTCGAGACGCACGGGCGAGGACCGGCATGAGAGCCATCGTCATCTTCAACCCCACCGCGGGCCGTGACAGAGGCGAGACCATAGCCGGTCGGGTGCAGGCCAGGCTCTCCGCCAGGGGCATGGAAGTGGAGTTGCGCCAAACACAGCAACCGGAGGATGCGGCGCGTCTCGCCGAGGAGGCCGTCGGAGGGACCGACTTGGTCGTGGCGGTGGGCGGGGACGGGACCATCAACGAGGTGAGCAACGGTCTGACTCGCTGGGCAGCCGATGAACGCTCCCGGGGTCGCGAGGTGAGGCCGTTGCTCGGCATCGTGCCCGCCGGCACCGTCAACGTGCTGGCCCTCGACCTGGGCATCCCCTTCCAGACGGAGAAGGCCTGCGACGTCATCGCCGCCGGCAAGACCGTTTCCCTGGACGTGGGCAAGGTCAACGAACGCCGTTTTCTGCTCATGATGGGCGCCGGTATCGACGCCCTCACCATCCACAACCTGGACCCCGCCGTGAAGAAGCGCTTCCGCGAACTGGCTTTCTTGGGCACAGGCCTCAAGGTCGGCCTGACGGCACCCCCGCTCGAGTTTCTGGTCAGGGTGGGCGGAGAGGAACACCGAGCCAGCTTCTTCGTGGCCGGAAACACCCGCTACTACGGGGGCCGCTTCGGGATCACGCCCAAGGCAGACCCCACGGACGGCCTCTTGGACCTGATGATCTTCAAAGGGACCAACCGCTCGAGCTTGGCCCTCTTCTGGCTGGAGGTGCCTACCAGTCTACATCTCCAGAACCCCAACGTGCTCTACCTCACGGCGCAGGAGGCCGAACTACTGCCTCTTCACCCTGAGCAGGTAGTGTGGTTTCAGACCGACGGCGAGCTGGCCGGTCGCCTGCCCGCCCGCGTGCAGATCGAACCCCACGCCCTGGACGTCCTGGTCCCCTGATTCGAAGAAATGGCAGATCATTCACATATACGAAGGAGCAACATCGATGCCAAGTAAACTCGCAAGGGCCACTCTCATCCTCGCGCTACCACTCCTACTCGTGCTTCTGGCAGGGATCGGCGGAGCTTGCTCCGATGAAGCCACTTCGACGACTGCTGAGGCCTCAGCCGGCACCGACACCAGCCCCGCTACGGCAGCTGTGGACGCGGTGGACCCGGGCAGTGACAGCGCATCGACACAGGGAGATGAGCGCGTCGTCGTGGGAGGCAAGACTGCGGAGGAATACACGGCGATGGTGCCGGAACTCGAGCAGGCGCTGGAGGCGGATCCAGACAACCTTGAGACGCTCCAGCAGCTAGCGGTCGCCCAGTACAATTCGGGCGACTACGAAGGGGCGGCGGCTACCTACGAGAAGATGCTTTCGATAGATGACACCGCCTTCGCACGCAACAACTACGCGAACGTACTCCGCGACTGGAACAAGACAGAAGACGCCGTTGCCAACTACGAGAAATCTATCTCCATGGACAAGGCTCTGGTAACGCCGTATCTCAATCTGGCCTCAGTTCTAGCCGGCCAGGGGAAGATCGACGAAGCTATAGCGACCCTGGAGAGCGCACTTCCATCCGTGAGTCCAGATGACAAGAAACGTGTGGAAGACTACCTCTCAAAGCTGAAAGAGGCACAGTAGCGCCGATAGGCAGTGTGCGGTTCGGGAGCCCCTCGGAGACTGATGAGACCGCCGATCGAGCGCCCACTGGAGCGAGTAGGAGCCCCGCCGAGGCGGGACTCCTACCGTCTGATCCGTGTGAAACGCGCGACTTCTGAGGTATTCCGCCCGCTCTAGCCGGCAGCCTCGGTCTGACCACCCACCGAGTTGGTGTCGGTAGGCGTCTTATGCCATATCCGGGGTGCCATGGCAAAGAGACCCATGAGACCGGAGGGCATGAAGCGCATGACCAGGATGATGAGCAGACCGGAGACGATGGGGTGGTAGCCCCCGAAGTAGATGTCGCCGTACGCGAACAGAGCGCTCACGATCAGAGACCCGATAACCGGACCGACGACCGTGCCCGTACCTCCGAGAACCACCATGAGGATGGGGTAGAACAGCCAGTTCATGTTGAAGACGCTGGCCGGTTCCAGGTGAAACAGGTAGTAGCCGTACACGGCGCCCGCGACACCGGCCATGGAAGCGGCGATGGCGAAGGCCATCACCTTGTACTTCAGGACGTTGACGCCGTGCGAAGCGGCGGAGATATCGTCTTCCCTGATGGCCTTCAGAGCCAGGCCGATCCTGGAGTTGGTGATGAGGTAGACGGCCAACGTGGCCAGAAAGGCCATGAGCAGACCGACCCAGTAATAGATGCGCATACTCGAGAACCTGGAGGCGTCGAGGTAGACGCCGTTGGCGCCCCCGGTCAGGTCCCCGCCCTTGATGAAGAGCACGTTGACGATCATCCCCATGCCCAAGGTGCCGAAGGAGAAGTAGTCACCTTTGAGCCGAGAGAGAAGTGGGATACCGATGAGGATGGCCAGAAGGGCCGGGACGATGCCCGCGGCGATCATCAGGGTGACGTCGAAGAAGAACCACAGGCCTATGCCGTTCAACCACAGCCCGGCCATGGTGTAGGCCCCCAGGCCGAAGAACGCGTTCTGGCCCAGGCTGATCTGTCCTGTGTAGCCGGCCACCAGGTTCCAGCCCTGCGCCACCGTGAGGTACACGCAGGTGATGAAGATATAGTAGCCGACGTAGGAGACGTCCACGTCGTAGAACAAGGGCAGCAGGGCAAAGAACGCCAGGACCACGATGATCACGACCGTCGAGACCATCCCCTTCGTGCTCATGCTCTGGAAATAGCTCTTGATGTTCATTTTGGGGGCCTTCGCTTCCCTCTGATCATTGTCTGGCCTCATACCTTCTTGACCGTGCCTTTCCTACCGAAGATGCCCTGCGGCAGGAAGATGAGCACCAGGATGAACACCGCGTACGAGATGGCGTCCGCCCAACCCGCACCGATGTAATAGGCTCCCAGGCTTTCTATGAGACCCAGCATCAAGCCGGCTGTCAGCGCTCCCCATACGTTGCCGATGCCTCCGAGAGCGAGAGCCACAAGAGCTTTGAGGGCGAACGTGAATCCGTAGTTGGGGTCGAAGGAGTAGACGGAGGACATGACCACGCCCGCCGTCCCGGCCAGTCCGATACCGATGGCAAACGCGACCGCCATCACCCAGCTGGAACTGATGCCGAGCAGAGTTGTCGCCTGCATGTCCTCGGCGGCAGCCCTCACAGCGGTCCCCACACGCGTCTTCTTGAGGAAGTAGTACACGACTGTGGCGGCCACCAACGCGATGACCAAGGCCATGAGGCGCACGAAGGAGATGTTGATCTCGCCGATGCGGATGGTGTAGCTGGCGTAGGAGGTGGAGATGAAGCGCGGGTTGGCCGTCCAGGCAGTGAGCATGAGATTGTCGAGCATGTACATGAGACCCACGGCCAGCAGCAGCGATACGTTCTTGTCTTCGTTGGCCGCCGCGTCCTTGAACAAGGTATAGAACAAAACCATGCCGAAGGCGAAGGCGACGGGGATACACACGAGCATGGACAGATACGGGTCCATGCCCGCGTACTCGAACAACCAGTAGGTGAGATACGCGAACAGCACGATCACGGAGCCCTGCGCGAGGAAGATGATCCTCATGGTGCCGAAGATGAGGCTCAGCCCGATGGCCGCGATACCGTACATCGTACCGAAGAGGATGCCATTGATGATGACTTGTAGAAGTATTGCCATTACACACGACTCCCGCGCTGGCCGAGGTACGCCTTCCGGACGTCTTCATTGGCGAGCAGTTCGTCACCGGTCCCGCTCAGAATGATGTGACCGGTCTTCATCACGTAGGCCTTGCTACATACCTTCAGAGCCATGTGTATGTTCTGCTCCACCAAGAGGACGGTGGTGCCTTGCTGGTAGAGCGCGACGATGAGCTCAAATATCGTTCTGGTCAGAATGGGGCTGAGGCCGAGAGAGGCCTCATCGATCATGACCAGCTTGGGCTGAGCCATGACGGCCCGGCCGATGGCCAGCATCTGCTGCTCGCCACCACTCAGCAGCCCGGCCTTGCCGTTCTGCCGTTCCTTGAGCACGGGGAATAGGTCGAAGACTCTCTCCAGCGACTCGCTGAAATTGGCGCGGGCCTTGGGGAGATACGCACCGAGGCGAAGATTCTCCCTGATGGTGAGGTTCTGGAACAGCCGCCGGCCTTCCGGCACCTGAACGACGCCCCTGTCCACCCTGTCTTTGGCGCTCAGACGGCCGATGTCCTCTCCTTCGAATAGTATCTCTCCGTGCCTGGGCTTAAGCAGGCCGGAGATGGTCTTGAGGAGAGTGCTCTTGCCGGCACCGTTGATACCTACCAGCGCTACGATCGTCCCTTCCTCTACGGTAAGGGACACGTCCTCTAAGGCTCGGACGTCTCCGTACGCAACACTGAGTTCCTTGACTTCAAGTAGTTGGTTCGCCAAGGTACGCCTCGATCACTTTGGGGTTGCACGCTACATCGTCCGGGCAGGCATCAGCGATCTTGGCGCCGTAGTCGAGCACGCCCACGCGATCGCAGAAGTCCAGGACAGCATCCACCTTGTGTTCTATCCACAGGATGGAGAACTTCCTCTCCTCTTTGGTGGCCCGTATCACCGCGAAGAGGTTGTCGATCTCGGTGGCAGTCAGGCCCGCCATAGGCTCGTCGAGAAGGATCAGCGACGGCATCGATGCCAGTCCCATGGCGATCTCGAGAAGCCGACGGTCGGAGAGGGTCAGGTGAGCGGCCTTGATATCCATCTTGCCGGTCAACTCGACCAACTCGAGAGACTCCAGCGTGCGCTCTTTGGGACTTGTCGCGTGTTTGCCGCCGTAGACAGCCGCCGTCATGACGTTGTCGTAGACCGACATCTTCAGAAAGGCACGGACCAACTGGTAGGTGCGGGATATACCTAGGTGGCAGATCTTGTGTGGAGCCAAGCCCACGATGTCTTTGTCGCGCAATTTGATGGTGCCGCTGTCGACGTTGTAGATAGACGTGATGAGGTTGAACGCCGTCGTCTTGCCGGCCCCGTTGGGACCGATGAGGCCTACTATCTCTTCCTCGTGCACCACGAAGTCCAAGTCGATGATGACTCTGAGGCCACCAAACCGCTTGTTGACCTGGTCGAGAACGAGAAGAGGATCGCCAGCTGCCATGACCCTACCCTACTTGGTGACTTGATTTGACCGGAACGGCGCAAGTCCAGGCGCCCCTCCGGATGTTTGCCAATCGCTGGATGTGGAAGCTGGGTGCACCCAAGTAGTCCCCCAATCGGAGAGATCGGCCAAAGAGAGTCCCCCCACTCGACAATGATCGCCGGGCTCAAAGTATCAGGCAGCCCGAGGTTTGTCCAGAGCCCTGATTCTGTTTCAAGCAGCAACAGACACCGCAAATAGCCATGCTTCCTTTTGCAAAGTCATCATGATTGTTTTGCTGTATCATGCCCACAAGGACAGGGGGGAACAGCGAGGGAGGACAGCCTATGCTATGAAGCACTTCCCGCCTTCTCGTCGCTTCTGAGAATGCGAAGCCTTTTTCTCGACCGGCTTTGGTGATAGCATCTCGTCTCACGCTTTTGCCGCTCTCTGGAGGGGGAACGTATGGCGTAAGCTACGATCGGGTCTGTCTCAACTCGGGCGTCTGCTGGCCCACTTCGCTTTACTAATCGCTTCCATCCATAAGATTCACAGCTTCGCGACTACCTATTGGAGGTACTCATTGTGAGAAGCAAGAGAATCCTGATCCTGACCATGGTGGTCCTCATCGTCGGCCTGCTCTCCATGGGCCTCCTGGCCGCATGCGGCGGAGACGACGAGACCACCACCACCGCGGCTCCTACGGACACCACGGCGGCCCCTACTGACACCACGGCCGCTCCCACCGACACGACGGCGCTCCCACCGACACCACCGCCGCGGCCGGTGGCTTCGACGGCGAGATCGTCCTCGGAGCGCTCGCTTCCCAGACGGGCGCCAACGCCATGACCGGCGCCGAGATGAAATGGGCCTACGAACAGGCCGTCAAAGACATCAACGCCGCGGGCGGAGTCGACGTCGGTGGCAAGATGATGGAACTCAAGCTCAAGTTCGTCGATGACAAGACCGAAGCCACCGAAGGCGCAGCGGCCGTTGAGAAGCTGATCAAGGTCGAAGGTCTCAATCTGATCCTGGGCACCAACATCACGCCCATCAACTTGGCTGCCGGCCTCGTGGCTGAGAAGTACGAAGCCTACTACCAGATCTCCACCAGTTGGACGGACTACATCGCCGCCCAGAACTTCAAGTGGGTTTCCGACATCTTCTTCACCCCGGGCGCGGCCGTGTCGATCCCCTTCGGTGTCGCCGGCCTCCTTCCCGAGGCTGAACAGCCCAAAGCCTGGTGCATGCTCACCGAAGACAACACCGACGGCCAAGGTCTCGCCGAAGGCGCCAAGGCCATCGGCACCGAGATGGGCTACAACATCGCCCTGGTGGAGTCCTACACACCCGGCACCAAGGACTTCTCCTCGATCATCCTCAAGCTGAAAGAGAACAACATCGACGCCGTTATCGTGCTCATCTCGCCCGCCGACGGCATCACCTTCGTCAAGCAGATGAAGGAGCAGAACTACTCCCCGACGTTCATCTTCGGTTGGAAAGGGTTCTGGCCCACCGAGTTCATGACGGCCCTCGGCCCTGACTCGGACTACATGGGTCACGACGGTTTCTGGTCTGAGGACAACGGGGCTCCCGGCTCCAAAGAGCTCGGCGAAGCCTTCAAAGCCGACCATGACGGTCTCGACTCCGTGAGCATCGGTCTCTCCTACGCCTCAGTGCAGATCATGGCCCAGGCCATCACGGCTGCGGGCTCCACCGATCCGGCAGCCGTGAGAGACGCCGTCTTCGGCGGTAGCTTCGCGGGCACCACCATGGGCGACGTGCAGTACGCCGAAAACGGTATCTGCGACGTGGATCCCTACGGGCTGTGGTGGAAGAACGGGGAACGCATAGTGTACTGGCCCGATGCGGGCAACACGTGGGAACCCTTCGTGCCTTGGGACCAGCGGTAAGGACCCACATGGTGCTGCGCCCCTTTGCCTACCTAAGACACACGGCGCAGTAGCGACAACAGCAGACTGACCCGGACTCCGCCCTCCTCGGCCCCGCCGAGGAGGGCGGAGTTTCTTTGTACCGTTGCACTTGGGGGCCCCAAGTATTACTCTGGCGGAGTAGGAATGAGAGAAGCCGTTCTCGTTCGTCACTGGCTCGAGCCAAGAGTTGGGGGGGTCTATGTGCTGAAAGCCACTCGTCCTGAGTTGATGTTCTTGGGTTCTGAACACCCTATCGCCAGCTTCAACACGTCATTGGGGGGGAACCAGTGAAAAGCAAAAGAGTAGTCCTACTGACCCTTGTGCTCCTCGTCCTTGGTCTCATGTCGGTCGCGCTCCTTTCTGCATGCGGCGGAGACGACGAGACCACCACCACAGCCGCTCCCACCGATACCACCGCGGCTCCCACCGAGACCACGGCCGCTCCCACCGATACCACCGCGGCTCCTACCGAGACCACGGCCGCGGCCGGCGGCTTCGACGGCGAGCTTAACATCGGCGCCGTCATCACTCTGACCGGCGGCGGCGCCATGGGCGGCGCCGAACAGAAATGGGCCTACGACAAGGCCGTTGCCGACATCAACGCCGCGGGCGGCGTCGACGTGGGTGGCAAGAAGATGGAACTCAAACTCACGTACGTCGACGACAAGAGCGACTCGGTCGAAGCGGCGGCGGCCGTCGAGAAGCTGGTGAAGGTCGAGGGCTTGAAGATCATCCTGAGTACCCAGGTATCGCCCATCAACCTGGCGGCCGGCTCAGCGGCCGAGAAGAACTCGGCGTACTACCATTCGGTCGTTACATGGACCAACGATGCCCGCGACCAGAAGTACAAGTGGGTAACGGACTTCTTCTTCGCTCCCTGGGAAGTAGCGGAAGTACCGTTCAAGATGGTGGAACTCCAGCCCGAGGCCGATCGGCCCACCAAATGGGGAATCCTGACTGAGGACAACGCCGACGGCCAGGGCCTCGGCGCGGGCATCCAGCAGGTGGCCGAGAGCTACCCCTGGATGGAAGTCGCGTCCTACCAGACCTACACGCCCGGCGCCAAGGACTTCTCGTCGGTCATCCTTAAGTTCAAGGAGGCCGGCGTTGATGCCATCGTGACCCTCGTCTCGCCTGCAGACGGGATCACCTTCACCAAGCAGTTGAAAGAGCAGAATTTCGCGCCCAAGTTCATGATGGGCTGGAAAGGCTTCTGGCCGACCGAGTACGCGACAGCGCTGGGGCCCGACGCCGACTACGTCTGCTTCGACGCCTTCTGGTCTGAAAGCCTGCCCAATCCGGGCGCGGCGGAACTGGGCGAGGCATACAAAGCTGACCACGACGGCCTTGACTCCGTCAGCATCGGCCTCTTCTACGCCAACGTGCAGACCCTGGTCCAAGCCATCGAAAAGGCCGGCTCGGTCGAACCGGCAGCGGTCAGGGACCAAGTCTTCGGAGGCACCTTCCCCGGAACCACTATGGGCGATGTCGTCTATGACGCGGACGGCATAGCCAACGTCATTCCGCTGGGACTGCAGTGGATGGGTGGCAAGAGGATCGTTATCTACCCGGATCAGGGCAACACGATGGAATGGTTCGTGCCTTGGGGCGAGAGGTAACAGAGCCGAACGTGTCTGCCACAGCTACCCCAGCCGGGGGGCTGTGACCAGACCGGACTGGTGAGCAAAGGCCGACCCCCCGCTTGGGGGGTCGGCCTTTCTTCCATCCGGGGTCTCGCCGACGCCTAGGTCTTGACGACCTCCACGGCCACCGGCAGTCCGTTGACCTTCAGATCCTCGCGATGCGCCTCCGCCCATCTGGCGACGTCGCCGGACTCACCCGGTGCGATCTCAAGGCTGACCGCCAGAGTCTCCTTCTTCACCGATTCCCCGTGCACTGCCAACATGTCGGCGATCTCCGCCGGTCCGCTCACACGCAGATGGATACGGTCGTCGATCTGGAAGTCGGCCGCCTTGCGAGTGTTCTGCACATGATGCACGAGCTCGCGGGCCAGACCCTCGCGCAGCAGGTCGGGGGAAAGGCGGGTGGATATCGCCACCGCGATCCCTCCCTCACGCTCCACACGGAAGCCCTCGCGTTCATGAGCCTCGACCACGAAGTCCTCGGGCGCGAACTCGTGCTCCCTGCCCTCCACCGTGACCATCACGGAGCGGCCGCCACCGACCCGGTCACCGGTCTCATCGGCCGGGAGCGCGGCCACGGCCGCCGCGACCGCCGGCATGTTCTTGCCGAACTTCGGTCCCAGCGTGCGGTAATTGGGCTTGATCACGTAGCTCACGAGTTCACTCGCTGATTCCACGTACTCGACGGCCTTCACGTTCAGTTCGTCGGCCACCACCGAGGCCAAGCTCTCCACAGCGGCGCGCTGGTGCGGGCCCGAAGCCACAACCACCACTTCGATCGGCTGCCGGGTCTTGATCTGCGCGGAGTTGCGGGCCGCCCGGCCTAGGTTCACCACCTGACGGGCCGTGGCCATCCCGAAGGACAGGTCCTCGTCGATGAGATTCTGATCGGCGATAGGCCAGTCCACTAGATGCACCGACTCCGGCGCCCCCGGCGCACGTTCGGCCACCAGATTCTGATAGAGCTCCTCGGCCAGGAAGGGTGTGAAGGGAGCCAGCAGCTTCGACAGCGTCACCAGACACTCGTTCAGCGTGAGGTAGGCGGCTATCTTGTCCGCGTCGGCCTCGCTCTTCCAGAAACGCCGCCGGCTGCGGCGCACGTACCAGTTGGACAACTCGTCCACGAAATCGGCGATAGCGCGCCCGGCCGCGAAGGCATCGTACGAATCGAGTTCGGCCGTGACCTTCTGGACGAGGATGTGGAGATCGCCCAGGATCCAGCGGTCCATGAGACTGCGTTCGGCCACGGGCACATCGTGCGCTGCCGGATCGAAGCCATCGATATTCGCGTACAGAGTGTAGAAGGAGTACGTGTTCCAAAGGGTGAGCACGAACTTGCGCACGACCTCGTCGACGTTCTCGGGACCGAAGCGGCGGGCCAGCCAGGGCGAGCTCACGGTGAACAGATACCAGCGCAGCGCGTCGGCACCCTGCCGGTCGAGGATGGTCCACGGATCGACCACGTTACCGAGACGCTTGGACATCTTCCGACCATCGTTGTCGAGGATGTGGCCCAGACAGAGGACGTTCTTGTAGCAGCTGTGCCCTGTGAGAAGAGCGCTGATGGCCAAGAGACTGTAGAACCAGCCCCGCGTCTGATCGATGGCCTCGCAGATGAAGTCCGCCGGGAAGCGATCCTCGAACATCTGCTGGTTCTCGAAGGGATAGTGCCATTGCGCCACCGGCATCGAACCCGAATCGAACCAGGCGTCGATGACCGCGGCGACGCGGCGAGCCTCTTCGCCGCACTGCGGGCAGGGAAAGACCACCTCGTCCACGTAGGGCCTATGCAGCTCCAGACCGGAGAGATCGCGTCCCGCCAACCGGCTCAGCTCCGAGCGTGACCCCACCACGGTATCGTGACCCTTTGGACAGCGCCAAACGGGCAGCGGCGTGCCCCAGTAGCGGTCGCGGGAGAGCGACCAGTCGATGTTGTTCTCCAGCCACTTGCCGAAACGGCCGTGCTTGAGGTGATCCGGATACCAGGTGACCTCCTCGTTGGCTGCCAGCACGGTATCCTTGCGCGCGGTGGTGCGCACGTACCAGGAGGTCTTCGCGTAGTAGATGAGGGGGGTGTCGCATCGCCAGCAGTGAGGATAATTGTGCTCGTAAGGTAGGCGCGCGTAGAGCAGACCGCGCGCCTCGAGCTCGTCCATGATGCCGGCGTCGGCGTCCTTGACGAACATGCCCGCCCAGGGAGTGACCTCCGCCGTGAAGCGGGCCTCTTCGTCCACAGGCATGATCACGGGCAGGTCGTTCGCCTGGCCCACGAGCATGTCATCGGCACCAAAGGCCGGGGCGATATGGACGATGCCGGTGCCCTCATCGGTGGCCACGAAGTCGGCGGCGATGATCCTCCAAGCCGGCCTGTCGGGAGTCACGAACCCGTAGGGGGCCTGATAGTGGCGCCCCACCAGGTCGGAACCCGGGAACGTCTCCTCGACCACGGCGTCCGGGCCCAGGACCGAGGCGACCAGGTCGGCGGCCAGGATGAGGTGTTCCTCACCGAGGCGTGCGCGGGCATAGAGGATGCCGGAGCCTACGGCCGCCGCGACGTTGGAGACGAGTGTCCAGGGCGTGGTGGTCCAGACCAGGAGACTCACAGACCGGCCATCCGCGGCCGACTCGGGCTCGGCAATCGCCGCAACGACGCTCTCGGGAGCCGCAGTCTTCTCCAGAAGCGGGAAGCGCACGTATATGGAGGGATCGGTCACAACCTGGTAGCCGGAAGCCACCTCGTGTGAAGACAGAGCGGTGCCGCAGCGCGGGCAGTACGGTACTACTTTGTAGCCCTCGTAGAGTAAGCCCTCCTTCGCGAACTCCCCCAAGATCCACCACACCGACTCGATGTAATCGTCGGTCATGGTCATATAGGGATCGTCGAGGTCGAGCCACATGCCGATGCGCTCGGTCATGCGGTTCCAGTCGTCGACATAGGCAGTCACCGATTCGCGGCAGAGATGATTGAACTCGGCGACGCCGTAGGCCTCGATCTGCTCTTTGTGGTCAAAGCCCAGCCTCTTCTCCACCTCCAGCTCGACCGGCAGACCGTGACAGTCCCAGCCTGCTTTGCGGCCCACGCAGAAGCCGCGCATGGTCTTGTAGCGCGGATACACGTCTTTGAAGACCCGCGCGAGTACGTGATGCACGCCCGGCTTGCCATTTGCCGTGGGCGGCCCTTCGAAGAAGACCCACTCGGGATTCCCGGCCCGTAGAGCCAGACTCTTCTCGAAGATCGAGTGCTCCTTCCACCAACTCAGCACCCGCTCCTCAAGGGCGGGAAAGCTCTGCCCCGTGTCCACTGGTCGATAAGCGCTTGTCATGCGTCCCTCCTGCCCGAACAACAAAAGACCCCGCCCCGCGCTTGCGCCGGCGACCTTCGCCGGGCGCCTGCCTGTTCCGCATGCCGGGGATCGTCGGCGGCGCCGGACGTTTCCGGCGATCGCCGCGCCCTTCCGGCGACCTGGGTCGCGGAACCGGAGCGCGTAGGGACGGGGGAGACCCGCGGTACCCGGTTCGGGACCCGCAGCGCCTTGGTGGCCCTGCGCAGACGGCCGGTTCTACCGTTCGGCCGGCAGCTCGAGGATGATGTTCGGACACTGATTCCCGTCGGGCTCGCACCGTCCCCGGCTCGCTGTGCGGAAGAGCAGCACCTACTCGTTCCCGTCATCGCCTTTTCGTCCGCGTAGTCTAT
The DNA here is from genome assembly GCA_963816155.1 of uncultured Actinomycetes bacterium. Taxonomy (GTDB): domain Bacteria; phylum Actinomycetota; class Thermoleophilia; order RBG-16-64-13; family RBG-16-64-13; genus JAXGXJ01. Next base: position 204,576 of record CAWFJE010000009.1, on the reverse strand, counting down.
TCGTATGCAGGGCGAACTTCAAGGAGAGGGGCAGATAACACGTCCCCTCCAGCTGCGAAGTCACGATTCTTCCAGGGACGCGTTATCTGCCCCGGCAAGTGGGAGGACGATCGGTTGTGCCGAACCGCCGGGCTGGTGGGCTTGGGGGCGGATGACACGTCCCCTCCAGCTGCGAAGTCACGATTCTTCCGAGGGCGCGATACGATAGGGACATGACTACCCCGGGGAAACAGAGGGGGACCTCGAGTACGCGACCACCGTCGCGTCTCCGCCTCTATGTGCCACTCGTTGTGTTTGTCATCTTCTTGGGCCTCATCGTCGCCGGCCTCGCCCTCGACGAGTTCGCGAGCGTGCTTGCGAACGCGGCCACCATCTGTCTGAGTTGTATCGGCATCGAATGATGCGCTTCTTGGGACGCCTGACCCGCCGCCGCTGGACTCAGATCGCCAGCACAGTGCTGCTCAACCCGTACATTCCGGCCTTCTTCTCCGGAACCATCGTGCAGGCCCGCTCGAAGGGCATCTGCGTCCCGGTGCTCAACTGCTACTCCTGCCCCGCGGCGGTGGCGGCGTGCCCCATCGGCTCCATGCAGCACATGATGGCCGCCGCCCGCAGTCGCTGGAGTCTGGGCGAGTTACAGATCGGCCTCTATGTGTTGGGCTCCATGGGCGTGGTCGGAGCTATGGTCGGGCGTTTCCCCTGCGGGTGGCTCTGTCCCTTCGGCCTTTTCCAGGAGTTGGTGCACAAGATCCCCGGTCCGAAGTTGCGCATCCCCCCCGTGCTCGGCTATCTGAAGTACGTCGTTCTGGCCTTGACTGTTTTCATCCTCCCCTTCCTGGTGCTTGACGCCTATGGATACGGCGACACCTGGTTCTGCAAGTGGATATGTCCAGCGGGGACGCTCGAGGCCGGCCTGCCGCTCGTGGCCGCCAACGCCGGCATCCGGGCCCAGGTCGGCCTGCTGTTCATCTGGAAGGTGGCGCTGCTCGTGGCCTTCTTCGCCTGGATGATCGTGAGCATGAGACCTTTCTGCCGAACGGTGTGCCCCCTGGGGGCCATCCTCGGGCTGTTCAACAAGGTCAGTCTCTTGCGTCTCTCTGTCGATACCGGACAGTGCACGTCCTGCGGCAACTGTGTGGCCGTCTGCCCGGTGGACATCGACCCTCGTCGGCGCCCCAACAGTCCCGACTGTATCCGCTGCCTCAAGTGCGCAAAGGCGTGCGAGGCGGATTGCATCCACTACGAGTTCGGCGCCGGGGGGCGGCTACGAGCGCCCGGCGAGGAGCCGACGTAGCCGGAGGTACCTGACCATGCCTCCGACCGTCCACCCCGCCCCCTGAGGTGTCGACCGGCCGCCAAAACGGTACAATATGCAGGGACATATCCGAGTGGAGCGATTCATGATCTACCTCGATAACGCCGCCACCTCGTGTCCCAAGCCTCCAGAGGTGGTGGCGGCCGTCGCGCAGGCCCTCCAAGACGTATGCGCCAACCCCAGCCGCGGAGCCTACGAACTCTCTGTGGAGGCCTCACGCGCCCTCCTGCGTACGCGCCGCGCTGTAGCCCATCTGTTCGGCATCCGCGACGAGGCCCGGGTCATCTTCACTCTGAACGCCACCCACGCTCTGAACATCGCCCTGAAAGGACTTCTGGACCCAGAGATGGCGAACCGCTACCGACGTGGCTGTACCCGCCACGTGGTGACGTCGTCGCTGGAGCACAACTCGGTGGCCCGTCCCTTGGCCGCGCTCGCCGCTTCGGGCGTCGAAGTTACCCGAGTGCCCTGCGGCAGGGACGGCAGCACAGATCCTGAGGACATACTGGCCGCGGTCCGCCCCGACACGAGGGTGGTGGTGCTCACGCACGCCTCCAACGTCCTGGGCACGGTGCTGCCGGTCGCCGAGGTGGGCCCACGATTGCGCGAGCGCGGTATCCCCCTGCTGGTAGACGCCGCGCAGACCGCGGGGAGCTTCCCTATCGACGTGGAGTCTATGGGCATCGGCCTGCTGGCCGCTTCAGGCCACAAGGGGCTGCTTGGGCCCCAAGGCGTGGGAGTGCTCTACGTGGCGCCCGAGATCGAACTTGCGACCCTGTACGAGGGAGGCACTGGAAGCCTGTCAGAGTCGCTGGAACAGCCCTCGGCCTGCCCCGACCGTTTCGAGGCAGGCACTCCCAACAGTCCCGGCATTGCCGGGCTCGGAGCCGGCATCACGGTGGTCGAGCGAGAAGGAGTGGTCGAGTCAGGGCAGCGACAGCACGGCCTGGCCCGGCGACTCTTCAGAGGGATCGAGGGGACAGACGGCATCGAGGTGTTCGGGCCCTGGACGAGTTTCGGTCCGGACCCCTGCGGGATCGCGGACGCACGGGCGGCCTCGGGTCCTCCGCTGGCCCCGATCATCAGCCTTGCCGTCGAAGGCCTCGCCTCGGCGGAGGTGGCCCGGATACTCGACAGAGAGTTCCAGATTGCGGTCCGGGCAGGACTGCACTGCGCCCCCGAAGCGCACCGCGTCGCTGGGACTCTGGAGAACGGCCTCGTACGTCTGAGCATAGGCCACACGACCACGGCGGGCGAGGTGACGGAGACCGTCACGGCCCTCACCGAGATAGCATCCAAGCCCCCTCGATACTGGCTCACCGAATGGGAGACCGACCATGCCCGATAGCACCACCGATCTGCCCGAGGCCCCCGCTTCCGGCTCTGCGGCACCCGGCGCACCCGATCTGCTCCAGGACGAGGAGATGCTGGAGGTCGCGCAACGTGCCGGCCGCATCTCCTCCAGCATCGCTTCGGTGATCCTGGGCAAAGAGGAGGTCATCCGCGCCTGCGTGGTGTCACTCTTGGCCGGCGGTCATGTGATCGTCGAGGACTTCCCCGGCGTGGGCAAGACCCTCCTCGCCAAGTCACTGGCCCGTTCCATCGACTGCCGTTTCTCGCGCATACAGTTCACCCCCGACCTGCTTCCCAGCGACGTGACCGGAGTGAGCGTCTTCAACCAGAAGAGCGGGGAGTTCGAGTTCCGCCAGGGTCCGATCTTCGCCAACGTGGTCCTTGCCGATGAGATCAACAGGTCGTCGCCCAAGACCCAGTCGAGTCTGTTGGAGTGCATGGAAGAGCGGCAGGTGACCGTGGACAACCACACGCATGCCCTGCAACTTCCCTTCATGGTGGTGGCCACGCAGAACCCCATCGAGTACGAGGGGACCTATCCCCTGCCCGAGGCACAGTTGGACCGCTTCATGATGCGCCTGAGTCTCGGCTATCCGTCGGAGGAGGCGGAGGCGGCGATCATCCACGAACAGACCTCGCGCGACCCGTTGGCCGAACTCCAGCCGGTCCTTCACGCTTCCGAGGTGCTGGCCATGATCCAGGCGGTAACCCGGGTGCGTGTCGCTCCCGCCCTTCGCCGTTACGTAGTCGCTGTGGTCACTGCCACCCGTTCGGAGCGCGCCATCTACCTGGGCGCAAGTCCGAGGGCCGGCATAGCGTTGGTGCGAGCCGCGAAAGCGCTCGCTCTGTTGCGGGGTCGCGACTTCGTGGTGCCCAAGGACATCAAGGATCTCGCCGTGCGCGTCCTCGCCCATCGTCTGGTGCTCTCTCCCGATGCGAAGGTGCACGGTCATACCCCTGAGGACATGGTGACGCGGATCATAGAAACGGTGCCTGTGCCCCAGAGCGGGAGCTAGCGTGCCCCGGCCCACTACACGCGGTTTGGCGCTGCTGGGGTTGGCTGCCGCGACCTACCTGGCCGGCCGGGTGGTGGGCACCTGGGAACTCTACCTGTTCGCGTACGCCTTCGCGGCCGCCGTCCTCGTGTCTTGGCTGGGGATGATCGCTACAGGGAGGAAGATCCGCGTGACCCGCGTCCTCGCACCCGACCGCCCGGTCGCCGGAGACGAGCCGGAGTTGCGGACCCTCGTGAAGAACAGTTCCTGGCTGCCGGGTCCGGAGTTGACCCTGCGGACTCCGCTGGGCGGCCTGGGACCCGACGAACCCGAGTCGGAGATCGAGAGTCTCGCCCCCAACGAGCAGAGGATGCTGAAGATCCCTGTGGGCAAGGTCAACCGGGGGATCCACCATATCCCCGCAGCAAGGATCGTGGCCGAAGACCCGTTGGGGCTCGCGACGGCCGTCCACCGGGTGAGCGACCCACTGCGCGTCACCGTCCACCCCCGCATCGTCTACCTGAACTCCTGTGCCCTATATCCTCAGATCGGCACAAGACACGATTGGAGCGGCAGGCAGGCGTCCCCCTCCATCGGTGCCTTCGAATTCAGAGGGGTCCGCCCCCACCAACCCGGCGAACCGCTGAGCCACGTCCACTGGAAGAGCACGGCCAAGACCGGCGTCCTGATGCTGCGCGAGACGGAGGAGCCATCCGGTGCCGAGGTGACCGTGCTGCTGGACGGCACGGCCGCGTACGTGGTGGGTGAAGCACCGGCCAGCAATTACGAGATGGCGGTCCGTGTCGCGGGCAGCGTGACCGACTTCGCTCTCCGCGCGGGTAGAAGCGTCGGGCTCCTCTCTCATGAGCGTGAGCTTCGAAAGATGCGTCTATCTGCCGACAACAGCGGCCGAGCTGCACTTCTGGAGCGTCTGGCGGAAGCACGACCGACCGCAGCGGCACCCCTGGTACACGCGCTGCGCAGGCTTAGGGCGGAACGAGCGCGCCTCCTGCAGGCACAAAACGTCACGGTGGTCAGCCTTTCCCTGGAACATGAGTTGGTGCGGACTCTCGTCACGCTCCGAGAGGATGGAGTGCGGCTGTCGCTCGTGTACGTGATCGGGAGTTCGTTCGCCGAAGGTGCGGCTCCCGTCGCGGCCCCTCTCGTGCCCTTCCTTCCTCCCCGACACCCGGGCGGCCCCCGCAGACTCGGCAGCGACGACTCGTCTGTGCAGAGCGATGCAGGGCCGGCCGGCTCGATGTACTCAGAGCCCTTGGGCGCCGACTTCTCGATCCCTCCCGAGACCCGAGGGAGTCTCACCGCTCTTGCCTCCATGGGGATCCCCTGCTTGACAGTGGCGCGCGGCGACAATCTGGCTCGCTCACTGTCGCTGGACAGATCCAGCCGCAGACGACGGACCACCCGAGGTCGTTCGGCATGAGGGTCTTACCAAAACTCCTCTACCTGCTGTGTTTTGTCGCTCTCGCCGCGGCTGCAGCCCTTGCCCTGAACCGAGCCGTGCAGCCGTCGATGTCGGACCTCATGCTGCGCGCTGTGATCGCGGCCTCGCTGGCCGGCGCTCCCGGCCTCGTCCACAGGAAGGCCTGGCCCGCGGCTCTCGTGTTGTTGCCGCTGGGAGCCTACCTCCTTATGCGCACCAGCCTGCCTCTCCCTAACCTGGTGGACGGGCTCAGTGAGCAGTACGGCTTCTATGTGGGGCAACTGCGCGAGGGCGGGGCGGCCTACATGGCCGACGTCTTCCCCCTCAAGATAGGCGATGTGGTCGGCCTGCGCCTTCTGATGGCCCTCTCCGTGTACATGGTGGTCGGAGCGGCCGCCTTCCTCGCTCTCAGCCTGCGCAAGGCCATTCCGGCGCTCGCGCTGCTCCTGGTGTTGCTGGGGTTCAGCCTCACCGTCGATGCCGGCTCGGGAGATCCCCTGCTTGCCGTGCTCTTCACGGTCCTGGCCGCTTGTCTCTTGGTACTGTCTCGCGGCGTAGCGCGATCCGGTTGGCGCCTGCGCGAGGCGGCGGCGGGAGGCTTGGTGGGTGGCGTAGCCGCCCTCCTGGCGGTCGTGCTCCTCGCAGCTGCTCCGGCCACGGTGGCCGCTCCCTGGCAGGATTGGCGCACCTGGGATCCGTTCCGCCAGGGCGGCTCGGTGTACACGTTCAACTGGATGCAGAACTACCCTCGCCTCCTCGATCCCGCCAACGAGCAACTCATCATGCGTATCGAGTCGTCGGCACCCGCGTACTGGCGGGCAAACGCACTTGACGTCTTCACAGGAACATCCTGGGTGACATCCCAGGCCTTCGTCCAACGTCCCGTCCCCGTGCAAGACGCCACAACCGGCTCCTGGGTCTATGACGTGACCACCACCGACGCCTTTCCGCCGGGCGAGACTGTGACCCAGACCTTTCAGATCCAGTCCATCTACACCAACTACATCTTCGCCGGCGGGGAGCCCGCCGAGTTGCGCATCGACCGGCAGATCGCCCTCCGCCTGAACGACATGCGCTCCCTCCACGTCAGCAGATCGCTCGGACCCTCGCTGCAATACGTTGTCACTGCGGTCGTCCCCCACCTCGAACCCGAGGACGTGGTCGAAAAAGGCCGCGACTACCCACGCAGCGTGTCGTCGTATCTCTCTCTGCCCTTCCCTCATGCAGGCGAACTGGAGGGACCGGACAAAGAGGCGGCCTGGCGTGGGCTCGAGCCGCCCGAGACTGGGCCGGCAGGATGGGAGTGGGCCGATCTCTATGCCGTCAACTCCCAAATCGTCGGCGAGGCCACCGATCCATATGAGATCGCCCTGCGCATCGAGGAACATCTGCGCGGCCAGTACGAATACTCGCTCACTCCTCCCGCCGGCGAGTTCTCGTCCCCTTACGCGGCCTTCCTCTTCGAAAACCAGACAGGATACTGTCAACACTTCGCGGGAGCGATGGCCCTTCTTCTCCGCTACAACGACATACCGGCGAGGGTGGCCGTAGGCTTCACGACCGGCGAGGAAGAGAGTGAGGGCGTCTATCTCGTCAGCACGAGCAATGCACATGCGTGGGTGGAGGTGTATTTCCCAACAGTGGGGTGGGTAGCATTCGACCCCACGCCGGGCAGGAGCATACCCGCTTCCGGGCCCTCCTCCACCAGTCCGGGCTTCATCAATCCCTTCAATGAAAGCAGCGGAGCCGTTGGCGGCCCTGCGACCACCATGCCCCGCCTGGAGCGGGACCCGGATCAGGCCGGTGGAGCGTTGCCGCAGGACGGGGGCGAGTCCGCCGGGTGGCATACGTGGTCGTGGCTGCCGTTCCTACTCGTTCTGCTCGTGTTTGCGACCGGGTGGCCGGCGGCGCGTTCTCTCTGGAGACACAGAGACCTGCACAGAGGACCGCCTCGCAGCCGGTTGGCGGCTTCCCTGCGCCTGCTCAGACAGGAGCTCTCCGTGTACGGCATAGCGACCTCCCCCTCCAACACCATCGAGGATCTCGCGCTCCTCGTCACGAACCAGGTGGGGATACCGGTGGATCCCAGATCTGGTGGACCGGACCCAAGCGATCCTCTTTGGGGATCGGCAGGCCACAGAGGCGGACTTGGAGAGCGTGGAGAGCCTTCGGCGCCACGTGCAGACCAGGCTCAGGCGGCATCATGGATGGATCCGGGCAGGCCTCGCGTGGTACGGACTCGGCCGACGGGCTCCCCGGGGAAAGACCACGCGACCGAGGCAGGACCGTTCGGCGGAGACGTCTGTTCCCTCGATCTAGGCAGATGTGAGCCCGCTTTCGCCTTCACAGCCCCGACTGATATACAATGACGCCCATGGAAACGACCACAGTGACAGTCATGAAAGAGTTACCTCAGTTCTCGGCAGCGCGCTGCAAGCGCTGCGGCATCTGTAGCCACTTCTGCCCAGTGCGGGCTATAGATCCCTGCGACGGCGGCATGCCCATCCTAGCCGACCCGGTGGCCTGTACCTCGTGCGGCCTGTGTCGGGATATGTGTCCCGACTGGGCCATCTCGCTCGAGCCGACGGCCATGGAGACTCCGGAAGCAGAGACCGGGGCCCAGGAAACGGGCACCGAAGGCGCCGAGGGTGAAGCCCCCGCGGCGGACGCCCAGAACTCCGGCAACGGACCGGGGTCGTTGGAGGCCATGCCGGCATCCGGCGACTGAGCGAGAACCGCGAATCATAGCGACCGCGCGCCCAAGGAAGGTCTGATGGAGAGAGTCATCTATCTGGACCATGCTTCCACCACGCCGGCAGACCCGGAAGTGGTCGAGGTCATGCGCCCCTGGTTCGACGAGGCCTATGGCAACCCCTCCACCGTGTATAGCCTTGGACTCGCAGCAGCGCAGGCGGTGCAGGAAGCTCGTGAGTCCGTCGCCGCCGGGCTGGGCGCCCAGCCTGAGGAGATCTACTTCACCAGTGGCGGCACCGAGTCCGACAACTGGGCCGTCCTCGGCGCAGCCGACGCGCAGAACAAGAAGGGTCGCCACCTCATCACCTCTGCCGTGGAGCACCACGCCGTGCTGGAGACCATGGAATACCTCGAGAAGCGAGGGTATGAGATCAGCCGCATACCGGTCGATAGCGGGGGACTGGTCGACCCGGACGAGGTTCGGCGGGCCATTCGCGCGGACACCGTCCTCGTATCTGTCATGCACGCGAACAACGAGGTGGGTACCATCCAACCTCTGGCCGAGATCGGCCGGGTGACCCGTGAAGCCGGAGTGCTCTTCCACACCGATGCGGTACAGACCGCGGGGAAGCTCCCGCTCGACGTCGATACCTTGGGCGTGGACATGCTCTCTCTCAGTGGGCACAAGTTCTACGGGCCCAAGGGCGTGGGGGTCATGTATCTGCGCAAGCGTGCCCGCATCACTCCGCTGCTCCACGGAGGGGGCCAGGAGCGCAACCGCCGGGCGGGTACCCACAACGTCCCCGGTATCGTCGGGCTGGCGAAAGCTCTGGATATCTCCCAGATACGCATGGCCGAAGACGCAACCCGCGAGGCGGAATTGCGTGATCGCCTGTGGGATGGCCTGAGGTACAACATCGTCGGCATCCACCTCAACGGCCACCCCACCGAGCGCCTGGCGAACAATCTCAACGTGCGTCTCGACGGCATCGAGGGGGAGTCCATGATCCTCATGCTGGACATGGAAGGCATCTGCGTGTCGTCGGGTTCGGCCTGCACCACCGGTTCGTTGGAGCCGAGTCATGTGCTGCTGGCACTGGGCATCCCTGCCGAGCACGCCCACGGGTCTCTGCGCGTGACCCTGGGGAGAAGCACAACGGCAGAGGACATCGACCATTTCATAGAGGTCTTTCCGCCCATAGTCGACCGCCTCCGGCAGATGTCCCCCATCTGGTGCGCAAACTGCGTCTGCAAGCAAAGGAACTGATCATGTATTCCGAACTCGTGATGGAGCACTTTCGCAATCCGCGCAATATGGGTGTCATCGAAGATGCCGACGGAGTCGGCGAGGTCGGCAACCCCCAGTGCGGCGACATGATGCGCATCACCATCAAGGTGAATGACGAGATTCTCGAGGACGTCAAGTTTCAGACTCTGGGTTGTGGAGCCGCTGTGGCGACGTCGAGCATGGTCACAGAGATGGCCAAGGGCAAGCAACTCGATGAAGCCATGGAGATCACGAACAACGCAGTGGCCGAGGCCTTGGGTGGCCTCCCACCCGCGAAACTGCACTGCTCCAATTTGGCCGCGGACGGACTGCAGGCGGCCATCGAAGACTACCGTAAGCGGCACCCGGCAGGCTGATCCCCGCCGCGAGGGCAAGGCGGTCGCAACCGGCGGGTGGCCTCGGTCCTCAGTAGCCGGGCTTCAGGGTCAGGCCCCCGGCGTACCCCGCGCCAGCACGGTCGAGCCGTCCGGCCCCAGATGCAGATGGAACGACACCGGGACCGCCTCCATGACCAGCAGTTCCAGCAGCGCGTCACGGGCCGCCCCCACGACCGCCCGTTCGTCGTTGCCCCTCTCGGCCGCCACCGCGCCCCCCACCTCCACCACCGACCGGCACCAGGTCTCGCCGGCATAGATGACGTCGAAGGTCACCGTGAAGGCATCGGGGAAGGCGGCCTCTTGCACTGCCACCAACTCGACATCACTGAAGATGGTCATCGCGGCCCCTATCCCTCGAGCATTTCGAGTAGCCACAGGCCCTGCACACCATGCAGCCCCCCTCGTGCTCGATGGCGCCTCCGCAGTCGGGGCAGGCTCCCTGGGCGTAGGCGATGGGCATCTCCAACTGCCCCACGGCCTTGCCCCCGTTGCCGTTCATGAGATGGTACTTGTCGGCGAGGGCCTTGCCGATGGCGTCGGGGCAGGACAGGATCTGCTTGGGTCCGAAGCCCAGCGGTACGTGGCAGCGGATGCCGCGCAGTTGCTTGACGATCTTGTCGGGCGGGACTCCGTAGCGGAAAGCTAAGGAGATCAGGCGGCCGATGGCTTCGGTGGAAGCGGAGGCGCAGCCTCCGGCCTTGCCCATGTTGGCGAAGAGTTCGCGCGGGCCGAAGTCGTCCTCATTGACGGTCACATAGAGGCTGCCGCAACCGGTGACCTTCTCCCGGGTCTCGCCGCGCAGCACCGGCGAACGACTCGGCCGCACGGGCAGGGTATCCGCGCCATCTGCCCCCAGTTCCAGTTGCCGGCCACCGCCTGCCGCATCACCTTTCCGCTTGACCTCACCGATGTTGAGGACCTGCTCCTGCCGGGAGCCGTCGCGATAGATGGTGACCCCCTTCACGCCCAACTCGTAGGCCAGGAGATACACCCGCTCCACATCCTCAGGCTTGGCCTGGTTGGGAAAGTTCACCGTCTTCGAGACGGCGTTGTCGACGTGGTCCTGAAAGGCCGCCTGCATACGGATATGCCACTCAGGAGTGACGTCGTGAGCGGTGACGAACACGCGCTTCAGGTCTTCAGGCACGTCCAACTCGTGCAGCCCGCCCACAGCCGCCACACTCTTCATGAGCCCCTCGGAGAACAGCCCTCGATCTTTGAGGACCTGCTCCAGGGCCGGGTGCGCCTCGGGCAGCTCGGTGTTGTCCATGACGTTGCGGATGAAGGCCAGGGCGAAGATGGGCTCCACGCCGCTGGAACAGTTGGCGATTATGGAGATGGTCCCCGTCGGGGCGATGGTGGTGAGGGTCGCGTTGCGCACCCGGCGGCCCTTGGCGGCCCACGTACTGTCCCCCCAGTTGGGGAACATACCCCGCTCCTCCGCCAGTTCCTCTGACATCTCGACAGCCTTGTCATTGACAAAACCCATGACCTCGTGAGCGAGGCGGATGGCTTCGTTTGAGTCGTAGGCAACGTCCAGTTCGACCAACAGGTCGGCCCAGCCCATGACCCCCAGCCCGATCTTACGGTTGCTCTTGGTCATCTCGCCGATCTCCGCCAGCGGGTACCGGTTCATGTCGATGACGTTGTCCAAGAAATGGACGGCGGTCCTCGTGACCCGAGCCAGCCGGTCCCAGTCGACCTCGCCGTCCTTGACCATGAGTGCAAGATTGATGGAGCCTAGGTTGCAGCTCTCGTAAGGGAGCAAAGGTTGCTCACCGCAAGGATTTGTCGACTCGATCTGGCCAACCTTGGGCGTTGGGTTGTCGCGGTTGAGTCGATCGAGGAACACGATCCCCGGTTCACCGTTCTTCCAGGCCAGGTCGACGATGAGGTCAAAGACCTCGCGTGCGTTCAGCCGCCCCACCTCGATGAGGTCGCGCGGGTTGCGCAAGGCGTAGTCCTGACCGGTGAGGACCGCCCCCATGAACTCCTCGGTGACCCCCACCGAGATGTTGAAGTTGTTGAGGATATGCTCGTCCTCTTTGGCCCGGATGAACTCGATGATGTCGGGGTGATCGACACGGAGTATGCCCATGTTGGCGCCCCGCCGCGTACCACCCTGCTTGATGGTCTCGGTGGCCATGTCGAACACACGCATGAACGAGACCGGACCGCTGGCCACGCCCATGGTGGAACGCACCAGGTCGTTCTTGGGGCGTAGCCGGCTGAAGCTGAACCCCGTCCCCCCTCCTGACTGGTGGACAAGAGCAGCGTCGCGGATGGCACCGAAGATCGACTCCATGCTGTCCTCGACGGGCAGGACGAAGCAGGCCGATAGTTGCTGGAGTTCGCGGCCGGCGTTCATGAGCGTGGGGGTGTTGGGGAGGAACTCGAGCCGCGACATGGCGGCGAAGAACTCTGCGATGGTGTCGTCGAGCGCGACGTGGGGCCGATATTTGAGGTCGCCCTGGGCTATGTTCTCCGCCACTCGAGCGAACATCTCGGCAGGAGTCTCGATCGGGGTCCCGTCCTCGGTACGCTTGAGATAGCGTCGCTCCAACACCTTCTTGGCGCTCGGTGAAAGCCTCTGTTCAAGCTCTCCTGACAGCGATCGTATCGCGGCGATACTCATCGGGCCCCCCCGTTCGCAAGCTGTACCAATTCGTTCTTGAACTCCTCGACACTCTCGAACTGCCTGTATACCGAGGCGAAGCGCACGTACGCCACCAGATCCACCTGCTGCAGCCGTTCGAGCGCCATCTTACCCACCCGCTCGGACGTGACCTCGTAGACAAGTTCCTCGCGCAGTTGACGCTCTATGTCGCCGACGATCTGCTCCAGTTGCTCCACGGGCACGTCCCGCTTGGTACAGGCCCGCAACAGACCATGAAGCAGTTTGTCGGGATGGAAGAGTTCAATGCTCCCGTCGCGCTTCTGGATCATGATGGGGATCTCTTCGATCTTCTCGTACGTGGTGAAGCGTTGGCCACATGCTGAGCACTCTCGGCGGCGCCGGATGGCCTCCTTACTGTCGGTCTCACGCGAGTCCACCACCCGACTCTCAGGCGATCCGCAATACGGACAGTTCACGATCCCCCCGTTTTCCGGCACTCGACTCCGGTGATTCGTCTCTGTTGGCGTACGACGCGTACGCCCTTGATCTTGGTACATCGGGAGCAGACCCACGATTACTACCTCGACCAAAACACAATATCTTGTATGTCTGGGAATGCTAGCACCCAAGATATAGCACGTCAAAGGATAAAAAGCCCCAGTTTCCGCCAAAAACCATCCGGCCGAGGCCTTGACATACGTCCGCTGGAGGCGTCCGGCCTGGACTGGGGAGGTGCCAGCAGGGATAATCTCTATGTGGACCCACTCCTGCTTATCGTCGAAGACGACCCCTCATTGCGCGAGGTCATCCGATTGGGTCTGGAGGGCGAAGGCTTCCGCGCGATCACGGCCGAGGACGGGCCCGGAGCGCTGATCGCCTTCGCCTCTCACAAGCCCGACCTGGTGCTTCTCGACGTCATGTTGCCGGGACTCGATGGATTCGCCGTCTGCCGGGAGCTACGCAAGATCTCGCTCGCGCCCATCGTGATGCTGACCGCGCGCGCTTCCACGGATGACGTTGTCGGCGGACTCGAGTCGGGTGCAGACGACTACGTGACCAAGCCCTTCGAGTTCCCTGAATTGGTCGCTCGCGTGCGCTCTGTCCTGAGAAGGGCCTCTGCGAGGAGCGTGGCGGAGGGCGGCGCCGGCGCTTCGGTCGCGGCGGCCCCAGCGCTGGCTCTGGATGTCGAGGGCGTTGCGGCGCCCGGCGCGATCGCCGCGACACACCTGCCTCTTCTCGTCCTGGGTCCGCTCAGCATCGACCCGGGCGCCTTTGTCGTCCGCCGCGGCCCAGAGGAAGTGCCTCTCACGGTGACCGAGTTCCGCCTGCTCTATGAGCTGATCCGTCATGCCGGCCAGGTACTCTCCCGTGACCAACTCCTGGAACTGGTGTGGGGATACTCCTACCTGGGCGACAGTCGCTTGGTCGACGTCCATGTCCAGAGGCTACGGGCCAAGATAGAAGAGGACCCGGCCCACCCCGCCCTCATACTCACTGTGCGGGGGGTCGGCTACAGGGCGCAGCGCTGATGCGGGGGCGGACCGCGTCGACGTTCCGACCCCGGCGCTCTCTCACCCGCCGGATGGCCCTCATCTTCGCGACGGCGGTCATCGTGACCGCTCTGGCTCTGGCGCTCTCGGCATTCTTCATCACTACGGCGGCTTCGGACAATGATGCCCTGGACAAGGCGCTCACCCAAGCGCAGTTCAATTTCTTCCTGGCCGATTCCATCCTCCCTGCCGACCCCCAGCCCGAGGACTACGACCGACTGCTGGCTGCTCTGCAGCGGCGGGGAGACTTCGCCGCACTCATCCAGGCCGGTGATGAGAGCTATGTGTCCGGTGCCCAAGTCACGGAGGACCTGGTCACGCCGGAGTTGGCCGCCAAGGTGGAGGAAGGTCGCGTTGGCTTCCAGACCATCGAGATGAGCGGGGAACCCACCGTCGCGGTGGGAGGCCAGGTACGTTCCGACGACCTCAGCCTCTACTTCTTCTTCCCTCAGGGTGAACGTCTCGCGGATCTGGCCCGCCTGCGCAACATCCTGCTCGTAGCCGGCATCATCCTGGCAGTTCTTGGAGCGCTGGCCGGCTACCTTCTGGCTCGGCGCCTACTGGCCCCGCTGCGCCGGGCGAGCAAGGCCACAGTCCGCATGGCGGAAGGCGACCTCGACATCCGACTCCCTGCCGGTCAGGACGAGTTCGGCGCTCTTGCGGCCTCCTTCAACCGTATGGCCGAGAACCTTCAGACGAAGATGTCGGACCTCGAGGCTGGACAGGCCCGGGAACGCCGCTTCGTGGCCGATGTGGCTCACGAGTTGCGGACGCCGGTCGCCGCCCTGGTGGGCGAGGCATCCCTGCTAAAGACCCGCACTGAGAGTCAAGCGAGCGGGTGTCCGCCGGAGATCGACCGGCTGGCTTCGATGGTCGGCAACGATATCGGGAGGCTTCGGGAACTCGTTGATGACCTACTTGAGATCAGCAGGTTGGATGCTCAATCCGCGGATACCGTCATCGAACCAGTACAGCTGGAAGACCTGCTGACGCAGGTCGTCGTGGCGTACGGATGGTCTTCGCGAGTAGGCGTGGAGAGCGAGAGCCACAATAGGAGTCACGTCATCCACACCGACAAGCGCCGCCTGGAACGTATCATCGTCAACCTCGTCGAAAACGCGCTGCGCCACGGGGCGCCCCCCATCCTCATCCGCGTCCGCTCCTGGGTGAATGCACCCGCCGAAGGTGGCGCGGTGGAGATAGTGGTGGACGACAGCGGCGCCGGCATCCCCCCGGAGCACCTTCCCCACGTCTTCGACCGCTTCTACAAGGCGGACCCGAGCCGTTCTTCCAGTCGCGGCAGCGGTCTGGGTCTCGCGATCGCACGAGAGAACGCCCGCCTGTTGAGCGGCGACCTGACCGCCGGCAATCTGGCCGAGGGCGGCGCGCATTTCGTCCTCACTCTGCCAGACCCCAGCCTGGCGGAAACCACTCTGTGACACGATCGTTACAGATTCGCTGCAGGTCCGTTAATCCCCAGGTCAAACATAGAGTCGTCTCATACAGCACGGCCGACGGGAACGGACCGGTTCCAGAAGGAGGAAGGACCTTGAAGACCAAGTGTACCGCTGGACGTTCCGAGGCCCGGCGAGCCCCACGATACAGAGCGGCAACCGGCCTGTTCGTACTGGTCATCGCAGCCTTGACCCTGGGTGTCGCCGCCTGCGGCACAGGAGATGATGTGGGTGATGGCGGCACGGTCAGCACTATCGAAGGCGGCGGGACCGCTGTGACCGTCCCGTCGGAAGAGAGCACCACGACCTCCACCTCGGAAGTGACCGAGACCTCCACCTCGGAACCGAGCGCGACCTCTACCACCGTGACCTCAGGACCGGAAGCAGCGACCATCAAGGTTCGCGTCTACTACTCTCGAGACGAGAAGATATCTGCCCACGCCCGTGTGCTGCCCAAGACCGACGCCGTGGGAGCAGCGGCGATGAAGGCCCTGCTGGAAGGCCCCACAGCTGCGGAGCAGGACGCAGGCGTGGTCAGCACCATACCGGAGGGAACCACCTTCCTGGGGCTCACCATAGACAAAGGCATCGCCACCGTGGATCTCTCCAAGGAGTACGCATCGGGCGGGGGCAGTCTCTCCATGGCCCTGCGTCTGGCCCAGGTGGTATTCACTCTCACGCAGTTCCCAACGGTGGAGGGCGTGAACTTCATGCTCGATGGCGAACCTGTGGAGGTCTTCGGCGGTGAGGGCATCATCCTCGACCATCCCGTGGACCGCAGCGACTACGAGGATCTCTCCCCGGCCATCCTCGTCGAGTCGCCCACACTTGGCGAGACCATCACGAGCCCGGTGCGGGTGACCGGGACGGCCAACGTCTTCGAGGCGACCTTCCAGCTCAACATCACCGACTGGGACGGCCTCATCGTCTACGACGAGCACGTCACCGCCACTTCGGGTACCGGTACGAGAGGGACCTTCGATGTGACTGCGGACTTCGTGGTTGAACAGGCAGGCCAGGGTTCGATCATCGTCTTCGTCTACTCCGCGAAAGACGGCTCGCAGCAGAACGTCGTCGAGATACCAGTGAGGATCGAGAAGTAGGCCTCAAGAAGACGGATCCCTGAGATCCGCAGCACGGGCCTCCTCGCGAGCGCCCACTCGCGCACGAGCCGCCCAGCGACCTATCGGCCGACACCGACCGGGTCGCGCGGGCGGCTCACTTCACCGCGATCGATCCCGGACCTGCGGGTCGCCTCCTGCGCGCGCGCTGATAGCTCTGGAAGGCCAGGGTCGCCTGCAGGCGACTGCATACGCCCAGCTTGCGGAAGATATGGTTCGCGTGCGTCTTGACCGTCTTCTCTGTGATGAAGAGCTTGACTCCTATGACTTTGTTGGACATGCCCAGCGCGATCATCTTGAGCACCTCGCGCTCCCGATCGGTGAGCGTCTCCATGCCTACGAAGACCTCCGAGGCGAGCACTGGCATCCTCCTCCGACGTCGGCGCGCCGGCGGGCACCCGAGCGGATCGGGGAGGCCCCAGAGGCACGTCGGTAGGATAGGTGTGACCACCGGCCAGAAGATGGAAGTAGCCCTGAAGACGAGAGGAAAGGAGGGGGAGGACGCGCGCGCGGATGAACGACCCCGCCTCGAAACGATCGCACAAAGCCAAGATGGGAATGGCGATCTGCGCCTCTTGGACCAGGAAGTCCACATGCTCATGCTCTGCGGCCAGCCTCATGGCTTCCGTCAGAGACCGCGCAGCCTCGTGCTCCCGTCCCGAGCGGGCACGGAGCCAGCCGAGGTACACGAGAGCGGGGACCAGAGAGCCGTTCAAACCCCAGCGCCGGCTCGTAACGACCGCCTCCTCGAGCGCCGTCTGCCCCTGGGCCTCATCGCCAGCGGCGACAAAGTCGAGAGCGATGGCCGTCGAGGCGCGCACCCGTTCGAACAACGACAGATGGTTCTGGTCGACGATGTCGAGCGCCTTGCGGTGATGCTCCAGAGCTCTGCGCGGGTTCTTCTGGCGCCTGCACAGGTCGCCGAGCATGTCCTCGGCCCAGAACAACTCTTCCAGGTCACCGGCCCGTGCCGCCAGCCGCTGGACCTCGCGCACTTCGGCCAGTCCGGCGCGATAGTCCCCGGATGCTATTGCCAGCCCCGCGTGCGTGAGGCTCGCCGACATGAGGAGGAAATTGTAACCGCGGAGGCGGGCCATCCGTAGGGATTCGCCCACGTGCCGCTCGGCAGAATCATACTCTCCCGAAACGTACTCAAGGATCGCGCAGCCGTTCAGACCCGTTGCCCTGTTGAGCGAGATCCCTTCCGAGATGGAGTCCAGGCTTCGGCGGGCCCACTGCTTGCCCAGCGCGTAGTGTCCCATGCAGTAGAACAGACGCGCCCGGTGCATGTGGACGCGCGGCGTCAAAGAGACCCGCACGTCAGAGGGAGCAAGGGCAAGGGCCCGTTCCCAGTTCTCGGCGGCTTCGTCCCAGCGGCAAAGGCTGACGAAGACGTTCCCCTCGGCCACCAGCACCTCGATCTTCTCGCGGGCGGAGCCGGCGAGGGAGCGACATCGGGCAAGAACGGCCAGACATTCCTCCCAGAGGCCCTGGTGGAACAGGCAGAACACGGAAGCGAGAAGAACCGGCAGAAGCCCCTCCTTGTCGCCGGCGGCCGAGAGCAGGCGGGCGGCCCGCTCGTAGAGCGCGGCCGCCTCAGCGTATTCGGTCTGTTGCTGAAGAGCCTTGGCTCTGGCCACAAGGAGCCAGGGTTGGTCATGCAGCACGATCTCCGGGATCAAGTCCAACCACTCGCTGCGTGCGAAATCCGTCACTGCGCTAGGAGACGACACGGCGAGTGCCCGAAGCGGGCGCGCGGCGTCCACGCAGTAGCCCGCGCGCAGATAGAGATAGGCCGCCTCTCGATGCTCCCCGTTTGCCTCCAGATGTGTCGCGGCGCGCCGCATCAGGCCGGTCCGCTCTTCAGAGGACTCGAGTTCTCTTTCGGCAAAACCGCGCAGGAGCGGGTGAAGCGTGAAGCCACGCCGGCCGGTGGCTGTCACCAGAAAGCCCCGGGAGACCAGTTCTTCCAAAGTGGATTCTGCTTCGCCCGTGCGGCCAGGGAGGAAGGCCTCGTCTCGCGGAAAGACCACGCGCGGCAACAGCGAGGCGGTCAGCACGATCTCTGCCGCCAACGGCTCCAGTCCTGATATGACGTGTTCCTCCAGGTATGTGCGCAGTTCACGACCCCGCGCCATGAGCCGGATGACGCCGCCGCGGTCGATGCCGGGGCCCCGAGAAAGGAGATGCTGACCAAGCAGAGCCAGCGCGGCCGGCCACCCTTCGGTGAGCCGCCACAAGGCCCGAGCCTCGGGCGGTTGGAGCACGACCGACCAGTTCTGACGCGCCCACGCCGCCACTTCCCGAGGGGTCAGGCGAAGATCTCGGCTATGAAGACGGAGTAGACGGCCGCCGAGCGCGACCTCATCGAGTGCCAGCGGCAGCCGGCGCCGAGAAGACAGAACAACGAGCCACCCGGGAGGCAAAGCCCGGGTCAACGACTCGAGGGCCCCCATGATGTCGAGGTTGGAGTCGATGAGATGCAGGTCGTCGATTGCGAGAATGGTGCGGCAGTCACCCTGAGCGGAGACGGAGTCGACCAAGACGGCTGCCAGATCGAGAGCAGTCTCATCTCCCGGCAGGGCAGTGACCAGACCAGCCGCTCCCTGGGCGGAGGATGATCCTCCCGGTGGATTCAAACCGGCCTCAAGGTACCTGAGAAAGCGCTGGGGGTCCTGATCGTCGCTGTCCACGGCGTAGTAGATGGTGCGCACGCCCGGGGAAGAGAGGAGATCGACGATGAAGGCGGTCTTGCCGTAGCCCGGTCCGGCCGCCAGCGCGACCACCCCGCCTTCTCGAAGCTTCTCCACACGGGCCAAGAGTCGGGGACGACTCAGCACGAACCCCTGATGAGGCAGGCTGAGCTTCGCGGCCAGTGCCCGCTTCTGAGCTTCTGTTGCTACAGGGGGTGACATCGCCGACGCGACCTGCCTGGGTGACCTCGTTGCTTCACGCCGATATGTGCCAACAGTGTCCAGTGCCGCGCTCATTGTGTCAATGTCCATGTCCAGCCCTCCCCGGCGAGAGGCGCGGCGTCGGCGGCCGAAGCCGGCGCCGCGCCTCTCGCAGCTCCGTCTGCTACAGATACTCCAACCTCTTCGCCACGACCGACACGGCTTTGCGCTCCTCGCCATCCTTCTCATAGACGTCTTGGCGAAGCGACCCCTCCACGGCGATGCGCCGCCCTTTGCCGAGGTGGTCACCGGCAGCTTCGGCCTGCGAATTCCAGGCTTTGATGCGGAAGAAGTCCGCCTCTTCCGCATTGCGATCTACGGCCAGGATGAAGCTGCTGACCTTCGACCCGCCATTCACCTCCTTGACATCCACGTCGGTGGCCAGTCGGCCGATCAGGTGCACGCTGCTTGATGCGGAAGAAGTCCGCCTCTTCGGCATTGCGATCCACTGCCAGGATGAAGCTCGAGACTTTGGAGCCGCCGTTCACCTCCTTGACATCCACGTCGGTGGCCAGACGGCCGATGAGATGCACGCTGTTCATGATGTCCTCCTTCACCTCGCTTTCACTGGCATTCCCAGGCGTGGAGTCAATCCGCAGGCCCGGGAGATGAAGCGTAGCGGGCGAATGGCGCTGGGCGAATACAACCAAAGGTGGAACCGCGGGAACCCGGGTACTACAATCCCGTTCAGCAGCATTCGGGAGGGTTGACACGGTGGAGAGACGTAGTCATCTTGAATGTTGCCACGGAAGGAGGCGAGAGGCGTCGCCGTGGGCCTACCTGCGGCGTTGCCACAGTCAACTGTAGGGAGGTAAGCATGAAGGCCATGACAGCCGCGCTTTGTGCTGTGTTCGTGGTACTGCTTACCGGCTGCTCAGGGGGAGCTGACCTTGGCGCGGGAGGAGAAACAGGTGGGAAAGTCGGGGTTCACTCCCAGGTAATATAAACGAAGCCGCTGCCGGATTGCCCGAAATTCCCGAAATCGATGCTGGCTGCGACCGCGTCCGCTGGCACGATGTAAGCAAGATAGCGTTGGAGGTTCTCCCCGGGCGGGAGGTAGCCCGACCTAAGTGCGGGCCTGTTTACGGAGTCCCCGTTGGAGTCGTCGTTATCACCGAAATGCCGCCGGTCCGACGTATCGAGGAGTATGAAGTCTTCCGCATAATAGACGTGCGGGGTGCTACCGATATTCTCGAGAACCACCTTAGCGAAGATGACTTTCCGGGTGTCGTCGCGCGCACCGTTCACGGTGACGTACACACCTTCCTTCGTGGCCGGTTTACTCACGGTGATTCGCAAGCCGTTCACTTCCGCTGTGGCGCCCCACTCTTTGCTCAGCATCTCTGTGGTCGGGGGGGTGGTCGTTGTGGTAGTGGCCCAGGTCGTGGTGGTCGGTACGGTAGTGGTGGTTCGGGCAGCGCTGGTCGTTGTCACCGGTTTGGCTCCCGGCACCTTGCGCAAGCCGGCCTCAGCGGCCTCGGCAATCTGGCTGCCTGGATACCCTCGGAGGTTGGCCGCATCCCGCAGCAAGGGGAGCGCCAGCTTTGGATCCATCCCGGCTACGGCCTGGACGACGTGCACTCTTGCAGCCGCGAGTTGTCCTTCGCCAGAACGGATGAAGTCGCCAAGAGCATCAAGCGACCGTTCGTCTTCTATCAGCGCCAGGCAATCCACCGTCCGGGTGAGGGCATCCTCGGTCTCGGCAAGCACCCCGTCAGTCTCTTTGGCGGCTACTTCGGCGACGTACTCCTCCCGCAACGCCGTGAGCTCTTGCACATAACCATCGCACAGCGCCTGCAGGCCCAACCGGGCCGTATCATCGGTCTCTGCCATGGAGGCAAGATCACGGGTGGCCTCGACCGAGTGCTGGGCGGCCAGATCGAGGGCAGCCCTCTGCCGGGTTTCGGCATTCTTGGTGGTCGCGAGCGTCTGGACGAGTTTGGCGTCCGAGGAGGCCGAGACTTGACTGAGAACCACGCCTGCCGCCACAGCCACCAGCACCACCGCCCCGGCGACGACAAGCCCGATCTTCGCTTTCCTGCCCCGCCTACCCCACCAAGACTTCCTGGAGTCTCCGGGCTCATGACCGGTCGGCACCGGTTCGGCAGTCGCTATTGGTTCAGCAGTCGCTGTCGGAGTGCCCGAGACCGCATCCGCGGGAGTCGCAGCCTCACTGGGTAGTGGTGCGCCGCACTGTCCGCAGTATTGTTGCTCCGGAAGCGCGGTAACTCCGCATCGTGGGCAGACTGGACCTGTGGGCGTTGCTTCGGCAAGGGGCGTGTCAGCATCTCGCATGATTCCCTTCTCCACTTTCCGGGCTTGCCGTGGCTCCAGCGTACCACCAGCGAGTCGGCAGGGCTACACACCCCGAGAGACGGAGGCTCCTCGGCTTGGCGCAGGGGTGCGGCCATCTATCAGGACGGCCCCGAGCAGAGAGGCACCCCGCGACCATCGCGAAACGGGCCCGGAGTCGTGCGCTCCCGGCACCAAGGAGCCAGAAACCCCACTGCGCTCTGACAGATTCGACCGAATCGCTGGCGGCACGTGCGTCCCTTTCGTCAGTGTCGCAGAAGTGCGAAGTCCGCCTGTTCCTGGGTGCGATCCACGGCACGGACGAAGATCGCTTCGCTCGGTGCTCATCCGGTGACACGTTGGAAAGACCCAAGGAGTGCTGTTCTCAGCCCCGATGACGTATATAATGGTATCTAAGCATACGGCAGGAGGGTCTTATGAACACCAAACTCACCCTTCGTCTGGATGACAGGCTGATATCGAGCGCCAAGCGTCATTCGGCGGAGTCGGGCCGCTCTATCTCGCAATTGGTCGCCGACTTCTTCACCCTGATCGAGATCGAAGCCGGCGAAGTCGCAACGACTCCTCGAGTCCGGGCGCTCCGCGGTGTCCTGGCTGGCTCAGGTCTGGATGCCTCCGACTACAGGCGTCATCTGGAAGAGAAGTACCTGTGAAGGTACTTCTGGACACGAAAGTGGTGCTCGACCACCTACTTGCCCGCGAGCCCCATGTTGGTGCTGCTGAGCAGGTCATGAGCCTGGTGGATGCCGGTCGTCTTGAAGGACTCGTCTGCTCCACTACCGTGACGACCATCCACTACTTGGCCTCCAAGGCCGTCGGACAAGCGGCGGCCGCGGAGCACGTCCGCACCTTGCTCATGATGTTCGATGTTGCCTGCGTGGACCGCGACGTTCTGCGCAACGCTCTCGACAGCGGGTTCGCGGACTTTGAGGACGCCGTGCTGCATGAGGCCGGGCGAAGGTCTGGGGTTGCTGCCATCGTGACTCGCGATGTGAAAGGCTTCGCGGCCTCGGAGTTGCCGGTGTTCAGTCCGGTGGAGTTGCTGGCTGCTCTGCGGGCCGAGACGTCGTAGGTGGGAGTTTGCCCAATAGCGGGTTGCACCGGACGGCGCTTCGCTTGCTGGTGAAACCGCGGACGCTAGCGTGATCGCATTGCGGCTGCTCGTCCGCTGGCGGTAAGGGACTATTTGCCCCGTTCGCCTCGGCCTGCGAGTTCCAGGCCTTGATGCGGAAGAAGTCCGCCTCGGCGAAACTAGCAATTCTGCATACAGAGGAAGCCGAAAGACGGCTTGCCTAGCGCCAGAGGACCTTGATCTTGTGCGGCGGTGCCCAGCGGTTGTGAGGCTGCTCTTTCGGATAGACGATGACCCGGTCGATCACCACGTCGAAGATGTCTCGCTTCGCTTGGACGCTCAGGGCCGCCCACCCCTCGGCACCGATGTCGGCGAGTCCCCGCAGCATCTCCTCCACGCACTCCGCTCGGACGATCGCCTCAGATCGGCGCACGGCTCCGTCGAGACGCTTGCCCGCGTCGGCGAGCCGGCGCAGCTGGACCTTGCGTGCCTCCTGGTATTCGCCCTCGAGAAGTTGCCCCTCGACGAAGAGAGCCGCGAGTTGTCCCAGGCTGCCCTCAATTCGCCGGACCTCTTCGGCACACGGCTCCACCGGGTCCACGGCGTGCAGGGTCCTGGGCTTGGTGCGCGCGCCCTTTACGCGCTCGAGCAGCCGTCTCTCGACCTCGGGTATGAGCCAGTCTGCTCGCACGGCAACGCCCCGCTCGCACATGCCGTGCGACTTCTCGTAGCAGCCGCAGTACAAGTCATTCACCTGGTGCGAGTACCGGCAATACATGGGGCCACCGCAGGTCCCGCACCGCACGTGCCTCCCAGTAAGCGGTACCCTCGGCGGACGTCCTGCCTGCGACCGTCTCTTGCGGGCTTCCATGGCAAGCAGGGTCTTGCGGAAGACCTCCATGGGAATGAGAGGCTCGATGTTCCCCCCGAACACGAACTCCCCGTCCGTGACCCTGGATGTCACCGGCGAGTTGATCGTCGATGATGAGGCCACCATCAGGAGTCTGCTAGCGCAGCAGTGATATGCGAAGGGGGTGCCCCGGTCCGGAAGACGCGCAGGCCGCAAGGTCTCGTGGGCTGGAATCCCATTCGCCGTGCGTGGGTGTTTCAGGCCCGCATCCAGACCGCTACGGTTCACGGCCCCGGCCCACGGCTGTCCCCGGTTCGAATCGGGGTCTGAGAGGGAAGAAAGAGCCTATTTGCAGGTAAAACTATTTCGATAGGTGGCGGGACCCCGCCGCCTGCTATCTGCGGACATCGCGTTCATGTTGGTGCCCGCCTAGAACGGTCGGGGCCTGCGGTCGAAGACCCACATGTCGCTCGACGCCTGATCGGGAGCGTCCCAACCACCGAAGAGAAATAGCCTCCTGGTTGTCGGGTCGTAGGTCAAGGTGTAACCGCGGGCACGATGTTCTTGAACAGCTTTCCGTCCTTAATGATGACCAGAAAGTTCTTTGCCGGGTCCTCGATGAGTTTGATGTTCGCGATAGGATCGCCATCCACGAGCAACAGGTCGGCCAACGCGCCTTCCTCGACGACGCCAAGCCTGCCGGGATAGGGATTGCGTTCCCCGCATAACGCCAGCAGTTCGGCGTTGTCGCTGGTGGCCATCTTCAGAACCTCGGTCGGAGAATACCAACGGACCAGCTTGGCGAGCTGCGCCCCCTGCCGCGTGGCGAGCTTGGCATCGAACAGTGTGTCTGAGCCGAATGCGGTCTTGATCTTGTATTTCTTTGCGTATTCGTAAGCCGTGTCTGTGCCACTCATCACCGTGAGCGCTTTTCTCCGGTTATCGGAGCCTTCTGGGAAGTAAATCGCGTCTTCATCGTCAAGAAAAGGCTGCAGGCACCACCACACGCCCTTCTCCGCCATGAGGCGGGCGGTATCGTCATCCGCCATATTGCCGTGCTCGATGCATTTCACACCGGCCTGGATCGCCATTTGGATGGCCTTCGGGGTGTAAGCGTGGACGGCAACATAGGTACCCCAACTCTCGGCGGCATCCACCGCCGCCTTCATTTCCTCGAAGGTGTATTGCGAAACGTCCAGCGGGTCGTAGTTCGAGGAGACGCCGCCACCAGCCATCACCTTGATCTGGCTGGCGCCCTTCTTCAGGTTTTCGCGCACACGGAGCAGAACTTGCGCCACACCGTCGGCAATGGCTGCTACGCCAGCTTGTTCCCCAAAACTGAGCGAGGCGCAACACAAATCCAGCGGATGCTCGTTGGGCAAGCGGAAGTCCCCATGTCCGGAAGTCTGCGAGATCATCGCGCCCGACGGATAGATGCGGGGTCCGGGTAGGAGTCCCTCGTCGATGGCGCGTTTGAGAGGGAAGGCGGGACCACCGACATCGCGGACGGTGGTGAAACCGCGGAGCAGTTGCTTCCCGGCAGCCTGCCCGGCAAGGAGGTGCAGGTAGCCAACCTCCGAGGTGATAGCAACTCCCAGTGGGATGCTCTCCATGATCATATGAGCATGTGCGTCGATCAGTCCTGGCATCAGCGTGCGATCGGCTCCGTCGATGACGGTCGCCCCGACTCGGTCCTCGCCGCCAAACGGCGACAGAGCAACACGGACGATCTTGTTGCCTCGTACCAGGACATGGGAAGGCGCAGAAAGTGCAGCCGCCTTACCATCAAAGATTCGAACATTCTCGAACAGTACGGACGATGTTTTCGCCGCATGCGCTTTCACACTGTCTGCTCCTGTGGTTAGATGCCTAACGTTCTACGGCGTCAGCCGCGACCGCCGTCTATGGTATACGACAACGCAGGATGTCGGCTGCGCGCGCGGGGCAGGCGCTGGTCGGCCCGGGGTCGCTGCTATTGGCGTCACACACACCTCGCTGTCCATCACGTCTCATCGACGTCAGTCGAGTGTGAGAAAGTACGGGGCAGGTTCGACACGACTAGGAGCTTGTCATGGTTGCCTATGGCGCACCCGTCGCATCGGACGATACGAGGAACTTCTGGCAACGACCGGTACCTCCGGCGTCTGCGGCTCAGCGTGTTCCTCGTGTCCCTTCCCTTTGGCATGCTGCTGCTCGGCGTGCCCCTCATCGCACGGGAGATGGAAGCCGGCCCTCTCGCGATCGGTGGACTGTTCTCGGCCTATGCAGCGATCATCGTCATCTCTCAGCCCTTCGTCGGACGCGGGTTGGACCGGCTCGGCCGGAGGCCTTTCCTGATCTCCGGCTTGCTGGCCTATGCCCTGTCGAACGTGGTCTTTGGTCTCGCGACCGGGGTAGGTCGGTCTGTATCTCGCCCAGGTCGCGCAGGGTGTGGGAGCGAGTCTCACCTGGCTTGCCGCTCTGTCCATCGTGTCGGATCTGGCGTCCGGCGACCGTCGCGGGAGAGAATACGGACGGATCGAAGAAATGGCTTTTCGCGGCACCCTCGTGGGATCTCTCGTGGGATTCGGTCTGCTCTCGCTCTACTGGAAGGCGACGGAATCGGAGAGTGGCTGACGCTCGCAGGCGGGTGGCGCCTGCTCTTCCTTGCGTATGCAGCTGCTACGTTGGTCGCTGCCGCGATCGTGTGGCGGAAGATCCCGGAGACCCTCGCTCAACGCGAGAGCCATGACGACAGGGTATCTGAGGCTCCCCAGGATCGACGGGCCTCCGGGGGTGCGGCGTGGCGCCTCCCCGGCCAGTTGTGGATCTTGATGGGGATCGTGGGCTTGACCGCAGTCGCCACCGCTCTCCTCGGTCCGATCCTGATGCCGTACCTGTTCGACAACGTCTCGACCAGCATGCTCGCTCTCGGACTCGCCTTCCTGCCGGCAGCCGTCGCCGGGTCGGTGCTCCCCTCGCGACTGGGCGCATCAGCGACCGCCTCGGGCGGCGCCCGCCGATCGTGGCCGCGCTGGCAATGGCCGGTCTGGCCGCCGCCGCGGTCCCCTTCGTTCGGTCGCTCTGGCCGCTGGCCGTTCTCTGGGTCCTCGAGGCTGCGGCCTTCGCCGCCGCGACGCCCGCCGAGGAGGCACTGGTGATCGACCTTGCGGACAACGCCCGCCAGGGTTCAGCGCTGGGTTACTACACCGCCGCGGCTGCTCTCGGCGGGGTGATCGGTCCACTTCTGGGAGGCTGGATCTACGGTCGCTACGGCGCCGGCGGGGCTTTCTTCACCACTGCTTTGCTGCTGGTGCTCGGCGCGATTCTCATCGTCCTTCTTGTGCGCGAGCCTTCACGCGCGAAGGTGGTCCCGCCACCGACGCGGTAGAACCGTTCGGAGTTGCCGGGGCCGCACCTACGAAGCACCCGCCACAATCGTGCCCGCCAGACGGCATGGATAGGAAGCAGTCTGGTCGGCTTCGTGCCACGTGGAGTTCAGGGTTTCCAACTTTGCTACTTGCTCTTACCTCCAACCCCCCTGGTTTCGGCCGGTTCGCACTGTGGAGCATCAGCGTGCATGACTTCGCCGGGCTTGATGGAGGAGGTGCAAGCTGACGCGGATGTAGCAGAATTGCGACCTCCGCCTCTTCAGCATTGCGGTCCACGGACAGGATGAAGCTGCTGACCTTGGACCCGCCGTTCACCTCCTTCACGTGCACGTCCGTGGCCAGGCGGCCGATGAGATGCACGCTGTTCATCTATCCCTTCCTCCCTCTTATTTGGTTCCGCTACGTCCCGGTCGCTGAATACCACTCGACTGGATTAGCGGCTGGGAGATGCAGCGTAGCGGGAGGCGCGCCTTGGGTTAATACAACCAAAGGTGGAACTGCTTCGAAGCCGGCGCAAGAAGGGCCGCCCTCGCCCGGTGATCCGAGCGAGGGCCCTTGCCCGCTTGACTACCGTACCGGCTGCTACTGCAATGCCAAGGCTACGCGCAGGCGTTCCTCCGGCGAGATCAGATGGTCTAGGTCCTGGGCGTCCTTGTCGACGTCGATCTCGACCCAGTTCACTTCGCCACTGAACTTCTTGTCTTGTGGATAGTCGTAGGTCACCGGCGAACCGAATTCATTGCCGATGTCACACGTCTCGTCGGCCGAGAAGACGAATGGCTCGGTCTGATCCACCCGGCCTTCAGCGACTTTCTTGCCGTCCACATACAGGGTGACCGTACCACCCTTGGCGATCCCGCCGCCATCGTACTTGAACTCCATCCGAACCTGATGTGTCCCCGGCGGGATCTCCGCCGCTCCCTCGATCGTATGCCGGGTCAGACCGTAGAAGTTGTAGCAGTACTTCAGCCTGCCATCTTTGGCGTACAGGCTCCAACCACCCGCGAGTCCACCCACGGCGACGATGACGCCATTTGCACCCGATTGCGGCACCTCGACCTCGGCCGTCACGGCGTGCGACTTGTTCTTGTAGTTGACGACTGAGCTTTCGCTCAACCGCCCCATACCGCCAAACAGCAACTGCCGGTTGCCCTTGATCAACTCCGGTCGGCCGGCCATCTCCGGATTGGCGCGCTCGGCGAAGCGGTCATCGAGAGGCAGGACGTTGTGCTTAACCGCTTCGATCAGCCACAGCCGCTGGAGTTCATGCAGCTTCTCCGGATTCTGTTTCGCCAGGTCGTTCGACTGGCTCCAGTCCGTACTCGTGTCGTACAACTCCCACACATCGTCGTCGAAAGCCGGCAGCTTCGCGGCCCCGGTCTCCCACGGCGTCCGATGCTTGGTGACCGCGGTCCAGCCCTTGTGGTAGATGCCCCGGTTCCCGAACATCTCGAAGTACTGGGTCTCATGACGACCGGCGGCGTCGACATTGTCGAACGAGTACGCCATACTCACGCCTTCGATCGGACGCTGCTGTACACCGTTGACGAAAACAGGCTCCGGCAATCCAGCCACTTCCAGGATGGTCGGCGCCACGTCGATCACATGGTGAAACTGCTCGCGAATCTCACCTTTGGCCTGGATCCCCCGGGGCCAGTGCACGATCGTCCCGTTGCGGATGCCGCCGAAGTGCGACGCCACCTGCTTGGTCCATTGGTAGGGCGTATCCATGGCGTGCGCCCAGCCCACAGCGTAGTGGTTGTACGATTCGAACCCGCCCAACCCCTCGAGGTGCCCGCGCAGAAACTCCGGTGTCTCCAGGTGGCCGAACCCGGTGAGCGTCAACATCTCGTTGAAGGTACCCTGAAACGACCCCTCTGCCGAGGCGCCGTTGTCGCCGATGATCACGTAGATCAGTGTGTTGTCGAGGACGCCGAGGTCCTCGAGCGCCTCGATCAGCCGCCCGAATTCATGGTCGGTGTGCTCAAGGAAGCCGGCGTACACTTCCATCTGGCGGATGAGGACCGGCTTCATCTCCTCTGCGACGGTATCCCACGCCGGGATCTCCGGGTGACGCTCGGTCAGCCGACAGTCCTGCGGGATGACGCCCTGCTTCTTCTGGCGGGCGAACGTCTCTTCGCGCAGCTTGTCCCAGCCCTGGTCGAACTTGCTTTTGTACTTGTCCGCCCATTCCTTCGGCACGTGATGGGGCGCGTGCGTCGCACCGGGGGCGAAGTAGGTGAAGAACGGCTTGTCGGGCATGAGCGCCTTCTGCTGACGGATCCACTTGATCGCTTTGGTGGTCATGTCCACGGTGAAGTGATATCCCTCTTCGGGTGTCCCGTCGGTTTCGATGGGCGTCGTGCCTTCATAGATCGCCGGATACCATTGGTTGGTCTCGCCGCCGATGAAGCCGTAGAAGTACTCAAAGCCGCCACCGCCGGTGGGCCAGGCATCGAACGGACCCATGGGGCTCGTCTGCCACACCGGCACTTCGTGGCACTTGCCGAACTGCGAAGTCGAATAACCGTTGAGCTTCAGCGTGCGGGCGATCGGTGAGATGGTGTTGGGCATGAACGAACATTGCCCCGGCGCCGACGTCGCCATCTCTGTGATCGCGCCCATACCGGCCGAGTGGTGATTGCGGCCGGTGAGGAGCGCCTGTCTCGTCGGAGAACAGAGTGCGGTGGTATGGAACCGATTGTATTTGAGGCCGTTGGCCGCCAACTTCTCGAAGTTCGGCGTCTGGCACGGGCCCCCGAAGGCGCTACTGGCACCGAAGCCCACGTCGTCCAACAGGACGACGAGCACGTTCGGCGCTCCTGCGGGCGGACGCAATTCCCGGATTGGCGGGTATACCGTGTCAGGATCCTTGGCGTCGTACGTCGTAAGACCGACGTGCGGCTGATCGGGGATAGGGAGAACGGTTCGCTGGATCTCGATCGGATTGCTCACCGCTGTGTCCTTTCGTCGAGTCGTCTCTTTCAGATGACAGGTGAACGTCGCTGCTTCAATTGACCGTCGCCATCAGACCCCCCGAGAAGCCCTCGAAAATGATGCCCGCGGGGAGATCATGCACCCAGTATACGAGGTCGGGCCCCACCGGGGTTGTGGGGAAAAAGGAAGGTCCCCTGAAGAGCCTGGCAGACCCTGTCATCGGCGCAGGGAGGACCTCGTCCGGTTCGGGCAGCTTCCCCCTGAATGGAACAATCTCGCCGAACGGCGCGTTCAACGGCAGCGTGGGGGGCGAGGGTAGCCAGGTAGTGAAGGCGACGCGACAGTAGACACCCCCGTCGGCGCTCCGGACAGGGTAGCCGACCGACGTCCGGCACACGGCCAACGGAGTCGCCTCGAAGTAGCGACTCTGTGGAACACGGGTCCTAACCGCCTGGTCACATTTCGGGGATCGATGTGGACTCGTTCGGCGCTACCGCAGCCGCTCGGTGGGTGACTTCTCAGCGGGTGACTTATTAACGTATGCCCCGAGGCCGGTTCACAGTATGCGTCCTGATCCAGTCGGCGAGTTCGTCCTCGTCGAGGTCACCGGACGCGAGCGCCACGACGGTTGTGACCACGTCCGCTTCGCTCGCGGTGAACACGAGCCCGTTGAGCCCCAGGAATACGGCCATCACCATGAACGCCACGCGTTTGTTGCCGTCGCTGTAAGGGTGGTTACGGGCCAGGGCGTATCCGTAGGCCGCGGCGAGCGCCGCCAGGTCGGCGTTGGGTTGATAGGCAAAGCGCTGCCGTGGGCGGGCGAGTGCGGAATCGAGCGCGTTCTCGTCTCGGATACCCGGCAGCCCTCCGTGCGTGAGCAGCATGTCCGCCTGGATGGCGTCAACAACCAGTCGAGACACCCAGCGGGGCTCGGGTTCGGGCACCGTCTATCTCGCCAGCTCGCGCAGAGCGCTCCGGTACGTGCGGCCCACCTCGGCGGCGATCGAGAGAGCCTCTTCGGTCTCCGGATCGTAAGGGGTGAGAAGTATCCCGTCCGCCATCTCTATGGCTATAACGGTATCGCCGGCGGCGAGCTTCAGCCTGTCGGCCATGTCCTTGGGTAGTGTGGCGGCGATCGAGCCACCGGCTCTGCGTAGCTTCACTCCCTGGGTCATCCTGGTCCTCCACTCTTACAGGGGGGGGGTCGCGGCCAGTGTAGCACAGATGTGCTACCTGCGGATGGGCAGACGAGCGGACCCACATAACCTGCTGTCGGTGTCCGCGGGGCCTTGAAGGGGTGAGAGCTCACCCGCTACAATGCACGCTGAGGGGTGAGCGCTCACCCCCCAACAACCCTGGAGGTCAGAGTGTCAGTAATACGGACCGACAAGCTCAGCAGGCGCTTCGGCGACGTGGTCGCGCTCCACGAGCTTGATCTGGAGATCGCGGGCCCGGGGGTCATCGGCTTGGTGGGGCCCAACGGTTCGGGCAAATCTACCCTGATCAGATTGTTGCTGGGACTGATCAGGCCCACGAGCGGTGACGCCGCCGTCCTTGACTCGCCCATCTCCCACCCTGGCAAGTACGCACACCGGGTCGGAGCACTCATTGAGAGCCCCGCCTTCGTTCCCTCACTCTCCGCACGGGCCAATCTGCGCTCGCTGGCGCGTTTGCGCGGCATCTCCAACACCCGCGTCGATGAGGTACTCGCGACAGTCGGCCTACTCGATCGGAGCAAGGAACCGGTGAAGAGGTTCTCGCTAGGCATGAAGCAGCGCTTGGGGATCGCCGCTGCCTTGCTCCCTGATGCCGAACTCCTTGTGCTCGATGAACCGACCAACGGCCTTGACCCTGCCGGCATCGTGGAGATGAGGCAGCTGCTGCGCTCTCTGGGAGACCAAGGACGAACAGTGATCGTATCCTCCCATCTCTTGAGCGAGATCGAGGCCGCCTGCGACAGCCTGGCCATCGTCCGCTTCGGGCAACTCCTCTTTTCGGGTCCCCTCGATGACCTGGTCTCCCGGGCAGGGGAGAGCATCGAGATCGCGCCGGAGCATCCGGCCGACGTCGAGGGCCTCGCTGAGGCGCTGCGGGCCGGGGGCTGGAAGGCATCGGTGGTGTTGGACGAAGTGCACATCTCGGCTCCCGTCTCCAGGTCGGCCGACATCAATCGGGCCGCAGCCGAGGCCGGAATCGTGCTAGGCGTGCTCCGGCCGCGGGAATCCAGCCTGGAGGAAGTGTTCCTCCGCATGACCGGGCCGGAATCGGGTGCCAACGGCCGGCCCGCAGCGGGACGAGAGGTGGCGTCGTGACGCGTGAGATCCGTAGCGAATGGACCCGGCTGATGAGCCGCAACTACATCCTCGGGGGTATCGGCCTGATGGCCGCGCTGGGGCTCATCGTTACGTTCATCATCTTCTTCACGGCCACCGCGGACTCGGGAGTGACCATGCCGGGCGGCCCGAGCGTCTCTGTGTCAACGCTGGAGGCCCCCGACGGCATGTTCGCCGGGCTGAAGCTGGCCTCCAACATGTGGGGACTCGTGGCCCTCGTGGTATGGGCCATCTTCGCTTCCTCCGACTACTCGAACGGCCTGATACGGCTGCTCGTCCAAGCCCAGCCCAACCGTCTGAGACTGCTCGGCGGCAAGGTGGTCGCCCTCGTGCTGTTCACTTGCATCGCCACCCTCGCGACAATCCTACTCGTCCTGATCGCCTCCCCCGCCGTGGCGGAAGCAACAGGGATATCCGCGGAGGCGTGGCGCACGGACATGGCCCAGACCCTCCTCAATGGCTACCTGCATCTGACTCTCGCAGCCCTCATGTGGGGATTCATCGGGCTCTTCGTCGGAGTCATGACGCGAAGCACGGGACTCTCCATCGCCGTGGGGATTGGCTACTTACTGGTGTTCGAAATGATATTGACTCTGCTGCTCGACAGTGGAGCGAAATGGCTTCCCGGATCTTCCTTCGGGACCGTGGCGGCGGGAGGCACGGACGACATGTCTTTCGCCACAGGCCTGATGGTGGCCGTCGGGTATGTGGTCGTCACACTGGTGATAACGGCAGTCACGTTCCGGCGGCGAGACATCACGGCGTGAGCCGTGCCAGATGAGCTGAGATGGAGCCTGAAGGAGATCCCGTGAATCCGACGCCAACAGATACCAGTCCGACCCGCCAGGCTCTGATGGACGCAGCTCTCGCGGTGTTCGTGGAGCGAGGTTTTGCCCGGGCCACCACCCGTGAGATCGCCCGCAGAGCCGGGCTGTCCGAAGGCACGATGTATCGACACTTCACCGACAAGTACGATCTCTTCCACCAAGTGTTCTTCGCCCTCGTGCTGAAGGTCGGGAAGGAGCTCAGGCGACTCCCCGAGCGTGCCGGCCAGGACACCGTGCGCGACAACTTGGAGCACCTCTTCGTGTTGGTGGGGCGGACGCAGGGAGACCTTACGACGCTGATGGCATCCACATGGGCCGACGCGGACCTAAGGAAGAGCTTCGAATCCTACGTGAGCGAGAAGTCCCCCGAGGGGTTCGTGCGACCGGAACCGGTTGCGATCGTGGCTGAGTACATCCGGGAGGAGCAGGAACTCGGCAGGATCAGGAGCGACGTGGACGCGATGGAGGCGGCTGCCGTGGTCGCGTCCATACCCTTTGCTGCCGGGATGGAGCGAGCCCTGCTGCGCCAACTTCGCGCCCGCACGGAGGGCCGAGTGCTCACGGGGACTTCCCCATTCCGGCGGCAGGTGCTTTGGCTATCCTGGCTCGAGGTCTGGCTCCGTAGGTGCTTCGGGACCGGGTTCGTCCATCTCCCTGGATCAAGTGGTGAAGATCGCCATGGCACGGCAGTAGAAAAACCGCCACTGCGGCGGTACAGTGAGGCGCGACAGCGACGGAGGGAAGCCTTCCTGGCCCCTCAGAGATCGTGGTGAGCAAGCTACTGACGCATGGAGGGGGCATGGCTGAGGAGACTCGCGAGGACCACATACTCCCCAGCAGTCGGGCGCGCAGCCCACGTTCGGCGGCTATCGCCGGCCTGCTGTTCGCCATCCTCTTCGCGGTCAGCGTCTCGATCTTGTACCTCTCTGTCTCGGGTGCGGGCAGGGACACCGGCGAGTGGCTGGCCGAGAGCTCCGGTCGGTTCAACTTCGCCATCGGCCTCATGCCCTTCGCCGGCCTGTTCTTCTTGTGGTTCATTGCTGTGGTGCGCGCCCGCTTGGGTCGGTTCGAGGATCAGTTCTTCGCCACGGTCTTCTTGGGGAGCGGACTCATCTTTCTGGCTATGGTGTTCGTCGCCTCGGGGGTCGCCGGGGCCTTGGTCACCAGCTACGCCCGCAACCCCGAGGGATTTGCCGGCAGCCCTTCCTACTACTTGGCACGTGACATCATCCGCCAGATCTTCAGCGTCTACGCCCTCCGTATGGCCGCGATATTCTGCTTCTCCCAGGCCTTCTTGTGGCTTCGCACCAAGGTGATGCCGCGATGGCTGGCCTACGTCACCATCCTCGTTGCGCTGGTGCTATTGTTCGCCTTCTCGCAGTCGTTCTGGGTGGTCCTTCTCTTCCCCGCGTGGGTCTTCCTCGTGAGTACCTACCTTCTGTTGGCGGGCCTGACGCGCCGTGGGCGCGAAAAGATGGAGCGGACCGATTCGGAAATGGCTGGCTCCGTCTCCGGCTGACAGGAGAGTGCCTGTGAAGACTCCCGGCATACTCAAGCGCATCCCCTTCAGCCGCCGCACGGTCGGCCAGGATGCCGTGGCGGGCGTGGTTCTCGGAGTGGAGAGCGTCCCCGACGCTCTGGCCTCCGGGGTCCTCGCCGGGGTCAACCCTCTGAACGCGCTGTATGCGGTGATGCTGGGCACGCCCGTGGGCGCCATATTCTCCGGCTCGGTGTTCCTCAGCGTCCAGACCACGAGCGCAATGGCACTTGTTGTGGCCAGCGTCCCCGCGATCGCCACCGGGACTCCGGGCACACTCTTCACCCTGACCCTCATCACCGGTGCCATCATGTTGATCGCCGGCCTGCTCAAGCTGGGCAGGCTCATGCGCTTCGTGCCCAATTCAGAGATGGTGGGCTTCATGCAAGGGGTCGGGGTGCTCGTCATCCTCGGCCAATTGGGGGACTTCACCGGATACTCGAGCGAGTACGGCAACAGAGTAGTCCGGGCGATAGACCTGCTGTTCAACCTCGACCAAGTCCACCTTCAGACCTTGGCGGTTGGTCTCACGACCGTCATCCTCATCCTTGTCCTTCAGAAGACGAGGCTACGCGGGTTGGGTATGGTGGTCGCCATAATCGTCGCGTCGCTCCTGCCCTTGCTCTTCGGCTGGGACACGGTCCCTCGCGTTGATGACATCGCCCAGATCACCAAGGGTCTCCCCAAACCCGCCCTGCCGGACCTCACCGGATTGGCCACCCTGATACTGCCGGCTTTTTCTCTGACCATCATCGGTCTCATCCAGGGAGCGGGCGTGAGCCAGTCTTTCGTCAACCCCGACGGGACATACCCGGATGTTTCCAGGGACTTTGTCGGCCAGGGGACTGCGAACCTCGCGGCCGGGCTGTTCCAGGGCATGCCCATAGGGGGCTCGGCCTCAGCCACAGCACTGGTGGTAAGCAGCGGAGCCAGAAGCCGTTTCGCGAACATCTTCGCGGGCATCACGATCGCCATCGTCACTCTGCTCTTCTCGGGAGCCGTAGGCAGGCTAGCCATGCCCGCCCTCGCCGGGCTCCTCATAGTCGTGGGCTTTGGGATCCTGAAGCCGGCGAAGGTAAAGGCCGTATGGCGCACCGGCTTCATCCAGCAGGTGGTGATGGTGGTCACATTCGCACTGGTTCTCACGATCCCCCTGCAGTATGCGGTCCTGGTGGGCGTGGGGCTCTCAGTGATCCTTTTCGCGGTCCGACAATCTAACCGCGTCACCGTCAAAGAGTGGGGCCTGACGGCCGGGGCGCTTCCGCTCGAACGCCCTGCGCCCGAACTGATAGGTCCAGGGACCGTGACCGTGCTCGTACCTTATGGAAGCCTCTTCTACGCGGCTTCTCCGGTCCTCGAGGAACAACTTCCGGACCTGGACGCGAACACGGACCGTGCTGTGGTCATCCTCAGCCTGCGCGGCCGCGACGACCTCGGCAGTACCTTCATGCAGTTGGTCGAGCGCTATGCCTCGGACCTGCGGCAGCACGGTAGCCGCCTCTGGCTGGCGGAAGTAGATCCATTGGTCCGGGAGCAGCTTGCGCGGGCCGGCATGACGAAGTCGGTGTCGCGCAGCAACATCTTCCTGAGTACGGACAAGGTCGGGGAGTCTCTGTACGACGCCTACGCGGCAGCCCTGGAGTGGACCTCAGAGGCCACCGACGAGAGGGTGACCCCAGAGAAGTCGTAGGGACACCGATGTCCTCGCGGCATGCGGTGGTCCCGAGTGCTGACGAAGGGGCCCTCCGCCGCCGAGAGCGCGAGTCCGTCTGTGTTGCAGCCTCATGCGCGAGATGATCCGCTGCGGGCCGGCCTCTCCTGCCGCGGCTCGCTCTCGACGCGGACTATCTTCCTCTTGCTTGTGCCGGTGTTGCCGACGACGGAGGCGCCCACGTCGCGGCCGTGCTCGTCCGCCGCGCTCCAAGGGTGAACCTCCACGACCATCGCGCCCTCATGCATCTCCTCCCCAAGGGCCGCCAGTGTGGCGAGCACGCGACGGACCGCTTGCGAGTCTGGCTTCCAGTGCTCGTCGAGACCTGCCAAGCGGAGAATGATCTTCCGAGGGTCCGCGTCGGCGAGAAACTCCACCCGGAAATCCGTGACTCCGTCGAGGGGGAAGACAGCCTCATCAAAGTCCCTCTGGCGCAGCCTTCTTCCCCCCCCAAGTTCTACTCCGGCTTCGAGGCGCTCCTCCACGTGCGCCATCCGCCTGAGCACTGTCCCACAGGGGCAACTACCGGGGATGAAGCGACTGATATCCCCGGTGCGGTAGCGGACAAGGGGCATGGCGCTACGGGTCAGGGTCGTGAAGACCACCTCTCCCGACTCGCCTTCGGCCACCGGACATCCCGAGTCCGGGTCCACGATCTCGAAGAATAGGTCGGCTTCGCGCAGGTGGTATCCACCTCTGGCCGCGCAGTCGACTCCACCGCCGAGTCCCATCTCCGTGCTGCCGTAGTGGTCGTATGCCTCGCAGCCCCAGATGTCTTCCAGGATCTGGACTATCGCCCTGGGCAGATAGTCGGTACTGAGGAGAACGCTCCGCGGAGCTACCGACCGGGCACGACCTTGTCTCGCGCTGAGCCGAGCTAGTCTCAGCACCTGCACGGGGATGCCTACCAGCGCGGTGGCCCGCTCGTCTTCCATCGCCTGGAGCGCTGCTGCCGCGTCCCGCACCGGTCCGTGCACGATGCCTTCCACGTCCATACGGGCGAGGCCTTCCTTCAGCAAGCTGCCCACACTCCCCGGAAGGCTCCCCGGCAGCAGGATCAGCACCCTGTCGCCCGGGACTACGAGGGTGGACATACCCACGTGGAAGAAGTCTCGAGTCAATTCTTGGTCGTCCTCTGTGAAGAAGATGCGCTTGGGAGCGCCGGTGGTGCCCGATGTGGGCAGGGTGACGATCCTGCTGACCTCATCCGGACGGACGCAGAGAAAGTCGTTCGGCGCCGCCCTGAGGTCCTCGGGCGCGGTGAAGGGCAGGCGCGAGAGTTCCTCCAGAGTCGACAGAGCGGCCCCCCCTGCTCCCAGCTTCCTTTGGTAGAAGCGGCTCCCGTCGCGGACCCTGGCCAAAGTCGCGTTCAGCCGCTCCAGCTGGTAGTCGCGCAGCCTGTCACCAAGACACGCCCGCTCGGAGCAGCCGATCTTGCGAACGATCCAGGCCTCGAGAGGGGTCTTCTCGCTCATCCTCCGGGACCGTCTACCGCCGCGCGGGCGCGAGGGCCATCAGAATAGATCCTCGAGTATGTCGACGGCATCCTCGACATACTTGGCGCACTTGGTGCGGAACAGGCCTTCGGCGGCGGCCAGTTGGTATCCCCGAGGGGTGCTGATGTCACAGCCGAGCAGATCGCGGCACTGCGTCGACCCGTTGCGCGCGACGAACTCCTTCAGGAACGACTGCACCGTCTCCTGGATGCGGCCCCTGGCAACAGGGTCGCGGGGATCTGAGGCCTGTTCCACCAAGCCGATGGCCATGACCGCGCCGGTGACCGCGCCGCATGCTCCGCCCGTACGCCCCATGCCACCACCGAAGCCCGATGCTATCCGCAGAGCCATGTCCGGCGGCAGGCCGTGCTCTTCGGCGTATTCGGCCAGTACCGCCTGTGAGCAATTCATGCCGCTCTGGAACTGCTCCACCGCATGCTCGCTCTTGTTCATCTCACACCCCTGTTCTCGGTTGCGTCCTGACGTGAGGCGCCGGTATGGGGAGCCTCCGTGGTACCCGCCCTGATGATCATCGCCGCGGGTACAGTCTCCGGCCCGACTCACTGGTCAGATTCCACAGACAGAAGGGAACCAAGCCCCCCTCACCGTGGTCCGGCTCCCCCGTGACGACCTGGACACAGCAGCGACCGACCCTCTCCAAGTCGATGCTCCAAGCGTCTTGGAAGAGCATGCCAGAGATGGCAAGGATGCGATCGGCGTCCTGGAGTAGGCGGTCGAGCTCATCAGGGGCCCGCTCGGTGGGGCCCGGCGCGGTGGAGTCCGTCCTGGCCGGGTCCGGCGCGGTGGGGTCCGGCGCGGTGCGGTCCGGCGGGGCGGTGTCCGTCCTGGTGGGCTCCGGCCTGGCTGGTCCCGTCGCACCGCGATCCTCGGCGTCGCCGGACTCACGTGTGACCGACGCCGAACGGCTCCACTGGCGGGAGGTCGCAGCCACCGCCCGCCGCGCGGGTTCCCCGCGGCCGGGAGAACTGCAGCACGAAGAAGCCGCGCGCAGAGGTTCGAGTCTCCCTCCGTCGCGGACCCAATAGCGGGCCCGGAACGAGCAACGCGGGTGCTCGCAGCAACTGGGGGCGAAGTCGGCCGCGGCCACCTCCCCGCCGGTCTGCCGTTCGAGAGCGCGAAGGAGATCGGGCAGGGTCAGCCGGGGCCGGCCGTCGCGAGGATAGCGGCCGAAGTAGCTCACGGGTTGGAGGTGCAGACCGCGGACGACGCCGGGCCATTCGGCCGCGAAACGGACCAGATCGCCGATCTCGCCGTCGTTCACGCCGGCCACGATGGTGGGAACGAGGACCACCGCCAGGCCCGCCTCGGCGCAGCGCTCGACGGCGCGCAACTTCTTTGCCGCCAGAGGCCGCCCACGGAGCGCCTGGTAGACGCCATCGGTGACACCGTCGAACTGCAGGAACACCGAGGACAGACCGGCTTCGCGCAGTGTGTCCGCATATCCGGGCTCGTCGGACAGGCGCAGGCCGTTCGTGTTCAGTTGGACGAATGAGAAGCCGGCATCTCGGGCTGAAGCAACGACAACCGGCAGATCCGCCCGACTCGTCGGCTCTCCCCCAGACAACTGCACGTTCACCTCGCCCTCCGACGCGTAGAGAGCGTGGAGCATCCGTTCCAGTTCTGCCAAGGAGGGATCGTCCCCCTCCACCCGACTCGACGATTCCGCGAAACACACCGGGCAGCCCAGGTCGCACCTGCGCGTCACCTCGATCACCGCCGTACAGGTATGGCGGACAGGCGGAGAGGGGGTGGTCCCGGACCATGACTCGAAGGACGGTGGTCCGTTCCAGATGGGGGTCTGCCAGTCCCCATGGGTGAGGCAGGCGGCGCGGAGCAGCACGCGCTCGCCATCGGCGACCAGTTTGGCCCCGACCACTTCAAGACAGACCGGGCACATACTCTGCGTGGAGCGAAGGATCTCAGCCAACCCCAGCCTCCGCGAAAACCCGAGGCTCCGCCAAAGCGCGAGCCTCGGCGACCAGCAGATAGTAGCCGGGCCGGGCCGCCGACCACACCTCCGCGAGCGCAGACGTGTCGACGGCGGCCGCGGAGATCGTCCGCGCTCGCGGCCGCCTCCCAGAAGGCCGCCGCCGATCCATACTCCATGATGAGCGAAGCCATCAGGCCCTTCAGGCTCTCGGACCGGTCGCGCCAGAGCTGGAGGGCAAAGCCACAGCTGTCAAGCATTGACAGGGTCGAAGCCACCCCTGTCGCGCCGTTCAGGCAGGTGGCGGGTAGAGCCAAGGCGGACGGAGATGCTTTGCCGGGAGCCCGAAGATACATGTCGCTGACGGCCAGCCGGCCGCCGCGCGCAAGCACGCGATGCACCTCTCGCAGTACCTCACCCGGGCGGTGAGCGGCGGAAAGGAAGCATTCGCAGAAGACCACGTCGAAGCACGCGTCGGGGAAGGGGAGATCATTCGCCAGGCCGACCACCCAGTCCACGGCTGGATCCCGGGTCTGAGCCTCCGTGATGAACGTCGGCGAGGCGTCCAGCCCCACGACCTCCAGCCCCCACTCACGCGCGAGATATGAGGCCGTCGAACCCACTCCGCAGCCCAAGTCGAGCGCCCGGTGGCCCTGCTCGAGACCGCACGAGTGCGCCAACTCACCGCTGAGAGGCAGGCCACCTGGCCGAAACTCTGACCCCGCCGCCAGACGAAAGGGGCCTTGCTGATAGAGAGCGCAGTCCATTCGTCCTTCCTGGGCATATCTCGCGTCCGGCGGACCGGCCCGCCTAGCACCGACCTGGCGCCGGTGATGTTCCCGAAGTGTCCCATAATGGCATCCGGTTGATAGACTCAGTTCACAACATTATGTACCGTGCGGTGATGGCCATCCAGGGGGAGTATTCGACGTGACACGCATTGCCCTTGTGACCGACTCGACCTGCGACCTACCAGAAGCGACCAAAGAGAGACTCGGGCTGACTACTGTGCCTCTCCACGTCTCGCTCGGCGACACCAGCTACCTGGACCGTGTGGAAGTGGACTCGACTCAGTTCTATGCCCGATTCCGCGAGGCCGGTCAGATGGCGCGTTCGTCGCAGCCCAGCCCCGGCGAGTTCGCCGCAACCTACAGGGCACTCCTCGAGGACCACGACGCCGTGGTCTCGGTCCACATCTCCGCCAAACTCTCCGGCACGGAGCAGAGCGCGGCGACCGTGGCCAGCGAGCTCGGCCCCGATCGAGTGCGAGTGGTGGATTCACGCCAGGTGTCCGTCGGTCTCGGCCTGGTCGTCCAAGCCGCGGGAGAAGCCATCCTGGCAGGGCAGTCCCTGGACGATGTGGTCGCGACCACTGAGGCCGCCGTCCTGAGAACCAGGGTGTACGGTGCGGTCTCCTCGCTCGACGCCGCAGTCAGAGGCGGCCGCTTGAGTGCCCGAACGGCGCGCCTGGCCGGTGTGATCGAGCTGAAGCCTCTGATTGTCTTCGATGAAGAGGGTGGCGTCCACACCGACGGGGCTCGGCTCGGCTATTCGCGAGCACTCCGCGCTGTGGCCGACCGGGTGGCACGTTACGCTGCGGGCGAGCCCGCGCACGTCGCCATTGTGCACGCCGACGCTCCGGCCTCCGCTCGGGTTGTACAGGAACACCTTCAGAGGCTCATGGGCGGCCAGGACATCCCCGTGCTGGAAGCGGGAGCCGTCATCACCACGCATGCGGGCTTGGGGACCGTAGCCGTGGCAGTCCAGCGCACGTCGTGACCCTGGAAGACAGAGTCCTCTCGGCACGACTACTTCCCGACGCCGTACTACGCCGCATCATCCGAACTCGGGTGAAGGGAGTACAACGCGGATACGACCGGCTCGGTGACCAGCAGCAGCTCGAGCGAGAGCTGGCTCTGTTGGGCGAGTTCGAATCCGGTCCTCTCACGGTCCACGCTGATGAAGCCAACGAGCAGCACTACGAGGTACCCGCGGACTTCTTCCGGTGGGTATTGGGACCGCGCCTCAAGTACAGCTGCTGCTACTGGCCTGATGGGGTGACAAGCCTCGCCCACGCCGAAGAGGCCATGCTCCGACTCACAGCCGAGCGCGCGGGCCTCGCAGACGGTCAGAACATCCTCGATCTGGGCTGCGGCTGGGGATCGTTGGCGTTGTGGATAGCGCAACACTACCCACGCAGCCGTGTGGTCGCTGTAAGCAACTCACACAGCCAGCGGCAGTTCATCGAGCGACGGGCCGAGGCCGCGGGTCTGACCAATCTGGAGGTTCTGACCGCCGAGGTGGGGGAGTTTGACCCCGCGAAGCGCTTCGATCGCATAGTGTCAGTGGAGATGCTGGAACACGTCCGCAACCACAAGGTCCTCATGGAGCGGCTGGCGACCTGGCTTAAGCCGGAGGGGTGCTTGTTCGTGCACGTCTTCTGCCACCGCAGGCATCTCTACGCCTTCGATGTCGGCGACGGCGGGTGGATGAGCCGCTACTTCTTCACGGGAGGCGTGATGCCCTCCTGGGACTATCTTCCCCGTTACCAAGAACAGCTGAGTCTGATCCAGAGCTGGCAGGTGGACGGTCGCCACTACGCCGCGACCCTCTGCAGTTGGGCAGAGAACCTCGAGCATGAACGCGACCGAGTGCTCCCCCTCCTCGAAAACGTCTACGGTCCCGAGCGCGCCCGCCTCTGGTACGTGCGCTGGCGGATATTCTTCATGGCTTGTGAGGAGACCTTCGCGCTGGATTCAGGCCAAGCCTACTTCGTCGCCCACTACTTATTCTCGAAGACCGCTCTCTGACTCTGCCACGCGGGAGCCGGCGCGCGGGAGCCGTCACGCTGAAGCCGGCGCGCGGGAGCCGCCACGTGAGCCCGCGAGTTCAGCCCGGGAACAGCGACCAGGGGTGGATGGCAGACGAAGCGAGGGCTAGACTGGGGGGACGACGTAGCCCGCGTCGCCGCTCGGTGGCGGGGCGATCACGAATGGAGTCGGCATGAGCGTGTTGGATCTGCTGCAGAGCGAGCGCGAGATCATCTTTCTCGACGGGGCCATGGGGACCCAGTTGGGCGTGGCCGGCCTGGAGATGGGCGGCCAGAACTGCGTGACCAATCCGGACGCGGTGCTCGCCATCCACCAGGAGTACGCCGCCTGCGGCATCGATCTCCTCATCACGAACACTCTCACCATGAACCGCGTGAACCTCGAATCGCACAACATCGGAGTGGACGTTCGCGAGGTGAACCTGGCAGGAGCCAGACTGGCCAAGGCGGCCGCGCGTGAGGGTCAGTATGTGTTGGGTGACATCAGTTCCACGGGGAAGATGCTCAAACCCTACGGTCCCCTCTCCGAGGACGATGCCTACGAAACCATCAGGGAGCAGGCGGCTCTTCTCACCGAGGGCGGCGCCGACGGCCTCATCATCGAGACCATGTTCGACCTACGCGAGGCTGTGTGTGCCATGCGGGCCGCCAAGGAGGCCAGTGATCTCCCTATCATCGCCTCCATTGCCTTCAACACCGTCGGTAACGGCGGCAGGACCGTCATGGGCAACACCGCTAACGACTGCGCGCAGGCGCTCGCCGAGGCGGGGGCGACAGCCGTTGGAGCCAACTGCGGCAGCCTGGACCCTGAGGAGATGGCCGAGATAATCGCCACGATGCGTGCAGCGACATCACTCCCCATCATCGCGCAGCCCAATGCGGGCAAAGGCCGGCTGGCCGAGAAGTCCCTCGTCTTCGACATGTCGCCCGCGCAGTTCGCCGCCGGCGTGGAAGCGTGCGTCCAAGCGGGCGCCCGTCTTGTCGGCGGCTGCTGCGGAACCTCACCGGCCCACATCAGGACCATGGTCGAGCGCCTGCAAGCGCGGCCAGCCTAGCGGCCGCGGGATTGATAGGATGGGTCACCGTGGACCGACCCGAGATCACGGAGACCCATGGCCACGATACGTCGAAACGATGCCACGCGA
Source organism: uncultured Actinomycetes bacterium (assembly GCA_963816155.1). Classification (GTDB taxonomy): domain Bacteria; phylum Actinomycetota; class Thermoleophilia; order RBG-16-64-13; family RBG-16-64-13; genus JAXGXJ01. The sequence continues at coordinate 161,047 of CAWFJE010000009.1, read as the reverse complement.
GCTTCCGCCGACTTCGGAGGCCGCTACGGGCCCTGGGCGCTGGTAGCCGGCGCGTCTGAAGGCCTGGGTGCCGCGTACGCCCGTGCGCTGGCGCAGCGCGGTCTCCACCTCGTGCTCGTCGCCAGGCGTGCCCCGCTGCTTGAGACACTGGCCGCCGACCTCCGACGCGAGAGTGGCGTAGAGGTGCGCTGCTGTGCGGGAGACCTTTCGTCAGCCGTCTTCCATGAAGAACTTGAGGTGGCCTGCGCCACGCTCGATGTCGGCCTGCTCGTCTACAACGCCACGCACGCGCCCATCGGCGATTTCGTCTCGACCGAAATCGAGGAGCTCGCCCTGGTCGTCGACGTCAACGTACGCGCCCCCGTAGTTCTGCTAAGGATGTTCCTGCCGGAGATGGCCCGGCGTGGTCGAGGGGGAGTCATCCTCATGACCTCTCTGGCCGGTAACCAAGGCACTCCCCGGCTGGCAGCGTACGCATCCAGCAAGGCCTTCAATCGCATCCTCGCCGAGAGTCTGTGGCACGAACTCAAGGATCAGGGCGTCGACGTCGTCGCCTGCTGCGCAGGCGCCGTGCGCACGCCCGGGTACCTGGAGTCGTCCGGCAAGGACGCCCCTGGCTCGCTCGATCCCGACCAGGTCGTAGAGCGGACCCTTCGCGCCTTGGACAAGGGACCCGTCGTCATCCCCGGCTTCGTCAACAATCTGGCAGCAGCCTTCATGACACGGCTGGCGCCCCGTCGAACAGCCATCTCCATCATGGCACGCTCCACTCGGGGTCTCGCCGCGTCCGGTAAATCTTCGAAAGGAACGTGATGGACATAGTCGCCGGCTTCTTCGCTCCCTGGATCGTATACGCGCTCATCCTCGGCCTCCACCTAGCACTGCCGGCGCGCAGGGTGACGGGCTACGTACGCGATCCCCATACCGGAAAGCTCCTGGAATACCGGCTGAACGGCTTGCCGGTCCTCGCGGTCCTCGTACTCCTGTGGGTGGTGGTAGGATTCACTGGGCTTCTCGAATGGGACTGGCTCTACTCGCATCGCTGGCCGGGACTTGCCGGCTCGGCCACGCTGGGTCTGGTCCTCACGATCGCCCTCGTCATCGCCGCCCGGCCCACAGGCCGTTCCTTCCTGGCCGACTTCTACTTCGGCAGGGCAGAGAACCCGCAGTTTTTCGCGGTCAGAGGACGGCCCCGGTTGGACGCCAAGATGTTCCTGTACCTCGTGGGTGCGGCCATGCTCGCCCTCAACATCCTCTCCTTCGCGGCCCATCACGTCTTGGTCTTCGGAGCGGCTCTCTCGCCGGGTGTGGTGCTCTACGCCTTCCTCTTCTTCTGGTTCATCGTCGACTACCTCACCTTCGAGAGAGTCCACCTTTACACCTATGACATCTTCGCCGAGCGGGTCGGGTTCAAGCTGGTGTGGGGTTGTTTCACCTTCTACCCGTACTTCTATCTGATCGGCTTGTGGGCGACGGCACATCGGCCCGACCCGTCCACTCCCGCGTGGCTGCTTGTTGTCTTCACCCTCATCTTCTTCACCGGTTGGAGTCTTTCCCGCGGCGCCAACATGCAGAAGTACTCGTTCAAGACCCGGCCCGACCACTCCTTCCTGGGCATCATGGCTCCCGTCGCCCTGAGCGATGGCCAGAATACGCTGCTGGCCAGCGGTTTCTGGGGAGTCTCCCGACATATCAACTATCTGGGCGAGATCCTCATGGCCGTGGGGCTGACGCTCACACTCGGATATCCCGCCGTATGGGTCGTCTGGCTCTATCCTCTGTACTACGTGGCGCTGCTCTTGCCGCGGGAGTACGCAGACGAGCGACGGTGCGCAGCGAAGTACGGGGCCCTGTGGCAGGACTACCGCAGCCGGGTGCCCCGGCGCATCGTCCCCTGGTTGTACTGAAGACCGATGGCTTGACCGGCGGCCGGAACACGGCCGGTCATTCGGCGGCCGCCTCGCTACGCCGGCGCTCCCTGACGGGGGCGAGATCCCTGTCCAGTTCAGGAAAGACCGCGGCGGGTGCCCCATCCTCTTCGCCGTCCCCTTGGCGTTCGCCGGCCTCGTACAGCAAGAAACTCAGCCCCGCCTGATTCAGCAGGTCCAGTTCCGGCTTGTCTCTCTCTGTGACCGGGAGAACGGCGTATCGGGGAGGCATATCCGGCATCCAACGACCCTGATACATGGTCTCGATAGCCTCCTCAGCCGTGCCCTTGAACTCAAACAGCGCCAGCGCCCGATCGCCGTCGCCTTTGATATAGAGCGCCCCGCGGAGACCTACGGTATCTCCGGCCACGGCGAAACCACGCGCCTGGAGTTCCGCCGACAGAGCCATGCTTACCGAGTCGAAGCCGCTGATCATGTTCATGCCCTTGGCACCCTCCCACCCTCCGAACGACCTGAACGCCCGGCCGGCCCATGCGTCGTGTTCGGCGACCCGACGCCCGTGGCCAGAGAGCATACCGAACGACCATCCCTCCCGCCAGTCATGCGTGGCGCGGCGTTGCCGCTCACTCCCAGTTCCGCTCCGGACAGGGGTGGCCGGTTGCAGCCCGGACTTGAGCATCAACACTTTTGACGTTATCCTGCCCTCAGTATTACGCGCACAGATGGAGCGGGGTCATGGGTACTAGATGCAAGAAGCAGGAGCCGACGTTGTGAGCACACTGTTCCCCCTGCGCCTCTCCCTGCAAGTGGCGATATGCGCCACCATCGTAGCCATCGTGGTGGGCGTACCCATCTCATATGTGCTGGCCCGCAAGCAGTTTCGAGGCCGCGGACTGCTGGACGTCCTGGTCACCCTCCCCATGGTGCTCCCACCCACCGTGGTCGGCTATCTACTCATCCTCGTGATTGGGCGAAACGGGATGTTGGGGAGAGCATACGAGGCTGTCACGGGTGAGCAACTGGACATCATGTTCACCTGGTATGCAGCCGTGATCGCTTCGTTCATCGTCTCGCTGCCGCTGCTCGTCAAAACGGCCACTTCGGCCATGGAGTCGGTCGACCAGAGCCTCATCAACGCCTCTTACACACTTGGGCGCTCAGAGCTATTCACACTCTTCCACGTGGTGATCCCGCTCTCGTTCCGAGGGATAATCGCCGGAGCCACCCTGGCCTTCGCCCGGGCCATGGGCGAGTTTGGGGCGACGCTCATGGTGGCAGGCAACATACCCGGCAAGACGACGACGATGCCCATCACCATCTACAATGAGACCTTGTACGGCTCTTGGACCAATGCCCTATGGATGGTACTGGCTTTCGTGGGGCTGGCGGCCGTCATCATCTACATCTCCAATCGCCTTTCCCGTAAGAATGCTCTCGGCTACCAGTAGCCTAAACTCCTCCCTTCTCTCCGCCGATAGATAACACGTAGCGTTCATCGGCGGGGGTCGGCATCGCCATCGGCCGACCACCCCAGGAAGAGAAGAGTCATCGTGAACACGAGCGCCGAGCTCCAGTGAGCACCTCACCCCAGATATTCTGCCGGACCTGCGCGTCGCCACTGGTGCAGGCCTCCGATTGGGAGCAGGATGAGCGGTCTTGCTGGCATGTCCGGCTGTGGTGCCCGGAGTGCGGTTTCGATCGCCAAGTCGTCTTGGACAAGTCCCAGGCCGGCTACCTCTCTATGGCCATCGAACACGGCTTCGCCCAAGTGCTGGAAGCTCTCGAGGAGTTCCAACGCTTCCAGGTACGGACGACTCCAGACAAGATACTCTGAGCCACGTCCAGGCATAGCCTTGGCCGCTGCGCTATCGTAGTGGCCAATGGACCACTCACCCAAGGAGGGTCGCGCATGGACATGGAAGTCTACTTTCCCGGCAACAAGAAGGTCTACGCCAACTACAAGGGCTTCACGATAGAGACCGACCAGCCGGTAGGTGCCGGCGGAGACGGTACGGCCTTGGCCCCCTTCGATCTGTTCTTGGTCTCACTGGGTACCTGCGCGGGCATCTTCGTGCTGGGGTTCCTGCAGCAGCGGGGCCTGCCCTCGGAGGGTGCGGGTCTGGCCATGCGCATCGTGGAACGCGATCCCGAGACCCATCTGATCTCCAAGATCCAACTCGAGATCAAGCTGCCCGCCGACTTCCCCGAGAAGTACCGCGACGCGATCATCCGCACCGCGGAACTCTGCACGGTCAAGCGCCATCTGGAGCGGCCACCCGCCTTCGAGGTCTACACCACCACGACCTGAACTGCCGCGGAAAGTGTGCGCGGCGCCCGTATGGACGGGGCCCGCGCCGCGCCACTCCGCAACGGCCTGTGAGCAGGTCTAGGTGGATGCCACCCCGGACGCGCGGTCCCTCCACCGGAGCACCCACTTCTGCACCTCTATCACCCAGAAGATGATCGAGGCCAGCGCGAAGGCCAGCAGGATGTGCCAGTAGTCCAGAGGCTTCAGCTCGAACAGATCCTGCAGGAACGGTATGTAGATCAGCGCGAATTGCAGGACGATGGTCGCCATCACGGCCCAGAAGAGATGAGGATTGGTGAACGGCCCCCTGGTGAACAGTGATTCACGTTCCAGCCGTATGGCCATGACGTGGAACATCTGCCCGAGCGTGAGCACGGTGAACAGCATGGTCTGCCAGAGCTCGTCGTCCATTTCCCAGAACACGAAGCCGGTCATGAGCGCGACGAGGCCCATGAGAGGGCCGGCCCAGAGGATATGGCTTCCCAGGCCACGGGCAAAGATGCTTTCTCCGGGTGGATGCGGCGGACGGTGCATGACGTCCCGCTCCGGAGGCTCGAACCCCAAGGCCAGTGCGGGCAGCCCATCGGTGACCAGGTTCATCCATAGGATCTGAAGGGGCAGCAAAGGAAGAGGCATGCCCAGGAACGGAGCGACCAGCATCACGAACAGCTCACCGGTGTTGGTGGCCATGAGGTACTTGATGAACTTGCGGATGTTGTCATAGATGACGCGGCCTTCTCTCACAGCCGCCACGATGGTGGCGAAGTTGTCGTCGAGCAAGACCATGTCGGAGGCTTCCTTTGCCACGTCGGTCCCGGTGATCCCCATGGCCACGCCAATGTTAGCCTTGCGCAAGGCGGGAGCGTCGTTGACTCCGTCGCCGGTCATGGCCGTGATCTCTCCCGTGTCCTGGAGCGCCTGCACGATCTTCATCTTGTGCTCGGGGGCGACTCGGGCGAATACCGATACGTCCCCCGCCACCTTCTCCAGTTCGGGCAGCTCGAGACGATCGAGATCGGCGCCGGTCAATACCCGGTGGCTGTGGTCTTCGGGGCTCGACATTGAGATGATGCCGACCTGAGAGGCAATGCTGCGCGCCGTCAGAGGATGATCACCGGTGATCATCACCGGGCGAATACCCGCGGAGACGCACGTCAGCACAGCCTCACGTGCCTCGGTCCGCGGCGGATCGATCATGCCCACGAGCCCGGAGAAGACCAATCCCGCTTCCCAGCCGCTCGAATCCCCGCCCTCGCGCGGATCACCCATGAGCTTGAACGCCAGTCCCAAGACTCTCATGCCCCGCTGCGCCATACGGGCGTTCGCGACCTCGATGCGCTCTCTGAGCGTTTGGTCTAGAGGAACCACCCTGTCGCCGTCCCAGGAGGCCACACAGATGGGCAGGATGGAGTCGACGGCACCCTTGGTGAAGGCAACGTAGTCGCACTGGGGGTCGACGTGCAGACAGTAGCCCAGACCCGCGAGCTGGGGCATGGGCGTGTCGGACAGTGCATGGACGGTCGTCATGAGCTTGCGCTCGGAATCGAACGGGATCTCGGCGACCCTGGGATAGTGCCGTTCCAGCTCGGCCTTGGCGATGCCGAGTTGAGCCGCCGCCATGACGAGGGCTCCCTCGGTGGGATCTCCGATGACCCTCAATTCGTTGTGACCCGCCGCCTCTTCGTCGCCCACGTTCGCCGTCACCAGAAGGGAGTCGTTGCAGAGCGCTCCCCCAGCCACGAGCAACGCCACCCCGGGCTTGTCGGTGATGAGAGGCGCGTCGTACCCGGCCTCTGAGACCGCCAACGGAGCCGGACGGCCCCGTTCGAGGACTTCCACCAGATCGACCTCGTGACCTGCGGCATCGAGCATCACCACGGTCATGCGGTTCTGGGTGAGGGTGCCTGTCTTGTCGGAGCAGATGACGGTCACCGAGCCCAGGGTCTCGACGGCCGGAAGCTTGCGGATGAGGGCGCGCCGACGCAGCATGCGCTGAGCTCCCACCGACAGGGCGATGGTGACGATAGCCGGCAGCCCCTCAGGCACCGCGGCGACAGCCATGCTCACGGCCGTCAGAAACATGACGCGGACGCTCTCGCCCTGGATAAGACCTTCGGCGAATATGATCGCCACAAGCACGAGCGCCGCGATGGCCAGCCACCGGCCCAATTGAGCCAGGCGCTTCTGCAGAGGGGTGCGCTCCCGATGCACGGTCTGCAGCATGCCCGCGATACGCCCCAGTTCGGTGTCCATGCCGGTCGCCACCACCAAGGCTTGCGCGCGTCCGTAGGACGCCGCGGTACCCATGAACACCATGTTGAGCTGATCCCCGAGAGCGACCTCGTCTTGCTCGATCGCGCCGATCACCTTCTCAACAGGCTCCGATTCACCGGTGAGGGCGGATTCCTGCACGCGCAGGTTGGCAGATTCGAGCAGGCGGCAATCGGCAGGCACCAAGTTGCCGGCCTCGAGCAGGACCACGTCCCCCACCACCAGGTCGCTGGCGGGTATCTCCTCCACCTCGCCTCCCCGACGCACACGCACCATGGGGGTGGCCAGCTGCCTCAGGGCCTGCATGGTCTTCTCAGCGTTGTACTCCTGCCGGAAGCCGAGAACGGCGTTGAGGACAAGGATGGCAAAGATGGCTATGGCGTCCTCGTAGTCGCCCAGGAACGCCGAGGCGATGGCCGCCAGGATGAGGATGATTATGAGGATCGAGGTGAACTGCTCCAGGAGAATACGCCACGGGCTCTTCACGTCCGCCTCGGCCAGTTCGTTGGGGCCGTTCTCGGCAAGCCGCCTAGCCGCTTCCTCCGGCGCCAGACCATCGCGAGACTGGGTGCCCGCCTGGGAGAGCGCCTCATCAGTGGTGATGCGATACCAGTCGCTCATCAGAACATCCTACACGCCCTGGGGCGCTCCGAGTGCAGTTCGATAGCGGCACGACGGCCGAGCGAGTGGGCCGAGCGAGTGGCGGCGGATATCGCGAGTCTGAGCAGGGAACTGCGGGCCAATGAAGCCGCCTTTCTATCAGCCCGGCCGTCCATGCCGTCGGGATGCGAACGACGGCCGACCGAATAGGTGTGCACCGGCTGCCGGTCTCGTTCGCCTCGCCTGAGGTGGGGGACCGGGTCCTTGCGGACCGTGATGACGATCTCCCCGACGCTTCCCGCTCACGAGCGAGAAGGTGAACTACTCCCCTGCGGGCGAGATAGTATCAGGCGGAAGGTCCCGCGGTCCACAGCGGGCCATGTCTCGACGGGGCGGTCCACAGCGGGCCGCGTATCGAAGGGGCGGCCGGCGCCGGCGAGGCGCAGGCCGCTCGACCGGTCACCCGCAGATCAGGCGTCGCCCGTCGGCCAGGTACCGCCCTCTTTGAAGGTCTCGTCCGCCGACTCCTGGGCCGCCTCGGAGCCGGCAGCAGGCATTGTACAGTCGGGCTCGATCGGGGGCACCGGCGGATAGCCGGGAGCCGGTTGGGTCGCATCCTCCCCGGGTGCTGCCTCCGAGCCGGCCGGGCCCGCGCCGCCTGCCGCCGCCGCGGCGGCGGCCGCCCCTGCCTTCTTGGCGTCGGCCTCGGCGCGAGCCTGAGCCAACTGGTCTTCAAGGCGAGACATCTCGTCCAAGTACTTCTGGCGCTGCGCTTGATCGACCTCGCGTCCGCGATAGAAGTCGAAGACGATGTAGCCGAGCTTCTTGGCCTGATTGTCCATCTGCATCTCGACCTGCAGCTCGGTGACCTTGGACTTGCCCTTGTCGATCGCCCTTTCGGCTTCTTTGACCGCCCGCTCCGCCCCTGCAGAGACCTTGTCCATGAACGACATCAGTGCAACCTCCCCTTCCTTGCCCGGCACAGCCGGTTGACGACTGCCAGTCGGTGGACCCTGCTGTTCAATGTACCCATATACTACCTTCCGCGCACTGTCCGGGGACCTTCTCCCCCGGTGTTATCATCAACATCGAAGGGCCCATAACGAGCAGGAGTGTCAAGTGCAGACCGTCATCCCCTTTCGCGCCTGGCGATACCATCGTGAGCGAGCGGGGGACCTGGCGCGACTGATCGCACCCCCCTACGACGTCATCGGGCCCGAACTCCAGTCTCGTCTCTACGCTCGCAGCCGTTACAACGTGGTGCGCATAGACCTGGGCATGACCACTCCTTCCGACAACGACTGCGACAACCCGTACACCAGGGCGGCCTTCCAACTCGCGCAGTGGAAAGAGGATGCGGTCATCGTACGAGACCCCGAGCCCTCTCTGACGTTCGTGGAGGAATCGTTCACGGGTCCCGACGGTAGAGCCCGTACGCGCCGAGGCTTCCTCGCCCTGCTGCGGCTCTCCGACTTCGGCGACGGAGTCGTGTTCCCGCACGAACAGACCCTGTCGGGGCCCAAGGAAGACCGCTTCCGACTGATGTCGGCTACGGAGATGAACCTCAGCCCCGTCTTCCTTCTGTACGATCTCCCCGGTGATGAGATCACCTCCGCCTGGCAGGCAGGACCGGGAGCGGGAGAAGCTCAGACCGTGCTCGAAGATCCCGAGGGCGGCTCGGGAAGGACCACCACCAGACTATGGCGAACCGCCGACCCGCTGCTGCTGGAGCTGGTGAGCCAGATCATGGCGGATCGTTCGTTCATCATCGCCGACGGACACCATCGCTACGAGACGGCTCTGTTCTATCAGAGGCATCAGCGCGAGGCACAGAAGGGGGCAAATCCGCCGCCGGTGCCGTCGAAGGGGTGCGGGCAGGAGTCCGGACTGCGCGCCTATGACTACGTGCTCGCCTACTTCAGCAACATGGCCGACCCTGGACTGGCCATCTACGGCACCCATCGACTGGTGAGGGGCCTCGATCCCGAACTCGTGGCTGCACTCCCGCAGAAGCTGACCCCCACATTCGCCGTCGAGCGACTCACGCCTGAGGGAAACGCCGTATCTGGGGACGAGGCCGCGGCGGCGATCGGGTCCTTTCTGGAAGCGCATCCGAGCAGGTCCTTCGGTCTCTGGGGTACGGGCCTCGACGGAGCCTACGGCCTCCGGCTGACCGACCCAGACGCCGCCCGCGAGGCCGTTCCCGGCCACAGCAGCGCCTACCAGGATCTCGATGTCACTGTGCTCCAGGCTCTCGTGCTGGAGCGACATCTGGGAATCACTCCCGAGGACATGGTCGCCGAGAGACATGTGACCTTCTTCAAGGAGCCGAGAGAGGCCTTCGAGCATCTGGAGAACGGCGATTTCCAGATTGGATTCTTCATGAACCCCACAGGACTGGCACAAGTGCGCGAGGTGGCACTGGGCGGAGAGCGGATGCCACAGAAGGCTACGTTCTTCTACCCCAAACTCCCCACCGGGCTCCTCTTCCACGACCTGAGCGGAGCAGTGTAGCCCGCTCTTCAGCCTCCCGACTAGGAGTCGGCGCTCGCCTCGAAAGGCTCTATACGCAGAGCCCGTCCATCGTCAGCCAGTTCAAGGACCACGCCTTCGAGCCATACGTTATCCGTGGCGACCTCGAAACGCACGGGCATCTGAGTCAGAAAACGTTCCAGCACCAGCTCTTTCTTGACGCCTATGACCGAGTCACGCGGACCGCACATGCCGGCGTCGCTGATGCAGGCCGTCCCACCCGGAAGTATGCGCGCGTCCCCGGTACGCACGTGGGTGTGCGTACCGATCACGGCGCTCACCTGGCCATCGAGATGCCAACCCATGGCGACCTTTTCGCTGGTGGCTTCGCCGTGCAGATCGACTATGACGTTCCGCACGCCGTGCAGTTCCTGAAGCGCCTCGTCGATGCCCACGAAGGGTGAGCAGGCGGGGTTCAAGAAGAGCTCCCCGAGCAAATTGACCACGCCCAGCCGGCCCGCCGGCGTGTCGACGACCGTCACGCCCCGTCCCGGACTGGAGGCCAGTAGGTTGTAGGGCCGGACGATACGGGGGTGTTCGTCAAGATACCGATAGATCTCGCGATGCTTGAAGGCGTGGTTGCCGGTGGTGATCACGTCGACCCCGGCTCGGAAGAGCTGTTCGGCATGTGCAGGCTTGATCCCCACCCCGGCGGTGGCGTTTTCTCCGTTGGCCACCACCACGTCGGGCCCGTGGAGACGGCGGAGCGCGGGCAACTTGGCGACCAGCAGTTCTCGCCCTGGCTTACCCACGACATCGGCGAAGAATAATACGATCACCTGGCTCCTCCTGCATCGTGCATTGGACGGAGAGTGTACCTCAGTACCAGGCCTCGGACGGCCTGTTGCGCGACCCTTGCCGCCCGGCCAGACCGGACTGCGAGGGTCGCCAACACCGATCCTTGGTCCCATGGTCTCCTCTTGGCGGCCCTCCGTAGGCTCGGGTCACGTTTTCCGACCCAAAGGAGGAACTCATGAAGCATCCGTCCCATCAATCGAGCCAAGGCCGTGGCCGAGCGCCAAGACGATGGCGACTTCGCCTTCGGCGAAGAAGAGGCGCCGTCGGACGCCTCCGGGCCGCTCCCGCACGCACCATGTTCGCCTCCGGTCTGGCTCTCTGGGCGTGCGTGTTGATGGCGTGCCTACTCGCGATGCCCGGCTTCGTCCTAGGCGCGGAGGGCGCGGCGCCGCAGACAAGCCTCGCAGAAGGTAGTTCCCCGCAGACGATACCGGCAGAGCCCGAAACGACGGCCGGCGTGTCGGGTGAGACGGCGGCTCCGGCCGAGGGCGCAAATCCGCCTACCCCCATGCCCGCCGAAATGACGTCGGCCGACGGCGCAAGTCCAGCGGCCGCCGCTGCTGCCGTCTCCACCGGCACCGTTCTCACCGCACTCGCCTGGGGAGACGGTCCCGGACAGGTTGGCCTGCTACAGGCGGGAGAAGGCCTGTCTCGAGGACCGGAGGCCGTCGCCGTCGCCCCTGACGGTCGAATCGCCATCCTCGATTCCGTCAACGGACGTCTCGTCCTTCTCGACGCCGCAGGCGTCTTCACCCACGCCGTCGCCGTTCCGCTGGGAGAACCGCGCTTCGTGGCCGTTACCGACGAGCGCATGTTCGTTCTCGACTGCGACCGCGACCGACGAGTGGTAGCGCTGGCCTGGACAGGCGAAGAGCTTGCCCACTTCGACCTGCCGAATCTGGACGATGTGGTCACCGGACTGTTCGCCACGGATAGCGGCCCGGCCGTTGAGATCGCCCACGAGACCACCTGCATCCTCGAGAACGACGGGGCCGGCGGAGTCAAAAAGAACCTCCGCACCCTCCCCGGGCGTCCCCTCGACCGAGGCGCGAGCCGAGCGATGAGGGCCGGCTTCAGACCCGGCAGCGGGCTGCGCATAGAAACAGCCACCATGGACCGGCAAACGCTGAAGGCCGTCGAACGACGTACGGCCACTCCCGATATCGCCCGAGGCCGCGCGTTGGAACACCTCGTGTCGATAGACGGTGACGGTAGGGAGGGCCTGATCGTTGGAGCCCGGCTGCTAGTGGACGGATCTCAGGGCTCAGCGGCTGGGCTTCTCGTAGCACATCTCCCGGCCTACGACTCCGGCACGAAAGGCTCAGGAGCCGTCGACCTCTCGGCCGCCTCCGCGGGGCAGAAGGTCACAGAGGAACTCCTCCTCAGCGACTCCGCCTTCACCTACCTGGGACAACCGTATGTCGTCGCTCCTGACGGGAGAATCATCCAGCCCATCGCCGACGAGACCGGCTACAAGCTCCTGGTCCACACCTTCCCCTCCGCAGAGGAGGTTCAGCCGTGAAGGTCACCGTGAGGAGAGCAGCGCTGTGCCGTTGCCGCCTGGCTACCGCCCTGGCCGCGGGATTCGCCGCGATGGTTCTGGCAGGCGGTGTCTGGGTCGCACCTGCTGAGGCAGCTATCCCCAGTATGACGCGCGCGGAGATCATCGCCCGCGCCGAGTCGGGCCTCGGGGCGATGTACAGTTGGGGCAGGGAGAGTTGGACGCCCAACCAGGGTGGGGGCACTGGACCAGACTGCTCCGGCTTCGCCCTCAAGTGCTGGGAGGTGCCCCGTACCCTGCTGTATCAAGAGGAGGACGGGGAGAACACCACCATCTCCCCTCGCTACACCAGCTACGAGTTCTTCAACTGTCTGGGACCGTGGACCCGCCTCGCGGACCGTTCCGCAACTCCGCGAAGGTGACGTGCTCGTCAAGAACGACGGCACCTCGGGCCACGTGGTCATCTACGCGGGCGGCGACGCCTGGAACTCGCCCATCATCTATGAGGCGCCGGGCACCGGCCTCAGCGTCCGCCGCGCCAGCCGCTACCTGGGCAGCGAGTTCCAACCCCGGCGCCGCTCCGATGTGGTCGACAGCGGCATCGTCCTCGACAACCCCACGGCCAAGAGCATCGGCGGGACTGACCTGAGCGGCAACTGGACACGGTCGACGAGCTCCAGCGGCTACCTCGGCACCGACTACCAGGTCTGTGCAGCCACCACGGCGACGGCTTGGGCCAGGTGGACGCCACGGCTTCCCAGCACCGGCTACTACAACATCTACATCCGCTGGACGAGCAATCCCAACCGCGCGTCAGTGGTGCAGGTGAACGTCAACACTGCGGCCGGACAGTTCAAACGCTACATCAACCAACGGATCAACGGCGGTGTCTGGTACTCGTTGGGCCGCTACTCCTTCAACTCAGGCTACGCCACCGGCACGGGCAGCATCAGCGTCTGGGCGACGGGAGCCGACGGGTACGTGGTGGCCGACGCGGTGAAATTCGTTCCCACTCAGTAGCGCGGCAGGTGAACCGATGACCTCCCGGAGGCTCCGCGCCTCCGGGACGTCATATTACAGCGGCTCGTGCGCCGCTTGCCGGTTCTCGCGACATGCCGACTTGCCGGCGTGGCAGCGCGACTAGCGCAGCAGTTGGGCGAGGACCTCACAGACCTCGCCTCGCGTGGCGTTGCTCCAGAAGTCGTAGTTGGAGCCCATCCCCAGCAGCCCGTCCAACAGCCCAGCCTCGGCGGCCCTCACTGCCCAGGGATAATGATCCGGGCTGAAGTCGGCGAAGGGTGGTACGTAGGTCGCGGACGGGGCCGGCAGTCCAGCGGCCCGCGCCACCATGGTGATGATCTGGGCCCGCGTGACGGGATCGTAAGGGGCGAAGAGGTCGGCCGTCTTGCCCAAAATGACTCCGTTGGCGACGCAGGCGGCTATGTATGCCCGCGGATAGAGCGGGTCGGAGGCGTCGAGTCGGGCTGCCACGTCCACGAAACCGCAGGGTGCCAGAGCGGAGACCCGATAGCCTGCCGTGAGCACGAGCATCTTGGCGATCTGTTGCCTGCTGATCACGCGCTCGGGATGGAAGGTGCCATCGGGATAGCCACTCACAATATCCTCGTTCAGCCAGCAGGGCGATGGCATCGGCATAGGGTGTCGTAGGTGCCACATCGGAGAAGGCGGCGCCGGAACTGACGGTCGTGATCGTCGTGGCGGGCGGAGCCTTCGTCGTGGTGGTGGGTGCGGGCGAAGCGGTCGATGTGGTCGTCGTTACGGGCGCCACAGTGGTGGTCGTGGTCGGCGCCTGGGTGGTGGTCGTAGGTGCCTTGGTGGTGGTCGTGGTCGGCGCCGCAGTGGTGGTAGTAGAAACCGAGCCGATCGCGTGAGCGGTGGGGTCGACAAAGCCGCCGAAGTCCGTGGTCCAGTAGGACACGTACGGAGACCCACTCACGTTCACGAGTGAGACCCCCAGCACCTTGAAGTTGCTGCTGAGCATGTTCGCGTTGTGCCCCGCGGAGTTCTTCCAGCCCTGGAAGACGGCCCCAGCCGTGGAGTAGCCCGCGGCTATGTTCTCGCCCTTGTAGGTGTTGTAGCTGTAGCCACTGGCGGCCATGCGGTCCCATGCCGTCGCACCGACGGCGAACCAATCCGATGCTTGGGTGTAGTGATCGAAGAACCTGTACTTGCCCATGTCCGAGCTGTGACGATCGCCGGCCTCCGACAGTGCGTCGCTGACCAGCAGAGGCTGCAACCCGTTGCTTACGCGGTAGTCGTTGATGAGCTTGACAAAAGCGGCTTCCTCGGCACTGTAGCCAACCGCACGAGCCGAGCCCGCGATTGGTCCGAGCGCGACGAGCGCAAGGAGGGCGCCGACCACGACGAAGAAAAGGCGGCAAAGCAACGCCCGCCTGTGGTGGCTGGCCCGCCTACTTGTACTTGTGCTGATTCCGATGTTGGTTGTTCTCCTGAAGCTTGGTCGCACGGGTATCTTCACCGGCACCTCTAATCACCCTTTTCGGGGTCGAACTGCAGACACCTGCCGGGGACGTCTCTCGACCGTGGCGGCAGCCGGACACGGCGCCAGGCCACCCAGGCGGCAAGAATCGGCGGAAGAGAGATGGTGGATTTCGTTCGGGAGGAAGGTCGAGAGGTCCGCTACCCGCCGGAGCGACCGGAAAGACTCGACACGTACCCTCAGCTTCAGTCTCGGAAGACCCTTCTCATCTGCACCCTCCCGGGCTGGAACGCGCCTACTCTATCACAGTCCTCCAATAGAGCGCCACGCCGGTGGGGCCGAGAGGTCCCTACGCAGGGCTTTCCTTTCTCAGTCGAGCAGGTGCGACAGCAACAGACAGACTTCCGCCCGAGTTGCGGGAGCCCAGAAGTCGAAGTCACGACCCATGTCCACGAAGCCGTCGAGGAGGCCGGCGGCATAGGCCCTGAGCGCCCAAGGATAGTGCTGCGGGCTGAAGTCCGCGAAGGGGGCGACGAGGCCGGCGGGCACATCAGGCAGGTCGGCGGCCCGGGACACCATCGTGATCAGTTGAGCCCGCGTGATGCTGTCCCACGGATAGAACCTAGTGGCGGTCTTGCCCACAGTGATGCCTGCCTGCGCGCAAGCTTCCACGTACGCGATCGGATAGAGCGAGTCCTCGCAGTCGGGCTGCGCTTGCACGTCCCCGAAGCTGCTGACAGTCGTCGGGGGTACGTCGTAACCCAGGCTGATGAGGATCATCTTGGCAAACTGCTGCCTGGTCACCGCCTTCTGGGGACCGAAGGTGCCGTCCTTGAACCCGGCGATCACTCCCTCCTCGGCCAGCTCATTGATGGCGGCAGCGTAGAGTGTCGACCCGTCCACGTCGGAGAAGGTGGGCGGGGCGGTCGGCCGTATCGTTGTGGGAGGCGTCGTCGTAGTGGTCGGCTTGGGCTGCGTGGTGGTAGTCGGCTGGTACGCAGTCGTGGTGGTCGTCGTCGTAGACGGAGTGGAAGTGGTGGTGGTCGTTACCGGCGGCTTGGTGGTCGTCGTGGTGGTCGGTGCCGCAGTGGTGGTCGTAGGTGCCTTCGTGGTTGTTGTCGGCGCCTGGGTGGTAGTTGTGGGAGCCTGAGTCGTCGTTGTCGGAGCCTGGGTGGTGGTCGTAGGTGCCGCGGTAGTCGTGGTGGTGGAGATCGACCCGACCTCATGCGCGGTCGGGTCGACATAGCCGCCGAAGTCCGTGGTCCAGTAGGATGAATACGGAGAGCCGACAACCACTACCAGCGACACTCCCAGCACCTTGAAGTTGGCGCCGAGCATGTTGGCGTTGTGACCGGGGGAGTTCTTCCAACCTTGGAACACAGCCTCAGCGGTGGAGTAGCCCGCGGCGATGTTCTCGCCCTTGTAGGTGTTGTAGTTGTAGCCACTGGCAGCCATGCGGTCCCATGGACTCGCACCGACGGCGAACCAATCCGAGCCTTGCGTGTAGTGGTCGAAGAACCTGTACTTGCCCATGTCGGAATTGTGGCGATCGCAGGCCTCGGAGATCATGTCGGAAATCTGGAGAGGCTGCAGCCCGTTCTGGACGCGGTACTGATTGAGCAACTGGACGAAGGCTATCTCCGTGCTCGAGTAGCTGACCGCCTGGGCGGGCGCAGCCAGGACGGATCCGAGCAGCAGCAGACGCGATGACGAGGATGCCGAGAAGGAGGCACCGCCGTCCTCGTCTTTCTACGTAGACTTGTCCTTCGTCAATCAGGAGGGAGTCACCCATAGCCCTTCCCCTGCCGACTCCGGTCCGGAACCCAGACAAGCCTGGTCGCCAATAGATCCTGAAGAGGTTTGTCGGCAGAAATGACCGCAGTCTTTAGCCGTTGCAGTCCAAGAATAGTGTCTAGGTAGAATGCAGACGCAAGCGGGTGCCCGCCGCGGGAGTTTCTGGCGGGAGCCAGCGCTCATCGGTAGTCGGGAGCACGCTCGCAGGGAGACGCTGCGAGAACCCGTGTTATTCGATCAGCGCCCGGTAGAGCCCGTACACCATCTTGGCCACCTGCCCGCGGGTGGCACCGCTGTACGGGTCGAAGGCGGTGGCGGTCTTCCCGTTCAGGAGTTCGTTGTAGTAAGCGACAGAAACGGCCTCTCGCGCGTATTCTGGAACGTCCCTGAAGGGACAGGGGAAACCCTCCGGGGGCCGGCGGAGATCGTCGCCTCCGGCTCGCACCAACATCAGGGCCAGTTGGGCCCGGGTCACGTTCGCACCCGGTCCGAAGGTGCCGTCTTTGCGTCCCTGGATGATCGCCAAAGCCCCACCCTCTTCAACAAAATCGAAGGGGTACGGGGCTCCGAGGTAGGGAACGTCGGGGAAGGTCGGGTCGGCCGCGTTGTCGACGGCTTCGGTGTGGCGGCCCAATGTCAGGACTATCATCTTGGCGAACTGGGCCCGTGTCACGAGCGCGTCGGGACGGAACAGACCGTTGCTGCCCGAGACGATCCCGAGTTGGGCCAAGCTGGTGATAGCTTCGTGGAAGGGATGGCTCGGCTTGACGTCCGCGAAGGCGGCCGTGGCACCTGTGGTCGTGGTGGTGGAAGGAGGGCCGTCGTGGTGGTGGTCGGGCAGGCGGACGGTAGTCGTGGTAGTAGAAGGAGGAACCGTCGTCGAGGTGGTCGTGGACGATGGCGGATCCGTGGCCCAATGGGCGGTGCTGTCGACGAAGACGCCGAAGTCGATGGTCCAGTAGTAGAGGTACTCCGAGCCGGGCACGTAGACCAGCCCCACTCCCATCACCTTATAGGAGGAACCGGTCATGCACCGATCGTGATCGGGACTGTTCTTCCATGCTTCGACGACCGTCGCGGCCAGTCGCGGTCCCGCGGCGATGATCTCCGCCCAACCCATGCCGCTCATATAGCCGCAGATAGCCATGCGCTGTCCTGCGTTCGAACCTTCGGGGAAGAAGTCAGACCGCCAAGTGACATGGGGGTTGCTCGGGTTGAGGCCGTACGTGCCCATGTCCGTACTGTGCTTCACGGCGGCGTCGGAGACGAGGTCCGACACCATGAGCGGGTTCAATCCCAAGCTCTGCCGGTATTCGTTGATAAGCCTGACGGCCTCCAGCTCCTGGGTGTCGTAGGTGACCGCCTGGGCTTCAGCGGGGACGAGCAGCACGATGAGCAGAGCGAGTAGGACGACGACCACCGGCAGCGACGCCGCCAACACCGGCGGGACTCTCTTCACCCTACTCGCCCCGCATTGCACCATCAGACCACCCTACAACAAGATAGGTCCTGAGCGTCGTCCTGCCTCTCCTGCCGGTCAGCGCTACGACGATATGCTCACCGTGATGTCGATCGCCGTGATGTCGAAGGTGTTACCCGCGTTGTCGGTCACGATGGCCCGGAGGAGGTAGTCGCCGTCAGCAAGCGAGGTGGCGCCCCAGACGGCAGCGTACGGGTCGGTTGTGTCGGTCGAGATCGAGTGCCACGTAGTGGGGGCGGCGCTCGTCGCATACTGAAACACGACCTGCTTCACCCCGCTCCCACCGGCATCCGCGGCGCCGGCTGTGAAGGTGGGCTGACCGGTGTCGACGGTGGCCTCGTCCGCAGGTGCCGTGATAGAAGCTGTCGGGGCGGTCAGGTCGACGGTGATGATCACGGACGCCGTGTTGCTTATGCGCCCGCTCTTGTCTGTCACGACCGCCCTCAGGTGGTAGGTGGAGCCGTCGACCAGTGAGGTCGCGCCCCATGCGGCCTGATACGGCGCGGTGTCGTCGGTGGAGACCGGCAGCCACGTCGTCGGTGCGCCACTGGTCGCATACTCGAAGGCCACCTGCTTCACGCCCGCCGTGGCGTCAGAAGCGCCGGCGGTGAACGTCGGCTGGGCCTGCATTACAAACCCCGCCGCAGGCGCGGTGATGTTTCCCTGGGGGTCGACGTTGTCTATGACCACTTCTTCAGTGACTCCCGCCACGTAGGCAGCCGGACTGCCGGTCATGAGCAGGCTCTGGTTCCCCGCGCGGTCGGTCGCCCGCACAGCGAAGAGATACCGACCGTCCGGCATACCGGCCGGCGGGTAGACGGCGAAGCCCGAGGTACCCGGATCGCTAGAGATCAGAGTAAAGTCCGCCCACTCATCGGGAGCGGGTGTCAGTGGCGCGTAGAGGAAATCGACCTTCACGATGCCGCTGGGGTCGGTACCGGCCGCGCCCCCTGTGACATCGCTGGCGACCGCCCCGAACTCCGGTTTGCGGTCGGCCGTGTAGAAGATGCCGTCGGCCGCGACCGGCTTCAGAGAACCCTCGGCAATCGCTACGGTGGGAACCTTCGTATCCACGGTCACAGGCGTGGGATCGAGCGTGGCGGAGTTGCCCGCATTGTCTCTGACAATGGCGCGAAACAGGTACTGACCGTCATCTAGGCCGCTGCCCAGGTCACCTGTAGAGGGCCACACGGCCTGGTACACGCCGCCGGTGGCCGCCTCGTCATCGATGTCGACGGTAACCCAGTCGGGAGTGGTCTCGTCCAGGGCTATTTGGAGCTCCACTTCCTCCACACCGCTGCGCTCATCCTCGGCCACCACCCTGAAGGTCGGCTTGGCGGAGTCGACGGCCGCGTCGTCCTCTTCGCCCTGGATCGCGGGGGCCGTGATATCACCGGTGGGAGCGACGGTGTCGAGCATATAGGGAGCGGAAGACGTGGAGAGGGGTGAAAGGATTCCGCTGGCGTTCTTCACTTTGGCCGTGAAGACATGGTTGCCGTCAGTCAACGTCGGGATGTTGGCCGTGAACGCCCCGCTGACATCCGCTCGGGGCGCCAGATTATCGGGAACTGCGGCGAACAGATCCACCGGGGCTCCGCTCACCGAATCGTAGATATGGACGATCCCACCCGGGATGGTCTGCCCCGTCACGATAGGCGTCGTGTCCTTACCCGGGCTCGCCGGTATGACGCTCAGGTTGATGGGGGCCGGAGGGGCCGTGGTTATCTCGGCAGCCTTGTCGGCCACACGAAGGATCATGACGGCCGCTTGCGAGCGAGTGAGTGTGGCCAGAGGGTTCAGCATGCCCGCGGAGCCCTGGACGACGCCGCGATAGACGAGATAGGCGGTAGCAGGACGGTGGACGGCGGCGACGCTGCCCCCGTCATCGAAACCGTTCAGGTAGAAGGCCCCCTGCGCCGCATACCACAAGGCCAGGCTGCCATAGGTGAGGCCGCCGGTTCCGTGGATAACCCCGCTGGCTGCGATCTCGGCGTCGGAAAGATACCGCCCAAGGATGCTGTTGGCCTGCTGACGCTGGATGTTGTTGAGCGGCCTGTATTCAAGCCCCCCCGTAACGGGGTAGCCCGTTACCAGACCCTCCTCGTAGGCTCCCTCGACAAAAGTGTAGAAGGTGCTGCCCTTGGCCACGTCGAGGAAGGTGGGCACAAGTGCGTCGACAGGTGCCAGATCCAGGCCGCTGACCGCCATCTTGGCGAACTGACCACGGTTGACCGCTAGAGCCGGCCTAAAGGTGTTGTCTTCGTAGCCGTCGGCCACGGTACCAACTTCGGTGTCGGTCACTCCGTAGTTGGTCGTCCAGTAGCTGTCAGGGGCGTCTGACCAAGGCGGCGCCGCAAGCGCAGTGCCTGCAAGAAGCGCGAGTAGGACGCCGGCCACCAATGCGGCGGCCGCGATCCTCTTGAGTTTCATCTCTCCTCCTAGTGCCCGAGTTCTCGGCCCGCCTGCCGCACGAGGCACCGGCTACCACCGCTGAACCCAACCAGTCTAGCACTGCGGCGAACTCGGGCTACCAGGAGAGACATGTGGGGGACTGCTCGCTTGTTAGGAATCCGGATGTCAGAAAGGAGGCCCCATCTGTGTTCAGCGGTGTGCGCTCTTCAGGTTGTTCCGGCACGCACAAATAGAAGAAAGGAGGCCCGCCTTTCGGCGGGCCTCCTTCATCGCCACCAAGGTGACGACACGGTGAGCAGGCGAGCCGGTTAGGGCTCCGGGACGATCCCTGGACCGAGAATGAACTCGGCGTTCAGGATATTGCTCTGGATTTCGGTTGCATCGATGACGTTGTCGCCGTCAGCATCGATCCAAGCCTGAATCGTAGCCGTGTTCGGATCGGTGATCCCAGAGATCTGGATCGTACACGTAGGTGACGCCATCCGTGGCGAACGCACCGGCCCAAATGATGTTGTAAGCAGGATCGTTGCTCACTACACGCACCTTCAGGTCGGCATCGTTGTACTCGGCAGGATCATAGATGTTGCCAAACTGATCCAGCGCCATGCCACGAATGTACACGCTGCTGTAGGCGTTCAAATCGATGGTCCTCGGATCCTGTGACCACGGGCCAGTGTCAGTGAGGGCACCCTCAATGGAGATGCTTTCCAGTACCGCATCTTCCAGCGTCCACACCTTGGTCACTTCATACTGCTTGAACAGGCCGCCACCCATGTCTTCAGGATAGAAGACCTTGATGTTGACGATGTTGGTGAAGTGACCCTCGCCTTCGTACATGCCGGCGAGAGCATCGTACGACTCGTCCAGTACCATCGTCGCCCAAGCGGCGCTAAGGGTGCTGAACTCGAAGTCGATCATGTAGTCCTGGGTATAGCCGATGGCGTAGTCGTCATCTTCTTTGCCGTACTGAGCCGGGTCGCCCTGGCTGTCCCACAGCTTATTGGCGTCCACATAGCGGCCACGGTCGTAGATGCCGGAATCGGGACCTGACTGCTCCACCTGGCTGAAGTGCGCGTACGGGTGGTAGGTCGGCATCTGGCCTTGGGTCGTGGTGCCTTGACCCAGTATCTCGAACTCTACCCGGTAGTCCGGAAGAGCGTTACCGTACTGGTCGAAGACCTGGACGGCGAACGTGTGGGTGTTGGGGCTTTCTTCACTGCGGGCCTGTTCACCCTGTCCGAGTTCGTAGCCAGCCCAGTCCGGATCGACGGGGTTGACCCAACGATTACCGGCGACGAAGGTCTCACCAGCGCCGTAGATGACCGGGTTCTGAGGAGCGGCTCACGTCGGGAGTCCACACCTTCTCGGCGGCAGTCGTAGCGCAGCTCAGCCCACTCAAGCGGCTTGAGCGGATTGCCGTCCTGCGGGTTGTCCATGTAGTCGGCAACCGCGTAGACCCACTGGTAGCCTTTCATGGTGGAGTTGATAGCCACGCTCGCCATACCCATGGCATCGGTCGACGACCGGGGTGACGGAGGTGATGGTGCCAACCCAGAACGGCATGTCTTTGCCCGCGTTCACCTGGGTCGGGATCGGCGTATTGGAGGTAGGATTGCTACCCCTGCCGACGTTGTTGAAGAAGTAGACGGTCTTGCCAGCCAGGCCGGCCCAGACCTCGTCGATGCCGTTGCCCTCATCATCCGGACCCAGAACTCGTTGGCCGCCATTTCCATGTCGGCAAAGCGAGTGTAGGCTACGCCGTGATAGAAGAGCACACGACCGGCGGGAAGATCGACGCCGCCAACCTTCGCGTAGTCAGCGCGGCCTTCCCAGTCGATGACGTTGCCGCCGTTGATGGCTTTCGAGCGCAGTCGCGATCGCCGATCATGGCCTCGATCGTCGTTGAGACCGTTGCCAGTTGACGTCGTAGAGGACATGGACGAGCTTCGCACCGGCGACGGCCGACGTCGAAGGTGTGACCGGTCGTTGACGTCGTTGTGGCACCGGCGGAATCTCGTCGTCATCAGACCGTTCAAGAACGACACTCGTCGATCGGGTACCACTGCTTGGCTGACGTTCCACTCCTTGAAGACGGCAGCCGTACTTGTCCATGACTTTGCAGTGGACGATCTGTCTGGCCAGGCTTGAGGGACTTGCCCACACGCTGGCTTTGCCGTTCACGTCGGTCACATCGGTGTCGTGTGCTGATCTCTCCATCCGGTCCAAGAGGAGCCGTCAGTCTTGAACTGCCCACGCCCTGGATGCCCCACAGAACCGTGTAGCCATCGATGGGGTTGCCGTAGACGTCTTTCAGCGTCGAGCACGAATTTCTCGACTTCGCCCGTGTTGTTCACGGCGTAGGCCGGGGTGATCGGAGCGTCAGAGTCGCCGCCGATGACGTGGGGGATCCACAGCTTGGTGGCGCTTGCCACTGTCTTGGGCTGCTGTTCCCAGTCTTCGTCGGCATTCCAGTTGCCATCTATCGTGTCGCGATCGATCAGCATCTGCGGATACGGGTTCTCGGGATAGGTAGCCATCGCCTGCACTTTGGTCGTGCCGGTCTGTTCCGAGTAGATGGTGATGGAGCTAATACCCTCGTCGTCAGTCATGCCCAGGGCAGACTTGGCCGGGGTGATAGCCATGCCGTCGAGTTCGGTGATGTTACCCACGGAGGGAACAGCCGGTACGGCGGGCGGACCAACTACAGCTTCCTTGACGTTGACGATGTTCCACTGCACGCCGATGCCGGCCATGGTGCGGACCATCTCGTCGGGGGCCAAGTCTAGCTTCGTCGGTGAAGTCGTTCAGGCCCTTGATACCACCAACCGTCGTCGGTCTGGAGATCGGTCGGGTCGAACGTGGCGTCGATCACGTTGTACCAGTCGTACTGGCTGGTCGAACGCGGGCCGGGGCCGAAGACCACGACGCGAGCAGCCCACTCATGGGCGTCGCCGGCGTTGTTCTCAGCCATACGTTCCTCGTCCATGATGTAGATCTCGTCCATGGCGACCCAGTACTTGGTCGCAACCACTGTCGCGAGGCCACCATCGACGGTCATGACCGTCGCGGAGATTTTCTGCGTGACCGGGCTCATGGCTCACGAGGTTGGCCTGCACCTCGCCGAAGCTATCGGTAACGGCAGCCTGCGGGCTGATGTTGCCGACATACAGCGGATTGGCGTACAGGGTGTCGAAGTCGACCAGCGCGCCCACGGCCGGATGACCGGCGGCGTCAGTGACCTTGAAGGTGACCGTGTGGGTCTTGCCGATCAGGTTCTCGGCCATGTCGCCGGAGACGATCTCGATCTTCTCGGCAGTCCAAACGGCCGGCGGGACTTTCTCCTGGGCCCGGATCAGGAAGGCAGCGCCTTGGATACGGGTGAGAAGGGCGGCCGGGGCCAGGTTGCCGTAGGCGTCACCCTTGGTGATGCCGAAGTCGTAGGCGAAGGCCACTTCCGCTTTGAATTCAGCCGGGATGGAGGCCGCGTCGCCGAAGTGGGCGAGCAGGCCGGCGATCTCGGTCGGGGTGTACATGGTGGCCAAGTCGTAGCCCTGCACATCAGCGATGTAGCGGCTGACGATGGCTATGGCCTGCACACGGGTGATGGTGGCCTTGGGCATGAAAGTGCGCCGGTGGAGCCGTTGATGATGCCGGCTGCTTTGGCGCCCTCGATGTACTGATAGAAGATGTTGGTCTTGGGCACGTCCGAGAAGCTGGGCGTGGCCGGGTTCATCAAGGGGATGTCAAAGGCTAAGACCGCCATCTTGGCGTACTGCTCACGGCTGACGCTCACGAACGGCCGCCAGGTGCCGTCAGGGTAGCCGTCGGATATCGCCGCTACCTGGTCGTTGGTGATGCCATACTTGGCAGTCACCGTCGCGGGCAGATCACTCCAGGTGGCCGCGAGAGCGGTTCCGGAGAAGCCCAGCACCAGGACGAGGGCGACGACGGCCAGAAGCGCCACCTTAAGGGTGCGTTTCTGCATGATTTCACTCCTCATTACTTGTTTGCTCATAGAGATAGTTCTTGCCGTTTCCTACTGAAGAAAGCGGTAGTAGTAGGAAGAAAGAACGAGTCACCTCCTTTCCCAAATGGGCTCACGCCCGCGCCTACCAACGCGGGGTGGCAAACTCTGTCAGGGCCAGGAGCGGCAAGGCTCCGTGGCCATTGCAGACAACCAGAAAAGTGCAGCGAGGCTGCACGGACTGTCGAAGAATTGTACCGCAGGACGCTTGGGTGGTCGGCCTTCATGCTCACGGCTCCCTCACAGGCCCCGCGTTGATGGCGGTGATCACGGCACCGTCGTCACCGACGCGCACTCGGATGTAGAAGGTCTTCACCATCTCAACCAATTCGCCGTTGCCGGTGAGGACCCTGTCGTCGATCTCCACCGTGACCCTAACCGTGTCGCCGCTGAGCGACTTGATGCCGGAGGTGGGGATCCTGTAGCCGAACGGATCGCTGAGGGACATAACCATTTGAGCGAGAGAACTCTGTGCCTCGGAGGCCACGAGGCCACGAGCACCCGACGTGTCGCCTGTGAGGACGACGTTGGCCAGATAGGCGGCCGCGGCCTTGGCGGAGCCCTCACGCTGGGCGGCTGCATCCATGGTCTCGCCCGTGGTGGTGGTACGCGGGGGCTGCGTCGTCTGCGGGGACGGACCGCCGCTGGAGCCGCCGGATGTGGTGGGGGTCGTGGTGCCTCCGGTACTGCCACCGCTCGAACCCGGCGTTGTGACGTCTACCGTGGTCTCGGGCTGCGAGGGCTCGGTGCTGCTGGGCGCCTCGGTGCTCACCGTCGTGCTGGGTAGAGAGGTATCGGAGGTGACCGGGGCGGTGCCCGTGATCAGGAGCCGTGGTGTCAGGACTCACCACAGAGGTGGGCGTGGTCGGATCGGTGCCAGCCATCTGGGCAGGCCCGCCGCCGTAGGTGCCGATGAGGACCGCGGCGACTACGACCACGACCGCGGCCGCTGAGGCCAGGGGCCAGCGGAAGCGGCTCAACTGGGCTGTAGCGGGCCGCGTGCCGGCTGTGACGACGCCTTTGACCCCGGCGCCATTGACTGCCGGCGCCGTTCTCCGCACGGGGCGGCGTTCGAGCTCGCGTTGGAGCGATGCCCAACCGCGTTCCTTGGCTGCCTGAGAGGCCTGGACGGTGGTCAGCCCCGACAGTTCGCGGCCAAGCGCCACGAAGGAGTCTTCGATGGGGATCTCGGGTTGAGGAGCAGAAGGCGTAACCGCCTCTTTTGCCTCGAGGACAACGGAAGGCCCGCGCTCGTCGCGCTTGCCGGTGATCGCTGCTCCCAGTCTGTCAAATATGTCTCTGAACATGGTTTATCAGAGACTCTATTGCCGCAGCCGCCGAAAAGTTACGTCGGGTGTGTTTTGTCAGCGAAGGTCAAAGCCCCCCCGGCCGAGGATGCCCTTGAGGGTGGTCAGCCCCCGGAGCTGCAACTGCTTGACCGCCCCCTCCGAGCGACCCACGACCGCGGCCGTCTCGGCCACCGACAACGAGAGGATGTAGCGCAGCATGAGGACCTCGCGCTGGCCGTCCGGCACCTTCGCGAGGGCTCGGGCGATCGCACCGCGCAGTTCCCGCTGTTCGGCCGTCGCGAGCGGCCCGGCGCTGTCGGCGGCCAGTTCGACGACGGCGTCGAGGTCCACGGCGCTGGGTGCCCGACTGTGGCCGCGCATGAAGAAGGCTACCTGCTTCTGGGCTATCCCGTAGAGCCAGGCCACAAACGGCTTGCCCTCGTCGGAATAACGCCCGAGTCCCCGCACCATCCCCAGGAAGACCTGGCTGGTGACGTCTTCGGCGGTGGAGCGGGAGCCGACACGGAGCAGGATGTAGCGATAGATGGTGTCGTAGTGAGTGCGATAGAGAGCCTCGATGGCCGACTCCTCGCCCCGGCAGGCAGCCTGGACCAGTCGCTGCTCGCGCCGGCGGTCACGCTCGGGCACCTGGACGTCGGGCAGCAGATCGGTGAAGGTGGGGGCGCCACCAGGGCCGTCAGCGGGGCGGTCAGCGGGGACTCCGCCGATGGCCACCGTCTCGGAGTCGATGGAGGCAAGAGCGCCGGCGTCGCTCGGCGTGGGGTCGTCGGGAAACCCGGCGTAGGCGGCGATCAGCGAGTCTGTCGCCTGTACTTCCGGGGAGGCGCGTGGACGACGGAGTCTGGCCATGTTAGTTTTCATGATAGACGATGGGCCGGACCCGACACACGCGCCCCGCGAGAGACCGGCAGTCTCCGCGAAGGATCGGACAGGCGTGGCGGGAGCCGCTCAGCGGTCCAGATGCTCACAGAGCTTGGCCGTCATCTTGGCCACATGGCTCCGGCTGGCCGGCGAGTCGGGATAGAAGTACCAGACGCCCGTCGGAACCCTGGCTGCCGCTCAGGATCCCGGCCGCTTAGGCGGTCATGATCTCGCGGTAGCGCGGGTGCGAGGGGAGCACGTCGACGAACACTCTTCTCGCTCCCTTCGTATAGGCGGAAGCGGCGCCGTCCGCGGCGGCGCCCCGCGATGATCATGAGCACCAACTGGCTGCGGGTGATGGGGGTGTAGGGCCGGAAGAGGCCATCAGAGTAACCCGCTGACGATGCCGAGGGCGGCCGCCTCTTCGACATAGTCGTAGGGGTAGACCTGAGGCTGCCGCCCTGATCGTAGGTCGGGTGGACGTCTTTGAAGCGGGGTCGTCGAGATTGGTCCACCTCGGGCGTGTGAAGCCCGGTGGCCTCCATGACCATCTTGGCGAACTGGGCCCTGCGTAGCACGTTCTCCGTGCCCTTGAAGAACCACAGGCCGGAACCCACAGGAACCTCTCTTCCGCTGATTACTCCTTGCGTCCAGGAGCAGAGCCACATAATCGTAGAAGTGATCGCTCACCGCCCATATCCAGGAACTGGACCCCGCCCGGCGGATCGGGGGCACCGCTGTAACGGAACTGGTGCGAAAGCGCTGATCCCACCGCGCCTCGCGCCCACACAGCCAGTAGATGTGCGGTCGTAGCCCAACGGCGAAGCGTTCACCGTACCACCCATAGCCGGATTGGCAAGGTCGAAGCGTTGACCGTGGGAAGGAGGAGTCCTGCCGAATCCCAGGAGATAAGAGCGGCCTGCAGGGGAGCCTTGCTCGGTCCCGTCGATGACGGCCTGAAAGGAAGCCCCGCGCGACGTGACCGGGAAGTCGATGTAGACCGCGCCGTAGTCCTTGACCTCGTCGTGCCCAGAAGAGGAAGGTCCCCGGCCGGGACGATAGGGTTCGCAGCGCC
This sequence comes from uncultured Actinomycetes bacterium, assembly GCA_963816155.1. Lineage (GTDB taxonomy): Bacteria > Actinomycetota > Thermoleophilia > RBG-16-64-13 > RBG-16-64-13 > JAXGXJ01. The sequence goes on along the minus strand of CAWFJE010000009.1, from coordinate 133,731 downwards.
ACCGTGAGATCGCCATATGTGTAGGGTGGAGACGCGGGCAAGCGCCCGTCGAGGAAGTTGGCCACCACCCAATCGTCGAAGACAGTGCTGAAGTGTCTGGAAGACGTCGAAGGCCTGCAGGGTGGCGTTGAGACCGGCCACTCCGTCCAGGGGTTGCTCCGCCAACGTGCGGATGAAGTCAGGGCCCATCCGGTCGGCCAGGTAGCGCATGAAGGCGTAGGAGGCCCCGTAGTTGGCCCGATTGCCCAGCCAACGGGTCAGGCTGACGTCGGGGTCGTTGGTGAAGGCGAGCAGCTGGCTTTGGACGCGGGCGTTGTACCCCGCCAGATGCTCCGCATAAGTGGTGAACCCCTCCGTCAGCCACTCCACTTCGGGCGCGGCCTGGGGCGAAGGATCAAGCATCATGTCGCGGTAGTGAAGGATAAGATGGGCGAACTCGTGGGCGGCCAGCGCGCCGGCGTTCTGCGGCTCATAGATGATGGCCTGCTGGTTCAAATAGAACATCTCGCGCTGATTGGAGATGGCGCTGCCGTTGGGCTGGATGTCACGGGGGTTGAACGAACCCTCTATGGCGGAGTTGTAGAAGTCATAGATGAGAATGACCACACGGGGGTCGTCGTCGATGCCCGGGTTCGGCTCCGCCCCGTAGGCCGCCGTCACGGCCGGATAGACGACGGTGTCGAAGGCCGTGCCGAGAGCCGCGACCATCGAGTCGGGAATGAGAGCCTTGTTGTGTACGTAGATGACGTCTTGCTGGCCCACGAAGCGCACCTCGGCCTCTATCTGCTTGTAGCTGCTCGTACTCCAATCCATGGCCCAGAAGGTCTCGGTGCTGCCCAGGATAGGCTCGCTCGTGGCCCGAGCGTCGGTGACGGGCCCGGCAAGGACCACCAGTGACACCAGCAGCAGGCAGACGCCAACCACCAAGGCGCCGCGCCGGGGAGTGAGGATAGCTGGACCTCCGCCTGTCGACCTGTGAGCGGTCACTATTCCGCCTGATCGAGGACCCGGCACAGGATGACGGCCACGTGCTGGCGCTTGATGGGCTCCTCGGGCCGTAAGGTCCCGTCGTCATAGCCCAACAGTATCTCCTGCTGCTTCAGATAGGCGGCGGCAGACCAGTAGGGGCTGTCGCGCGCGAGGTCGCTGAAGCCCGAGGTCGTCGTGGTCAGCGCCGCGGCCTCATCGTCCCAGCCGAGAGCCCGACAGATCATGCCCGCTATGTGGTCGCGACGCATGACCACGTACGGCTGGAAGTTATTGCCCGTCGTCCCCGTGACCAGACCGGCCTTCTTGGCCGCCGCCACCCAGTCGGACTCATCGAGCGGGACCCCAGGCCGCGCGGGCACATCTGCATAGGGCGCGAAATCCACGTCGACCACGTCGATCGGATCCTCGGGGTGCATGATGTTGTGGAGGTTGACGGCGATCTTGGCGAACTGCCAGCGGGTGATGGAGCCGTCGGGCTTGTACAGACCACCTGTGTAGCCGTTCATGAGTCCGGCCGTCACCATGCGGGCGATCTCGTCGTGATACAGGTGCCCCCGCCCCACGTCGTAGAACTCACCCACTGCCAGGGGTTCGCCCCCGCTGATGCTGAGGATGAGGGTGGAGCGAAGTCCCAGGAGGCTCTTGAGAGACGTGGCGGCCACCGTGGCTGTGCCTTTGGACCCGGTCAGGCGGACGGTGCGGGCATGGCTCCCAGGGTCGCCGGTGTCGCGACTCGCCACCTCGACGCGTCCGAGGAGGCCGACGTCGAACGTCTTCCCGGTGGAGACATCCTTGAGGCCGCCGTTGACCTTGCCGGACAATGACGCGGGCGAGATGGTGTAGGTCCAGTTGTAGCCGGGGCCGGCTGAATTCACGCTACTGGGCGGCGCCCTCAGACTCCAGGGATCGGGCTGGGCCACGATGTAGGCCAGGCCTGAGCCCGACCCTCCCCAAGCCGAGTCGGTGGTGTAACCGCCCGAGTGGGCTGAGAAGTAGGTCGAGGCCGGTTTGCCCCCGTAGGTGAGGATCAGGCCGGCCGTTTGCTCGGCGGCCTCGGCCAGGCCCGGGTACTTCGCCTCCAGCCGGTAGCCGGCGTAGTACTGGTCCTGCCAGCCATCGCTCAACGTGGCGCCGTTCTTGGCCACGGCGTAGGTGCGGGCAGCGACGGCCTGGGCCTTCACCGCCTCGGGAGCATAGTCCGGTTGCGAGCGCATGGCCCAGCCCAGGTCGACCTCGCCGATATCACGCACGTACTTGTCGACGGGGACGAAGTTGTAGACCCACAGGTCGGCGCTCCCGTTACCGGGCTGCAGCCGGATCTTCCCCCAATACTCACGGTATTCGTAGGTGCTGCCGCTGGTCCGCATCTGGACGGCGACGCGGCCGTCGTCCGTCAGAGGACGAAGTTCGACGAGGTCGAAGGGGCCCTGCGCGCCGTCCGCCGTGACGATCTTGACCTTGCCCGCTTCGGCGAAGACGTTGAAGAAACTACCGGCCGAGATGATCTCGGTCTCTTCCCCGGCGGCCGACTTCTTGACGAGGACGGCGTCCGTCACGGAGGGCTTCAGATCCACCTGGACGAAGGTGAGGGCCGAACTGCTCGGGGGGTTGGCGGAGAGGCGTACCTTCAGCTCCGTAGCCGGGTCGATGGACTCCAGGCTGGTACCCGGGTAGTAGAAGGCAAGAATGTCGCCGAAGGTCTCGCCTTCCTTGGCTGCCTGCCAGGCGCCCCACTGGCTCATGCCCACGCCATGGCCCCAACCTCTGCCGGTGAAGACGAAGTCCCCATCGGCGGCGCGGACAGAAGGCGCGAAGACGGATCCGGTCAGGGAAGCGACGACGACGAGCGCGGCGATAAGAACGAGGGCGAGACGTGCAGCCCGCGGACGCTCCTCAGCCTTGCGAAAACAATCCTGCTTCAAGAAACGAACCCTCCCCCAGGAAGTCACAGCCTCTTCCGTCGCATCGCGACGGGGGCCTGTTCCTGTGTCGGTCTATCTTACCGTCTCCCGCGAGTCTTATCCTCTCCCGCGGCCTGCACTCGATCCACCGACGGTTATTCCGTCGTGTACACCTTGGTGGACCACTTCAGATACTCGAGGATACCGTCCGCGATGGCCCGGGCGGCCTTCTGCTGATAGCTGGGGGAGAGAAGCTTCGCCTCCTCCGCAGCGTTGGTCATGAATCCCACCTCCGTCAATACTCCCGTCATGGTCGATTGGTCCAAGACCGCCAGGGTGTTGCCATACCACGTCTTGGCCCCGCGGTTGTTGGAGCCGAGAGCCGTGATCAGCTTGGCCTGGATAGCCTGCGCAAGCAGCTTGCTCTCGGGATCGTAAGCGCTGTCTATGCCCTCGTAGAACGTCTCGGTGCCGCTGGTGTCGGGGTTGCTGATGGCGTTGTTGTGCACGCTCACGAAGAGGCTGGCCCGGGCCGCGTTGGCTATGTCTCCACGTGCCCGGAGTTCGACGGCGGTGTCGTCGGTGCGGGTCATGATCACTCTGAGACCCGCGCGTTCAAGCTCCTTGGCCAACAGCAACGAGATGGCCAGGTTGATGGTCTTCTCCGGCGTCCCCGACACGCCTACGGCTCCGAGGGCGCTGCCGCCGTGCCCTGGGTCGACGCAGATCAAGGGAGGACCATCACCGAGCGGCCCATCGAAACGGCGAAAGACGTCGACCACGATACGGTAGCCCTTGCCCTCCGAGGGGGGCAGCAGAAAGACCCGGAAGGTCTCATAGCGGGCAAGAGCGAGCGTGACCCGAACCGTGCGGGGGTCGTAGGCGTATTGGCGCGCTCCCAACGACTTGATCTCTTGCGAACCCACCGTCTGGGAGAGCGTGCCGGCAATGGCACCCCCCTGGTAGTCGACCGTGAGGGTACCGTCGGCGGAGATGGCCACGGAGACTTTCCCGGGGCCTGCGAGAGGTCGATGACCACACGCGTCTTGTCGGGGTAGTCGGCTCCACTGCGCACCTCTTGGATGACAGCCCGCAGACTGAGTTCGGCTCTGAATACCACCAAGGCGAACTGGGCCCGGGTGATGCCGTCTCTGGGGGCGAAACAGCCGTCTCCACTACCGCCGAAAAGACCCCGCTGCACAGCGAGGGCTACGTAGGGGCGCGCCACACTGGCGATCTCCACGGCATCGGAGAAGGCCGACAGAGTCCCCTGGATCTTCGATTCCGAAAGCTTCTGCGCCTCGGCGTCCCAACCCATGGCCCTCACCATGATGATGGCCATCTGCTGCCGACTGAGGGTGACATACGGACGAAAACGACCAGTCGGGGAAGCCCGTGATCCAGCCCTGCGCCGCCGCGGTTTCGACGTAGTCCCTGTAGACGTCGTCGAGATCGGGGAAGGAGGGGGTCGACGGCTTGACCACCTTCACGTTCTGCCACAGCACGAGGACCTTGGTCGCCTGGCCCCTTGTGAGGGTATCGCCGGGACGGAAGGTGCCGTCCTTGAAGCCGGAGATGACGCCTGCGGCGGTCATGAACTCGATGCCGTCGTGGGCCGGGATACTCTCGCTCACGTCGGGGAAGCTCGAGGTGTGGGCGAGCGCCGAGGAGAGCGAAACGGCCAAGAGGAACACCAGCGCCAAGGCCGGCAGCAAACCAACGATCAGGACCGCCCGGCTCGCCGGGGCCCGGAAGGCTCCCCGGCGGAATATGGTCCAGCCGAAGGAGGCTATGAGCCCGCCTCCCCTTGCAGCAGGCGCAGCAGCCTCGCCATGACGGTTATCGCCTGCGCCCGGTTGGTGTTCTCCACCGGCCGGAAACATAGCTGGGCGTCGCCGCACATGAGACCGTAGTTGCGAACCATCGCTATGGGCCCTTCCGCCCAGTAACCAAGCGAGATGTCCTTGTAGAACAAGGAGGCAGACGCCGTGCCGCCCGGTTCTTCGACCGGTTCGGCGCCCAGCGCCCGGCACAGCATCGTAGCCATCTGGGCCCGGGTCACGAGCGCGTCGGGCGAGAACGACGTCCCATCGCCCGTCCCGCGCACCAAGCCCAGGCGGGCGGCCAGTTCGATCTCGTCGTAGGCCCAGTGAGCAGCGGGGACATCGGCAAAGACAGCCCCGACCTCACCATAGCTGCTGTCGTCGCCGTCGTTCGCTGCATCGACAACGGCGGCAGCGCTTGCTGAGGCCCCGGCGAGAGGAGTGTCGCCCAAGGAGGCCAGTTCGTCAGGGGCCATGGTGCGCACCAGATAGGCAGTGAATAGCGCCCGCGACACCGGCGAGTACGGCCGGAAGCGCCTATCGGGATCGGGGAGGACGATCTCCGCCGCAACGGCCTGCGCGAAGTCCCGGTAGAACCAGTCGGTGGTGCGGACGTCGGTGAAGCCGGGCACGCTCGTCCCCGCCAGAGTGGTGGTGGTGGACTTGGGCACGGTGGTGGTCGTGGTCCGGAAGGTGGTCGAGTTCGTGGTCGACTCGGTGGTGGTTGTCGTCGTGGGTGCCGGAGTAGTGGTGGTCGAGGTGGTCACGGGCGGCTTGGGTGTGGTGGTAGGCGTGGTGAGCGGGGGTTTGCCCGCCGCCGTCCATTCGGCCAGCGTGGGAGCGGCCTTCAGACTGTTGTAGGGGTCGATGGCGCTGGGGGAGCGCGTCTGCGAGCCCGACGCGCTGACGTAGCCGCCCAAGTGGATCTCGAAGTGGAGGTGGGGGGCCGTGTCTTCGGCGTTGCCGCTATCGCCCACGTAGGCGATGAAGTCGCCGCGCTTGACGTGCTGACCATTGCTGAGCCCGGGGGCATAGGCGAACTGCACTCCGCCTTGGCCGTCGTCGGTGCCGGGAGTGTCGTTGTTGATATGGACGTAGAAATAGTCGTTGCCGTCGTCACCACGCAGGAGGATGTTGTAGTAGGGAAGGTTGTTGTAGCTGGAGAGCTTACCGGTGAGGTTGAGCCAGTCGATCGTACCGTCGACGACTGCCAGCAACGGAGTCATCTTGGCCGCCATAAGGTCGTTGCCCGCGTGCGTACGCCCACCGGAGCGAGCAGCACCAAAGGTGTCCACCCACGAGATGCGCTTGCTCCAGAGGAAAGAGGATGGGCACCGTGGGAGCACTTGGGTCGACGGCCGCGCTCGCCGACAGCGAGGCGGCTTCCGCAGGGGCGGAGCAGGGGAAGACCCGCCATGAAGCATAGTGCGACAACCAGCACAACCGCCGCCCCGAGGAGGCCTTGGAGCCTACCGCAACGCGCCAGAAGCGCGCGAAGCCTCCGCGGCGGCTGCGCCAGGCGTCGTTCCTTGTGGTTGGATCCTGTCGCGGCCATAAGCAATCACCTCTCTGCCTACGCCGCCGGCACGATTTCTCCTGCCGGCCGGCGACCGTACTTGCAGCCGGGCGCAGCCTCCTGACCTCACCCGGCCTGTCGCGATCTCCGCTTCAGGACGGTCCGCAACATATCGGTTACTTCGGCAAGTTCGGGCATTTTAACAAGTCGCGCTACCGCCAGAAAGACGACTACACCGACCACGAAGCCCACGACGAGGCGGATGGCGAAGCCTTCCGTGGTAGCGGGCAGCGCCTGCGCGAGCAGGTAGTCGATCACCCACATCACCGCTCCCATGACCGCCGACACCGCCGCGACCACTCCCAGAGAACGGAACATCTTGTCGAAACCCATCGACCCGATCCGGACCTTGAGCAGATACGTGAGCACCACGAAGTTGACGGACAGGGCGATGGTGGTGCCGAGGGCCAGACCGCCGACTCCCAGCCACTGCATGAGCAGGTAGGAGACACCCACGTTGAGGAACCACCGTCACGATGCTTATCTTCACGGGCGTTCGCGTGTCGTGGTAGGCGTAGAAGACCCGGGTGAGAGTGTCGCGACCCGCGTACGAATAGAGACCGAGGGACAGGAAGAGCAGAGCCCAGGCCGTGCGAGTGGTATCCGCGGCGAGTGAACTCGCCGTGCTCGAAGAACAGCCCGATAATCGGGTACCGGAGCAGGATGATTCCCACCGTCACCGGGATCAGGAGGAAGCCCATGAGGCGCATGGCGAAGTTGACCGTCGCCTTCACCCGCTCGGGCGCCTTCAACGCCACCTGCTCGGAGAGCAGGGGGAAGATGGGCACGGTGATCCCAGCCACGAACAGTCCCAGCGGCAGCTGGAACAGCTTCTCGGCATAGCTCAAGGAGGAGATGGAACCGACCTCGAGAGTGGAGCCCAGCACCTGGTCGGCGAATATGCTGATCTTGCCCACGGCTGAGCCGATGAGTATTGGCCAGACCATCGCACCAACCTCGCGCAGTCCCGGATCCTGCCAATTGATGCGAGGGCGATACTTGATCCCTTGGCCGCGCAGACCGGGAAAGAGCACCACGAGACCGGCGAACCAGCCCACCACGCTACCTATGGCCAGAGACGTGATCCCCAGGCTGCCGGCGAACCCCACCATGATGATCAGGACCACCACAGTCCCGACGGCCGGAGCGAAGGCGGCCAGAGCAAAGCGCTTGAGGGAATTCAGCATGCCGATGAGCAGTCCGGTGAGTCCCTCGAAGACGAAGCCTGTCATCAGGATGCGGAACAGGAAGACTGCCTGGTCGGCCGTGCTCTCGTCGAAGCCGAAGCCCACCAGCGGGATGATCCAGGGGGCGAAGATGATGAGAACGACACTGATCGCGATAAGGATCACACAGATGACGTTGCCCACGTTCACCGAGAGGTCCCAGGCCTCCTTCCGGCGACCGGTGGCCAGGCGGAAGGTCAGTAGGGGTATGAAGGTGGCGGTGAGAGCTCCCGCTACCATCAAGGTCAGTAGGTAGGGGATGCGATAGGCCAGGAAGAAGGCGTCTGTGTCGGCCTGAGCGCCGAAGAAGTAGGCCACGAGCACGTCCCGGACAAGGCCCAGGACCCGGCCCAGCAGCGTAGCGGACACGATGACAAGAGCCGCCTTGCCCACCACCGCGCGCACCGAGCTCCCCACATCTCCCGTCGACGGGGGCGGGAATATGGGCGCCTCCACTGGGTCGCCTCCGCCATCCTCGACGTTCCCTGCACTGCGGGCGACGGGATCTTCAGGCGGGATGACGGTCACGTCCGGGTCCCGCGGGAGAACACGCTGCCCGTGGAAGCAAGCTGGACGGCCAGCCTCCCCGTCCGACCCGCTTCCGCGCGCAAAGGGGCGACGGCACGCGACAATGCCGCCCGGCGAGCGTCGACATGGGCGAGAGAATCTTCCACGGCCGCGACCAGAGACTGCGTTCCGGCGGCTTCGACAGACTCGAGGGCGTCCGAGCCGGGGGCGTCGGGGCCCTGGGCCGACGGGGTCGCACCCTCCAACCGATCGATGGGCACGGCCCACGAAAGCTGGCCGGTCTGACGGGCGAAGGCTCTCGTCTTGGGGTCGTAGTCCAGGACGACCGCCGGAGTGCCGGCGGTCGCCGCCAGAATGCCGCTGTGCAGGCGCATGGCCAACACGAGGTCGGCTTGGCCGAGAACGGCGGCGAGCAGCGCGGGTGACGCCACGGGTGGCAGGGAGATCGCGCGGCCGGCCAAGCCCGGCCGCGCCGCCAGGGACTCGCACACAGGTGGGTCTTGAGTCTCGTGGAAGGGCATCAGCACGATCTTGAACCCCCCGGCCTCCGCCACTCTCTCCAGGGCTTCTCCCAGGCTCTCCACGAACCCGGCGCGCCCCAGCCAGGGACGAGGGCACACGGCAAGAAACCGCTCCCCAGGAAGCAATCCATGTCGGGCCAGGACCTGTCTAGCCTCCTCGGGACGCGCGGGGACCAGAGCGTAGGCCGGGTCGGGCACCACCCTCTGCACCGGAGCTCTCACCCCGATCTCGTAGGCCAGACGAGCCGAAGCCTCGTCACGCCATGTGACCGCCTGAGAGGAAGAGCCCGCGGTGGCGACCAGGCGCCGCGCCGACGACGTGTGCAGAGGTCCGAGACCCTGCGCATACCACATGACCGGCAGCCCCGCGGCCCGGGCTAGGAAGACTATCGACAGAAAATAGGGGACGGGACGGAGCCTTCCTTCGCGAAACAGGAAAGACCGTCCGTGCAGGGCAAAATCGGCTTCATGCAGAAAACTGCCACCACCGCTGATGAGCAGATCGGACTTCTTCATCAAACCGCGCAGATGGGCGGGTGAGCGCAGGCTCGTCGATTCCACCTCCAGCGACACGCGCCCGCCCCCGTGGCGACGACCCGTATCGGCGGGATCGAAGGAAAGCACGGTGAACTGCGCGCCGACGTCTCGCCGAGCGATCTCCTGGATGATGCCGGCGAGTATGGCCTCGTCCCCGGCATTGCCTTCGCCGTAGTAGCCGCTGACGAGGTACCTCAAGCCCGGCCGTCCTCGCCGCGCGCACGCGCCCGACCGCGCCGGGGCGGTCCGTAGTCGTCGGGAGACCACCTGACCACCTGTCCGACAAAACGGGGCAGAACCACTTGTCGCCGCGCGCGGCGCGGGTCTGCGGCCAGGCGGTAGAGCCACTCCACCTTCGCCTTCTGAGTCCAGACCGGAGCCCGCTTGACGCTCCCCGCCCAGACATCGAAGCTGCCGCCGACCCCCAGGCCCACGCCGGCGCCCCATTGGTCCCGATAGCGCTGCAGGAGTATCTCCTGCCTCGGTGCGCCCATGGCGACCAGGAGAACGTCTGTGCACGACTCCCGGACGGCGCGCACCACCTCGAGCTCTTCGGCAGCCGAGAAGAAGCCGTGATGAGTCCCGGCAATAATCAGGCCCGGACAGCGCTCCACCTGTCGGCGAGCCGCCTCCTCCGCCACACCGGGAGCGGCGCCCAAGAAGAAGACCGACAGCGCGTGTTCGGCGGCCAGTTCGATCACGCGGGCGGCGAGATCCACTCCAGGCACGCGCTCCACGGCCAACGGAGGTCCGCCCCGAGGATCGCGGAGGCGTCCTCCCTGCCGGCCCGCCGCCCAGACCGCGCCGACTCCATCCGGGTGGCAGAGATCGGCCTCCAGGAGAGCGGCTGCCGCGGCCGGGTCGGCCTGAGCCTTGATGATGAGTTCAGGATTGAAGGAGACGACCAGTCGGGTCGGCGCCGTCTTCATCCGTGCCGCGCCGACGGCCCACTGCGCGGCTTGTTCGAGCGACACGACGTCCAGCGTGAAGCCCAACACCGAGAGCGCTTGCCAAGCCCGCTCTGGGAAGGCACCCGGCCGGGCGTCGGCAAGAGGGTCGGCGCCTGAGTCGGTCGCTGCGCGTGTTCCTGCCGCAGCGCGCCGGTAGACCTCTGCGTAAGCAAGCGCGGCACGCAGGTGGGAGTGGTTGCGGACAACGTACTCCCGCGCGGCCGAGGCCATGCGCACCCCCAGGTCGGGGGCGGCGGCCAGCCGCAGGATGGCCGCCGCCAGGGCCTGCGGGTCCGCCGGCACGAGCAGACCGGTCTCACCATCGACCACCATCTCGGCGAGACCGCCCACGTTTCCGGCGATCAGCGAACGGCCCGAGGCCATAGCCTCCAGAGCCGAGAGCGAGGTCGCTTCTTCGACGTTCTCGGAGTGGACGGAGGGGACGAGAACGATGTCTGCCAGACGATAGAGTTCCAGTATCTCGTCTCGCCCTCGGCCGCCCAGTAAGCGTACCTGATCGCCCAGCCCATTCTCCCTCACGATCCGCTCCATCTCCTCGCGCTCGCCACCATCCCCGGCGTGGAGCAGCAGGAAACGACCACGGTCGGCGGACGCCATGGCCGCCAGCGCGAGCGAAGGCAGGACGACCCCGTTCTTCTTCACCAAGCGGCGCGGGCAGAACAGCACCACCTTGTCTTCCGGCACATCCCATTTCGCGCGCAACTCACGCCGCAGCCGGCCCTCCTGCAGCGGGCCGCCCGCGGGAGCGAAGGTCGAGGTGTCGATGAAGTTCATCAGCGTGTATATCGAACCGACTCGTTCAGGTACGAGGCCAAGAGCGTGGCGATACAGTCGGCCGTCAACGGTCACCACCGCGTCGGCCAGACGCAGAGCCCGCATCTCGGCCCGCATCAAGTAGCTCAGACCCATCCGCGAGGCTGCACTGAAGCCTTCGGAGACGGACTCGTAGAGCGGGTAGCCGTGCAGAGTCAGCACCAGTGGGATGCCATACTCGTCCGCGACGTCGCGTAGATACGGGACCGAATAGACCTCCTGAGCGTTGAGGACCTCCCAGGGGATACCATCGGCGACGGCTCGGCCGCATTCCGTCGCCGTCCGGGCGGCCAATAGGCGACCCCTGGCTTCGGCGGCATACACCATCCCCCAACCGGTGCGCACTCGGTTGAGTGCCCCAGCCGGCCAGATGAGCCCGGCCTTGCGCGCAGCTTCCGGGATGCCCTCCCCGAGGTAGAGGGCCTTCACCTCATGACCGATATCCACAAGACCTTGGGCGAGCATGGCGATATGTGTGCTCGTGCCTCCGATCTGGCCCGGATCGCGCATGGTGGGCAGCAGGATCCTCATGACTCGTACTCCCGTCCGACGCGACCAAGCGCCTCTTCTACTAGGGCAGAGATCTGCTCCACACGATGGCCCCAGGTGTTCTCGGCCGCCAAGGCCACACGAGCGGCCCGTTTCTCGGGTCCGTCTTCTTCCAGAGCCCGCCTCACCTCACGAGGGTACTCCGCGGCCGACTCAGGCAGGCCGATGACTCCGGCGAAACGCGCCAATTCGGGCAGACCTCCGGCGACCACGGGAAGACCGGCAGCCAGATACTCGAAGAGCTTGAGCGGGAAGATGTTCCGAGTGAGTTCATTGGCCTTGTAGGGCACGAGGGCCGCGGCCATACCTTTGAGATATGCGGGGAGTTGCGGCCTGGGCTTCTCGCCCAATAGATGGATATTGGGATGGCGGCGCAGACGGGTCTCGTCCACCTGGCCCTGCTTGATAGGACCGATCAGCACCACCTGCCAGCGCGGGTCCGCTTGGGCCAACGCCTCCAGTGCATCGACGTCGAGGCGGGAATCGTGGAGACCGACCACGCCCAGACGAGGCTCGGGGATAGCCGCGAGATCGGGGGGCACGGGAAGATCGGGATCCAAAGCGCGGTTGAAGATCTCCACGTCGGCGGCATTGAGGACCGTGTGGGTGTGAGGGTTGAGAGGGAGTCGTGCGGCCCGGAGGTTCTCGGAGGTGGTGATGACCAGGTCAGCGCGGCGGGTGAGCGCGTCATCGTAGCCTCGTACCACCTCCGGATCGACGAGCCCCGGAAAGGCCGAGTGTTCGTCCACGCAATGATAGATCACGAGAGACGGGGTCCGGCGGACCCGCCCGTCCGCGTTCGACCCGCGCACACGGTCGACCAAAGGAAGGGCCGTGGGTAGGTAGGTCCAGAGCATGAAATCCTGATCGAACCCGATGTGACCTTTGGCCCAGCCGATGTACCTGGCCAGCACGGCTTGGTTGGCATCGTTGATGCGAGGCCGCATGTTCCCGAGAGGGAGCACCGGCGGAGGAGTGAGCTTCCACAGGCCCGCGTCCACACGGTCGAGCCTGGGCGCGACGGCGCGCCAGCGGCGCCAGCGGGCCGGCACTTTGAACGGAGCGAGCATGGTGACCGGCTCTTCCACATACAACACTCGGTTGGTCTGCGAGAGCCGGTGCATGATCTGCTGCTTGCTCGTCCACATAGCGTCCCAATCGAGAGAGGAAATGCAGACGATGTCCTTACCGCGCAACATGAGCACCCCGCTATGTGAGTTCGCCGCGGCCCGCGAGGCAGCGTTCGTATGCCCGAAGAGTCTTGGCGACCGTTCGTTCCACCAGGAAGCACTCGCGCACACGGGCGGCGCCGGCCGCACCCATGCGCTGCCGCAGATCGTGGTCGGCCAGCAGGGTCTCAGCGCGCTCGGTCAGCGTGGCGGCGAGCGCGCTCCGCTCCCCGTCACGCGCCGCAACGAACCCCGTCTCACCGTCCTTCACCGCCTCAGCCACCCCGCCCGCCGCCGTGGTCAGCACCGGAAGCCCGGTGGCCATGGCTTCCAGCACCGACATCGAGACCCCGCCCTCAAAGACGGAGGTGACTACGAAGACGTCCAGTGAGGCTAGAAACGGGCCCGGATCCTCGACACGGCCGATGAAACGCACTGCCTCGGCCAAGCCCAGGTGCCGCGCCAAGTCCTCGAGACGCGACCGCTCCGGACCGTCGCCCGCGATGAGACATTCCAGCCTGGGGATGGTTCGGCGTAGACGGGCGACCACCTCCAGCAGCAGCCCAAGATCCTTCACCGGCGCCAGCCGGGCGACCGTCCCGATGCGCGGTATCCGCCCCGTCCGCCCGTCCCCCCCGTCGGTATTACCGGTGTTCGACTCGCCCTCCGCCGGCCACTCGATGCCCGACCAGATCCTCACCAGGCGATCGCGTGGATAGCCCCTCTCTACCAGCAGCGCGCGCAGACTGTCGGAGACGCAGATGATCGTGTCCACAAGTCGTGCTGTGGACAGATCGAGCGCCTGGTACACGCGGGCAAGCAGCGGGGAAGAGTAGTCGAGAAGTAGGTCCGAGTGCACGGTGGTAAGCAGGCATGGCCGTCTCCGCCCCCGAGGCAATCCCAGCCGAACGGGGAGGTTGGCGCGCATGCCGTGAGTGTGAACCACGTCCCATCGGCCCGAGCCGCCCTCAGACCACGGACCGTCGCTCAGCGTGCGGCGAAGAGAAGGAAGCACGGCGGCGTCCCAGGCGTTCTTCATGGGCACCACCCTGACCGGCACCCCGCGCAGTCGCGCCCTCTCCGCCAGTCCCCCCGCGCCAAGGCAGAGGAGGTGAACATCGCACCCCGACCTCTGGAGACCCGAGAGCAACGGAAGGAGGTGGGTCATGGCGCCGCCGGTATCACCTCCGCCGATGACATGGAGGATCCGCAGTCGCCTCATGTCTCTTTCTCCGCGTCCGCGTGAAGCACGGCCGACGTCGCCAGCCCGGTGATGAACCAGAATGCGACCCCGACCACGAGCGTCTCCCACACGGTGGCGGTCGCGTTAGCCACCGCCACCGCGACGAAAGCACCGAACGCCCCGGCAGCCAAGGGTTGCAGGAAGCGGTCGGCACTCTGCGCATGCGCCTTCACCAGACCCTTTGCCGCTCGGAGCAGAACCCATAGGAACAGCGCCAGGAGGACCAGTCCCCCCTCAGCCGCCAGCTGCAGATAGAAATTGTCCACCCAAAGCCGTCCATAGCTGAACCTCACCGCCGCCGTGCCGCCGAACGTACCCAGACCAAGACCGAACACCGGATGCGCCGCGATATGTTGCAGAGAGAGCTTCCAGACGTACAGCCGGCCGGCGGCGAGGCTCTTGGTGATGTAGGCCGAACTGAAGCCGAAGGCCAGTCGATCGGTGAACTGTGAGGGCGCCGCGAACCAGACCAGGACCCCAGCCGCCGCGAGAGGCGCCAGGTAGCGGCGGTAGGAGAGGATGAGCAGCGCGATCACTCCGGCTCCCAGGCCCAGCCACGCGCCGCGGCTGAAGGTGACGGCGACCCCAGCAAGCTGCACCGCGCACACGGCGGCCATGATCAAGCGCTGCACACGGGGCAAACGGGGAGCGAGGGCCAGGCTCAGAGACACGAGCGTCCCTATGAGGAGGAAGGCCCCCAAACCGTTGGGATTCTCGATCACGGAGTAGGCGCGCGTGCCTATGCCGGTCTCGCGCACATCCACCCAGCTTGCCGGCATCGGGGCGCCGGTGACGTACTGGAAGAGCCCGTGGAGGGCCAAGGCCACGCTCGACAGTAGGAAGAGCGCCACGGTCCACTGCACCCAGCGTCTGCTCTTGGGGAGAAGGAATCCTATGAAGTAGAAGAGGAGAGGCTGGAACAGCACCCGTAGAGCGAAGACGGCCACATCTCCGGGGACGTCGCGCATCACGATGGAACCTATGGCCGCCGCGAAGGCCAGCAGCCCCGGCAGCAGGATGGGTACGGTCCACAGCTCCGCCCGACGTAGGACCAGCACCGCCCAGACGATGAGAACGACCGAGAGGAGGAGGAGCCCATCGTCCCAGGCCGGCCCCAACGCACCGAGTGAATTGCGCGCCACCCAGTCGATCCACGGGAAGGCGGCGATGGCAAGGAGCATCACCTCCGGACGCCAAAAGACCACTACGAGCATGGTCAAGGCGACCATTGCGGCAACGACAGCCACCGCGTCCGTCCCCGGGGTCACTCCGACGACGACTCCCGCGACAAAGGACAGGGCGACCCCCACCCACACCAGCGGTTTCACGCCACTCGGCGCCCCTGCCTTCGCCGATGGAGCGCTCGCGCCTCCAACATCCGCGTCGATAGCCCAGTCCGCTGCCGCGACTGCGCCAGGTGCGGACCTCCGTTCAAGCGTTCGACCTTCCGCGGCAGCCAGTCCCAACCGCCATCCCGCGCGGACCGCGACACTGAACGGTATCGCCCGCAGAAGGCGCGGACCGACTACCAGCAGCAGCGCCCCGATGATCACAAGGACGGCGGGAGTCACCAGACGCAATTCTGGACGCGCGAGCGCCAGACCTTCGCTGGTCGTGGTGGCAACGCCTCGGCTCGCCAGCAGCCAAAGACGACCGCCCCCAAGAGCAAACAAACCGGCACCGAGAGGGAGCAGCCAGAAGCCGCCGCCAAAGACAGATTCTGCCCACCTGGGATCGAGCGAGGGCAGATGCCCCCGCAGCCAAAGGTACGGCGCCGCGATCGCCCCGGCGCTCCAGGAACGCCCGTCGCGGGCGAGTGGACGAGATCGGGTGTGTTCGAGCCCAAAGATGACGCTTCCGCCGCCGGCCGCTCGAAGCGCCTCGGCGAGTGCGACGAGGAAGCGGCCCACCAAAGAGTCGCGACCGGCCGCCGCCAACCACGACAAGGTCCGCGCGGCGGCCCGGTACGACAGGGAACCTTCGATCACCGTCATGCTCTAGACCTCGTCATGGGCCCCGGCCTCGGCGAGAGTGGCGGCCTCCGCGTGAGGGCGTCGTCTCAGTAGGACACACGCGTGATCGTCGTCTGGACCTCGTAACCCGGTCCGATGAGCGTGATCTTTCTGCCCACCCGCATCGGTACACTGCCTATGCGCACAGTGCCGCCCGACACCGAGCCCTTTCCCAGTACCGTGATCTCGATGCTGCGGAAGATGGGAGAGTCGAACTTCTGGAGTTGGTCGAGAGAGGTCAGGTGCTCCTCTTCAGCAGGATAGACCTCCGCGCCGGTCATCGCACCCAGGACCGTGCCTCCTTCGTCCGCGACGATCCCTTTCGCGTCCAGTTGCCCCATGATCGCGTCCACTGTCGGGAGACGCACTTCATCGACGGTGTAGACCACGGTTACGGGAACTATCTCGGAACTACTGCCCGTCAAGCGCACGACGCCAAATGTTATTACCGCCACGATCACAAGCAATACGAGGATGTCAACGACGCTCACTCTGCCGAAGATGCGCCCCCGTTCATCAAGGAAGCGGCTCATCGCGACCATCCTTCATGTTCTGTTTTGCTGAGTCCGGACGCCCGGAATTCTATCCGAATAGGCTGCGCAATGCCCACTCCATGTCTTGACGACGCCTGTCCCGCGGTGTTCTGTTCCCTTGCGAGCACCCGCGGCGTAGGCTAGAGTCCGAAGGACGCGATGCCAGAGCCCGAGGACACCACGAGCCCAAGCGCCGAGCCGCCGGAAACGGGGCCCGGGTTCGAGCGGCCTTCCGAGAGCGGAACGGCGGTCACAACACGCAGGCAATTCCTGGAGCTGGCGGGCGCGGCCGGTCTGGGCCTCCTGTTGGGAGGCGCCATCGCGTGTAGCCCGGACGAAGCAGACCGTCCAGCTCCAGCCGGGCACCACTCGCTCGCTTAAGAGTCCCACGACCTCCGCCGTGAGCAAGGATCCGGGCCCGCAGACCACATTCTACGAGCCGCCCCAGATAGACGTTTCTCCCCCTACCGAGACCCCGGTGACCAGCGTCACGGCCGACGTCTGCGTGGTAGGGGGAGGGGCTGCCGGCATGGCGGCGGCCACTGTGGCCGCACTCCATGGGAGCGCGCACCGTCCTTCTCGAGGAGTCCTGGGCGTTGGGGGGCAACGTCACCCGAGGTCTCGTCAGCTTCGACCGTGTGGCCTGGGGAGGAGAGCTGATGGTCGGGGGTTGGTTCACCGACATCATCCGCAGGTTGGAGCAGCAGGGTGACGCGCGTTTTCCCGGTCCCTCGACCAATTTCACCACTCCTTGCGACGCCGACGCCCTGCGGGCGATGGCGCTGACCCTCGCCCAGGAGGCGGGGGTCGACATCCGCTTCGGCAGCAAAGCTACGTGGACCGAGGTGTCCGATGGCCGGATCGTCTCCGTCTGGGCCAGCGAGCATGGATCTCTCACCCATATCAGCGCCCCCATCTTCATCGACTGCACGGGGGATGGCAACCTCGGCCACATGGCGGGCTGTGGATGCTGGCTGGGTGACGGCAAAGAGAGTTCCATCCAGGGCCAGACCCTCATCTTCTGCGTGGGCCCTGTTGACTACGACCGCTTGTCGGAGTATGCCGCCGCGCACGGGAGCCAGGTCGAGACCTATCGCATCGTGGGACTTCGCCGCTTCATGAGTGATATCCGTAGGTCGGGAGAAGTGGAGGGTTCGCCTCAGGAGGGGCTGCTTATCGACCGCAACATGTGGCCCGACCTCGTCTCCATCTCCGGTAGCGAAACCTATGGGGACCACCTGCTGCCCGGCAGTCTTGCAGAGATCACCGCGCAGCTCCAAAGGCAGAATCGCCAGATACACACGGCTCTGCGAGAATACGTTCCCGGTTTTGAGAACTCGCGTATCGTACGGATGGCCGACAGACCCTATTTGCGAGAAGGCCGGCGCCTCACGGGTCACTACCAGCTCTCCATCGACGATATCCGGAAAGCCCTCAAACCGGATGACTCCGTTGCCCGCGGCTACTATCCTATCGATTTGCACCGCGATGGAGAGGTCGGCATCGTCCAGTCCGTGCACCTGCGCCCCGGGGACTGGTACGGTATCCCCTACGGCTGCATCGTAGCCCAGGACGTCGACAACCTGCTCATGGCCGGGCGCTGCATCTCCGTGACGCACGAGGCGCTCGGCTCCACACGCATATCGCCCGTGTCGATAGCGCTGGGACAGGCGGCCGGGATCGCGGCCGCCCTGAGCACCCGCCGGGGAGTGCGCCCGGCCGAGTTGCCCCCTGACGAGGTGACGACCGAACTGCACAACCAAGGAGCCCTGACCTAGCGTGTCCGATCACACCGTCTTCATCACCTTCGGCACCCGCCCCGAAGCCATAAAGATGGCGCCCGTGGTGCTGGAACTTCAGCGCCGGGGCTCGTTTCGCGTCGTCACCTGCCTGACCGGACAACACCGGGAGATGCTCGATCAGGTCATCGAGGCCTTCTCGTTGCCTGTGGACCATGACCTCAAGATCATGCGCGAGCGGCAGACCCTGGGACACATAACCTCGGCGGTCCTGAGCGGCATCGACCCACTCCTGCAGGATGCGAAGCCCGACTTAGTGATGGTCCACGGCGACACGACCACCACCTTCGCGGCGGCCTTGGCCGCCTTCTATCGCAAGATCCCGGTGGCCCATGTGGAAGCGGGGCTGCGCACCTCCGACATCTACAGCCCGTATCCGGAGGAGATGAACCGGCGGCTCGCGGACCGCCTCACCGAGGTCTTCTACGCCCCCACTGCCGCGGCCGAGACCGCCCTGTTACGCGAGGGAGTCGCCCCCGAGCGCATCCTGATCACGGGGAACACGGTCATCGACGCCCTTCTGGCCACGGCCGCCACGACCCAGCCCGCGTGGGAGCCAGACGTGGCCCGAGCACTCGAACGACCGGGCCCCAAGGTGCTCGTGACGGTCCACCGCCGGGAGAGTTGGGGTGAGCCCATGGAGCGGGTGGCTCTGGCCATCAAGCAGGTGTGCGTCCGACTTCCAGAGACCACGTTCATCTTCCCCATCCACCTGAACCCCATCGTGCGCAAGACGTTTCGCGAAGCGCTGGGCGATCTGTCGCAGGTGGTGTTCTGCGAACCGCTGGCCTACAGACCCTTCGTCCACCTCATGAAGACCGTGGACGTGGTGATCACCGACTCCGGGGGTATCCAGGAGGAGGCGCCCACGCTGGGCAAGCCCGTGCTCGTGATGCGGGACACCACCGAGCGACCCGAGGGTATCGAAGCGGGGACCGCCAGACTCGTCGGCACGGACGATGAGGTCATCGCCCGGGAGTTGACGCTCCTCCTCACGGACAGAGACGCCTACGAGCGCATGGCCAACGCCATCAACCCCTATGGGGACGGGAAGGCAGCCGTACGCATCGCCGACCACGTGGAGTACCGCTTCGGCCTACGGCCGGAAGCCCCGCGTCCCTTCTTGCTGCCCCAGCGCTGACCGGCGCCCGACCGCGCGGCCCACGGCCGGCGCGGCAGCACGAGGATGACCTCAGTGCCGCAGGCGACGCGCGATCAGGGCTGCGGCGGCCCCGGCGCCCACACCGTTATCGATATTGACGGCTACGATCCCCGGCGAGCAGCTCTGCAGGATGGAGCACAACGCTGCCGTCCCATCACCCCCCAGACCATAGCCTGTCGAGGTGGGCACGCCGATCACAGGCATGTCTACCAGGCCCGCCACCACCGACGGTAGGGCGCCCTCCATGCCTGCGACCACGACCAGGACGTCGGCGTCAGCCTCGATGATACGGGTGAGCGGCGCAAGCAGGCGGTGAAGGCCGGCCACGCCCACATCGTAGCCCCGCTCGATACGGCAGCCCATATGCTCGATAACCAGCGCGGCCTCCTCGGCCACAGGGATGTCGGAGGTGCCGGCAGTGAGCAGGCCCACGCAGCCCCTCTCTTCCGGCGGGCTGTAGGCGGGGGTGGTGGCCGCGAGGGTTCCGGCGTCGGCATCGTACGTGAACTCGAGACCGGGTATGGCGGCCCCCGGTGATCCCTCCGACGTAGGTGCCATCTCAGGCGCCGCGCCCTCGAGCGCCGTGCGCAGCCTCTCGGCCCGTTGCGGCTCGAGACGGCTCACGAGAGCAAGCCCGCGCTCGGCCAGGAAGCGGCGCACGATGGCCTCCAGCATGGAGTCCGACTTCCTCTTCGCGTAGACGACCTCGGGCACACCTTTGCGCAGGTGACGATGAGTGTCGAGGCGGGCGAACTCTTCCAATTGCACGACCTGCAGCAGCCGGAGTCGCTGGAGGGCGTCCTCCAAGCCGGTGTCGCCGGCGACGAGACTCTCGAGGAGGGCCCTCAGATCCACATTGTGCCCAGCATGATGGTCCGCATCGCGACCCTGACCGTGCTCGCCTCTGTGGTGGACATCATCGTTCATAGGTGAAACACCCTCCTCGCGTTATCACCGAGCACCGCGGCACGGGAATGATCGTCCAGCCGCTCCAACCCCTCCCAATACCGCCCAGGCGGCAGGAGGGGAAAATCGCTCCCGAACAGGAGCTTCCCCGCGCCGGCGCACGTCACGGCCACCTGG
The DNA here is from genome assembly GCA_963816155.1 of uncultured Actinomycetes bacterium. GTDB lineage: Bacteria > Actinomycetota > Thermoleophilia > RBG-16-64-13 > RBG-16-64-13 > JAXGXJ01. Next base: position 113,295 of record CAWFJE010000009.1, on the reverse strand, counting down.
TAGACCTCGGCGGAATACAGGTAGGGTACGGCGGTCGTGTCGTAGCACACGCGGGTGAGTGCACGGCGGACCTCAGGCATCAGTTCGTACAGGAAGAGCCCGCCCCCCATGTGCGCGAAGACGATGGTGAGATCCGGGTGCGCCGTGGCGAAGGCCAGACAGGCCTCGGGCGTAAACCGACCCTTGCCCGCGTACGCGTGCCCCAGGGGCTCGTTGCTGTGCACGAGGAGCGGCAGGTCCCGCTCGACCAGACAGGCGGCCACTGCCGCGAGTCCCGACCGCGAGTGCGACCCCGGTGCTTTGGTGGCACCGGCCGGAGACGGGGTAGCGCCGGCGTCCCCGGCGGCCGCTCCCACCCACTGGGCGGCAAAACCCTGACCGTCGGGGGCCAGTTCCCCGCACCCTCTGAGTCCGGCATCGAGACATCGCTCCAGTTCGACCACCGCCCCGGGCATGTCCGGCGACACGCAACACAGACCCGCGATGCGCTCGGGATGCTCCCGCACCGCGTCGATGACGTAGTCGTTCACGAGACGGCACATGCCCTGGTCCTTGAAGGCGAAACCGAACACGAGCGCCTGCGCCACGCCGTCGGCGTCCAAAGCCGCGATGACGTCGTCAGCCGTGGCCATAGTGGCATCCGGGGAGGCGTAGAGACACTCGAACCAGGGGTCCCTCTCGCAGAACTTGGCCCTTTCGCGGATCAACTCCGGAGGGAACACGTGGACGTGCGCGTCGACGATCCCAGCAGCCGGAGCGGCCGCGCCGGCCCCCTTCCGGGAAGGGCTTCGCCGTCCCTTCTCCCCCCGGCGATATTCCCAGGCCGCTGGAGACGGGCTCAGGCAACGGCGGTGAGGAGGATCGTCTCCACCAGGTCTTCATAGGAGATGCCGGCCGCCTGGGCCTGGGCCGGCAGATCGGAGAGTTCAGTCATGCCCGGCAGGGTGTTCACCTCTATGAACCAGGGCCGTCCCCCACCGTCGACCATGATGTCGATCCGCCCGTACCCCCGGCAGCCGATGGCCGCGAACGCAGCCAGGGCGACCCGCTGGGACTCCGCATACACTGCCGGATCCAGGCGAGCCGGGAGGATGAACTCGGTCATACCCTCGGTGTACTTCGCCTCGAAGTCATAGAAATCGTTCTTCGGAACCAGTTCGAGTATGGGCAGGGCTTCCGCTACGCCGTCGCGCTCGAGCACCCCCACCGTGATCTCCGTTCCTGGCACAAAACGTTCCGCGAACATGGCCCCGAACTCTGTCCGGCCCTGCTGAACGGCCGCCAGCAACTGGGCATCGTCCCTGCACTTGAAGACGCCCAGGCTCGATCCTTCTTCGACGGGCTTGAGCATCACCGGGCATCCGAGTTCCTCCTGAACCCGGTCCGCCACTGAGCGGGGCGCATCGTCCATGCCTATCTCGTAGTAGTCGGGGGTCGGGATGCCGCTTCCCCGTACCACTTTCTTGGCGGCGGTCTTGTTCATCGCCAAGGCGGACGCGAGCACACCCGACCCGGTGTAGGGGATGCCCATCATCTCCAAGAGCCCCTGGATGGTCCCATCCTCTCCGTAGCGGCCATGCAGAGCCAGAAAGGCTACCTCGATACCTTCCTCATCCAGGCGCTGCGCAACGTCGCGTAGTGCATCGACGGGGACGGCGCGAAATCCGCGCGCCTGCAAAGCCCGCAGGCAGTTGCGACCGGAGCGCAGAGAGATCTCCCTTTCACCAGACAATCCGCCCATGAGGACGCCGATGTTCTTGGTGAGGAGGGTAGAGCGATCCAAACGCGTATCCATGCAGCGAACTGTACCACAGCCCTTCCGAGCACCGATTCAGAGGAATGGGCTCGCGCGATCCGTGTTCGCGGGAGTCAAGAGAGGACGAGAGCGGCCGACTCAGCCCACCGCGGTGCGGGCTTCGTCGGGCACGGCCGCGCTCACGCGCCTGGGACGAGGCCCCGAGGATGACACCACCCGGACGGCTACCCGCGCTCCGCCTACGCGGCGGAAGGCCTCGGCGCTCCGGGTGCCGTTCTCGGCGGCGTACAGGAGATCGTCCGCATTCAGACCATCGGCCGGGGCCGAGGCCCAGCCGACGACACACTCCGCTCGATGACCCTCTATCAGGCGTTCGCATGTCCGGCGTGCAAGCTTCATGGCCATGCCCTCCACGTCATAGGGCTCGCTCCATTCGCCGGCGAGCGCCCGCGACCGCGAGGGAGACTCCTCGATGTCGAACAAGAACGCTACTCGCCCATGGCCGAGGGAGAACAAATCAGCCCCCGTGCCGAGATGGCGCACACCTCGCCGCCCGACCGCCGACACCATCCGCGCGGCCACCTCAGGGCCGTAGTAGGCGGCAGCCTCGTCATAGCGGAGCACACGGAGGATGACCAGACCGAACCGCGTGCCCTCGCTCGCCAGTAGACCCAGCCGGTAGCGCACCGCGAGCTCCAACACCATCTCGGGATTGTGAGTCACGAGCCTGCCCGCACGCTCGTCGCGACTGCGGGCGGGGGTCATCGCGTCCGGCCTACGCCGATCGCAGGTGCGACCCACCACGTACGTGATCGCGAATCCGGCGCCGCAGACCAGCAGGATCACCAAGCGGAGGCCGAGGTCGGCCCCCCACACGAACAGGGGGAGCAGCACTGCGGCATCGGTAAGACACAGGAGATAGCCCACCCGTCTATCACTGGGGAAGTGGGTCGTGAGGTGGAGGGTCCACAGCGAATAGACCATGGCCGAGAGCGCATAGACGATCCACACACCGGTGGAGCGGACGCCGGTGACACTGGGAAACACGATGGTCATGAGAGCGAGAAGGGGGAGACGGAACCGAGCCTTGTAGTTCTCGGTGATGCGCGTGCGGGGTGCTGTGCGCTCATTTGTCATCACTCTACTGTCAGTCTAGAAGCCTCCCGCAGGATTTGCAATACCTGTTGCTAAAAATCTTTTATGAAATCAGAAGAGCGTCCGTGGGCGGACATCAATCCTTTGAGTACGCTGCTGGAGGATTTCGCTTGACCACTCCGGCCGAACCGCAGCCGGGGGCGCACCGTGAGTTCCGCACGGACGACAGGAGACTGCAGCGCGGGGATGCGGTCGAGGATGAAGACGAGAGAAGTGTCTAGGGGATGAGGAGGATGGGCACGGCCAGATTGCGTGCCACGCGATCGCTGACGCTTCCCAGCACCAGGTCTTTGGGCTCCACCCTGCCTCTGCGGCCCATGACGACTAGGTCCACCCCACTGCCGGCAGCCTCCGACACCACAGTCTCGGCGGGATTGCCGATGACCACCTTCACCATGGCGCCCACTCCTTCTTGCTGAAGAACAGCGATGCTGGTGGCCAGAGCTTCGTCCGCCATATGCTCAACGTACTGCTCGATCGTCTGGCCTTGAAGCTTGGTGGCGGTCACCACGTGCTGGGGAAGAGGCACGGCGGTCATCAGCAACAACTCCGCTCCGTAGCGCGAGGCGACATCGGCCGCCGCGGCCACACCCCGCAGCGACCCCTCTGTGCCATCAGAGGCGACGAGGATACGTCGTACTAGCACACCAAGTCTCCCATAGCCTCATGATACTGCGAAAGTGGAGGATACCGGGGTCGAACCGGCGACCTCCGCCGTGCAAAGGCGGCGCTCTCCCAACTGAGCTAATCCCCCACGAGCGAGGTCCCGGACGCGTGGGCCGGAGCAGTACCAGACGGAGTTAATGGTGGGCCTAAGTGGATTCGAACCACTGACCTCACCCTTATCAGGGGTGCGCTCTAACCAACTGAGCTATAGGCCCACGAGCGGCTAGTTTACCGGCATTCCGACTGATGTCAAGGAAGGGGAGAGCCCACACAAGCGCTGCGCCGACGACCGTGCGGCGTTACTCCGAAAGCAAGGAGGGGTAAGCTAGAGATGCCGGGCGAAGCAAGGAGGGTCATGCAGGGCTTCGAGAGAGTGAACGTCTACGGCATCAGCTTCGATGTCGCCAGCAAGCAGCCTATCGTCCTCTTGAAGGTGGAGGGTAAGAACCGCTTCCTGCCCATCTGGATCGGACACCCCGAAGCCGCTGCCATCTTGATGAAGCTGCAGAACGCGGAGTTGCCCCGGCCCATGACCCACGATCTGCTGGCCTCCGTGGTGGAACATCTCTCCGCCAGCGTCGCCCGCATCCTCGTGACCGAACTTCGGGAGAACACCTTCTACGCCGTGCTCCAGCTCGACTCAGCCGGTCAGGAGATCCGACTCGACTCGCGACCCTCCGACGCCATCGCCCTCGCCGTGCGCACGGAAGCCCCCATATTCGTCTCCGCTGAACTCCTGGAGACCAACGGCATCGAGTTCGAGCAGGAGATGGAAGACGTCGAGGAGATCGTCAAGGAGTTCAAGGACTTCCTCGACGGGGTCTCACCGGAAGACTTCTGACGCAGAGGTCCCTCGCCACGTCCGCGACCGGCGAGACTGCGTCGCGCCGGTCGGCCGTCGCTCGGAAGCCGTCCCTCTATGATCCCGCGGCTGCGTCCTGCTTCGCCACGCGCAGAATGACGGAGTAGATCTCGCTGAGGCCTTCGGTCGAGAGCGGGCCGGAGTTGGCGCGGCTCAGGTACGTGATCACCCAGTCTTCCTGGGCGGGATCGTAGAAGTCCACCCCATGCGCATCCTTGTAAGCCTTCAGGCTCTTCACCAGCTTGACCCGCTTGTTCAGTGCCTCCAGGATCTTCAGATCGTTGTCAGATATCTGCTCCCGGTATTGCTTGATTACCGGGTCGATGGTCGGAGTTGACACGGGACCTCCTCAGTAGCGCCGGTCGGCCGGCGGCCGGCGACGATCAGGCTGAACAGTTTGCAGTCCGTATGTTACCCGGAGAGGGGCCCACTGTGTTCTGCGGCGTAGCGCGCGCAGCGGCGCACGAACCGCTCCCCGCGGTCGGGAAGGCCGGCCATATGCATGAAGGCCCGTGAACACAGCAGCGTGTCGGTCATGACACCGTCGGGTACGTCCTTCGCTGCCCCAGCCGGACGGAGGCCAAAGGGCGCTCCACCTTCACGCGCAAGCGGGGGCACCTCGAACTCCGTCCCCACCCAGCCCATCAGGGCATCGCCGGCAGAGAGCAGCACGTTGTCGCGCTGCACCGTGATACGTACGTACGCGGCGCTCTCCAGATCCCAGAGGATCTCAGCCTGTTGGGGCAGTATCCCCGTCAGTACCGCCGTACGCCCCAGGGAATCCTGCACAGTCTCAAGCAGGTACACCATCCCCCCGCCGAAGGCGATGGTGGGCAGTCCTGCGCCCACTCGCTGCCGTATGTCGCCCATGAGCGACTCGTTGGCAGCCAGCGCCGTGAGGTCGGCCGGCCAGATGGTCCCCGACAACACCAGCCCGCTGGCGTCGGGAGGAAGCGCAGCGTCTTCCAGCAGATCGAGACGTTGCACGCGAGCGCCCGCTGAGCGCAGTACCTCGATGGAGTCTCGACTCCAGGGGGTGAACCCGCGGCCACCGGCCACAAGCACCAGCGGGCCGCCGCCTCCGCGATCACTGAGCCACGTCTGAGGGGCCAGGAATCCGCGCTGCCCGGCCAGGGTCTGCAGTTCGGGGATATCGACCTGACGCGAGATCTGCTCGAGGATCGGCAGCCTCCAGCGGCAACCCCCAAGGCCCTGGCGCCATGGCTTCCCAGCCCAGACCGTCCGCCTGCATCAAGCAGCCGACGACGGGTACGCCCTGCTCTCGGCACACGTCGCGCAGCGTGCCGCACTGTTCGGCGTCGCCCAACCCGGTGAGCAGCACACCGGCAAGGTCGACATCAGCAAGCTCGGCCTTGAGCCCGGTCAAGAGCGCCCGTAGCCCCGAGCCCCATCCCCGGCAATCCATCACCACGATGATGGGGCAGTCGAGCAGGGCGGCGACCTCGGTCGGCGCCCACCCGGCGCCGTCGGGACGGTCTAGGACCCCCGTACTCGAAGAGATCAGGGAGAGATGGGCGCCGCGCGTGGCCACGTCGTAAAGGGCGACGAGGGTTTCCGAGTCGTACAGTGTGGGGTCGACAAAAGCGGCCCCCTCCCAGCGGTCCCAGGAAGATATGGCCGGCAACGGGCCCAGGTGGTGATAGCGGACACGCTGGCCTTGGGTGGTGGTGATCTCCGCTACGGCGGCGGCCACCGCGTTGGCCAAACCCGTCCGGTGAGTCGGAACCAGCATGAGCCGGGGTACAGACACGAGGCCTCCCTTTGCTGTCGCTGCTCCCTACTGGGTGCAGCTCGCACAGCCACAAATCGAGCGCGGGCGCCGCGGACGCCCGCGCCTGCAATCAGGAGCGACGGCTTATGAGTATCAGCCGCACCAGTTGCAGGATGGCGGTCAGGGCCGCGGCAACATAGGTGAGCGCAGCGGCGCTCAAGACTTTCTTTGCTCCAGCCAATTCGTCGGCGACGAGGATACTCCTGTTAGAAAGCTCGGTCATCGCCACGCGAGACGCGTTCAACTCCACAGGGAGAGTCACCACAGTGAAGAGCACCGCGACGGCGTAGAGCACGATCCCCACGTTCATGATGATGCTGCTCCGGAAAAAGAACAGCCCCACGAAGAACAGGATGAAGCCCAGGTTGGTGCCGATGTTGGCCGCCGGCACCAGGCCGCTGCGCAGCCTGAACGGTAGGTAGCCGGTGGCGTGTTGGATGGCGTGGCCGACCTCGTGTGCAGCCACACCCAGCGCGGCGAGGGAATTGCTGTTGCCCACCTCGGGGCTCAGGGTGAGCGAACGCGACCGAGGGTCATAGTGATCCGAAAGTCGGCTACCGGCCACGCTCACGCCCACATCGGAGAGGCCCGCGGAATCGAGCAGCAGGCGGGCCCCTTGCGCCCCAGTGAGACCCCGAGCGGACGGGATCTGTGAATAGTGGTTGAAGCTAGATTTGACCTTGATCTGAGCGTATATCCCCAGCGCCAAGGCCGGCAGTAGCAGGATCAGTGACCAGTACCAGAAGTACATTCACGCGCTCCTAGTCATTCCTCCGACTCGTCGGCCTCGTAGATATCCTCGGTGAGGTCGTCATCCGCCCCGAAGTCGTCATCCGTCGTCAGGATCAACTCCGCCTGCTCGCCCACGCGATCGCCCAGGGCGCCCGCCAGAGCCTCGAGCGCCTCGCTCTGGTCCTCATCTGCCGCGACCGCGCCGCCGTTACCCGCGCCCGCTACCAGGCGGGCCATGCTCGAGACCTTGTCGGCCCCGCGCAGGTTCATGACCCGCACACCCATCGTGTTGCGGCCGGTGGTGCGCACGCTCTGCACAGGCACGCGGATGACGGTGCCGTCCTGGCTGATGAGCATGAGTTCGTGGTTGTCGCGAACCGACGTCACGCCCACAAGATCGCCCCGGTCGGCGCTGTCCTTGATCGTGATCACGCCCAGTCCGCCCCGCCGCTGCGTGGGATAGCTCGTGGTGGGCGTGCGCTTGCCGTAACCACCGCTGGTGCAGCAGAAGATATCGGCATCGTCTTCGGCCACAGCCATGCCCACCAGCACGTGTGACCGCGAGAGCCGCATGCCCTGTACGCCCATGGTGTTACGCCCCGTGGGACGCACGTCGTACTCATGGAAGCGGATGGCCTTACCCTCGCTGGATACCAAGATGAGGTCGTCGTGGCCATTGGTCTTACGCACCGCTACAAGCTCATCGTCGTCCTCGAGATTGATGGCGATGATCCCGTCGGCGCGCAGGGTCGTCGCGTAGTCCAGAAAACGCGTCTTCTTGATGACACCCTTCTGCGTGCAGAAGACCAGGTACTTGGCGTCGGTGTAGTCCTTGGTGGCGATTACGGCCTTGATCTTCTCACCCTGAGCCAGGGGCAGCAGGTTCGCCACGTGCCGGCCCTTGCTCTGCCGGCTCCCCAGCGGTAGCTCGTGCACTTTCTGCCGGTAGATCTTGCCCCGGGAGGTTATGAACAGCAGGAAGTGGTGCGTGGTCGTGATGAAGAGGTGCTCGATGTAGTCGCCCTCTTTGAGATCCATGCCCATGACGCCCACTCCACCCCGGTGCTGGGTGCGGTAGGTCGACACGGGCAGACGCTTGAGGTAGCCGGACGCTGTGATGGAGATGACCATCTCCTCCACAGCGATCATGTCCTCGATGTCGATCTCGTCCTCTGAGGGCAGTATCTCAGTGCGGCGGTCGTCACCGTACATCTGCTGGATCTCGAGGAGCTCCTCCTTGATGACCTCGTTGATGAGATGCTCGTCGGCCAGCAGGCCCTCCAGATAGGCGATCCGTTCCAGCAGGTCGCGATGCTCCTCTTCGATCTTGTGCCGCTCGAGGGCGGTGAGGTTGCGAAGGCGCAGGTCGACGATGGCCTGGGCCTGCTCCTCGCTCAGACCGAAGCGCTCCTTCAGCCCCGTCTTGGCGGCCTCGGTGTCTTCGCTGGACCGTATGACGCGGATGATCTCGTCCAGATTGGAGATGGCGATGAGCAGCCCTTCGAGGATGTGGGCCCGCTTCTTGGCCTTGTCGAGCTCGAAGCGTGTGCGCCGGACGATGATGTCCTTCTGGTGGGCGATGTAGTGACGCAGGATGTCGCGCAGCGCCAGAGTCTTCGGCACCCCGTCGGCCAACGCGAGCATGTTCATCCCGAACGTGGTCTGCATAGCCGTATGCTTGTAGAGCTTGTTGAGCACCACCTTGGGCACGGCTTCCCGCTTCAACTCGATGACGACGCGCATGCCCGAGCGATCCGACTCGTCGCGCAGGTCGGAGATCTCGGTGATGGTCTTGTCGCGCACCAGTTCGGCCATCTTCTCGATCATGAGGGCCTTGTTGACCTGATACGGGATCTCGGTGACGATGATGGCCGTCTTGCCCTGTTTGATGGGCTCGGAATGGGCCTTGGCCCGCACGATCACACGGCCCCGGCCCGTCTCATAGGCCTCGCGGATGCCGCCGCTGCCCATGATGAGACCGCCGGTGGGGAAGTCGGGTCCCTTCAGATAACGCATGAGAGCAGCACTGGTGAGGGAGGGGTCGTCGATGAGCGCGACCGTGGCGGCGATGGTCTCGCGCAGGTTGTGCGGCGGGATGTTGGTGGCCATACCCACCGCGATGCCCGAACTTCCGTTGACAAGCAGGTTGGGGAAGCGGGCGGGCAGGACCGTGGGCTCCTCGCGACTCTCGTCGTAGTTGGGAGTCCAATCGACGGTCTCAGCGTCGATGTCGCGGAGCATCTCGGTTGCAATGCGGGCCAAACGGCACTCCGTGTAACGCATGGCCGCGGCCGAGTCGCCGTCGACGGAGCCGAAGTTGCCGTGACCGTCGACCAGGGGATAGCGGATGGAGAAGTTCTGCGCCATCCGCACCAGGGCATCGTAAATGGAGGCGTCGCCGTGGGGGTGGAAGTTACCCATGACGTCACCGACGATCCTGGCGCACTTGCGATAGGGTCGGTTCGGCTGCATACCTGAGTCGTGCATGCCAAAGAGCACGCGGCGGTGCACAGGTTTGAGGCCGTCGCGGACGTCCGGCAGAGCCCGCCCCACAATGACGCTCATGGCATAGTCGAGATACGACGCCCGCATCTCGTCGGCGATCTCAATCTGCTCGATGCGCCCCTCGAGCGTTTCCATGCTGCTAGACATCGAGCGCCCTCACATAGCGGGCATTCTCCGTGATGAAGTCGCGGCGCGGCTCCACCTTGTCGCCCATGAGCGTGGTGAAGACCTCGTCGGCCAAGGCAGCGTCGTCCACCGTCACCTGCAGCAGCGTGCGCCTGTCGGGATTCATGGTGGTCTCCCAGAGCTGTTCCGGGTTCATCTCCCCAAGACCCTTGAAACGCTGCAGCGTCATGCCGGTGCGACCGATGCGTTCGAGGAGCTGCTCCAGTTGCGCGTCGTTGAACGCGTAGTAGTCCTGGCGCTTGTGCGTCACTCGGTACAGCGGCGGCTGGGCGATGTAGACGTAGCCGGCGTCGATCAGTTCGACCATGTTCCGGAACAGGAAGGTGAGGATGAGGGTACGGATGTGCGCCCCGTCGACATCAGCGTCGGTCATGATGATCAGCTTGTGGTAGCGGGCCGAGGTCAGGTCGAACTCCTCGGCCAGGCTGGTGCCACAGGCGCTGATGATGGCCTGGATCTCGTTGTTGGAGAGTATCTTGTTGAGACGGGCCTTCTCCACGTTGATGATCTTGCCCCGCAGCGGCAGGATGGCCTGGAAGCTACGGTCGCGGGCCTGTTTGGCCGAGCCGCCGGCCGAGTCACCCTCCACCAGGTAGAGTTCGCAGGAAGCCGGGTCGCGTATGGAGCAGTCGGCCAGCTTGCCCGGCAGCGTGGTGTTCTCCAGCACGCTCTTGCGCCGGGTGAGGTCGCGCGCCTTGCGCGCAGCCATACGCGCGTGAGCGGCCTGGACCGTCTTGCTGATGATCTGCTTCGCATTGGAGGGGTTCTCCTCCAGGAACTCGGCGAACTTCTGGTTGACGACGCCCTCGACGAAGCCCCGGATCTCAGAGTTGCCCAGCTTGGTCTTGGTCTGTCCCTCGAACTGAGGCTCGCGTAGTTTGACGCTGAGGATGGCCACCAACCCCTCGCGCACGTCCTCGCCGCTGAGGTTGTCCTCTTTCTCTTTGAGGAAGCCCTTCGACCGGGCGTAGTCGTTCACGCTGCGCGTGATGGCGGCACGGAACCCGGAGAGATGCGTCCCGCCCTCGTGCGTGTTGATGTTGTTCGCGAAGGAGAAGACATTGTCGTTGTAGCCGGCGTTCCACTGCATGGCCAGTTCGACAGAGTGCTCGGCCTCATCACCCTCGAAGTGGATGATGTGTGGGTGGATGGGATCCTTGTGCGTATTGATGTGCTTCACGAAGTCGACGATGCCGCCGTCGTAGCAGTAGGTCACCGATCGAGACTCGCTCTGAGCCTTGCCGGCCGCCCCGCCATCGCCGCCTGCGCCCGTAACGGCTCCACTTTGGACTCCGTCCGCGGTCGCCGGGGTCGTCGTCGCGCACGACTTGACGGGCGGCAGGTCATCGCGTTCGTCGTCGCGCTCGTCGTCGCCGTCCCTCGCGTGGGCGGGGTCGGCCGCCGACAGGGACGTCTCGATGTCCGCCGTCTCCTCCCGCTCATCGGACAGCGTGATGCGCAGAGAGCGGTTCAGGAACGCCACCTCGCGCAACCTCTGGGCGAGGGTGCTGAAGTTGAAGTCGAGGTCCTCGAAGATCTGGGTGTCGGGAAGGAAGTGGATCGTGGTGCCCCGCTCTTCGCCGCAGGCCCCCATGGTCTCGAGGTCTGTCACGGGTGCGCCCCGGTTGTAGGTCTGGCGGAAGCGCTGCCCGTCGCGACACACTTCGACGATCAACCACTCCGACAGGGCATTGACGACACTCACTCCCACCCCGTGCAGCCCGCCCGAGACCTTGTAACCCTGTCCGCCGAACTTACCTCCCGCGTGGAGTTTCGTCATGACGATCTCCACAGCCGGACGGTTGTTCTGCTCCGGCATCAGGCCCACAGGTATGCCTCGGCCGTTGTCGATGACGCGCACGGACGAGTCGGGACAGATGGTGATATCGATGCTGCTGCAGTAGCCGGCCAGTGCCTCGTCGACCGAGTTGTCGACCACCTCGTACACGAGATGGTGCAGCCCTCGATGTCCGGTCGAGCCGATGTACATGCCCGGCCGCTTGCGGACAGGCTCCAGACCTTCGAGTACTTGGATATCACCCGCGTCGTATGACTGCTCTACCAAACCTGTGCGACCTCTCTCCGTCGTAGCATGATCCTGATGTGATCGGACTGCTTCGGTCGGTCTTGACCGTCGACCATTCTGGCGGCGGAACCACTCATGCTGGGCGCGTGCGGCCGCTCAGGCCAAACGCGCGACGCTCCCAGGATGCGGGAAAGACGGCCGGTGTATCGCCGTAGAAAGGCAGTCCATATCGGTAGAAATGATACCACATGGGCCCCCTCAGCGGCCCGGCTGTGTCCGCTGCCAGCGGCGTTAATCCTGCTCCTCGCGGACGAACGCCGCCTTCATAGCCCGGGCGATCACTTCTCGCAACTCAGGGCTCACATCAAGGCCGCGTACGCCCTCCAAAGCTGCCTCCTCTTCCTCTGTCAGGCGGTCGGGAGCGACGCCGGGGGCCGGCTCGGGAGAGACCTCGACCGGTTCCCGCTCCCGCGGCGCGCTGGGTCGGTCCGGCGCTGCTTCCCACCCCGCGTGCCGGAAGAACACACTTCGTATCTCTTCCGTGCTCAGGGAAGCGCTGAGGCGCTCGCGGATCGCGTCGCCCATGAAGTGCAGACTCTGGGCCCAAGCGCTGGACGAGGTCGCCACCACGAGACGGCCGCGGTTCAGCTGCAAAGGCCGGGCGTTGGCAGCTATCTCGGGGCCTACGATCTCGTCCCACACCTCAGCCACGCGGCGGGCGATGTCGCCCGGATCAGGCCCATGCATGCTGCCGGACTGCCGCGGCTGCGCCGCGGCAGCGTGCCGGGCCCCCGGAGCAGGCTTCAAGCCGGCATCGCCCAGCAGTTCGCCCAAACGGGCGAAGTCGCCCTTCCCAGTCCGTCCGTCGCTCACGGCAGAGGAGTGAGATCCACGACGCAGGCCCCAGAAAGCTCATCCGCGGTGAAGTAGCTCAGGTCTGTGGTGGTGACGAGCGCCTGTCCCCCCCGGCGGACCACAGCCACCAACGCACGCCGACGCCCCTCGTCAAGTTCGCTCATCACATCATCGAGCAGAAGGAGGGGCCTGACGGGCTGCTGAACAGCGGAGCCTTCGCCGCCTGGGCGCACCGTCCAGGCCGCGTTCTCACCGACGACCGCCTCTTCGTCGTCGCTCTGCTCCCATTCCGCCAACACGAGGGCGAGCAGGGCCGCCCTTTGCTCCCCCTGCGAGGCGCAGTCGCGCATATCCAGCCCGCGACGGACGAGGCGGAGGTCGTCCCGGTGCGGCCCGAGGTGAGTGAAGGTGCGCTGCCGGTCGGCAGCGCGCATCTCGCCGAGCCGAGCCTCATACTGCGGCGTCTCCAGACCACTCACGTTGCTCCGGTAGACGAGGCGGATGGTATCCGGGGGCTCGCCGGTCAAGTCGGCGTAGATCTGCTGGAAGGTGCCGATGAAGGACTGCAACCTGGCCGCCCGTCGCGCGCAGACGAGGACCCCGGTCTCGGCCAGCATTGTCTCCCAGGGACCGAACTGGCTATCCTCGGCTCCCGCATGACGGCTGCGAAGGAGGGCGTTGCGTTGAGCCAGTGCTTCTTCGTACTCCCTGAGCGCGGCTCGATAGGCAGGATCCTCCCTCCCCGCCAGCGCGTCCAGGTACTCCCGCCTGCGTCGCGGACTGCCTTTGATCAGACGCAGGTCGTCGGGGACGAAGGTGCGGATGGGCAGTGTCTCACGCCAGCGAGACGGGTCCTGTAGGTCGGCGCCGTCCGCCGTCAGACGACGCTCGCCGTCTCGCGTGTATGCTGCCGCGGCCACCGTGACCGGGCCCTCGGTCGGCGCCAGCCGCAGCTCGATGCGCAGGAACCCCTCGCCGCGCAGGATGAGATCGCGGATGGAGCCGGGACGGAGGGCGCTACCGCGCAGCACGAGCGCCATCGCTTCGAGGACCGTGGTCTTACCCGCCCCATTGGGACCCACCAGCACGTTCAATCCCGACTGCAGATCCACCTGAAGAGCGGAGTGAGCCCTCACGTTGGAAAGCGTAACGCTCTCTACCCGCATCCAGCTATCCGCCGTCCGGCGGCCCAGGGCGGACGGCCTCTGCGCGCGGCGCGACGACGGCCGTCTCTTTGCCTACGCCGACAACGTCCCCATAGGCCAGTTTGTGGCCCCTCCTCGTGTCGACGATGTCGTTGACACGCACCTGGCCGCCGACCACGAGTTGTTTGGCGTCACCGCCCGTTGGGGCCATGCCTGCCAGTTTGACGAACTGTCCCAGAGTGATGGGGAGATCGGCCTCCACAGCAACCGGCCCGGAAGCCACAGGGCCCGCCGGGCGGGCGGTATGCCCTGTGTGCTCTTTGGCCCTTCTGTACCTAGGCTTGTTGCCCGCCACGTTCCCCCGAGACCTAGTCCGTCAGCCGTATGGGCATGACCAGGTACAGGAAGTCGTCCCCCGCCCCTTTCACAAGCCCGGGGCGGAGAGGACTGATGAAGCGCAGGTACACCGGAGACTCCTTGATGGCAGCCACCCCCGCTTCCAGGAACTCGGGGTTGAAACCCATGGCTATGTCTTCGCCGGAGTACTGCACCGGCATGGCCTCGCGGGCCTTGCCCACATCTTGCGATTCGGCGGAGACTGTCAGAGTGTTGTCGACGAAGTGTAGGCGAAGGGCGGCGTTCTTCTGCGCCAGCAACCCCACCCGGCGCACTGCTTCCAGCAACTCGTCGCGATCCACGGCGACCTCATAATCGAAGGAGTCGGGAATCAACTGCTTGTAGTTGGGGAACTGGCCGTCGATCAGCCGGGATATGAGCGAGACACCGCCTACTTGGAAGAGGATCTGGTTCTCGCTGAGGATGATGGTGAGGGAGGAGTCTCCCGCCCCGCCGGCGATGCGTGACAACTCCATGAGTGTGCGTGCCGGGACGATCGCCTGAAGGCTCTCTGTCACCGATGACTCGACCGGCGTCTCCTTCACACTCAGACGATAACTGTCGGTAGCCACCATGAGGACGTTCCCCTTCGACAGTTGGATGAGAACACCGGTCAAAACCGGCCTCGTCTCATCTCGGGATGCCGACGCCGCGACCCGGTCGACGGTCTCTATGAACGCCGGCTTGTCGACGGTGAAACCTTCCGCCGAGAACACCGGGAGTTGCGGGAAGTCGGCCGCCGGCATCGAGTGAAGCGTGAACTGCGATTCTCCCGCACGGATCTCCACCTGGGTCTCGCCGGGGCGCTGTTCCATCACCACGTCGCCGGGCGGAAGGCTGCGCGCGATATCCGTGGCTATGCGTGCCGGCAGCACCAGGGACCCCGGTTGCTCTACCACTCCGGCCAAAGGCGCTTTGATCGAGATCTCCATGTCGGTCGCCGAGAGAACCACCTGATCCTGAGTGGCATCGATGAGGACTCCAGACAATACCTGTATCGAACTGCGTGAGGAGACCGCTTTGCTTGTTATCCCAAGACACTCAACGAGAGCCTGCTTGGTGGTCCTGATCTTCATCGGCACTCCTCGTGTGGGTGGGCGTTCACCGAAGCTGGTACAGCGTGTCTGCTATTACTACGTATTTCTTTACAAGAAGGATAGCCGTTGTAATAGACGTTGTGAATGTTGTTGAGAAGCGATCGAGAAGGGCCCACGAGTCGGCAGTGGCCACTAACGCGTATGCAAGGAGCTTGTGCAGAGACCTCTGGAGAGTGTGTGGACAGCCGGTACGTTTTCATGGGGAAGAAAGAGAGAGGCTCTTCACCCACAGAGAATCCCGATGTTATCGACATGGGGCTGTGGAAAGCATGGTGTCGATCCGGAGAGGTCATTGGGCACTCTTGATCTTTGTGGTGAGGGCCTGCACACGGTTATACGTGGCCCTATCTTCTTGGATCAATCTGTTGATCTTCTCGACAGCGTGGAGCACCGTGGTGTGATCTCTACCCCCCATCCTCTCGCCGATCTTGGGAAGACTGGAGTCGGTCAGTTCACGCGCCAGATACATAGCCAAGTGGCGGGCGTACACGATGGACCGTGTGCGCTTGTCGCCGACGATCTCGGTACTCGATATGGCTGTGGAGTCGGCGACCGCGGAGATGATCATGTCCATGGTGATCCGAGTCGCGGCGGTCTCAGGCAGATCTTTGAGGACTTCGCGGGCCACCTCGACCGTGATGGGGCGTTTGGTGAACGACGAATATGCCACCACCCGCGTCAGGCACCCTTCGAGCTCGCGGATGTTGCTGGGGACCCTTGATGCGATCAGCATGAGGACCTCTTCATCACCCAGGGTGATGCCATCTGCCCGCGCCTTCTTCTGGAGGATGGCCACACGAGTCTCGAGATCCGGAGGTTGGATGTCGGTGATGAGGCCCGATTCGAAGCGCGACACCAAGCGGTCCTCCAATGTGACGAGCCCCTTCGGATGTCTGTCCGACGTGATGACAATCTGCTTCTGAGCGTCGTAGAGCGTGTTGAAGGTGTGGAAGAACTCCTCCTGGGTCTGTTCCTTCTTCTGCAGGAACTGGATGTCATCGATGAGCAGTACATCGATGGTCCGATACTTGGCTTTGAAGCCCTCGATGCTGTCCACTCGCAGGGAGTTGATGAAATCGTTGGTGAAGGTCTCAAGGGTGACGTAGCGCACCTTGAGTCCGGGATGATGACGCAGGACATACCAGCCGACAGCTTGGAGGAGGTGAGTCTTTCCCAGGCCCACACCCCCATAGATGAAGAGAGGATTGTACTGAGTCCCGGGGGTCTCGGCCGCCGCCAACGTTGCGGCGTGGGCGAAGCGATTGGACTGACCGATGACGAACGTGTCGAAGGTGTACTTGGTGAGAAGACCGCTCCCCGCCTGAAAGAGTCCGTCTGTGTCGGCTGCGGCGCGCGGACGGTTATGGGCACCATTCGTGCCGGGGGTTACGACCGGAAACACGCCGGCGTCATCACGGTCCAGGGTCTGCGCTTGGGGCGCCGGAGTCTGCGTCTGGTCTCGCCCTGATCCTTGATACGGTGAGGCCCCGCGTGCGCCATCGTCCCGGAAGAGGACCCGGGAGAGCTCCGACGACACGATGATCTTGCAGAGGACCGGCTTGCCCACCACACTGGAGACCGCTTCGTTGATGGTGGTCTGGAAGCGGTTCTCTATCCAATCTCGGGCGAATTCCGAGGCTACTCCGACGGAGTAGACACCCTCGGTGAGGCCCAGGCCGACCGTAGGCTCGAACCAGATACGGAAGGTACCCTCATTGACCTGCTGGCCGATGAACTCGAGGGCTTGCCCCCAGATAGGATCGATGCCTGTCTTGTCCACGACGCTCCTCTTCCGGCTACAGCAGAGTGTTCAGATGGGCCAGTCCGACTTCTGTGACTGAGCGGTGGCCGGTGCCCAGAGATACCACAAGGCCCGCTTCTTCCAGTCCGATCAAGTCTCGGTAGGCGGTCGATGTCGACACGCCCAACTCCCGGGCGATGCGCGTCGGGCCGACGGGTGCCAGTTCGACCGTGAGCAAGAGAACCTTCAACTGACGCTCCGCCAGATTATAGGCCGGGAGTCCCGAGGGCGCGAGCGCGTTGTCAGCTTCTGGTGCCACTCGTACGGTCACGACCGTCCCTCCGCCCAGGTTATCCTCGATCTCCAGGGCGCCGTCCATGGTCCTCACGGTGGCTTTGACCAGCGCCAGTCCGGAGCCTACTCCGCGTATGTGCCTCTTGGCAGCGGCGTCTGCAGACGTGAAGCCGGCGCGAACGGCTGCCTGTTTGTCAGGGATACCGGGGCCACGATCGCTAATGCGGAGCGTGTTGCCACCGTCGAGGATGGTGATGACCACCTCTGTGAACGAAGCGTGCACCAGATTTGCGACCAACTCCCTAATGAGTTCAGATGACAGTCTGCCCCCCTGCTCGCGTGCGAGCGAGTGGGCGCGCTCGGTCAACTCATCGATGAGGGCGGTCACCCCGTCGTCCCCAGGGAGCAACACCGGGATCGAGACGACGCGTGGCGGCGAGTGTCGCTGGGTGTAGACGGCGATTCGGGCCGGTTCCGTGGGGGGGCGGCCGTTCCCGTCCGGGGTGTTGCCGCCCGTCTCTGGTTGCCGTCCAGGGGTACGCTGTGCGTTTGCCATAATCAGGAAATGGTCTCCCCCCGGGGGGGTCGCGACGGACCCGGCAATACTCTCAGGTAGGTTCCGGAAAGCCCTGCCATTGTAGCGAGAGTCACCCGTATTTTCCACAGGGTCTGTTCACGGCAGTCTATGGAAATAGCGCCTTTTTGTTGCCAATCTCGAAATGAACCGATCGGCTTTCGTGGGCAAGAGACCTTTGTTTTGCAGGGAAAACGAGGGGTTCATCCACAGGCCCGTCCACAGGTGTGGAAAACGTGGAGAAATATGAAACGAGAAGGCCGCTCAGACCGCACTTTCTGTTGAAACTGGGGAAATCATATTCCGGTCGAATGCATGGCCTCGGGTGGTCGCCGCAGCTGAGCTCCCTTGGCCCGCGTCTCCGAGCCCCACCCGGGGAGTGCCCACGGCTCACAGGCGTCAGCCGTGCCGGTCGGCAGTGGCGCGGTCTGACGCGAGTCCGCATTGAGACGGTGTGCGGTCTCGCAGGAGCCACGCGGACGCGCCCGGTCGGGTATTCCCACGGCCGCGCCAGCCGTGGCGAGGTATCCGGGGAGCGCCCTGCCGTGAGCGTACACAGGGGCCTGTGGAAAGTGTGGAAAGAACCGGGGATAGCTTGAGGCGGAGCACCTTGGCCGACCCCAGGCGTTGTGGACGGTATGGGGGAGCCGGCCGCCCGGGGCGCACAAATGGATGTCTCTGGGCTCCGGGGGCGCCGCGTGGGCCGACCCGGCATTTGACGGAGGGTTTTCTGGCTTGTATACTGAGCGGCCCTTTAGGTGCGGGATCGAGAGATGGTTCGACAGACGGGGGCGCGTGCGGCAGCTACCCGCGCCCCTATGGTGATAAGAGAGGGAACGTGAAGAGGACCTACCAGCCTAATAAGCGTAAGCGGAAGAAGACCCACGGGTTTCGCGTCCGAATGAGCACTCGTGCGGGGAGGGCGGTCCTCAAACGTCGACGCGACAAGGGTCGCAAGCGCCTTTCAGCGTAGTCACGTCGTGATTCGATCGCGGGGCCGACTGTCGCGATCCGAGGATTTTGCCCGCGTCTACCGCGCGGGGCGGTCGGTTGCCAATAGGTATCTCGTCTTATACTATTTCGAGCGCTCCACGGTCGGTGTTTCGGGATCCCAGGACGGTGGGCGAGTGGGGTTCTCCGTGTCCAAACGTCTGGGCGGGGCCGTGGACAGGAACCACGTCAAGCGGGTCCTCAGAGAAATCTATCGAGCTCACGCACAGTCGCTCAGGGAGAACATGGATTACGTGCTCATCGCTCGGACACCCTTGGTGGAACTCCTGGAGAAGGAGGGCTTCCAGGCTGTGGAAGCGAAGATGATGGAAGTCTTCAGCAAGGCGGGCCTTCTCTGCACGCGGGAGGAACCACGGCAACTCTAGCCACAGCTGCCCCGGCGCCTACATCACGGGGGGTCGGGGTGCGCAATCCGTTCAAGCTACTTCTGTTGGGGATGATCCGGGGCTATCAGATCTTCATCTCCCCGGCGTTGCCGCGTGCATGCAAGTATCACCCCTCATGCTCGCAGTACGCCATCGATGCTCTGACGGAGCACGGCGTTCTCAAGGGTACCGTGCTGGCAGGCTGGCGCATCCTGCGCTGCAATCCGCTCAGCTACGGAGGCTACGACCCGGTGGAGGCGCAGACTCTCTTCCGGTCGCATCGCAAAGGAACGTCGCAGTAGATGGACACCATCGGGAGCATCATCGCGCCTCTCAGCAACGCCTTCTACTGGCTGCTCGCGGTACTGCACGACAACCTTGGGATCAGTTGGTCCTGGGCCATCGTGTTGCTGACCATCATCGTCCGCATCGTACTCATCCCCCTAACGTGGCGGCAACTGAAGAGCATGCGGGCCATGCAGGCGCTGGCGCCGC
Organism: uncultured Actinomycetes bacterium; assembly: GCA_963816155.1. Lineage (GTDB taxonomy): Bacteria > Actinomycetota > Thermoleophilia > RBG-16-64-13 > RBG-16-64-13 > JAXGXJ01. The sequence goes on along the minus strand of CAWFJE010000009.1, from coordinate 93,642 downwards.
AGATCAAGGTGCTACAAGAGAAGTACAAGAACGACCGTCAGCTTCTCAACCAGAAGACCATGGAGTTCTATTCGGAGAACAAGGTAAGCCCCTTCGGCTCCTGTCTACCCTTGTTGCTGCAGATGCCGGTGTTCTTCGGCTTGTACTACATGCTGAGAGCGGCGGGACTGCCGGCAGACCCCACCAGCGCCTTCAACTCAAGCGGGGCCTTCGCCCCCGGATCGGCCGACTACCCTGTGGGCTGGCTGTGGATCCACGACATCACCCAGTTCGATATCGTGCTCATGTTCCTCTACATCGCCAGCCAGTTCGTGGCCTCGTGGCAGATGGCCAGGAACAGCGTGGGTCAGCAGAAGATGATCGCCTACTTCATGCCCATCATGGTCGGCATCTTCATGTTCATCGGCAAATGGCCGGCCGGTCTGTTTATCTACTGGTTCACGTCCAACCTCTGGACCATCGCCCAGCAGTTCACGGCTGAGAAGCTGATGCCGGTCCCGGTGGCAGCTGTCGCCGCCTCGGGGGGGCCGGCGAAGACGACTCCCGCAAAGGTAACTTCGGGCAAGTCCAGCCCCGCGAAGTCCAGTCAGGGCACAGCCGGCGGGGGCAAGCCGAAGAGCGGGAAGGCACCGGCCGGTAAGGCGGGCGCCGCTAAGACCCCGCCGGGCAAGCAAGCCTCGGGCAAGGCGGGCGCCGCTAAGACCCCGCCGGGCAAGGCAGCCTCGGGCAAGCCCTCATCCTCCAAGACCACGCCGGGGAAGACCCCGGCCGGTAAGACAACTTCCGCGAAAACGATCCCTACCGAGGCCTCTTCGGGTGAGGCGCCGGCAGGGAAGAGTGGAGGCAAGAGTAGTGTCCAGAAGACCGGGAAACATGGGCAAGAGACAACTGGCCAAAGCGAACGGCCGGACGGTGGAATTGGCGATACAGAGAGCTCTGGCTGAGCTCGACTTCGCCCCCGGCGAACTCAGCGAGGATCAATACGAGGTCACCATCATCATCCCCCCCGAAGAGGGTTTCATGGGGGTCGGTGCGGTGGATGCGGTAGTCGAGGTGGCTCTCACGGAGGAAGCTCTCGACTTCTACGGTTTAGACGATGCCCAGCCGGAGGAGCTTCTCCGGGGCGCACGCGAGGACGACGAGGACGACGAGGACTACGACGAAGACTGGGATGAGCTACCGCCATCGTCGGAAGAAGGCGGGGCCGCGCGTCTCAGGGTCTTCCTCGAGCGGGTCTTGGTCGAGTTGGGACTGCAAGCACAGGTGCGTATCACCGAGAGTCCCGAGCGACTGCACGCTGAGATCACGGGTGAAGACCTGGGCATCTTCATCGGACGCAGGGGCCAGACCATCGACGCGGTGGAGTATCTGGCAAGCATCGCCGTCTCTCCGGGGCTGCATTCGCGCAAGCATGTCGAACTGGACGCCGAGGGATACAAGGAGCGCCGGCAGAAGCAAATAGAGCGCCTGGCTATTCACAAGGCGCAGGAGGCGGTCAAGCGCGGCCGCCCCGTGCAACTGGCCCCCATGACTCCGGCCGAGAGGAAGATCGTCCATCTGGTGCTCAAGGAGCGGTCCGACGTGTCGACCGCCAGCGAGGGCCGCGAACCGAACCGGTCGGTGGTCATCTCACCCCTGCGCTAACAGGGGACGACCGGGAGGCGCCCGTCTCTCGGTCGGCATGCAGGCCGTCTTCTGCGGCTGTGTACCCGCGTGGCCCGGCGACAGTCCCGCAGGGGCAGGAAGGCTGTCTGGCACATGACACAAGCACCTCACATCGATGACTGGGGTGAAGACACCATCGTGGCCGTCTCCACCGCCACCGGACGCGGAGCCATCGGCATCGTCCGCTTGAGCGGCCCCCAAGCTCTGGAGATCGCCGGCGCAGCCTTCCGGCCCACCGGGTCCGCCTGTGCACCTCGTCTGCCGGAAGACTCGCACGTACTCCACTACGGTCACGTAGTCGATCCGGACAGGGGTGAGACCGTTGATGAGGTGCTGGTCGCCGTGATGAGGGCGCCCCGTACATATACACGGGAGGACGTGGTCGAGATCAACTGCCACGGGGGACCGGTCGCCCAGCGGGCCGTGTTGCGCCTGCTCGTCCGCCTGGGAGCGCGCATGGCGGACCCTGGAGAGTTCACGCGGCGAGCGTTTCTGAATGGCCGCATAGATCTCACCCAGGCTGAGAGTGTCGCGTCCATCGTGGCAGCTCGTAGCTCCGGGGCGTTGCGTGCCTCACTCCGGCAATTGGAGGGAGGCCTGTCTGAGAGGCTACGGACGGCAAGGCGAGAGCTTGTGGGCCGGCTGGCCTCCATCGAAGCGACGGTGGACTTCTCAGACGATGACATCGACGATGTCGACTGGGAGCAGGTGGCTCAAGGGTTGTCCAAGGCCTCCGCCGAGTTGGTGCGGCTTCTGGACACGGCCTTCGTAGGTCGAGTGCTCGAGCAGGGCGTACGGACGGCGATCGTTGGTAAGCCGAACGTGGGCAAGAGCTCTCTTCTCAACGCGCTCCTCATGCGGGAGAGAGCCATCGTCTCGGACATCCCGGGGACTACCCGAGACACTGTGGAGGAGTTGATGGAGATAGGAGGGATCCCCATCCATCTCGTGGACACCGCGGGGATGCGCAGCGGGGGCGATCACATTGAGCAGTTGGGGGTCCAGCGGTCGATGACGGCTATGGAGCACGCGGACCTCGTGCTGGCCGTGATCGATCTGTCGAAGCCGTGGGACGAGGCCGATGGCGAATTGGTCAGTCGACTGGACAGGCGACGGGCCATTATCGTCGGCAACAAGAGGGACCTTGTTGGGGATTCGGCCGAGAGTGCGCTTCAGGAGCGATTGTCGGGAAGCGCGCGTCTTGGGGAGGACCGGCAGCGGGGGGGCGCTGACGGATGGCTGTACTGCTGTGTGTCGGCGGTCACGAGCGAAGGTCTTCAAGGCCTGCAGCAGATGATCGAAAGAGTGGTGACCGGTGAGCGGGGGATGCATCTCGAGGAGCCGGTACTGGCCACCGAGAGGCAACGCAGCCTTGTGGCACAGGCCCTGGAAAGTACGGCATCGGCACTGGAGGGTGTGAACAGAAGCAGAGACGAAGAGTTGATCTGTGAGGACATCAGAGCTGCTGTGCAGGCCTTGGGGCGCATCACGGGTGAGGATCTGACCCCCGATCTGCTGGACGAGATCTTCAGCCGCTTCTGTGTGGGCAAGTAGGGTGCGGAGCGCAGACGAAATGAGGGCGCGGAGCACAGATGGGATGAAGGGCCGGAGCACAGATGGAATGGATGTGAGCGTGGACGGCACCGGGAACAGGCTGAGATGATGGCCTCGCACGGTGTCGAGCCCTCGAACCCCGGGGCGGAGACCCTGGACGTCATAGTCGTCGGGGCGGGGGTCTCGGGATGCGCGTGCGCCGCCACCTTGGCGGAGGCTGGTGCACGCGTGATGGTGGTGAGCAGCGCTCTGGATGTGGTCGGGTTTCCGAGCTATGGTCCGGCGGTCGGCCCCACTGTGGGGGGATGGCAGGAGATCGAACAGGTGTTCGGTTCCTTGCCGGCCGCGCTGAGCTTCGCTTGGCTGGACACTGCATCCGTACCCGAGAACCGTCTGCCGTTGCTGGTGATAGACCGCCGCGCGGTGAGCATAGAGACGAAACGGGTGCTGGAGCTCATTCCGGGTCTCCAGTTCAGGCAAGGACTCGTGAGCGATATCCGGGTCGTCGCGCCCCCGGACGGTGAGACGATGCGCTTCGACGGGACGGCCGCTCCGGGAGCGCTGGTGGAAGTCGAGACGGTCTTTGGCGAGAGGCTGAGGGCACGCATGGCGGTTCTGGCCGTAGGTCTTTCGCTTGGGGGCACAGTGAGCATCGGCGGGCAACAGATGGCTGGAGGCCGGTACGGAGAAGTGCCTGCCACGGCGTTGCAGGAGGCTTTGCTGCGGGCCGGCGCGTGCTTCGCAGACAGAGATATGTACGTGGGCGCGCGCTATGGGGCCGACAGCGCGGTCGTGGCTGAGACCTTGGCGGCATCGGACTGCGATGATGTGAGCGTCACCGTCGGGTTGATCCCGATCGGGCGACTCCTCGATGGGGTGGGGGAACGACAGTCGGAGCCAGGCTTATGCGAGTCTGTGAGGGCCGTGGCTCGGTGTGCGGCCGGTTGCGCGCCGGCTCATGCCAAGACGGCCCCGACCTTCCGGTGGCCGGCCGAGTTCCCTCAGCCTCCGCACGGAACGCATCCCTTCTTCCCTGCAATCGCCGTTGTTGCGGCAGCAAGACGAGTGAGCCCCATCTCTGAGGAGGGAGCGCTGCAGCGGGCTGTCCCCCACAGCGAGCCGCGGCTGTGGGGCGCCGCTGCCGGGTCGAGAGAGGTCACCCCAGAACCGGTGCTGCTTCCCGACGGGGCGGCGATGCTGGAATTCTACCAGGCCGAGCGCGGCGCGCTGGCGGACTCCCGCTCTGTAGGCGTGCCGCTTCAGCATGGCGAACCCATTGAGGATAGTAGGATGGTAAGGCCATCAGAAGAAGGCGGTCACGAGGCTGCTCTCGGACCCTATTTGGATGGAGGACTGGGTGGCCGCGGCCCGCGGTGTTCGCCGGAGGGAGAACCAGCCAGCCGCCTCGAGCATCAGGTTCACGCGTCGATACTGACGGGTCTTGATGATGGGCGCTGTGTCCCGGGATTCGATGGTCGAGTGTGGGCGGTCGGCCAAGTCGCCGGCGCGCAAGGATATCTCGCCAGCTTGGGTTCCGGGCTGAGCGCTGCGGTCGGGCTGCTGAACGCACTGGGAATGGAGGAGAGGTCCCCTATCACAGCAGATGGGACGGGCGCGGGGGACTCACAGCCCGGCAGGGATGTGGAACATTAGCGGACAGTGGGCATATGACGTAGTTGTGGTCGGTGGAGGCCACGCCGGCTGCGAAGCCGCATTGGCCGCTGCCCGTATGGGGTGTTCCACGGCCCTGGTGACTCTTCACTTGGACAAGATCGCCCTCATGCCCTGCAACCCGGCGGTTGGGGGGGTCGGTAAGGGCCAGTTGACTCGCGAGATCGACGCCCTTGGCGGCGAGCAAGGCCGAAACACGGACAGGGCCTTCGTGCAGATCAAGATGTTGAACACATCCAAGGGGCCTGCCGTACGGGCCCTCCGGGCACAGACTGATAAGCGGCTCTACGAAGACTGGATGAAGGTAGTGCTCTCGCGAACGCCAGGCTTGGCTCTCGTCCAGGGCGAGGTCGCCGAATTGGATGTTTCACGTGAAACAATCGCGGGGGTCACACTCGCCGACGGTCGCTATTTGCGAACGCGGTCGGTGGTGTTGGCCACCGGCACCTTCCTTCAGGCGAAGATCGTCATCGGCGACCGGAGTTATGCTGCGGGCCGGGTGGGGGAACTGCCCGCTCTGCTCCTATCTCAGAGTCTGCGCTCGGCCGGCCTGGAACTCGATCGCTTCCAATCTGCAACCCCACCGCGCATTGATGGCGCCACCATCGATGCTCACCGCATGGTCGCGCAACTGGGTGACGATAGCGGCCTCTCCTTCTCTCACTGGGCGCGACCGCTTCCCCGAAAGCAGTTGCCCTGCTATCTGACCCATACCAGCGCGCATACGCATGATGTGGTGGCCAAGCATCTTCACTTGAGTCCGCTGAGGAGCGGTACGGTGAGCGGCAAGGGTCCCCGCTATTGTCCCTCCATAGATCGCAAGCTCATCAACTTCCCGGACAAGGATCAGCATCCCGTGTTCGTGGAGCCGGAGGGGATGACCACTCAGGAGATGTATCTGCAGGGCTTGACCACGAGTCTCCCCGTCTTCGTGCAGGAGATGATCATACGGGCCACCCCAGGTCTTGAGCGGGCCAGGTTGGTCCGGCCGGGGTATGCCGTCGAATACGACTATGTCCCTCCCCAGCAGCTCACCCTCGCGCTGCAGACCAAGGCAGTTGCGGGCCTGTTCTGCGCCGGCCAGATCAACGGGACCTCGGGCTACGAGGAGGCGGCTGCTCAGGGACTCATGGCCGGCATCAACGCGGCTCTCTACGCCCAAGACAAGCCCGCCTTCACCCTGAAGCGTGACCAAGCCTACATCGGTGTGCTGATCGACGATCTGGTTACGAAGGGTGTCGACGAGCCGTATCGCATGTTCACCTCTCGCGCGGAGTATCGTCTTCTCCTTCGCCACGACAACGCCGCCGAGAGGCTGTCGCCGCTGGGGCACGCACTGGGACTGTTAAGCGACGCCCAACTGGCCGAGGTGGAGGATCGCAGACGGCAGACAGAGGAATTCTCAGAACTCCTGGAGGCGACTCAGATACGTTCCAATCCCGAGACCGATGGGTTCTTGGCGTCTTTGGGGACGGCGCCGCTGGTGGAATCGCAGAGCGCAGCCAGACTGCTGCGCCGACCGGAGATATCTATGGATGACGTGCTCAGGCTACTGCCGCCAGAGGTCCGCCAGCCGCTGGCCGACGCACCGCCTGAAGTAATGGAAAAGTTGGCCATCCACGCACGTTATGATGGCTATATCCGCAGGCAGATGGCTGAGATCAGGCGGCATCGCGCCACCGAGAATCTGATCATTCCCACAGATTTCGACTATCAGCGCATCGACGGCCTTACGTATGAGGCCAAGGACAAGCTCTGTCGCCTCCGCCCCGAGACACTTGGGCAGGCCTCCAGGGTCCCCGGCGTCTCGCCTGCGGACATCTCCATTCTGCTCGTGCACCTGTACCGAGCATTGAAGACCGGATCTGGGCAGGGCGCAACGGCCGACGAGGTCCTCGACCACCAAGATATCCGTGCTGCTGACTGAAGAAGCACGATACCGAGCATTCGGGCTGGAGGACGGAGATCTTCAGAGGCTGGCGTTTCTCGGAGACAGGATCATGGGGGCCGGCTTCAATGTGACAGGTGTGACGAGCCCCAAGGCTATCGAGGAGATCCACTTCCTGGATTCCCTGTCGCTTCTGTCCCTGGCTCCTGTGATCGAGAGCACCCGGTTGGTCGACCTTGGGTCGGGCGCGGGACTGCCGGCGCTCGTGCTCGCCATCGCACTTCCCGCGAGGATCACGGCGGTGGAGTCGCAGCAGAAGAAGTGCACCTTCATCACCGAGACCGCCAAGGCCTTGAACATTGGCAATCTGGACGTGCGTTGTGTCCGGGCGGAGGACTACGGGAGTGGAGATGGTCGGGGGGCTCATGACGTCGCGGTTTCGCGCGCTCTTGCGCCGCTGCCGGTGGTGGCCGAGTACTCCCTCCCCGTTCTCAGCGTCGACGGGCTCATGGTGGCCATGAAAGGGGACATCTCGTACGAAGAGCGCATACAGGCTCAAGAGGCGCTCGATATACTGGGTGGCGGTTCACTGGAATCCATCGCGCTGGCCCCGTTCCCGGGAGCGACAAACCGATGGGTGCACATAGCTCGCAAGACAAAGGTGACTCCGCCCGAGTATCCGCGGCGGGTGGGCGTCCCGGGGAAGAGGCCGTTGGGCACGAAATCTGGAGGTTAGCGCTCTGATCTACGCCATCGCCAATCAGAAGGGCGGGGTAGGCAAGACCACGACGGCTATCAACCTGGCCGCGTCGTTCGCCCAGGCTGGGGAGCCGGTATTGCTTGTCGACATGGACTCGCAGGCGAACGCTTCGCACGGACTCGGGGTGAGGGCGACGCCGGGACAGCCGACCATCCTCGAAGTGCTTCTCGGCGAAGAGAGTCTGAGTTCCATCATTCGGCCGACGTCCGTGCCTGGTCTGGACCTGGCTCCTTCCTCGGTCGACATGGCCGGCGCCAGCGTGCTCTTGCCCGGCCTCGATAGGCGGGAGTATCGCCTACGCGACGCTATGGCCGGGTTGGGCGCCCTCTCGCCCTACCGGTTCGTCTTCATCGACAGCCCCCCGTCGCTAGGCCTACTGACGCTCAACAGTCTCGTCGCGGCCGACCAGGTGATCATCCCCGTTCAGGCGGAGTATTACGCGCTTGAGGGGCTGGCGCAGCTTCTTTCCACCGTCGCCACCATCCGGGAGCGACTGAATCCCGACCTGCGCGTCGCCGGCCTGGTGCTCACCATGGTAGACGGGCGCACGAGTCTGGCGCGGCAGGTGGAGCAGGAGATACGGACCCACTTTCCTACGCTTAGCTTCAAGACTGTGGTACCCCGGAATGTCAGGCTGGCCGAGGCCCCAAGCCACGGTCTCCCCATCTCGCTGTTCGATCCGAATTGTGTGGGTTCGGACGCCTACTTCGATCTCGCGTTGGAGGTATTCAAGAATGGCTAAGAGGCCGGCGTTGGGGCGGGGTTTGGCCGCCCTGCTTGCGGAATCAGTCGAGGACGTACAGGCGGAGGCCGTGACCGGAACGGACCGACCGCCGGCGGGTGGTGCGACAGGGGACCAGGCTGCCATGCCTGCCGGCGCGGTGGTGGACCTGCCCGTGACGGCCATTCGTAGCAACCCTCGTCAACCGAGGCGCGCCATCGAGCCGCAGGCGCTGGAAGAACTCGCTCTCTCCATAGGGGAAGTCGGGATAGTGCAACCGGTTATCGTGAGGCCGGTCGAGGGAGGGTACGAGCTCATCGCCGGCGAGCGGCGGTGGCGGGCTGCGCAGATGGCAGGTTTCACCGTGATCCCCGCGTTGATCCGCGTGGCCTCCGATGTCGAGAGTCTGGAGTTGGCCCTCATCGAAAACGTGGTCCGGCAGGAACTGAACCCTTTGGACGAGGCCTTTGCACTCAAGGTGCTGCTCGACGACTTGGGGGTCACGCAGGAGGACCTAGCCGCACGAGTGGGCAAGAGTCGCTCGGCGATCGCTAACAAGGTCCGACTGCTGGATCTGCCTGCTCCCATCCAGGACTCCTTGGCTCAAGGTCTCATATCGGAGGGTCACGGGCGTGCGCTCCTGGGGCTGAAGGGTCAGGCGCAGCAACTGCAACTGGCGCGGCGTGTAACGGAGAAGGGTTTGTCCGTGCGCCAAGTGGAGGACGAGGTGCGCCGCCTCGGCCTGAAGGAGACGCAACCCCCGCCGCCGAAGGCCGTCCCGTTGGACGACGAGACACTCGATGGGCTTCGCGAAGCTTTCTTCGCCTCTCTGGGCGTGGTGCCACGCATCAAGACCCGGGGAGGCGGTGGCGTGGTGGAGTTACCCTTCAAAGACATAGAAGAGCTCCAGACCATCAGGGAACGGCTGCAGGCCTGAGGGGAACTGGATGCCGGACCGCGCCCGTCTCAACGGGGCGTCTTCACGACGCACTCGCTTCAGGGTCTTCCATCGATTGCATGGAAGGCCTTTGGCACAGTGGGCAAGGGTTGTCAGTCACAAGGGGGTAGCAGATGGACAGGGAGGAAGAGGCCCGCTCGGCAGCCGGAGATCGGGGCGTGTCACAGCGGAGTGGCCCGATGATGGGTCGGCGGAATCTGGTCTGGATGTTGTCACTGATTCTGATCGGGAGTCTCGGGATCATGCTGTTGGTGTCGGGATGCAGCGAGGACAGTGATGATGCGGCGGCCACGGTCCCGAGCTCCGGTGCCGGTACCTCCGGCGTCGTCGCTTCGCCCAACACGATCACTGTCGTAGGCAAGGCGACAGTACAGAGTGCTCCGGACGAAGCCATCCTCACTCTCACGGTGGAGAACGAAGGGGCCGAGCCGGGGGCGGTCCTCGATAGCAACTCCAAGACCGTCCAGGAGGTCCTCGACCGTCTGAAAGCAGAAGGAGTCGAAGACAGCGCCATACAGACCGCCAACGTGTCGGTGTACCCTATCCGCAACTACGATCCGCAGACGGGCAAGGAGTCGCTCAGCGGCTACCGGGCGCAGAACTCCGTGACGGTGACCCTGAAGGACGCGGCAATGGTCGGTAAGGTCTTGGCCGCGTCCGTGGAGACCGGAGCGACGAACGTCTCCGGTCCTGTCTGGCGCCTGACGGAAGACAGCGAGGCCGTATCCGATGCTCTTACGAAGGCAGTGGGCAACGCGAAGGCGAAAGCCGAAGCTTTGGCCGCGGCGGCGGGGGTCTCCCTCGGTCAGGTCGTCATGATGAGCGAGGGGAATGTAGATATGCCCGTCGTTCCCATGTACACGGCTATGACGGAAGCGGCAGGTGACTCTGCCCGGGTGGCGGAACCGCCCATCAACCCAGGCACTCTCGATGTCATGGCGACGGTCACGGTCAGCTACGGCTTGGTCCATTAGAGCACGCAAGACCCTGGAGGCGGTCGGTCTTGCACGGCAGCCTCCAGGGCGATTTCGCGGGGCCCGCAGTCGCGTGGGCGCGCCCACGCCGGTGTTCCCGCTCCTACTTCGTTTGGTCCATCGACTTTGAACCCTCGGCTGCTATATGATGAGAGTGTGAAAGTACAAACTGACATCAGCGATCCTCTCCAGGAGGTCCTGGCGGGGTATCTCGATATTCCGGGAATGAAAGCCGCGATCCTCGTCTCCGACGAGGGCTTGACGATCAGCAGCGCCACCGTCGGTGACGTGGATGTATCGGGGGTGGCCGCGCTGGTGATCGACACAGTGGCCACCGTCCAGCGGTTCGGCCTCCAGGTTGCGGCCGGATTCCTCGACACCATGAGCATCGAGTTCGAGGAACTGAGCGTAGTCCTCGCACCGTTCACTCCTGACGTCATGCTGGCCTTGGTGGCTTCCCGCGGCTGTTTGGGTGGCGAGCCTCGAACCGCGTTCGGCCGCGCGTAGCCGCCCGGCAGGCTGCTGAACAATGACGCTTCGCTGCTTAGCAGCCGTCTAGCGGTCTCTACCGGCCACAGACTCCGAAAGCCCCAGCATTCGCCCAGAGTCGTAGTCAAGAAAGCCGATCACATCTGTCGGTTCCTCTGAGTTCGTCCGGCCCCTGCTGCTTCCCCAGACTTCCCATACGAGAAGCGGGGGAACGGCGATAAGGAAGGTCCTCCCCGTTCTCCTGACATACACGTAGGGCTGCTCCTCGGGCAGATAGAGGAGTTCGACCCTCACCGGCTGCTCGGTGGTATCCACAAACAGCGAACGTGCTTCACGCAGAGCGTCCCCGGAGCTTCCCAGGACGGCCGAGTTGTCCACGCCGACCAGGGTCAAGACGAAGCCCCAGGCCTTGATGGGGTTGAGGATGTACTGCCCATCTTGTGTAGGGGAGGTATACCTCTCCGCAATGGTCACAGGCAGGAGCAGTAGTACTATGAGCACCACAGGGATGATCCACCCAAGGTGACGTCTGATGGGAGCCCCTCCGTGACCGTCACTCGTCCGCCGGGTCTATTGTAGACGCCCGGGTCGACATGAGTGGACGCCCGGTTCATATGAGTGGACGCCCGGGTCGACAAGAGTCGGTGCGGCAAGACATCGCGGCCAGGGGTGCAGCGACAAGGGGCACAGAAAGTGACGGGTAGAATGACGGTCAGAGCGACGGGCAGGATCATCGTGAACACCGGGGACGGCAAGGGCAAGACCAGCGCGGCTTTCGGGACCGCTTTTCGGGCGGCAGGGCACGGCCAGCAGGTCGCCGTGGTCCAGTTCATCAAAGGATCTTGGGATTACGGAGAGGTCAAGGCCGCGGGTCTCTTCCCGAACATGACCGTCAGGCGGATCGGATCAGGCTACACCTGGAAGGCGCAGGACCGGGACGAGCCGCGGCGCCTTGCTCGAGAGGCCTGGGCCCTGTGCCGGGAATTCGCGGCCGGCGACGCCTACGACCTTCTCGTGATGGATGAGGTGAACATCGCAGTGGCCGAGGGATATGTCGAGGCGCAGGAAGTGGTGGAGTTACTCCGCGACAAGCCAGCTCGTCTGTCGGTGATACTCACCGGCCGCGGCGCGGTCCCGGAGATAGTGGCGGCCGCCGACACCGTGACCGAGATGAGGTGCATCAAGCACGCGTATGAGCAAGGAAGACCTGCTCAGCGAGGAATCGAGTACTAGTCGGGGCGATGCGGGTCACTTCCTGGATCGCCCTCAGAAGCGTTGGTCCGACCATCATGCCGATATGGTGCCGGCTTCATGGGTCAACGTGAGGACGGTGGGTTCACGCGGCGCCTACGTCCTGCAAGCTGACCGCAAGCGGCATCGATCCCGGCCCCCTTGCTGTGTCGTATGACAGCTTCCACACCGGCGATCGTCAGGGTATCGCGGAAGGCCGCGACGACGGCCGGCTCCGATGCCGTGAACCCTGCAAGTGCCGCTACCGGGTTCCAGGCCAACAGGTTGACGGTGACCACGTGTCCCTTGAGGAGCCCGGCCAGGCGTCTCGCGTCACTGGTGGAGTCGTTGATGCCCTGCAGGAGCACGTACTCAACAAGCAGTTTCCGGCGCGTTATCTCGAAATGATCCCAGGCGGCGGCCAAGATCTTGGCGAGCGGTTGGCGGAACTTGTCCGGGACGAGCTGCGCTCTTGTCTGATCATCGGCTGCGTGGAGGGACAAGGCCAGGTTGACCTGCGGCTCGGAGCGCGCCAAACGACGGATCCCGGCCGGGATGCCCACGGTGGAGATCGAGATGGAGCGATGGCCGAGACCAAGGCCGCGGGGGTTGGTGAGGACCCGGATGGAATCGAGGACGGCCTGCAGATTGAGCAGGGGCTCGCCCATGCCCATGTATACCAGGTTCGACACCCGCCAGCCCTCCTCGGCTCCGATGGCTGAGGCGATGCGGACCTGGTCGACGACCTCGGCGACAGAGAGGTTGCGCGCCAGACCGTGTTGCCCTGTGGCGCAGAAGGCACAGCCGACGGGGCAGCCCACCTGGCTGGAGATGCAGGCCGTGACTCGACGCTGGTAGCGCATGATCACCATCTCGACAGCCTCTCCGTCCTTGGTGGCGAGGAGGAGCTTGGTAGTGCGATCCCGCGAGGTGCGGGTGGTCGACACGGTGAGTGATGAGGCTCCCTCCTCATCGAGGGCCGCACGGACGTCGCCCGGAAGGACCGTTGAGACGGAGAATGGGAGGAGCGGCCGGCGGAAGAGGTGCTCGACCACCTGCTCGTGGCGGTATCCGTGAGCCTGCAGGTCGGCGAGAGTGCGTGCAAAGTCGGGCCTATACAGCTCGAGTAAGTCACGAGCGCCGGCCGGTTCGGCAGCGCCCCCTTTCCCGCCCGCTCTCTGGGAGTCACCCACCTTGCTCGAGGCTGCGCGTTTGCCCGCATGTGCGGCCGCGGTGGTCGTATTCCCGCGGGCGTTGCCGGCTCGTTGCCGGGCGGCGGGGTCACCTGTGCGCGCCGCCTTCTCCTTGGCGCGGCCGTCCGACCCATCCTGTTGCGGCGTCACGAGTTCGCCCCACCATCGTGAGCGGTCTCGATCTCTGTGAGCCGCACGCTCATCCCTCGCTCCACCGAAAGCAACTGCGCGGCGCTCGCGCCGTTCAGGGCCAGGGCCACACAGCCCCAGGAATCGCGGAATATCCCTAATTCGCCGGGGTTGAGTTGACCGAAGGTCTGTACGATCCGCGCGTTCCACGCGGGCAGCCCTTCACCCTCCACTTCGACCGCGAGCGAGGGGCTCGATGCGACCAATTCGTGGAAGGGCGCCGCCAACTCCACGTTCCCAAAGCGATCGATCTCCACCACCTCGGCGAGTATACCTCCGAGGGCGGGTCGCCAGACAGGCTGGGGAGGGACTATGAGCGACCCTGGGTCCACCGACGCACCCAGTGTCGGCAGGGGGTGTTCGGCCATGAGTAGGGCCGCGGCCGGAGCGAAGACGTCGCGGCCGTGGAAGGTACTCGAGAAAGGGGTCGGCGGCAGGCCTGCCATCGGGCGTAGCATGTCAGGCTTCAGCGACCACGCGGCTGCTGTACCCCCCAGGGCTTCCGCAGCCGGCAGCAGCAGGCCGTTGTCCGGTCCCACCAGCACGTCCCCCCTCTTGGTGAGAAGGGCGACCGGGCGGCGTTCGGTTCCGACCCCCGGGTCGACGACCGCCAGATGGACCGCAGGCGGGCACAAGGGAGCCACGCGTTCGAGGACGAGGGCTCCGTGCTGTACGTCGCCGACCGTGATCTCGTGCGAGACATGAAGGACTCGAACTTGGGGCGCTATCGAGAGGATGACGGCCTCGCAGGCTGCCACGTAGCCTCCATCCCGGCCGAAGTCGGTCAAGAACGTAAGGAGAGAGAGCGTAGAAGGCGTGCGGACCTCTTTGTCGGATGCATCATTCATATTAGGCCTCCTCGGCTGCGCCCAGCGATGACGCCTGGAATGTGTGTTCCATCATGCCATCCCTCCCCACGCGGATGACCAGCCCCAGTTCAGTCGGCAGAAGACCCTCGCGCCCCACTGGGATGGACAGTTCCAGGACGTCCTGCCAAGCTCCCGCCGTGGCTGCGGCCATCTCTGTACACATACCCTTCCGGCACTCGGTCCTCACCTGTCCCTCCGGTTCCAGGCTGACGGCTAGATGAGTATCGCACTCCTCGCCGTCATGAGTGACACAGACGTCCACATCCAGACCCTCGAGCGCTGAGGGTGAGGACGGGAGCACGAGAAGGCATAGGCGTCCCTCGTCCCACCCGTACCGCACTTCACGGATCTTCGTACCCTGCGCCCTCTGCATGGTGGAAGGAAGATCGGGCGCCAGCACGCCGGCGGAGTCCCACCCCTCGGGGGTGCCGTCTGCGCCGTCGCCGACGACACCGTCGATGACGGGACGCACCGGTCCGCGGGGGGCGAGGGACGCCGGCGCCAGAATTCCCTCCAGCAGCGGCATGAACAGATCCAGCGGAGGGGCCAAGCCCAAGGCCGCATACGCTTCGCGGAGGTTGCGGCGGAAGTTGAGGTCCCAGACGTGGTCCAGTTCTGTGCGATGGTGGTCGCCGAACCACCAGAACCAGTCACTGCCCTCGGCTATGTGGATATGGTGCCAAGCTCTCGCCACCCCGCCCAGGTCCTCGTGTGGTGGCAGAGGCTGGGAGGTCGGTGTGCCGGGGTCATGCTTGGCCACTTCGTCCCGCGCGCTGTGAAGAGCGTCCCAGGCTCTCCCGTGGGCAGCGTCTCCGACCCAAGTGGAAAGGTCGCCGCCGATCCACGACCCTGTATGCAGCCAAGGAAGAGGATGCACCGCGGCCGATTCCGCGAGGTGCTCGGAGACGGTGACGCAGCGCAGAGCCGGATCTGAGCTCAGCCCCTCGTACAGGGCTTCAAGGAATCCGCGTCCGTCTCGGGGATAATATTCCCAAGCGTTCTCACCATCGAGGGCGATGGTCACGAGCGGAAGACCTGACGGACTGCCGCCACGGCTCTCCGCGAAGGCTCCAGCATCGATCAATCGCGAGCGAATGTCACGAAGGCGGGTCAGAAGGTCCGCAGCCGCATCGCGAGAGTCCCAGGATTGATATGCGAAGCCGATGAGGTCGGAGAGCGTATGGTCACGGAAGACTATGGCCAGCGCTTGTGACTCGCGCTCCAGAAGATGCGGGTGATAGGCTGCCAGCGGGTCGTCGGTCCGGGCGGGTTCCGTCTCCGCCGGTCCGCCGGCGAGCGAGCGCACGGTACCAGACAGGGAGCGCTTCAGCACCAGTTCGTCCGATATGGTCCAGGCGATACCCGCCTGCAGCAGCAGGGGTATGACGTCCTCCCCCACGGCCTGCTCCGAGCACCACATACCGCGGGGGCGGCGGCCGAAGACCTCTTCGTGTTTGGCTACCGCCATCAGCACCTGGTCACGCGCATCTTGCGGGTGGGCGAAACGGCGCGAGGGCAGAAGGGCGTCGGCCACCGAGACTCGGGCGGAGTCGGTGTTGGTGAGCAGGGGCAGGATGGGATGGAAGAAGGGCGAGGTGGAGATCTCTATCTGTCCCCGATCGGCCGCATCTCGGTAGGCGGGGAGAGTGCGGGAGAGGATGGCGCTCTGGACCTTTGCCAGAGTCTGTTTGTCCTCCTCGCGAAAACCCTTGTTCTGTTGCACGAGGTCGGCCAGGGCGGTCCTCTCGAGTGCCTGAGGGTCGAACCAGGCCAGGTTGAACCACACCTGGAGGTCGCGTATCTCATCCACGGTGAAGACGCCGGCGCATACCTCCCAGCCGTGCATGGAGTTCGCCTCACGCTTGTGGGCCAGTTCCAGGTAGCGTGGGTGCGCCCGGGCGCGTGGATGTCCGGGACGCTCGCACATGCGCTCAAGGATGAAGGCGCGCTCCTCAGGTTCCAAGTCGGCGGCCGGTTTGACGGTGTGCTCCCAATAGATGTCGTGAAAGTCGCCCGAGGCGTAGTCCTCGATCTGCTCGACCAGAGAAGGCACCAGGTTGAACGTCTGATGTAGCGTCGGGTAGGCGCTCAGGGTCTCGACCATGTCCAGGTAGTCCTTGAGGGCGTGCATGCGCGCCCACGGCATCTCAAAAGGGGCACCCCGTCCCAGCCGGTAGTACGGCTGGTGCATATGCCAGACGAAGGCTACGTGAAGCGGCTCAGACGTGCTCATCCATGGCCAGAAGGAAGTTGGTGTAGACGCGCTGCTGCTCCGTAAGGATCATGTCCGAGCCGAGGTCCCACCACTCGTCCGGGGTGAAGTAGGCGGAGACCTCCGCTTCCGATCCTTGCCTTCCCGCCCACTGGATGAGGTGTAGGTTGTCCGACTGTAGGAGCCAGAGGGCCAGGTCGGTGAGGGTGCGCTTGCCCGTCAGGCGCGCCTTGTGGAGGACTGAGTGCATGAGCCGGAAGATGGCCTGCTGGGAGGGATTGCCCAGGAAGAACTCCATGCCCCCCGACCCGGCCCAGGTGGTGCCGAACTCGGGCAGGGGAAGATTGGTCTTGTGGGCGCCGAACTTCTCGATGGCTTCGGATGGCAACAGGCAGTTCACTCCCTTATGTGCGAGTTGGGCGGGGAGAGCGCGCATGAACTCGAAGATGCCGCTGTCGAGGTTGTGGTGTTCACCGAAGGTCTCGAAGTCCCAGCCGATGAAGACCATGTCCCCCCAGGCTCTGCGCAGATTGGCGGCGTAGGTGTCGGCCCGCAAGGGATAGCCCGCCCACGATCGGTTGCTGAAGCGGTAGCCGACGTCGTCGGAGAGGTCGTGGTGGCGGGGCAGGAGGGCCAAGTTGCGGTCGTCGTGGGCGTAGATGTGCGTGGGTTCCCGCCACTGCATGACCCAGGGCCGTCCGTCCAGCATGCCGCCGCTGTAGCCGGACTTCAAGAGCGCGTAGTAGATCTCGTTGTTCATCACCATCTCGGTCGTATCTGTGACGCGGATCTCCTTGCCGAAGAACTCCTCAGCGAGCTTCTTGCCGCGCAGCATCTCTTTCTGGAAGAGCTTGATGTCGATGGCGAAGGCGAAGCTGTGGTATGGCTCAACCCCTACGAGCTCGCACCCGGGATGAGCCACCACGGCCTGGAAACGGCGGGCGAGTTCGCTGTCCCAGCGCTTCAGTTGCCACAGGAAGCTGGCTGAAAAACCGAGCCCCAGCTTGTAGCCTTCGTCGAGCATGCCCAGGAACATCTCGGTGGCTGGGTAGTAGCACCAATGGGCCACCTTCTCGAAGTAGCGCCGGTTCATAGCGTCGTCGAACAGATATTCGGCCATGTCTGCGGGCTTCGTGCCGCGCGGTATGACTCGCGCCGGCAGAAGGATGCGGCGGGGCTGATGAACGACACAGTAGGTGACGAGGTTCTCGGCCATGTGGGTGTCCTAACGCTTCTTGGCGGGTCTGCGCGAGCGCCCTTTGCCGCCCGGCGGCCGTCCGGTCGGGGAGGCCGGTGGAGTGCCGCCTCCGCGCTGCGAAGGTTTCTGCGCCGCGTCTCCCCCAGGGTCGCCCGCGTGACCGGCGTCCCCGGCGTCGTTCGCGTCCACCTGCGGGGTCACGGCGAGTGGGCCGTTCACCGAGCCGCCGCCGTAGGCCGCGGCGGGCGCTCCGGGAGCGCAGCCTTCCACCTCGGTGGCAGGATCATAGCTCGCAGCCGGTAGGGATGGCGTGGGTGTCGGTCCGCTTCCTCCGAGCGGAGTGACCGACTGACGAAGGGCGACGTACTCCAACTTGCTGAGCAGACTGCCGAGGATGACGTTCTCCCACGTGAAGCTCCGTGCCGTCTCCTGGCCGTCCGCGCGCATGCGCGCGGCTACGTGTGGACGCCGTCGTAGGTATTCCAGCGCGATGTTGATCTCATTCGGGTCGTCGCTGTCGAGGACGACCGAATTGAGGAAGGGGACCGCGTAATCCTCGCCGGTGGAACCCACGAAGACCAGCCCGCCGGCCGCCATCACTTCGAGGCCGACCAGCCCGAAGGGCTCGTGGCCGGAATTGGCCAGCACGGCGTCCGCCCCGGAATAGAAGAGCGAGATGAGCTCGTCGCTCATGAAGCTGGCTATGTTGTAGATATCCGCCCGGGGTGCGGCGGCGAAGGCGTCGAGGGCCTCCAGCGGATCGCGCGGGGGACGGACGTCGACGATAGAGAGGCCTTGGGCGTGGGCGCTGGCCATGACCTCTATACCGTGCGGCTCGATGCCTCCTCGAGTGACCATGGCAACGTCGGTGCCTCGTCTCTTCTCGCCTGCGACCGCGTCGACGGCCATGTTCCACCGCTTGTCGGGACTGAAGCGGCCGATCTTGAAGAGGAGTTCGCGGCCGGGGAAGGCGGCCCGTAGCCTGGCCACAGCCTCCGGGTCCGCCGTCCTTATCCTGTCGGCCGGGATGCCGTTGGGGATGACCAGCGGGTTGACGGAACGGTCCCACATCACATGTTTCATGTAGCGGGAGACGGTGGTGATCTGGGAGCAGTAGTCGAGGCGTCCCCAGTTGATGCGATCGAACCCCATGACGTTGTTGGCGTTCCAGAGGATGATCGCCTTGTCGCGGAGTTGCCGGCCCCACAGATGGTCGGATAGTTGGCAGGTGGCGTAGGCAGTGTGCCACTCTTCGGCCAGGATGGCGGTGATCCGCCCCTCGGCGGCAGCCGGAGCCACGAAGTTGGTGACCACATAATCAGGCAGTTGCTCGTTCCAGTCGACCAACTTGGCTTCCTCGCCGTCGTACACGCCGCCGGGATAATGCGCCGAGAGCCACTGAGACCAGCGGTGGAGGGTGAGGTTGTCGACCGGAGACTCCCGGCCCGGCAGATGAGGGTCGCCGACAAAGACGAGGTGCGTTCGGAAGCCCTGTCGCGCCAACTCGAGGGCCAACTCCTTCATGCGCACACCCAGCCCCCCGGCCATGGCGTACTGATCGGGTCCCTCGAAGGAGAGGAGTACGAAATCCAAAGTGTCAGGCGTGAAGCGAGGAAGAGTGGCCATGGTATCTCCCGGGGTGATTGCTCGAACGGTCACCTGATTCCTAGCATACCCTTTCATCCTGGATTGATGCACGTTCCGAATGGTTATGCTACTTTTCTCCTCTGAATGCCCTGATCAGGATGGAAAGGCAGAGACAGGTATGGCAGTGAAGTACTTGCTTTCGGAAGACAGGATCCCTACGTCGTGGTACAACCTTGCGGCGGATCTTCCAGAACCCCCGCCGCCGCCCCTTCACCCGGGAACGCTGCAGCCGGCGACTCCCGACGATCTTGCTCCGCTGTTCCCGATGGGTCTCATCATGCAGGAGGTGTCGACCGAGCGCTTCCACGAGATCCCTGACGAGGTCCGCGAGATCTACAAACTGTGGCGTCCCACGCCGCTCCTTCGCGCCGCCCGCTGGGAAAAGGCGCTGGGGACCCCGGCGAAGATCTATTTCAAGTATGAGGGCGTCAGCCCCGCAGGCTCCCACAAGCCGAACACGGCCATCGCCCAAGCCTGGTACAACAAGCAGGAAGGCATCACCAAGCTGACTACCGAGACCGGCGCCGGCCAGTGGGGGTCCGCCCTATCCCTGGCCTGCCAGTTTCTCGACATGGAATGCCTGGTCTACATGGTCAAGGTCTCTTACTACCAGAAGCCCTACCGGCGCAGCATGATCAGGGTGTGGGGAGCAGAGGTCATCCCCAGCCCATCCGACACGACCGAATCCGGCCGAGCTATCCTGGCCCTGGACCCTGATTCACCGGGCAGCCTTGGCATCGCCATCAGCGAGGCCGTCGAGGTGGCGGCAAAGCGCGACGACACGCATTACTCACTCGGTTCCGTTCTGAGCCACGTCCTGCTCCACCAGACGGTCATCGGCCAAGAGGCTCTGGAGCAGATGGAACTGGCCGGAGCCTATCCCGATTTCGTCGTCGGATGCGTGGGCGGCGGGTCGAACTTCGGCGGCATCGCCTTCCCGTTCGTGGGTGAGAACATCAAGAAGGGCAAGAAGACCCGCATCATCGCGGTGGAACCGGCCGCCTGCCCGACCATGACCAAGGGTGTGTATGCTTTCGACTACGGCGACACCGCCAAACTCACCCCCCTGATGAAGATGGATACCCTGGGCCACGACTTCATCCCGCCTGGAATCCACGCAGGTGGGCTGCGCTATCACGGCATGGCGCCCATGGTGTCCCACGCCCACCACTTGGGCCTCATCGAAGCCACGTCCGTTATGCAGACCGACGTGTTCTCCTCGGGCGTGAGCTTCGCTCAGTGCGAAGGGATCATCCCGGCGCCCGAGAGCAACCACGCCCTCGCGGTCGTCCGGCAACTGGCGGAAGAGTGCAGGCAGTCCGGTGACGCCAAGACCATCCTCTTCAACCTGAGCGGTCACGGCCACTTCGACATGGCGTCCTACGACAACTACTTGGATGGCAAGCTCGAGGACTACGCGTATCCTGAGGAGAGAATCAAAGAGGCAATGAAGAACCTGCCCAAGGTCTGACCGAACGGCAGTAGACCTCGTCCTTTGAACGGGGCGGCGCCACCACGGTGGCGCCGCCCCGTTCTGTTCGCCGGGTTGGGCCGGTCTTGCGGTATGGCGGCGGTCTACTCGTCGTCGGGCGGCGGATCCTCGGCTACGAGAGAGAGCATCTGCTGAGCGTTCCGGGGTGCATAGTCTCCGTAGCAGTTGTTGAACATGAGGAACGTGCTGCGTGCGTCTTCCCGCAGGCGGCGCACCGGGTCCAGCCACTCACGCAGTTCGTCCGCCTCGTAGAGGTAACGGAAGCGCTCAGCCGCAGAGGCTACGCGCGCGTTCCAAGTGGCCGCGTTGCGCCCGTGAAAGCGCACATAGGCGGCATCGGCTGTCACGGCCGCCAGCGGAGGGAGGACGGTCGGTCCCTCTATCCGGGGCTCGTCGACGCACACGTAGGTGAGGCCGTGGGAGGCGAGCAGGTCCAGGGTGCTCGTCAACTCCTCGGGCTGCACCCACGAAGCGTGGCGGAATTCCACGGCCACCTTGTGGGGGGCAAGAAGACCGGCGGCCCTGATGATGTACTCGCGATTGGCTTGGTTGGCGACGAAGTAGGGCGGAAACTGCATCAGTATGAGACCGAGTTTTCCCTCCGCGCGCAAGGGCTCGAGGGCCTCCGTAAAGAGGGAGAAGACTTGAGAGCGAAGTTCGGCGGAGGGGTGAAGGACCCTCCCGCTCCTGTCGAGTTCGAATGCGTGCTGTTCGCGGATCAGTGGAGGGAGTTGCTCGAGCTTGACGCCATGACGGGTGAGCATGCCGAACGCCTTTATATGGAAGAGGAAGCCTGGCGGAGTCCGCTCAGCCCACAGCCGAGCGTTGGCCGGCGAAGGCAGGCCATAGAACGTGGAATCCACTTCGACCGTGTCGAAATGGGAGGCGTAGAAGCGCAGGCGGTCGGCCGCCGACTTGGTGCCCGGCGGGTACCACGACCTGATCATGGTCCGATCGGTCCAAGAGCACGTGCCTGCTCGAACTTGTCCCAGCATGAGGTAAGGATATACTGCAGGCAACGAAATCGTCGGCGCGGCCGTCGGAAGGGCCGCGCGTCGAGCGCGAGCGAAAGGACACTGTCCAGGCATGTTGAAGACGCGAAGAGAGCGCAGGTGGCCGCGGGGAAGGCTCTTCCTTGTGGTCGCCGTCTTCTTCACGCTGTGCTTGTCGCTTCTCTGGGCCGTGGCCTGTGAATCCGATACCGAGGGTGAGACGAGCGGCTCCACGACTTCCACGGTCGAGGGCCAGAGGAAGTCTGGTGAGGTCGAGGCTGAGGTGGGTGAACCGGTGACAGTGGGCAACGCCCGCGTGACCGTCAATGCTCTTCAGGAGACCTTCCAGCCGGTGCTACCTGTCCAGAGGATCAGCAAGCAGATGCCTCCAGCCCCGGAGGCCGGGGAGTCGTTCTACCAAGCCTATGTACGGGTGGAAAACTTGGCGGTCGACCCAGTGAGGGTCGACGCCACCGACTTCACCTGTCTGGTGGGTACCACCGTGGTAGCGATCGAGCCGACTCGCTCCGGGCCCATTGCCCGCAGTCTTCTGAAGAACACCTCGCTCGATCTCATACTCACGTTCAAAGCTGAGGCCGGTTTTATGCCCGAGCTTCGCTACAACCCCCCCTGGTACCAAGGGTCCATCCGGGTGACTCTGCCCCAGGAGAGTGCTGCCGGCGGATCGGACTCGACCGTTGAAGGGACGACCGAGGAGACCGCCCCCTCGGATGAGACGATGCCCGAGTAGGCTGACGGTGACGGCCGACGTTTCCGGACGCCGCTTGAGGGTGCTGGTTAACGGAAGAGGTGGAGCAGAAAGACCAAGTCGTCCGTAGAGTCCAGAGCGTGGAACATCCCCGGGGGCATGTAGAAGAAGGAGCCCCGCCTGCCCTCATAGTCGGTTTCCCCCAGGCGGATGGTGCCGGTTCCGCTCAGAACCTGGATGGTGGCAGGGGTACCGACGGCATGGCCGGAGATGGACTGCCCGGTCTTCATGCCGAACCAGACGATCTTGGACTTGGGGCAATCCACCAGAGTCTTGCTGACGATGCCCCGCTCCGCGAACTGCACTATCTCCTCGAGATCACCTATCCACGGCTGATCACAATCGAGAGCCACCTTGTCTTTGTCGCTCATTGCCAACCTCCTGCGTACGTGGTGGGAAGTCCTGTCGCCTCGCGCACGCGAGACATCACCTGTTGGGCGACGGCGCGCGCCCGCCGGCCGCCGTCGGTCAGTACGTCCATGACGTAGTCTGGGTCGGCCTCCAACTCGCGCCTTCGCTCCCGATAGGGAGCGAAGGTCTCGTCGATGAGGGCGAGGAGGCGCTTCTTCACGTCGCCGTAGCCCATGCCCCCAGCCTGGTAGCGGGCCTCCCACTCCGCCGTCTCTTCCGGGGAAGCGAGGAGGCGCAGCAGCAAGAAGGGGGTCGAGGTCTCGGGATCTTTGCGGTCTTCCACTGGGGTGGAGTCCGTGACGATGGACATGACCTTCTTCTTCAGCGCCGAGCCCTCGTCGAAGATGCCGATCTCGTTGCCGTAGCTCTTGGACATCTTGCGACCGTCGAGTCCGGGGACCACAGCTGAGTGGTCGAGGATGTAGGGCTCGGGGACGGTGAACACCTCACCGAACTGTTGGTTGAACTTGCCGGCCAGATCGCGGGTCATCTCGACGTGTTGCTTCTGATCTTGGCCCACGGGGACGAGGTCGGCGAGATAGATGAGGATGTCGGCCGCCTGGAGCACCGGGTAGGCGAAGAGCCCGTGGCTGGGCGACAGACCCTGGGCTACCTTGTCCTTGTAGCTGACAGCTCGCTCCAGCATTCCCATGGGAGTGACGCACGAGAGGATCCAGGCGAGTTCGGTGACTTCGGGGACATCCTGCTGCGCGAACAACGTGGCCTCTTGCGGGTCCAGACCGAGCGCGAGGAAGTCGAGAGCTACCCCTAGCGTGTAGTCCCGCAGCACGGCGGCTTCCTGTACGGCGGTGAGCGCGTGATAGCTGGCTATGAAGTAGAAAGGTTCATTCCCTGTCTGCAGGGAGATGTATTGGCGAATGGCGCCGAAGTAGTTGCCCAGGTGGGGCCGGCCGGAGGGCTGTATGCCTGACAGAATGCGCATATGGTCTCTTCAGTCTCTCGAAATCTATCGGGGCAGAAGGTTGAGCGTCGACCGACCCGATGGGGTGGACGGCCGCTTCGCACCATGGTCTAGTGTAGCCGAGCGCAGAGGTGCGGGCCAGCGCATTTGCGTTGTGCGCCGTCCCGGCATGTGATATACAGAAACCGGATTTGGTCATTTCATAGCCGTGTTTCCGGGATGCCCGATGAGCATCTGTCGATGGACAGCCGCGGGCCCGTCGCCTCTGAGAGTGCCCTTCTGGGGAAGCGACGCCGGACAAGGGGAGGGGTCGCTTGAGAGAGATCGACGTCGCTCAGATCACCGACGCGGTGGCCACGCTTGCCGTCGATGCCTGCACCGTGCTGGGCGATGATCTGGTCGTCTTCTTCGAGAAGGCGATGGAGACAGAGGAGTCGGACACCGGCCGCGACATCTTGCGGCAGATCCTTGACAATGCCACCCTGGCTCGCGAAAGCGGCATGCCTCTCTGCCAGGACACGGGGCTCGCCGTCGTCTTTCTCGAGGTGGGGCAGGATGTCCATCTCACCGGGGGCGATCTCGAGGAAGCGGTCGACGAGGGCGTGCGCCGCGGCTACACCGAGGGGTATCTGCGCAAGTCCGCAGTCTCCGATCCCATCGGGGTCAGAAAGAACACGGGCGACAACACGCCGGCTATGCTGCACACGCGCATCGTACCCGGCGACCGCGTGCGGGTGATCGTGGTGCCCAAGGGCGGCGGCGCGGAGAACATGAGCGCGCTGGGCATGCTCAAGCCCTCTCAGGGACTGCGGGGGGCCCTCGACTTCGTGGTCGACACGGTCAGCAAGGCGGGCTCCAACGCCTGTCCTCCCATCATAGTTGGCGTCGGTCTGGGTGGTACCTTCGAAAAAGCCGCCTACATGGCGAAGCACTCGCTGCTGCGCGCGGTGGGCTCCACCAACCCCGAACCTCGCCTGGCCGGGCTGGAGGACGAGATCGAGCGCCGCTGCAATGATCTGGGCATCGGCCCAGCGGGTCTGGGCGGACGGACTACAGTCATCGACGTCTTCATCGAGGAACTTCCGGCCCACATCGCCAGCATGCCTGTGGCAGTGAACATCCAGTGCCACTCCGCGCGCCACAAGGAGGTGGTCTTGTGAGCGAACGCAGGATCACCACACCGCTCACCGACGAGGTGGTGGAGAGCCTTCACTCGGGCGATCGCCTCCTGATCACCGGCAGCATCCTGACCGGCCGTGATGCGGCCCACAAGAGGCTTGTGGAGTTGATCGACAAGGGAGAGGCGATTCCAATAGACGTGCAGGGGCAGATCATCTACTTCGTGGGGCCGACCCCGCCGAAGCCCGGCCAGGTGATCGGATCGGCCGGTCCGACCACCTCGGGACGCATGGACGCGTATTCCCCCAAGCTGCTCGATCTGGGCCTCAAGGGAATGATCGGCAAGGGGGGGCGCAACGATACTGTGCGCGATTCCCTCAAGCGCAACAAAGCGGTCTACCTGGCCGCCACCGGGGGAGCCGGCGCGCTGCTTGCGCAGCGAATCCGCTCGGCGACCGTGATCGCCTACGAAGACCTCGGGCCCGAAGCCATCCGCCGTCTCGAAGTAGAGGACTTCCCGGTGGTCGTGATCAACGATATGTACGGAGGCGACCTTTACGCCGAAGGTCGGCGGCAGTACGAACGGAAGGGGGATTCTTGAGCACGAAACCTCGTGAGACCGCGAACGTGGGGGCGGGTCTCTGGAAGGCGACCGGCATGTGGGCCTGGCTGCTCTTCCGCATCAGTGGTCTCGTCTTGGTGTTCTACTTGGGGGCGCACATCGTCGTCATCTCCACGGGTCAGTGGGGAGCCTTCAACGACTGGATGGAAGCTTTCGACGCTCCTGTGCTCGTGCTCCTGGACTTGGCACTGGTGGTCGCAGTCCTGTATCACGCTCTGAACGGGGTGAGGATCATCCTTATGGACTTGGGCATCGGTGTGCACCGGCACAAAGTCATGTTCTGGGCGGCGATGGCCGTGGTGGTCGTCTGTTTCGCCGTATTCGCCTGGGTCGCGTTCACCTACATCGCGACGGGCGAGGGGGTGGTGAGTTGAAAGCCGAGACCGTCTCCGCGCACAGAGGGGGCATGTGGGCTTGGTTGTTCCAGCGCATAACGGCCGTGCTCCTGATCGTGATGCTCGCGATCCACCTTATCTTCACCCACATTATCGGCATCGGCGACATCAGCTACGAGACGGTCGGCGATCGCCTGGCTCATGCCGGGTTCGTGGTCGTCGACATCATCCTCCTCGCCGCCGGCATCTACCACGCGCTGAACGGCCTGCGCATGGTGCTCATGGATTACTGGTTCAGCTCCCGCAAACGGGCAATGGTGCTCTCCATCGTCCTGTGGGTAGTGGGGGTCGCTGCCATGGTCTACGGAACTTGGGCTCTCTGGCCCTGGATCACTTAGGGTGGGAGAGGCGAAATGATCCATCATGACATGATCGTTGTAGGCGGAGGTCTTTCCGGCCTTCGCGCGGCCATCGAAGCCAAGATGGCCGGTATCGACGTGGCCGTCCTTTCGCAGGTCCATCCGGGCCGCAGTCACTCCGGGGCGGCGCAGGGCGGCATCAACGCCGCTCTCGGCAATCACCCGGACGGACTGGACGACACGTGGGAGAAGCACGCCTTCGATACCACCAAGGGCGGCGACTATCTGGGTGATCAGGACGGCATCATCCAGATGACGAAAGATGCCATCGAGGTCATCTACGAGATGGACCACTGGGGTTGCCCCTTCAGCCGCTATGAGGACGGGCGGATCACCCAGCGCCCCTTCGGCGGCGCCGGCTTCCCGCGCTGCTGCTACGGGGCCGACAAGACGGGCCACTACCTCCTGCACACGCTCGTGGAACAGGCGTACAAGCAGCAGGTCAAGCTGTACGTGGAGCAGTACGTCGCCCGCCTGATCGTGCACGACGGCGTCTGTCAGGGTGTCATCGCCTATGACATGGTCCGCGGCGGCTTCGAGGCCTTCTCGGCCAACGCCGTGGTGATCGCCACCGGGGGCGCCGGACGCATCTACAACAACTCCACCAACGCCATCATCAACGTGGGCGCAGGCATGGCCATGGCCTACTACGCCGGCGTGCCGCTCAAAGACATGGAGTTCGTCCAGTTCCATCCCACCGGCCTCTACACCACTCACATCCTCATGACGGAAGGGGCCCGCGGCGAGGGCGGCTATCTGCTGAACGGACTGGGCGAGCGCTTCATGGAACGCTATGCGCCCAAGTTCATGGAACTCGCCCCCCGGGATATCACCGCCCGCTCCGCGCAGACCGAGATAAACGAGGGTCGGGGCATCGACGGGCAGGGCTACGTGCATCTCGACCTTCGCCACCTCGGCGCGGACAAGATAAACGAACGCCTGCCGGGTATACGCGACCTGGCCATCCACTTCGAAGGTGTGGACCCCATCGAGGAACCCATCCCGGTGAGCCCCTGCCAGCATTACAGCATGGGAGGGATCGACACCGACCTCGACGGGCGCACCAGCATGCCCGGGCTCTACGCCGCGGGCGAGTGCGCCTGCGTGTCCGTGCACGGAGCCAACCGCCTGGGAGGCAACTCCCTGCTGGAGACCATCGTCTTCGGCCGCCGGGCGGGGGCTGAAGTGGTCCGCTACCTGGCCGACCTCCAGGAGAAACGGCCCAACGCCCGCTCCGCCTTCGCGGCTATGCAGACCGTGGAGGATGAGATACAGGCTCTGGCCAACAGCAAGGGCGGCGAAGACGCCTACGCCATCCGCACCGAGATGACCGACGTCATGAAGGACCACTTCTTCCTGTTCCGCGACGAGGCGGAGATGAAGGCCGGTCTCGACCGGCTGATCACCCTGCGGGAACGAGCGCGGAGCGTGGGACTGCGCTACAACGGAGGTGTCTTCAACATCGACATGATCCGCACCTACGAGTTGGCCGGCATGCTCGATGTGGCCTTGACCGTGGCGGCGGGTGCGCTGGCGCGGACGGAATCGCGCGGATCGCACTTCCGCACCGACTACAACACCCGAGACGACGAGAACTGGCTCAAGCACACCGTGGCCCATTACCAGCCGGGAGTGGCCGGGCCGCGTCTCGATTCGAAACCCGTGACGCTGGGCACCTTCGAGCCACAGGAGCGGAAGTACTGATGTCTGAGGTAACGCTGCGCATCAAACGCGAGTACCCCAACAGCAAGACGGACCCCGAGCCGCGCTGGGAAGAACACAAGGTCCCCTACGACGTCAACCTCACGGTCCTCGAGGCCCTCTTCTATGTTCAGGAGAACTTCGACGGCAGTCTCTGTTTTCGCTACTGCTGTCGGGCCTCCATCTGCGGCAGTTGCGCCATGTACATCAACGGCGCCTACCGCCTGGCCTGCCAGACCAACGTCAAGCATCTCGACACCGACATCGTGAGCGTCGAGCCCATGCCTCACCTGCCCGTGGTCAAGGACCTCGTCTGCGACATGGACGACTTCTTCGCCAAGTACGAGTACATCATGCCCTGGCTCATCCGCAACTCCCCCGATCCCGAGAAGGAGATAAGGCAGGATCCGGAGGAGCGCAAGAAGCTGGACATGCCTGTCGACTGCATCCTGTGCGGGTGCTGCTACTCGAGCTGTCCGTCGGTGTGGGGCGAGGAGAACTATCTGGGGCCGGCAGCGTTGCTGAAAGCCTTCCGCTTCGAGGTCGATTCCCGAGACGAGGCCCGCAAGGAGCGGTTGCCGCAGTGGGCCAACGAGCGCGGCGTCTACCGCTGCCACACCATCATGAACTGCGTGGAGGCCTGTCCCAAAGAACTCAACCCCACCGAGGGTATCCAGTGGCTCAAGAAGGCGGCTGTGCGGCGCAAGCTGCTCGGCCGGGCCAAGTAAGGCTAGCGCCGTCCGCCGTCCGCCTGCCCGTCGGGCCATCGGGCGCTGTCGGCGAACCAACCTCGACCGATAGAAGGGGGCTGCGATGCCGCTTGTGGTCGTCAAGATGATTGAAGGGCGCACAGTGGAACAGAAGCGCCGGCTGGCACGAGAGATCACCGACGTGGTCATGCGGGTGACGAATGTCGCTGAAGACCACGTGGACGTGATCATCGAGGACTATCCGCGCGAGAACTGGGCCAAAGCGGGAACCCTGTTCGCCGACAAGTAGCCGCGCCCTCGGCGCCGTCAGCGTTTGGGGCGCTGCTTCTCGCAGGTGGACGCCTTCAGTCCGTAGGCCCGAGCCAGAAGCGTGACCGGATGGACCGTCTCCAGACCGGTGGCGTGACTCAACTGGAGGCGGCACGTGCTGCACTCGCTGGCGATGAGATCGGGGGCGACCATGGCCACGCGGTCGAACAGGGGTCGACCCACCTCCAGCGACAACTCGTAGGTGCCGGCCTTCATGCCGAATGTGCCCGCCATTCCGCAGCAACCGGCCGCCAGATCGACCACTTCCACGCCGGGGATCTCCCGCATGAGCGCCAGAGCGGGCGAACCCACCTGCTGAGCCTTCAGGTGGCAGGGCAAGTGATAGCCGATGCGCAGTGGCCCCGGTCTGTCGGGTAGAGCTGAAGCTGGCGGCGACGCCTCCGGATGGTCGGCCCTGAGACGGATCAGGAACTCCCCGAGATCGTGGCTGGAGTTTGCGACGAGGGAGCACTCCTCACTGGCCAAGTAGTCAGGGTAGTGGATCTTGAGAGCGAACACCGCCGTGGGCTCCGAGGCGACCACCACGGCCCCACTCTGCACGAACGGGAGGAGGTACCTGAGGTTGCCCACGGCGACTCGCCTGGTCGCCTCTGCATAGCCGTAGAGCATCTCCGGAACGCCGCTGGCCCGCTGCGGAGGCACCAGAGTCTCACACCCGTGAGACTGCAGCACGGCGAGTGAGTCCCAGGCCACGCCCGGGTCGTTGTAGCGGGCGTGAAGGTCGTGGAAGTAGGCCACCAGGGTGCCGCCGGTGTTCGCGCGCTCCCCCGACCTTGCGGCGCGGCCGGGCATGCCTGCGAGCGGTCCGACGCGGGCTATGCGGGCATCCGGCTCCGTCAGGCCTCTGCAGCGTGTGAAGCGAGCGAGCGGTCGCCTATGGTCGATGCCCGTCAGGGGCTCAGCGAGGCGGCGGAGGACGGGGCTTGTCATAGCCCGGTTCGTGAGCGGAGCGAGCGAGCTGCCCAGCCTGGAGACGGCCTCGGCTCGGGACAGGATGGCCTCGGTCGAGGTGGCTCGGTGCAGGGCGCGATACCTGCTCTTGGCCTCCAACATCAGTTTGGGGATGTTGACATTGGAGGGGCACTCCACGGCGCACATGCCGCACACGATGCAGTAGTCGCTCACAGTCTTGAGTGCGCGGGAGCCATAGGTGGTGTCAGGGTCAAGGGTCCCGCTGATGATATGACGGAGCACGTTGGCCTTGGCCCTGGGCGAGGCCTGCTCTCGACGGGTGGCTCTGTACACAGGGCACATGGTTCCCGTCACGGCCCCCTTGCATTGGGCGCAGCCGTGGCACTTCTCGATCTCGCGCTCGTACTCGCCGGGCTGGAAGTGCAGCAACGGCCGCTGGGGCAGCGTCCCGTAGTCGGCGCCGTAGCGCAGGGCTCGACGCAGGCTGCCGGTGTCATCCTGGGGACCCACCTTCTTGCCTGGGTTGAGCAGCCCTTGTGGGTCGAAGGCGTCTTTGATCTCCACGAACAGGTCGTACAATTCACTGCCGTACATCCTGCTGATGTGGGGTGTACGGAGCAACCCATCACCGTGTTCGCCGGACATCGTCCCTTTGATGCCGAGTACGTATTCGGTGACGCTTTCGTACAGCCGCTCCATGATCTGCAGGTCGCCTGCGTCCTTGGGATCAAGGAGTGGGCGGGTGTGGATGTTGCCGTCGCCCACGTGACCATACATGAAGGCGTTCACGCCTTCTTCTTCAAAGAGTCCCTGCAGGAAATGGACGTAGCCCGCGACTTCGTTCGGGTGCACGGTCACATCTTCGATGAAAGGCAGTGCTCGCCGTGGACCCGGTAGACGGAGGGCCAGAGCGACGGCCGACTTGCGGACTGTCCATAGGCGCTCAGTCTCCTCGGCGTCTCGGGCGCGCACCATCTGCAGCATGTCGGTTTGGGCCAGATGGGCGGTGAGGGCGGCGAACTTGTCCTGCAAATCGACCTCTGCCCTGCCCTCGAACTCGATGAGCAGGGCGGTATCGGTCTGCGGGGGCAACATGGCATCTACCCGCGAGTCGTTCTTCCTCACCACGGCCAGGAAGCGGGAATCCATTATCTCCACCGCCGTGGGTCCCAAGGCGAGGATGCCGGGCACGGCTTCTCCTGCCGCGAACACCGACGGGAAGTAGGCCATGGCTATGGCTCGCTGGGCGGGCAGGGGAACGAGGTTCAGCGTGGCCTCGGTGACCAGACCGAGAGTCCCTTCGGCGCCCACGAAGAGGCGCTGTGGATGAATGGCATCGGGAGTGATGATGGTCTCGACCCGGTAGCCGGAGCAATTCTTGACCACGTTCGGCATGCGCGTGGCAAGGAGATGCCTGTGCTGCTCCAGCCTGGGCAGAACACGAGCAAAGGCCTGGGCCCCCAGACTGTCTCCCGAAGGCAGGGAGGGTAACATCAGGCCTACGACGGGCAGCGTCTCGGCCCTGAATACAGAGCCGTCGGCGAGAACGGTCTCCACAGCCAGAACATGGTCCTTGGTGCCGCCGTAGGCCACCGAGCGGGCACCCGAGGAGTTGGTGCCGATCATACCGCCGAGGCTGCAGTAGTTCTCGCTGGAGGGATCGGGGGCGAAGAAGACCCCGCGCGCTTTCAGAAGCCGGTTGAGGGACCCCATGACCACGCCCGGTTGGACCTTGACCCAGGTGGCATCGTCGGCGACTTTGAGGACTCGGTTCATGTACCGGGTGAAATCGACCTGGATGCCGGGGCCCACCGCGCCACCGGCGAGTCCTGAACCCATGCCCCGTGGCACGAGAGGAAGCCCTCGTGAACCTGCATACTCGACCAACCGCACCACGTCCTCGGTGTCGCGGGGTGCGACCACTCCGAGGGGTGCGATCTGATTCAGGCCGGCATCGGTGGCGTAGAGCGCTCGAGAGACCTCGTCGAACTCGACGTCGCCCGCCAGCAGACGGCGAAGGTCGGCTGCGATCTGCTCTGTCACCGTACTCCGGGTCCCTTCCTCTTCTACCAGTTGACCATGGAATCGAGGAACATCTGCCGGAGGTCGTCTGCCGTGGCCGGTCGGGGAGAGAGCTTGGTCACACGGTGCTGGGGCAGCGTGCCTTCGACGAGTCTGTCCACGTCCTCGGGCCCGTATCCGACCGCGCTGAGTCCGTTGGGCATATTCGCGTCGCGTAAGAAAGTGGCCATCCACTGGGCCACCAGTTCCCCCGCTTCGTCGGGTGCGATATCGCTGGTATCGAGGCCGAGGAGCGAGGCCGCACGGAGGAACGCCTCCGGATTGGCGGGGCCCATGAAGCGGAAGGCCGCCGGGGCCGTGAGGGTCACGGCCATGCCGTGGGGGATGATGGGATGGTCCGGAGGATATCCTTCAGGCGCGTAGTCCTTGACCATGCCGGAGATGGGATACGACATGCCGTGAGGGAGGGTCACGCCCGCGGAGCCGAAGCCGATGCCGGCCATGGTGGAGGCGAGGATCATCTGCGTGCGGGCCTCGTCGTCGTCGGGGTCGTTCATGGCACGGACCAGATGAGCGGCTCCGATGGTGGCCGCCTTCTCCGCCCAGATGTCGCTCAGGGGGTTGGAGCCCTGGTACGCGGGCCGCAGGCGGGGACTTTCGGGAGCCTGCCGTTGGTGATAGGGCAGGGCGGTGATCGACTCCAGCGCGTGACAGAAGACGTCCAGTCCGGAGCAGGCGACCACCATACGGGGCATGCTGCGCGTGTTGTCAGGATCGATGAGGCCGAGCCTGGGTCGGAGCGCCCTGTGGGCGAAGCCGGTCTTGGCGTGCATGGCGGCCAGGTCGAAGATGGCCACTCCGGTGGTCTCGCTTCCCGTTCCCGCCGTGGTGGGAATAGCCACCATGGGCGCCAGGGGACCGGGGACGGGCGTTCCCCGGCCGATGGGTGCGTTGACGTATTCCATGAAGTCCGCCGGGTAGGTAGCGAACAGATTCGCCACCTTGCACGTGTCGATAGTCGAACCGCCGCCCACCGCAACGTAGCCGTCGAAGCGCCCGGCGACAGCGAAGGCGATGGCTTCTTTGAACGACACATCGGTGGGTTCGATGCGGACCTGGTCGAAGACCGCCGTGTCGATCCCTTCGTCGCGAAGAGACGAGAGTGTGACAGAAAGGGTCTCGCTGTCGGTCAGATTGGGGTCGACGACGACCATCGCGTGCCTTGACCCGAGCGCCTTGAGATCGAAGCCGACCTCGGCGGTCACACCGGGGCCGAACTTGATGCTCGACCCTTCCATGGTGAATGCGGTCTCCAACCTGGGGTTAGCTGCGTCGCTCACTTTCACCGTCCTGTGCGCTCGATGCCGTTTGGTCATCCTCCCTGCCCCCGTAGTCTGCCACGTTTCCCGTCCTTTCGTCCGCCGGGTCTGCGGCGCACCGGAGTGAAGGCCGCCCTAATCCCGCAGCACGAGAAGGGCCCGGAAGTCGTTGACGTTGTTGTGGGTCGGACCTGTGACCACCAGATCACCCAGGGCTTCGAAGAAGGTCTGGGAGTCGTTCGCTTCGAGGAACCGGCAGGGGTCGAGTCCGGCGCGCGCTGCGCGCGCGCCTGTATCAGGGCGAAGCAGAGCGCCGGCAGCCGTCGTCGAGCCATCCATCCCGTCGCTGTCGCAGGCGATGGCGGCGAAGCGGCCGGTGTGTACCGAGGTAGCGGCGATGGCGGCGGCAAGGGCCAGAAGGAACTCCATGTTCGGTCCCCCTCGCCCGCCTCCCCGCACGGTCACAGTGGTCTCACCCCCGCTGAGTAGAGCACATGGCGCTGTGAAGGGCCGCCCCCGACGAGCGATCCGCGCGAGGAGGGCGGCCTGGCTGCGGGCCACCTCCCTGGCTTCGCCCTGCAGCGAGTCGCTCAGAATGTGTGCCGGGATGCCTCGCTCCTCGAAGAAGGCCGCCGCCGCCTCGAGAAAGGCTCGGCTCGACGCGACGACGTCCACTGAGACTCGAGCGAAGACAGGGTCGTCGGGCTTGGGCGTCTCGTTCTCCGGGTCTGCCAGGTGGCGGCGCGCCGCATCCGAGATCTGCAGGTGGTACTTATCAACGACCTCCCTCGCCTCCCGCAGCGTCGAACTGTCCGACACGCCCGGCCCCGAGGCGATGAGCGAGGGGTTGTCGCCGGCCACATCGGAGATGAGGATGTTCGCCACCCGGGCGGGCCAAGCCGCCAGGGCCAAGCGTCCGCCCTTGATGGCGGAGAGATGCTTGCGGAGGCAGTTGATGTCGCTTATGGGTGCGCCCGACTCAAGCAGTCGACGGGTGATGGACCTCTTGTCCTCCAGGGTCACGGAGCCCGCGGGCAGAGGCAGGAGGGAAGAACCGCCACCGGAGAAGAGGGCCAGGACGAGGTCATCGTCGGTGAGGTCTTGGGCCAGTCGCAGCATCTGCTGGGCGGCGGTGCAGCCGAAATCGTCTGGGACGGGGTGCGATGCCTCGAGCATCGTCACCTGTTCGCAGTCTGACAAGTAGCCATGGGGGACGACCACCAGCCCTGTCAGTGGCGCCGGCCACAGATCCTCCACGACTCGTGCCATGGCGCCCGAAGCCTTGCCCGCTCCGAGCACGATCGTTCGGCCCCGGGGCGGGGAGGGCAGGGCTGCGGGCAGGACCTTCTGGGGGTGGACGGCGGCCAGGCCGGCCCGGAACGCACCCAGAAGAAGACCATCGAGCGCGCTCTCCGGTCGGTCAGTCTTCGATGCCATGTGGACTCTCCACCGGTATCCCGTACGGTCCGGCGGGAAGGAAGGCGACCCGAGGTGCGAGGGTGGCATCATCGGTCGGCTCTCCGCGGGCGATCTTCGCGCTCCGTGCCTCGCCGAGCGCAGCCGCCAAGGCTTCGCGGACGAAGGCCGCAGCACGCTGCTCCTCCGGCAAGGCCGCAAGCTGTTCCCATATGCGCTGAGGCGAGCGGCCGGGAAGCCTCTCGTACTCGAACAGGGGTGTCTGGGGGCTGTAGTAGTGCAGATGATCGGGAGGGATCTTCTGGAAGACCCTTCTCCACATCTGCACCTGCCATTGGTCGGGGACGAAGGGCCAGTCCGGACTCAGCATGAGTCGCCCGAAGGCCGCGTGCCCGATGTCCTTGAGCAGGGTCATGAGGGCTCGGTAGTGCATGCTGCCGATGGGGTCCGGCTCCACTGTGTCGGCCACCAATATCACGTGCCCGCCGGTCCTGACCGCTCGAGCGGCTACCGCCGCCGCCTTGGCGGCCTGGTAGTGGTTGACTCCCACCCTGCCCCCATGGGTGATGACGATGTCGTATTTTCGGTCCAGCGGGATGCTCATGGACCGGCGCAGATGTTCCACGGCCGCCTCGTGGGCTCGTTCCATATCACCTGCGAAGACACCCGTGACCGCTCCGTCGTCGTGGGCGGTGACGTTGAGGATGAAGTCGGCCGGAGCGAGGCGGGCGATCTCCAGAGAGAGAGCGTGACAGGGGTTGCCTGACGTGACCAGGTCGGTGGCAGAAGGATGGTCGAGCACCGCGGCACCATGGAAGTCTCTGACGCTGTCCACTCCCACCAGACCGGGGCACACACTCTTGCGTCCTCCGGAGGCGCCGGCCATGAGATGACTCTCTACCAAGCCCGTCAGGATGCGAAAACCGGCCTGGACGTAGCCCCGGTCCATCTTCACCTCGAGCCCTTCGCTGGTGCGACCGACTGTGACCAGCCCGCGTGGGTCGAAAGCGTCGTGGCACCGGACGACGGCTCCGGAAGCCGTCACGCGCGGGTCGAGAAGGGAGCGGAGCTCATGCTCGCTGAGCTGCCGGTGGGTACCTGAGGCGACCAGGACGGTGATCCTGTCCGGGTTGATGCCGCCCTGCAGGAGGTATTCCAGCAGGGGCCACAGGATACCTGAGGGTCCCGTGTAGGGGACGGGACGGGTGTTGTCCGACACCACGATCACCACTGGCATGTTGGGGTTGGACGCAAGTTTGGCCCTGACAAGATCGGTGAACGGGAGCGTGCCTATCGGCTCCGCCAGCGCCCCGGCGATGGCCTCGGAGACGCTGGTGAGCGGGGGGAGTCGCGCCGGCTCCAGGACGGCCACGTGATCAGGCAGTTCCAGGCGCACCCCAGGTAAGTTGAAGGGGATTGTGAACACGCCCTGCTACTGAAGCGGGATGATGGGCAGGAGCAGGTGCGAGGGGTACTCGGCATTGTGATGGACGCTATGGGTGACGGTCTTGCTGCTGCACACGTGGTTGCCGACGTATTCGATGTTGCTGAGTCCTGCCGTGCCGGTGGGCACGTCCAGAGCCATGATGTCTACGCATATGCGGTGTCCCCTGAGGAACATGTTAGCGGTTGACAGGATCTCGATCTGATACTCGTTGATCTCGCCCGGCACCACGGGCTGCTGGGCCTCGCGCGTGAGCTTGTGGAAGGGGGCCCACTCGGTGCTCCGCTCCGGATCCAAAGCCCGATGGGAGGCTTTCAGCCAGCCGCGTGTGAGTTCGCGCTCGGGCAGGTCCTCCGGCACGAAGCGCTCACCTTCGCGCTGAGTGCGCACGGAGACGTCGGGGCCGACGTCCGAGAGGGCGATGATCCAGTTGGTGTCGTCCTGGTCAAGGGCGGCGTGGATGGTGAGCTTGCAGGGTCCCACCACGAGAGTGTCGTCAGGCAAAGGTTCGGTCATGTAGCGCAGGCGCTGCACCTTCATGGTCTTTGTGAGGGGCATCTGCGTGAAGACGTCGGGATCGGGGTTGTAGCTCTGCGTCTCAGTGGCCGGCAGGGCCTCTTCAGTAGTCAGCCGTTCCCAGCTGTCCAGGTAGAACTTGGTCCACCTGGTCTCGGGGACCGGCCAGTCGGAGTACGTGCGCCACTTGTTCTCACCCATCACCCAGACTTTGACCGGCGGGTCATCGGAGACTCCGTTCTCAATGCCCTTCAGCCAGTAGTCATACCAGCGCAGGATATCGTCGTGGAGGGTATGGAAGGGGCGTTCGAGATGCGCCGGGCCGGTGAACAGCAGCCTCTTCTGAGGGGAGTTGTCAGCGTGCATGAACCAGTGCTGGGCACCCTGCCAGTGCATCTTGTACGTGTACGCGTAGGCGCCCGAGCCGCAGACGAAGGGGATCTGGATCTTCTGGAAGTCCTCGTCGCTCTTGGCCATCAGTTCCGGGTAGTCGTAGGGGTCGATGAGGGTCCCGAAGGTCATGCCACTGCGCTGCCCCTTCTGAGTGAGGATGTTGTACAGATGTGCGTACATCTTGTAGTCGGGGTTGTTCATGGCCCACTCCCACTTCTCCTCCTGTTCAGGAGGCAGTGGGCCCGGAGCGCCGCAGGGTTCGTGCACGCAACTGAACATGCCCAGCAGGTAGGGCATCATCTGGATGACTCCGCCGGGGTGGAACTCGCGCAGGCTCCACATGCCGCTGTACGCGCCCATGGAGTCGTAAGGGAAGATGGCCTTCAGATGCGGGGGCTGCTGCACCGCCGCTCGAAACTGCTCGCCGCCAAAGGCGGAGATGCCGATCATGCCCACGTTGCCGTCGCACCACGGCTGGGCGGCGATCCACTCGATCATGTCGTAGTGGTCCCAGTCGTCCTCGCCGTAGATGCCCTCTGACTTGCCCACACCCCGCAGTTCGGCAATCACATGGGCGTACCCGTTCGCCACCAAGCGCTTGGTGTCTCCGCCCTCGATCACCCCGTACCAGAGGCTGGCGTAGGCAGGCTGTGGTGGCAGGGCCTCGGCTACCTCTGGGCGCTGAAGGTCCTTGTTGTGCACGGCGCAGGTGTAGAGCACGGGGCAGCTGTCCTCCCCCTTGGGACGGTAGACATCGACGGCCAGGTGTATCCCGTCGCGCATGCTCACCATGACGTCGCGCGCTTGGATCATGTTCTCGTATGCCGGCTCTTGCACTGCCATGGCTGCCTCCTCGACCGCAGATTTCGTGGACCCTTGGCTGCCGTGCCCAAATCTCGAAAACACCCGTCGGCCACGGCGGGACCTCACTTCGACAATACAACATCTGCTCGGCCCGCGCGCTCTTTGGCGCGCGCTCCCCACAGTCGATGCGTGCTAAGGTATCCAAGGAGATACTCTCGATCTGGAATCCCCGAAGAGGAGCCAATCCAAGTATGAAATGCGGTGCGTCCGCCTGTACGGTGAAGGGGGTGAGTCATGCTTGCCATTTTCAAATCGACCCCGACCGGTCTGGAGCGATTAAAGGATTTCGAGCCCGGTGCCTGGATCGATCTGGTCAGTCCCACCGAGGAAGAACTTCTGCGTGTGAGCGGAGATCTGGGCATCTCGCTGGATCTTCTGAAGGGTCCGCTGGACGAGGAGGAGAAATCCCGAGTCGAGTTCGAAGATGGGCTGACCCACGTCATCGTGGACATACCCATTTTGGTGCGGGCGGGGGACGAGCAGGGGTATGACACCATCCCTCTGGGGATGCTGGTCCATCCGGACTACTTCATAACCACGTGTCTGCGACCCAATCCCATTCTGGGTGAGTTCGAGCGGGGGACGGTGCGCACGTTCGCCACCTTCAAGAAGACCCGCTTCCTGTTCCAGATCTTGCAGACGATATCGGCCTTCTACCTGCGTTACTTGGGTCGGATCGACCGTGAGACCGACAAGCTCGAGCGCGAGCTGCGCGCCTCCATGAAGAACGCGGAGATCTTCGGCCTCCTCACAATACAAAAGTCCCTGGTGTACTTCACCACGTCCCTCCGCTCCAATGACGCGGTGCTGCAGAAGCTGCTGCGGACCAAGTCGCTCAAGATGTACGAGGAGGACGAAGACCTGCTTGAGGACGTCATCGTGGAGAACAGACAGGCTTCAGAGATGGCCCGCATTTACACCGACATTCTCACGGGAATGATGGACGCGTTCACTTCGGTGATCTCCAACAACCTCAACAGGGTCATGAAGCTCCTGACTTCGCTGACGATCATCCTGGCCATTCCGACCATCGTGGCCTCGTACTTCGGCATGAACATGAAGTTGCCGTTCCAGGACTACGCCCACGCCTTCACGATCACCATCGTTATCGCCTTCGTTATCTCCTTGGCGTTCGCTGTGGTTTTCTGGCGCCGCGACTTCTTCTAGAGGAGGGGCGGCTGCTGTCACATCCCTTCCAGCTGCGAAGTCACGATTCTTCCAGGGATGCGACAGCAGCCGCCTACGAGGAAGGAAACCGGCGAGCGTTCGAGGAGACGCGAGTCGCTCTCTAGGCCAGCCACCGGCGGCACGGCTACGTCCCTAACCGACAGGGCGCAGCCGCCAAGCTCCGATGTGAAGCAAGCCGTGACTCACTGGCAGGCCTGCAGACGGAAGAGACTGATGCCGTGTCTCCGGAAGAATCGTGAATTCGCAGCTGGAGGAGACGCGGTATCGGTCTCGCCTACCGCCAGGGTGACAGGGGCGCCTGCGCCGGCTTCGACTTGCGTCGTCTGCCCCGGGGCGGTGGCGGCTCGAGCAGGCTGAGCTCATCGGCCACGTCCAGTGTCTCGATGGGCACCACCCGCATCCTTCTGGCGCTCAGTAGCACGAGGAAGGCACCTGCCAGGAACGTCACGGCGAGTGGCCCCGTGATCCCGTACGAACCCGAGACGGTCTGGACGAGGAGGAACCACCACGCTTTGGTCCAGCCGAGGCCGTCGGCCACCGCCAGGTAGGCGTACAGTAGGAAGGGCGTCAA
This sequence comes from uncultured Actinomycetes bacterium, assembly GCA_963816155.1. Lineage (GTDB taxonomy): Bacteria > Actinomycetota > Thermoleophilia > RBG-16-64-13 > RBG-16-64-13 > JAXGXJ01. The sequence goes on along the minus strand of CAWFJE010000009.1, from coordinate 53,957 downwards.
TAGGCCGACCAAGAGCACGGGTGCGTTGGAGACGAATCGGTGCCGCCAGACGGCACCGGAATGGACGGGCTCCGCAAAGCACGTGACCAGGGGCCAGGCCCAGGCCGCGGCCACGCACGGTAGGAGCAAGAACGGCGATCTCCAAAGCATGAGTACCAGACCGATGGTGAGCGCCAGCAATCCCGTCCACAGCCTGGCCATCTCGGTGGTCGCCCGCGGCTCCCGGGGACGGAGGTAGCCGAGGAAGTGGCGGGACAGCAGAAAGGCGATCGCTCCGACTACCACGAGGATGAGGGTGGGCACGAGCCGAGGTTCGGTCGCAGGGCCTGCAGTCGGTGGTACCTGGAACTGGTAACGGGGGATCAACCCGAAGCGCGACAGGGCGAAGGCGAGTAGGAAGACCACCGCTGCCGGTAGCGCGAAGGAGAGGAGGTTGCGCAAATGTCGAGCGGCAGTCCGCAGGCCGGTCGACGACGTGACCAACCAGATGAGGAATGCTCCGATGGCCGGCAGCAGCATGAGCACTGCCAACAGATTGACCGCCCTGTTGGTGAGGAACCGACCCGAGCGGAGCAATAGAGCCGTTCCAGGGTCAGGCGGAGTCTCGCTGCCACTGTCGAGAGAGAGGATCAGACGTTCGATGGCCGGTCCCTGTGTGGAGAGACCTGCCGGGCTGGGATCGCCAGGGCCGTCGTCGTACAGCATGATCGACGGGATGTCGCGCTGAAGACCCGCCACTTGCTCACCGCGGGCGAGGGAGAGAGCGTGGTCGGCGGCTTGGGAGAAGATGCCGGGGACGATGAGGCCCAGACCTGACTTCTCCAGCACCCGCCCGCTGAGCTGCAGGTACCATCCCGGGGTGGAGTCCTGTGGACCGGTGACGCCGGCCCGCAGAGCCTCGGTACTCTCTTTCCCCAGCCCGTATACGGAAAGTACGGTGCTTACGTTCTCCGCCCCAGGATACGTGCTGAGGAACTGGTCTATCCCCAGTCCCCCGGTGTTGGTCCCCTCCGTAGAGAGGAACACCAAGGTCTTCTCGTGAGGGCGAGCAGCGAAGACTTGAGCGAGGTCGAGCAGCACGGCCGTTCCGCTGGCGTAAGACAACGGTTCCACCTTGGTTATGTTGGGGGTATCTCGAGGGGCCGTGACCAGGATTGTTTCCTCGCTGGCCCCTCCCAGGACGACGGCTACGTTCCGCAGCGTCACCTCTTGGTCTCCCAGTGGGGCTGAGAACGTTGTGACCTGGATCATCTCGGGAGGGATGCCCGAGGTGGAAAGCTTCTCCGCGAGCCAGGTCGTGGCTCCCGCGGCGTCGTCCGATCCCAAAGCGCGTTGCGGATACAAGCGCGCGAGTTCTTCCGCGAGGCGGTACGTGTGGTTTGCATCCAGGAAGGTGGCGTCGGAGGACAGTTCCACGCTGGCGGCAGGCGAGGAGACAGACAGAAAGACCACGGCTCCGGCCAAGACCACGAGCGCGACGCAGATCGCGTAGGCCGTCTTCCTCCACTGTCGGACATGGTCCACGAGGCGCCGGCGGATCGTGAGCGGCATATAGACTCCCGTTCGGTGAACGTCCGAGATTCTATTCCGCGAGGCGCGCACTGACAACCCAGGGAGCCGAGATCGGCTGCGCGGACAGAGAGTCAGCTCATCCAGTTTCTCCTGCCCAACGGCTCATTAGGCGGTACTCAGACAGCTCCATCCGAGTCGGAAAGAACGTCGCAGGAGCGGCTCAGCGCTTGGGCGATCATGCGCTCGGCGACGAGCATGGCCGGTATCTGGAACTCACCCGCGACCACACGGGCGCGCATGTCGTGGACACGAGCGTCGGAGGAAGGGGGGTCGCACGAAGTGGGCGAGGCTTCCGGGGAGCGAGGGTCCGGCGCCTGGAAGGGAGGAGTCTGGACGCTCTCAGGTACGAGTTCTCGGTGCCGTGCTCTCATGCTATTCTTCGTATCGGCCGAAGCGGCCCTGCGGTTTACACCCAGAGTGCAATCCTCCTCTCATGGAACCTGAAGTGAAGGAATCGGGCATGCCCGCGAAGATGATCAGTATTGAAGAGGCGAGGACCAGAGTGCTGGTCGAGGCTCTTCCGCTCTCTGTAGAAACCCGCTCTCTCGTGCAGGTGCAGGGATTGGTCTTGGCCGAGGACATCGTCGCCGGCATCAACGTTCCTCCCTTCGACAACTCAGGCATGGACGGCTTCGCGCTGCAAGCGGCCGACATCGTGGACGCCACCGTCGATGAGCCGGCAATCCTTCGTATCACCGAGACGTTGGCGGCTGGGTATGTTGCCAGCCGACCAGTGGCCGCTGGGGAAGCGGTGAAGATCATGACCGGTGCCCCGGTGCCAGAGGGAGCCGACGCCGTAGTGCAGAGCGAACTCACGGAGGAACGAGGACAAGAAGTCAGGGTCTTCGAGGCGGTGAAGCGCGGGAAGAACATCCGCCGTGCCGGTGAGGACGTGAAGAGTGGCGACCAAGTGTTGGCTGCGGGAACGGTGCTTGGGCCGGCAGAGATAGGAGTGCTCGCGAGCCTCGGCCGTCCTGAAGTGCAGGTCTACCGGATGCCCCGCGTAGCGATCCTCTCCACGGGCAGCGAGTTGGTGGAAGTGGATCAGCCTCTCGGACCGGGGCAGATCCGCAACTCGAACAGCTACTCCCTGCGGGCTCAGTGCCGGCAACTGGGCATCGAGGCCACCGCTCTGGGCATCGTGCCGGATGACTACGAGGCCACCCGCGACCTCATCGAGCAGGGACTCGAGTATGATGTTCTGCTGACCTCGGGCGGGGTGTCTGTGGGCGAGTTCGACTTCGTCAAGGACGTCCAGGACGAGTTGGGCGTGGAGCGACGCCTGTGGGGTGTCGCCATGAAACCGGGCAAGCCCCTCGTTTTTGGCGTACGCGGCCGGACCTTGGTGTTCGGCCTTCCGGGCAATCCGGTGTCGGCCATGGTGTCGTTCGAACTCTTCGTGCGGCCGGCCCTGCTGCGTCTGATGGGCTACGTCAGAACCACGCGGCGCCCGTACCGCGCCATTATCAGCGAGGATGTCTCCAGCGCGGATGGCCGGACGTACGTGGTTCGCGTGCGCGCCTGGCTTGAGGACGGCCAGTGGCATGTCAGTTCCACGGGGCCCCAGGGCTCCGGTATCCTTCGCTCCATGGTGGGAGCGAATGGTCTCGCCTTCGTTCCCGGTGGGCCCACGGGGGTCAGAGCAGGCGAAGAGGTCGACCTTCTCCTGCTAAGGGAGGATCTGGAGGAGCCGTGAGGCCGGGGCCGGCCTCAGGTGGCCGCCGATGGCTTGTCGCAGGGACCGCCTGGGCGTACAATGAACACCATGAGGGACCTGTTGCGAATACGACTCGGAGGTGACGGAAAACGGATACCTCTGGTCGTTGGCAGAATCCCTCGAACGGGCCTAGCAGCGTGTGCTGCTGGGTTTTTTTATTGGCGTTTCTGGTAGGTCTTTCGCCCTGAAAGGAGATCTCATGGCCAACCACTTCACCCCCGAAGAACTGGCGGACGAGATGGGGACCGAGACCCACGAAGTCATCCAGCTCTGCGTCAAGGAAGGCATCCCGATCTACAAAGGCAAGATCGACAGGAGTCTTCTGACGGCGGTGATGAGGGCCAAAGGTATTCAGCTTCCTAAGACGGCGGTAGCGTCCGTTTAGAGGGTCACCTCGGTCAGGGGGCCGATTCTTCGAACATGCGAAGGGTCGCGTTCGCCAACTGAGATTTCCAGATATCCAGCCGCGCGCGGGTCGTGCCGGCCTTGGTGAGTTGTATCGTGAGTGGCCTGTCGGGCTCCTTGAGCCAACGGCGCACGGCAAGCAACTCGTCGACCTCATGCTGGCACACCGCGACAGGAACGGTCGAGTGGGGGTCGACCTGACATGACGCCAGGCAACCCGCCAGCGCCCTGGTGATATCCGCTTCCGTGGTGGTCGCGCCGAGCGAGACCGGCGTCTGCAGCCGGCCGTTCCATACCACGCTCAGCCTGATTGTCGGGCTGTCTCCGTTGCTGTCGACCTTTGAGAGTGTGGCGAAACGGAGCGAGCAGGCCTCGGCCAGGGCGTGGTATGAGCGCCTGATACCGATAAGGCTATCCAGAGCCTCCCTGGTTCGTTCGGCGTCATCGTGTTTCTGGCTGTGAGAGAGCTGCCAGGCCAAGTCCCCGGCCCGCTGCACTGGGTCGAGGCCCTCTCCGTTGGAGCGGCCGATGAGCCAGTCGATCAGATGCCGCACAAGAGCGTCGTGCTCTTCACGCACCGCGATATCTCCCAGACAGGGTCGGAGGCACTCCCCGGCCAGGCCTCTGGCGCAAGGGCGCTCCTCTGGGTGCCGAGGGCAACGACGTATGGGATAGCTGCGCTGAAGAAGATCGAGGGCGGCGGTGAGTCGTGCGCGCTGTCGGAAAGGCCCAAGGGCCAAGGGGGAGTGTCCCTTCTTTCGCCCGCCCGGATCGCCGCAGAGGCTGTTCGGCGGCCGATTGCTGACGTACAGACAGAGACCTGGGCCGGAGTCCCGCACCTTGAGGTACGCGTAGCTCTCCGGCCGGACACCGTGCTGGTTGCATGCAGGACGGTGTTCGAGGATCAGTTGCTGCTCCCGGATGGCCGCCTCTAGGGATGTGCAGGTGTCTTCCCAGTCGATCCGATCGACCGCACGCACGGCCTGTCGCATCTTGCGGGCCGTCGGGGGGCGGCCCACGAAGTGAGCGCGAACCTCCTCCCTCAGCCTGTCCGCTCGTCCCACAAAGACGACCCTCTCGCCGCCATCGACAAAGGTGTAGATACCTGGACCGTCGGGGATGTCGCGCGTGAGTGCGAGCTTCTCGGTTGCCGCGCGCGTTGATGCGACTGTGTAGGCGCGCGCCTCGCTCAGTCGGGTGACGCCCTGCTCGCGCAGCCGAGCCATGAGAGTAAGGAAGACATAGCCTGCGGCCTCGGCATCGGCGAGTGCCCGATGGCAGGCAGAGACGGGTGACCCGAGAGCTTCGGCCACGGTGCCAAGCTTGTAGTTGGGCAGGCCGGGGGCCAGGGCTCGGGAGAGCATCAATGTGTCGATCGCCCCGTCCCCCAGTTCGCGGCTTCTGAGTCGCCGTAACTCGTAGTTGAGGAAGCCTACGTCGAAGGCGGCGTTGTGAGCCACCACCACGGCTCCCTCGAGAAACGCCAGGATGTCGGGCATGAGCTCCTCGATGCGCGGTGCGTTGGCCACCATCTTCTGGCTGATGCCCGTTATCGCGGTGATCATGCGGGGGATGGGACGCATCGGGTTCACGAGACTACTCAGTCGTCCTATCTCGCGGAAGCCCTCGAACCGCACCATGCCGATCTCGGTGATCTTGCCTGCGCCCGGGCGGGCCCCGGTGGTCTCCAGGTCGAGGGCTACGAAGGGCACTTCGGCCAGGTCAGGATCATACGGCTCCCAGTGCCGGAGGGAGACACGGGGTGGGGCTTCCGGGGCAGACGCCACGTCTTCTCCTCCTCGGCCGGCCTCCAGGCCGAGGTCGGTGTCGACCAGGCAGAAACGCCGGTCCTGGCTGACGAGGATGCTCAAGATATCCCGGCACAGTGAGGCAGGGCATCCGGAGGAGGCGGTGAGAAGAGATGTCGCTTCCAGGGCGTCGATAGGCTCTCCGCGCACCAATATGGTCTCGTGGAGCCTATTCGCCACCGCCAGCGAGAGCTGCAACTGCATCAGCTCGGAGGCTGCTGAACAATGACGCTTCGCCGCATGAGTGCGCGTCCCGGAAGGTGCGCCCAGGCGGCCAAGGCTTCGCTTTTCAGCAGCCGGCCAGGGGCTCTGTCCCCCACGAGGGAGGGAATCCTTGAAAAGGCCAGACTCATCTTGGACAATACTAGCAGGCTGCCCGAGAATGATGCTTCGCCGCCAGGCCGGTGGGCTCCGGGGGCCAGGGCTACGTTTTTCGGCGGCCTGCTGGCACTGTCGCCCGGCGAGGGGACACGAGGACGGTGAGGACGACATGTTGGACAGGAACCAGATCGAAGCGATAATCCCGCACAGGGAGCCCTTTCTCCTCTTGGACCGGGTGGTCGAGTTGGTGCCGGGCGAGTACGCTGTTGCTGAGAAGGACATCCTGGAGACAGAGGACGTCTTCAGAGGCCATTTTCCCGGCTACCCCGTCTTCCCCGGTGTCCTTCAGCTCGAGGCTCTTGCGCAGGCGGGCTGTGTGGCTCTTCTCAGCGTCCCCGAGGCGCGGGACAAACTCGTCCTGTTCGCCGGCGTGGACAACGTCCGCTTCAAACGCCCGGTACTCCCCGGCCAGACCCTGCGTCTCGAGACCAGGCTGGGCGCCAGTCGCGGGCCCATCGGCAAGGGTGAGGGGAAGGCGTACGTTGATTCCACCCTGGTCTGCAGCGGCACGCTCACATTCGCACTCGTAGATCGCTGATCGATGCTCGACCCTGAAGGCTTCGCTTCTCGGCAGCCTGCTAGCCCGGTGCCTCTGATAGGGAGACCTGTGACCATCGCCGGGCTGGGGACGTGCCTTCCCGAGCCCGTGGTGACGAACGACGACCTCTCCCTGGTGCTCGACACGTCAGACGAGTGGATCCGGCAGCGTACAGGCATCCGTGAGCGACGGGTGGTTCCGTCAGGGGTCAACGCGTCGGACTTGGGCATCGAGGCCGGTCGCGAAGCCCTTCGGGATGCGGGTCTGTCGCCCGAGGACATCGACCTTGTCATCACAGCCAGCATCTCCCCCGATCAGATGATGCCGGCCATGGCCTCGCGCGTAGCCTACGAACTGGGTTGTTCGGGCGCAGGCGCCTTCGATATCTCGGCCGGCTGCAGTGGATTCGTCTACGGTCTGGCCATGGCTTCCGGAGCGGTGGCGAGCGGCATGCACGAGCACGTTCTGATCGTGGGAGCGGAAGCCATCTCTCGCATCATCGACCCCGAGGATCGTTCCACGGCCATCTTGTTCGGCGACGGAGCGGGAGCGGTGGTGGTGTCGCCGCTCGGTCCCACGGCGTCGGAGGGGGACTCAGTGGTCGGTGGTCCGGGACGCGCGCCGGCCGGGATCCTGGGCTTCGATCTGGGTAGCGACGGCTCGGGGGGGCAGTTTCTCACCGTCCCCGCCGGCGGGTCTCGCCTCCCGGCCTCTCACGAGACCGTGTCGGGGCGGATGCACTATCTCAAGATGAACGGTCGCGAGGTCTACAGATTCGCGACCAGAGTCGTCTCCCACTCGGTGAGTCGTGTACTGGCCGGCTGCGGGCGCAACGTGAGCGAGGTGGACCTGTTCGTGCCCCATCAGGCCAATCTGCGCATCATCGATATGGCCGTTAAGAAGCTGGGGATGGCTGCGGAGGACGTCTACACGAATCTCCAGCGTTACGGCAACACGTCATGCGCCTCCATACCCCTCTGCCTCAGCGAGGCGCGGGCGGAAGGCAGGCTCGAGGAGGGCGATCTGGTGCTGCTCATGGGGTTCGGAGCCGGGCTCGCGTGGGGGGCCTGTCTCCTGGAATGGACGCAGACCGTCCCGAGGGCCGGCTGCGCCGGCGATGCCGCGCAGGGAGGTGAGGGCTGATGTGTTCCCTGCTGCTGCTCTTCCCCGGCCAGGGAAGCCAGTCACCGGGTATGGCTGAACACCTCTGGGGGTTCCCCACGGCGAGGGAGACTTTCGCAGAAGCAGGCGACGTCCTTGGGTGGGACATCGGCGCACTCTGTCGCTACGGAACCATGGAAGAACTGACACGCACCGACCGGACCCAACTCACCATTCTGACGTGCAGCGTGGCTACCTGGCGGCTTCTCCAACAAGAAGGTCTCACGTTCGCCATCGCTGCGGGGCATTCGTTGGGCGAGTACTCGGCCCTTGTGGCCATCGGCCACATGAGCTTCGCCGACGCCCTGCGGGTGGTCGACGTGCGGGGGCGGGCTATGCAGGCCTGCGGCGAAGAGCGCGAGGGTGCTATGGCGGCCATCATCGGCTTGGACGGGGAGACGGTCGACGAGATCTGTGTCTCCTTGGGGGAGGTGTGGACAGCGAACTACAACTCTCCCGGCCAGGTGGTGGTCTCGGGGTCGCCCGCCGCCGTGCGGGCGGCGGGCGACGCCGCTCGCGAGCAGGGCGCAAAGCGAGTGTTGCCCTTGCCTGTCTCCGGGGCTTTTCACACCCCCTTCATGTCCGGGGCGGCGGAAAACCTCTCCCGCGCTTTGGCGAAGGTCACGTTCACGGATGGTCCCGCGCGCGGGACCTCATTCTTCTCCACCACTGAAGTGCGCTACCCTGCAAGCGGAGAACTGGCGGAGGTGCTCGCGCGGCAGTTGGTCTCACCCGTGAGGTTCGCGCAGAGCATGGAGGCGGTAGTGAACGGTCCCGACGCCCCCACCTGGGCGCTCGAGGTCGGTCCGGGGGCGGTATTGTGTGGACTGCTCAAGAGGATAGCCAAGCAGGTTCCGGCGGCGGCGACCGCCGACGCCGGTAGTCTGGAGAAGGCACTGGAGGCCGTCTTGGCAGTAGACTCTGGGAGACCAGAAGGAGAGCGATCATGACGGACAACAGCCTGCCCCTGGAGGGCAGGGTAGCTTTGATCACCGGCGGCGCCAGAGGTATCGGCAAAGCCATCGCTTTCCGTCTTGCCGCGGATGGAGCCAAAGTCGGGATCGTCGACCTCATGGACAGTGGAGACGATACGGCTCGGGAGGTGGAGGAAGTGACCGGCAGGGCCGCCGCTTTCTTCAAGGCCGACATCTCTCGGGAAGATGACGCGCGCTCTGCGGTCGCGGCCGTGGAGGCCGCCCTGGGACCGATCGACATCCTCGTCAACAACGCCGGCATCACACGTGACAATCTGGCCTTGGTCATGAGTGAAGCAGACTGGGACGCCGTGCTCACGGTCAACCTCAAGGGCGCCTTCCTCATGAGCAAGGCGGTCTTGCGCGGCATGATCAAGCGTCGCCGCGGCTCCATCATCGGCATCTCGAGTGTCGTGGGCAGGCGGGGCAATGCCGGCCAGGTCAATTACTCGGCCGCCAAGGCCGGAATGATCGGTCTGACCAAGTCGCTGGCGCGGGAAGTGGCTTCGAGGAACGTGCGGGTGAACGCGATCGCCCCCGGCTACATCGAGACCGACATGACGGCCGCTCTTCCCGAGCCGTCGCGCAAGGCGCTCACGGACCAGATCCCGCTTGGGCGCATCGGGGGACCGGACGTGGTCGCGGCCGCGGTGGCCTTCCTGGCCTGCGACGACTCCTCGTACATCACAGGGATCGTCCTGCCGGTCGACGGCGGACTGGGCATATAGGTACGCGGGAGGTTCGCGGTGAGTGACGTGAAGAGGACGATCGAACTGAAGCGCGTGGCCGTGACCGGTATCGGAGTGGTCTCCCCCATCGGCATCGGCAAGGCGCCGTTTCTCGACGCGCTGCTTGCCGGACGCTCAGGTATCGTCTCGGTCTCCCGCTTCGACACTACGGACTACCCTGTCAAGATCGCCGGTGAGGTACGGGACTTCGACGCCACCGATTTCATCGACAAGAAGATGGCCAAGCGCCTCGATCGCTACGCGCAGTACGGCGTGACCGCGGCCACCTTGGCGCTTACCGACTCCGGCTATCCGGTAGATGAGGATCCCTACGCCGTGGGTGCTTTGATCGGGTCGGGGGTAGGTGGGCTCGACACCTTCTTCCAGCAGACCAGTGTGCTGTTGGAGAAGGGCCCCACTCGTCTCAGCCCCTTCTTCATCCCCATGATGATCCCCAACATGGCCTCGGCCATGAGCTCAGTGGCCCTCGGCCTGAAGGGACCGGTGAACGCCACCTGCACTGCATGCGCCGCGGGCACCAACGCGCTCGGTGACGCCTTCGCCCTCATCCGACGCGGCGACGCGACGGCCATGCTGGCCGGAGGAGCCGAGGCGGCGGTCAACCAGGTGGGCATGGGGGCCTTTGCTGCTGCTCGTGCTCTCTCGACGCGCAACGACGAACCGCAGAGGGCGAGCAGACCGTTCGACGCCGGCCGCGATGGTTTCGTGATGGGCGAAGGGAGCGGGGTGCTGGTCCTGGAGGAATTGGAACACGCGCTTGGCCGCGGCGCCCACATCTATGCTGAGATGGTGGGCTACGGCATGACCGCAGATGCTTATCACCTCACCGAGCCCGACGAGACGGGCGAGCCGGCTGCTCTTGCCATGCAGAGGGCCGTGCATGACGCCTGCCTCGAGCCGGCCGATGTGGACTACATCAATGCCCACGGTACGTCCACGCCCTTGGGTGATGCCATGGAGACGAGGGCCATAAAGCTGGCCCTCGGCGAACATGCCACCAGGGTGATGATCAGCTCCACCAAGAGTATCTTCGGGCACTGTCTCGGTGCCGCGGGCGGTCTCGAAGCGGCTGCGACTGTTCTAGCAATGGAGGCCGGCAAAGTGCCCCCGACCATCAATCTGGATGACCCCGATCCCTTGTGCGACCTCGACTACGTGCCCAACGTGGCGCGCGAGGCTTCCGTCGAGGTGGCCATGTCCAACAGCTTCGGTTTCGGAGGACACAACGCCGCGATCGTCTTCCGGGCCTGGCACGGGTAGAGGACGAAGGGGACAAGCCGCGGTGTTGGCCGCGGCGACGACTCCACGACGACACCGCTGAGGTGCCATGGCTAAGTACGTAACCGTACAGGTCACCAAGAAGGAGCCTCCGGCTGCACCCGGGAGCGAAGGTGAGCACTGCAAGAAGTGCAAGGCATTCATTCCCACAGCCGAGTTGGAAGCCGAGCAGCGGGTGTGCCCCCGGTGTGGCTATCACTTCCTGGTCACCACTCCCGCGCGCATCGCTCAGTTGGCCGACAAGGATACGGTGAGCTTCATCGCCGAGGGGATCCGGCCTGGGGATCCGCTCGCGTTCTTCGACTTGCGGCCGTATCCCGAACGGGTCTCCGAGGCACAGCTGCAGACAGGTCTGGCCGAGTCACTGGCCGCCGTGGTCTGCGAAGTGAGAGGAAAGCCGGTTGTCTTGGGGGTGATGGACTTTCGTTTCATGGGCGGGTCGATGGGCTCGGTGGCCGGGGAGGTCTTCCGGCGGGCCGCGCAGGCAGCTCTCGAGCGCCGATGCCCATTGGTCGTTGTGGCAGCTTCCGGAGGAGCCCGCATGCAGGAGGGGTTGCTCTCGCTCATGCAGATGGCCAAGACCGTGGTGGCTGTGCAGGCCCTGGGTGAAGCGGGGCTCCCCTTCGTGACCGTTCTCACTCATCCCACCACCGGGGGTGTGCTAGCCAGCTTCGCCACCGTGGCCGACGTCATCCTCGCCGAGCCCGGTGCGGTGATGCGCTTTGCAGGAGCGCGCGTCATCGAACAGACGACCAGGGAGAGGTTGCCCGCCGACTTCGGTTCGTCGGAGTCGCAACTGAGTCACGGCCAGGTGGACATGGTCGTGGACCGCAGGCGGCTCAAAGAGGTGCTCGCGAACTGTCTGATGTTCCTGGAGGGCGGTGTAGCCGTTGAATCAGCAGGAGGATAAGGCCTCTTCCCTCAGCCGGTCGTATCAAGCGGAGGCATTGCGTCTGGTGCAACGACTGCAGGAATTGCGCAACCTTCCGTCACTCCCCGGGGTGAACTACACGGAGGAGATACGGAAGATCCAGGATCGACTTCGGTCCCTACGTTCGCCCGATCCCTCAGGGGCTGCATGGAAAGCAGTGCAGTTGGCCCGGCACCAGGATCGGCCCCAGACCCTGGACTATGTCGCCCTGGCTTTCCCCGACTTCCTGGAGCTACGCGGCGACCGGCTGCACGGCGATGACAGGGCTATTGTCGGGGGCTTCGCGACGCTGGGGAAGAGACGTATCGTCCTCATCGGCCACCAGAAGGGGCATACGCTCAAGGAGCGTCAGGAGCACACCTTCGGCATGGCCCGGCCCGAGGGCTACCGCAAGGGCGTGCGCCTGGCTCGGCTGGCGGAGAAGTTCGGGCTGCCCGTGGTGACCCTGATCGACACTCCGGGCGCGTATCCGGGGAAGGAAGCGGAAGAGGGAGGGCAGGCCGGAGCCATCGCCCGCAGCATCGAAGCATTCGCCAATCTGCGTGTTCCGACGGTCGCGGTCGTCATCGGCGAGGGCGGGTCCGGCGGGGCACTGGCTCTAGGGGTGACCGACCGAGTCTTCATGCTGGAGAACTCCGTCTATTCCGTCATCTCTCCCGAGGGATGTGCGGCCCTTCTCTGGCGCGACGCGGCCGAAGCGCCCCGGGCTGCCGACGCTCTTCGTTTGCTCGCCTCAGACCTGATGGAGTCTCATCTCATCGACGCCGTCATTCCCGAGCCTGAGGGCGGAGCCCACGCCGACTCCCGCGCCACCGTCCGACGCGTTGCGCACGAGATCCAACTGGCTCTGAACGAACTCGAGAGGCTCGACCCCCAGGAGCGTCTGCGTCTGCGCCGTCAGAAGTATCTCGACATGGGTTCCTACAACGGGGGCTGAGGAATCTGAGCCGGGACGCCATGGAACCCGATCTCTTCAGCGCCGGCTTGGAGGCCGACTTGGCGGAGCGGGGACCGCTGGCCGCGCGGATGCGGCCCCAGCGCTTGGAGGAGGTGGTCGGGCAGCAGCATCTGCTTGGTCCCGGAGCTCCTCTGCGCATCGCTATCGAAACCGCGACGGTCGGCTCCATGATCTTCTTCGGGCCTCCGGGCACGGGCAAGACCACGGTGGCCAGGCTGGTTGCGCGGCAGACCGGCTCGCTCTACCAAGAGCTCTCAGCCGTGAGTTCCGGAGTGGCCGAGGTGCGGAGGGTCATCGAAAGGGCGGCTCACGCCCGGGCTGAGAACGGCCGCCACACGGTCCTCTTCATCGACGAGATCCATCGCTTCTCGAAGGCGCAACAGGACGCTCTGCTCCACGCGGTGGAGGACGGCGTGGTCACGCTCATAGGAGCGTCCACAGAGAATCCCTACTTCGAAGTCATCCCCGCCCTCATCTCGCGCTGCGAACTCTACCGCTTCGAGCCTCTGGCTCCCGACGCTGTAAGGACGCTGCTCGATCGCGCCTTGGAAGACGGTGCGGGAAGACCGCAGCCGGACGAGGTCCTCGACCTCATCGCGTCTGCCGGCCTGGGCGACGCCCGGCGGTCGCTCAGCATTCTGGAGCGTTCGCTGGTCCTCGCTGAGGCGAAGGGAGTCGATCCTCTCGATGTTGCCACGGTGGAAGAGGCGGCTCAGCGCAAGTTAGTGCTCTACGACAAGGATGCGGATGCCCACTACGATGTTATCTCCGCCTTCATCAAGAGCATGAGGGGGTCGGATCCCGACGCGGCGCTCTACTACCTGGCGGTGATGCTCACGGGGGGAGAGGACCCCAAGTTCATCGCCCGGCGTATGGTCATCTTCGCGTCAGAGGATATCGGCAACGCCGATCCACGGGCCTTGGAGGTGGCCGTGGCGGTATCGCGGGCCGTGGAGTTCGTGGGACTGCCCGAATGCCGTATCAATCTGGCTCACGGCGTGACCTACCTGAGCTGCGTTCCCAAGTCCAATGCCTCGTACGCTGGCATCAGCGCTGCGCTCCGAGAAGTCGAACAGCACGGGGCGCTCTCTCCGCCGGCATCACTGCGCAGCACCGGCTACAGGGGTGCAAAGGATCTCGGCCACGGTGTAGGATACGAGTACCCGCACGATGAAGGCGGCTATGGTAGCCAGCAGTACCTGCCTCGGGACTTGCAGGATCGGGAATTCTACCAACCTACCGCGAATGGAGCCGAGGTCCGTGTCCGGGACTTCTTGGGGAAGATGCGCAGTCTGAGGCGCCAAGGCGAGCAGGGCTGACGAGGAGATTCGCTTCCGTGACTTCTTTCGGAGTCGCAGCGACGGTCTGAGGTCACGTTCTTGCCTGAGCAGGCAGGGGGAGACGGGCGTCGAATTCATCTAGACCGGGCACATGATGTACATAGGCTGCGAAGGAGGACGTTGGACATGGGTGGTTTGATGAGGTTTCTCCTGGGAGGCGTCATCGGTGCCGTCCTGGGATTCTTCCTCTCACGATTGCGCGGCGGGACTAGTTGGAAGAAGCCCGTACAGCCATGTGGCGAGCGCATGCCAGCCACCGACCTCATCCAGGATCACCCCCGAATGGCCGATCGAGACCCTTTGGCCGGATTGATCTCATCGGTCGCTGCGGCCGAAGCAACCGGATCTGTTGGGACCGCCGAACGCTCCGCTGAGCCGTTCGCTCCTCCCGCGGAAGCGGAGGATCTCGCGCAGGGACCGGAAGACCTGCCCAGCGAAGCCGCCGATTCGTTGTCGATCCGCGAGTGGGAGTCGACAGAAGGCTGGCCGTCCATAGGCGAGGAAGTGGACGACCGGACCTACTCCCAGTTTGACTGGGCTCCCTTAGAGGGGGCGGACACCGATACCGGCTCGGCGGTCATAGAGCGCTCAGAAGAGCCCATGCCGTCGCCGGAGCCCGGGCTGGAGGAGCGGGAGCCGGAGTCTGTGCCACCCATCGCCCCGGGTTCATCCCTCCCCGAGGCGGGCCCGGGCGTCGGGAAGCCTCCGATAAGTGCCGAGGATCTGAGGCTGCGCATAGAGGAGAGTCGTCGCCGGATCCGTCAGGAGCTGGAGGAGCCTTTTGCCATGCCTTCTCAGGGGTCTGATGCTTCATCACCTCTGGTGGGTTCGCCCGACGAAGTCGTGGTCCCGCCTCGCGTGCCCGTGGTGCCGCCCGAGGTGCCACCGCGCGTGCCCGAAGTGCCCCCCTCGCCCGGCGTATCCTTTGATGCGGACATACTGGACGCTGTTCTCGAGGAGACGGAGGGATCGTCTCCAGCAATCGAAATCCAGCCTGTCGACGACTCCCTCTATGCGGATCTCGGAGTACGGGTGGACGGCGCCGCCATCGAGGCCGAGCCTGACGACCTGAGGTCTCGGATGGAATCAGCCCGCCAGGCGTCGGAAGAGGTACCCCGGCCGAGCCCAGAGGAACTCGAGACCAGTCTCAGCTTTGATGCCATGCGAGCGCGCGTCGAAGAGACCCGCAACCGTCTCAAGGCCAAGGCTGTCGACGCGCGCGTGACCGATGTGGGCGATGTCCCGGATGCCGGCTCGGTAGCAGAATTCGACGCGGTGGCGGGGGCCGGCGTGGCTGAGGCTCCAGCATCCGGCCAGAGCCCGGCGGACACCGAGGCTGAGATCGCCGCCAAGATCGACAAGATACTCGGCGAGAACATCGACTGATCGGTGGCCGCGGCCATCTGCCAGCGCGGCAGGTCCGGCCTAGCGTGGTCTCCCGTCTTCGGCCGGCGGTAGGAAGTCTTCTTCTTGGTGGGCGGCTCGGGGGACGTGGAGCGGTCTGCGGAAGAGGTTGCGCAGATCGGTCCAATCCGCGTCGCGCGATCCCTCCACGATCTCCAAGAAACCCTTGACCTTGGCATCAAGATTGTCGATGTGGTGCAGGATGAGGGCCTCGATGGTCTTGGGTCGCTTGGGTGAGCCCCACTCCAATTCGCCGTGGTGGCTGACTATGCAGTGCAGCAGCAACTGGAGTTTTTCCTCGGGGAATGCGGGTAACCTCCCTGCGCGCTCGGCCACGAAGGTGACGCCCTGGATGACGTGCCCCAGGAAGCGTCCGGCGTCGGTGTAATCGATGGCCACGTCGAACGAGAGTTCCTGGGTCTTGCCGATGTCATGGAGGAGGGCGGCGGTGAGGAGTAAGTCGCGATCGACACGCGCGTACTGCTGGGAGACGAAATCGCACATCTCGGCCACGGCGACGGTATGTTCGAGTAGACCACCGAGATAGGCGTGGTGGAAGAGCTTCGCGGCTGGGGCCGTGCTGAAGATGTCGAGGAAGGCCTCGTCACCGAAGATCACTCCGAGGAGGGCGCTGTAGTCGCGGTCATACACAGATCCCACGTGGAACTGTAGAAAGCCCTTCAACTCCTCGACGTCACGGTAGGTAGCGGGCAGGAAGTCTCGAGGGCCGGCGGCCCCTGGGGGAGCGGCCTTGACTGCTGTGGCCTCGACCTGGGCCTTGCCCAGATACTCTGTCACTCGGCCATTGATGAGCACGAGGTCTCCGGTACCGAGGCCGGTCTCCACGTATTCGGTCTCCCACACGGTGCAGTCGACGTTGCCGGTGCGGTCGCTCAAGCGCAGCTTGTAGAAGGGCTTGCCCGCCTTGGTCGTACGGGTCTCTTTGGAGGCCAACAGATACACGCCCCGCACGCCGGTTCCCGGCACCAGATCGCAGACGGCGACTCTGGCCGGTGCCGGCGTCGACACTGGCGCCGAGCCCGCAGGAGCGCGCCGGCCATCCAGTGGGTCTGGGCGGACGTTTTCGCTTGAGGGTCCGCCCTTGTGGGGTTGACTACCGGCGGGCTCATTCCGGGGGCCATAGTCTCCACGGGGAGCTTCGTAAGCAGCGCCCAGATCGAGTTGATCGTCGTTCACCTTCATCACCTTCGCTTCCTTCTGACTGGGGCCATTCTAGCCCAGGGTCCGGACAGTGTCCCAGCCCGGCAGGGGCCGTTCGGCGCGGCGGGGGCGCTATGCGGCGGACCAGGAGTCAATGGGGCAAGAAGGGGATCTTCCCTTGTCCCTTGACTCGGTGACTGTAGAGGAAGAGGGCCGGTATGATGGCGATGGCCACGATGATCGCAGCGATGAGGAAGAACTCACTGAAGACTGTGTGTAGGGCCGCCCTTGTTGCGGTCGAAGCCGCGTCCTTCATGGTCTGCCACTCCGCGTCCGTGAGTCCTGCCGGTCGAACGATGGGAATCTCGATTTGGGACGCCAGGGAGTTGAAGCGCTGCACTCCCCAAGAACTGAGAGCCGCCAGACCCACGACCATCCCCACCATGCGGGAGACTGTCACGAGGGCAGATCCCGTCGCCATCCAAAGAGATCCCACTGAGGCGATCACGCTCGCTCCGATGGGGGCGATGACCAGACCGAAGCCCAAACCGCTGATGATCAGATCGCGGGTCATGACCCACTGCCCGGGGTCCAGCGGCCATTGGCTCACGAGGTAATAGCCGCCGGCGGCGATAAGGAACCCAATCACCGCCGTGATGCGATAACCCACCAGGTCGGCCAGCCAGCCGCCCGCGACCGCCCCGACGGGGATCATGAGCGTAAGGCGGATGAGCAAGAGGCCGCCCTCGATCTCGCTCATCCCGAAGAGGGTGTAGGCGTACAGAGGGATCTCCACCATGCCGATTATCAGCGCCGCGCCGACAAGGAAGTTGGCGATGTTGGCCGCACTGAAGCCCGCCCGCTTGAAGAACTCCAGGCGGATGAGGGGTTCGCTCTGCCGCGTCTCCCAGACGATGAAAGCGATGAAGGCGACCACGCTTACGGCCAACCAAGGCCAGCGCACGGGCAGGGTGGTGGTGGCAGAGGTGGTGTCTACCGTCTGGGTCCCCGTGCCCAGACCGATGGTGACGCCGGCCAACGACAAGGCCATCAGGGCCGCTCCGACGTAGTCCACGCGGCCGCGCTTCGCGGCGGCCCCCTCCACTGCTCCAGCCTCCGCGGAAGCCGTGCGCACGCGCGAAGGGTCGAGAAGGCGCCAGGACACGGCCATGAGGAACAGGCACAAGGGGACGTTGACGAGGAAGATCAGCCGCCAATCCCACAGTGAGGCCAACGACGCCCCGTACACGGGGCCGAGCACACCGCCGGCTTCCGCGGCCCCTCCCACGATCCCCAGTACGAGCGCTCGCCGCGCCGCGGGGAACATGTCGGCGGCGGCGGCCATGGCGATGGGCACCAGCGCCCCGCCCCCCGCCGCCTGGATGACTCGAGCGGCGACGAAGAGGTCCAGGCGTGTGATGAACACGCACAGGGCGCTTCCCACCAGGAACAGCCCCAGCGCGAGGATGAACATGGGCCGCCTGCCGTACACGTCCGCCAAGCGCCCGAAGAGAGGCATGGCGATGGTGTAGCCGAGCAGATACGCGGTGATGATCCAGCCCGCGTCGTTGATGTTGCGCACGTCGATGTAGAGCGAGCGCATGATGGAAGGCATGACCGTGAGGACCATGGTCTGGTCGAGGGCGGCAACAAAAACGGCCGCGCCCAGCGCGACCATGGCGAGGATGGCCCCGCGAGAGACTGTGGTGGTCATGGCCTCGGGCGTGGCCGCCTGGTCGGACACGTCTAGATCGGAGCCTTGATCTCTACGTACTCGTCGAGGTTGGAAAGCACGATGGTGCGGCGGATATCCGGGTCTTCACTGGGCGTAGCCGCCCCGCTGAGCTCCACCTCGTACACGAGGCTGTCCTCCACGCCCACCCAGAGGTCGGTGGGGAAAGGCTCGGCGGCGTTGACCGCGCCGACGATCGACTCGACGTCCTCGGCGGCTACCAGACCCGTGATGTGGTGGGTCTGAGCACCCTGTTTCTTCTCTTGGCCCTCATACGAGGTGTCCGTGATCTGTTCGAGAATGGCTATCATCCCCGGCCCGAGGTTGAGATCTCCCACCGGGCTGTCCGCGATGGCGATGGGGGTCCACTTCTGCGAGAGCGGGTCTTTGATGTACTGCGTGTCCCCCACGACCACGAATTCCAGCTGCAGCGGGATGCCGCCCTGGGTCACGTCGATGACCGCCTGCATGCTGCCCTCGGAGTTGACGTCGCCTGTCACGCGCGCGATGTCGAGGCCCTTGCTGGGCTCGGCCGACGATGGCTTGTGGACCTCGTAGACGAAATGGAAGCCGGCGACCTCCTTCATGGCCGTCGAGGCCTGAGCCAGGATGGCGTCGGGATCGCCGGTGGCCTGCTTCCCACAAGCGGCCGGCATGATGAGCAGGGGAAGGAGGAGCATGAGCAACAACGCTGCGAACACGGATGTGGCGCGAGCAGGAGGAGCCAGGCGTGCGCGTCCATGTCTGGATCGCGGAGTCCGCGGCTGATGACGGGCGAAGCGCGAGAGGGAATCCATGGACCCATTATGCGTCCTCTCTTCGCAAGCGACAAGCAGACCGGCCGTAGCGGTCGGCTGACGAAATCGCGGCGCACTCTCGCTCCAGTTGCTAGAATACGCACAGGTATCCGGCTCCGATTTCTAGGGGATGCACATGGCGCCCGAGAACCGTCACACCCATCCGAACTACTCTTCCGGCGAGGACTACATCCTTGAGTTCCGTAGCTTCCGCTACGGGTTCAACAGCATCGACTTCTCTCAGCGCGTCGAGATGGCCGCTGCCGAGCTGGGTCTGGTGGAGACGGGGTCGCTGCAGAGCGACGAGTGCGCTGACCTTGTGCAACTGGTAGCCGGAGGCAGCATCGACTATCCGGTGAGCCCTCTGGGAGAGTATCTCCTCCAGCAGGGCGACCAGGTGCTCACGCTGCATGGAGAATGCCTGGTCTATTGGCTGCGCGAGCTCGTGTTCCGGGGCGCTTGGCTGGACCTGCGCCTCATGGAGTCGCAATTGGAAGTCGCCTTCGACGACGAGTTGTGCGCATTCGTCTACTACCCGGCCGGACACCCCTCGCGCCAGATAGGGCCTCCCCCGCATCCCTCTTGGCATGAGGTGGCCTACACTCGTTGATAGCAGAGGATCCTCTGCAGAATCTGCGCCTGACTCTCAAACGTGCCTTCACGGCTTACTATCGCGAAGTGCGTTCTCCGGGCATCGCCGACCCCACGCAGGCCTTTGCAACCTGCTATGCGTATCTCTCGGCTCTTCTTACCCGGCTCGGCCCGGCCGAGTTTATGCACCGTCTCGACGATGAGACCGTCCATCTGGTCGGACAGGTGGAACAAGATCTGCGTCACAGGTCGAAGGGGCTTCCGCCCGCCGACCAGTTCGACGAACTGGAGGACCGTCTGCGGGAATGCTTCGAGTACGCGTGGGGGCGGTTGCAGGATGAGGGGCGACTGGAAGGAGGGCGGAGGTGAGGGAGCCTTTCGCGAAGGGGGGATCCGCGCCCGTCCTCGACCGCCCAGGCGGCCAAGGCTTCGCTGTTCAGCAGCCTGCCAGGCCTTATGTCTAGCGAATAGGGGGTGCTGTAGAATACACTCCCACATGGGAGGCGACCGCCTCCCATACTTCGACCCTGTGAGCACATGGAGTTTCTGACCAATCTCTTCCTCAATCTCGATGTCGTGCTCCAGGACTGGGTCACGCAGTACGGACCCTGGATCTACGCGCTGCTCTTCCTGGTCATCTTCATGGAGACGGGCCTGGTCGTCACGCCCTTCTTGCCGGGCGACTCCCTCCTCTTTGCCGCCGGCGCTCTGGCGGCGGTATCGGGTGGCGGACTCAACGTGTGGGTTCTCTACGTCATCCTCTTCGCTGCCGCCGTGTTGGGGGATTTCATCAACTACCTGATCGGACGCAACTGGGGTCGGCGCATCCTCGACTCCGGTCGATTCTCCCGAGTGATCAAACCCGAGTATATCCAGTCAACCGACACGTTCTTCGAGCGGCACGGGGGCAAGACCATCTCCCTGGCGCGGTTCTTCCCCTTCATACGGACTTTTGCCCCCTTCGTGGCCGGTATCTCACGGATGGAGATATATCGTTTCGTAGCCTACAACGTGCTCGGGGCAGCCGCCTGGATCGGTCTTTTCGTGACCTCCGGGTACCTGTTCGGCAACATACCGTTCGTGGCCAAGAACCTCGAGTACCTGGTCATCGGTATCATCGCTCTGTCCGTGCTGCCGGCGTTCTACCACTTCGTGCGCGGACTCTTCTCGCGCCGCAGGGGCGCGCGCGGCGGGAGCGACGAGGCTTCACCCGTCGACGCCGCGGGGGATTCGAAGGAAGTCTGAGGGCGAGCCGGGCAGAGGGCGGGGAGGGTGCTCGGCGGCTACAGAACCATGCCGAGGAACTTCTGTGTGCGGGGCTCTTTGGGATCGGTGATCATCTCGCGCGGGTCGCCCTCTTCGACCACCACTCCACCATCCATGAACACCAGTCTGGTGCCCACTTCGCGCGCGAAGCCCATCTCGTGGGTGACCACAACCATCGTCATCCCGGCCTCGGCGAGTTGCTGCATGACCCCGAGGACCTCAGCGACAAGTTCCGGGTCGAGAGCTGAGGTGACCTCATCGAAGAGCATCATGTCCGGCTGCATGGCGAGTGCCCGGGCGATTGCCACCCGCTGCTGCTGACCGCCGGACAGTTCCTCTGGTAGGGATAGGGCTTTTTCGGCCAGGCCTACCTTGTCGAGCAGGTCGCGGGCTATGGTCTCGACCTCGCGCTTAGGCTTCTTCTGTACCTTCATGGGCGCCAGCATGATGTTCTGCAGTACGTTCTTGTGCGGGAAGAGATTGAAGCTCTGGAACACCATGCCGATCTTCTGCCGGATCTTGTTGGGATCGGTCTTGGGGCCGTGGAGGTCCTCACCTTCGATGATGACCTTGCCCTGCTGGATGTGTTCGAGACCGTTGATGCAGCGCAGCATGGTCGATTTGCCCGACCCTGACGGCCCGATGACTACCACCACTTCCTTCTTCACTACGGTCAGGTCGACGCCCCGCAGCACCTTGAGGTGGTCAAAGGACTTGTGCACCCCGATGAGTTCGATCATGGCGCTCAATGCATCTCACCCCCATGCGGGATCTCCACTTCCGGTGTCGCAGCGGCGACCGGTCGCCTCCCACCCCGCTTCTCCAGTCTGGACGCGAGTCTGATCAGAGGGATAGTGAAGAGGACGTAGATGATGGCCGCGACGGTGAGGGGAGTCGGATTGGCGACCACCCCCATCTTCTCTTTGGCAGTGAACAGGATCTCCGGCACCGCGATAACGGAAAGGAGTGCCGTGTCCTTGATCATGGCGATGAACTCATTGGTCAGGGGCGGTATCACCAGCTTGACGGCTTGAGGGACAATCACGTAGCGCATGGTCTGCCCCGTGGTCATGCCCAGGGAGTGCGCGGCTTCCGTCTGGCCCTTTGGTATGGCCTGGATGCCCGCCCGGAATATCTCCGCAGAGTAGGCTCCGTAGCACAAGGTCAGCGCAAGGACGGCCGACATCAGCGAGGTCAGCCTGATGCCGGCGATGGCCAGGCCTGAGTAGATGAAGATCAGCAGCAGCAGCAGCGGTAGCCCGCGGAAGAAGTCGATATAGGCCCCGCTGAGCCACCGAAGGGTCTTGAAGCGGGATAGCCGGATCAGAGCCAGCACCAAGCCCCAGGCATAGGAGAAGATGACCCCGAAAACGAGCACCTCGATGACCACGGGAAGGGTCTTAACCAGGAGCCAGATAGACTCCTTGAATATCTCTGGATCGAAGAAGGCACTCGCCAGATCGCCCATGCTACCCCCTACGCGCTGCTTGCCATACCCGCCGGCACTGTCTGGAGAACACGGAGGGCCGAAGCGTCAGCTTCGGCCCTCCGTGTTGCTCTTGCCGCGAGGTGTTCGTTGATGTCGACTACTCTGGGCGCCCGATCAGTTACCGGTCAGCCCCCACTTGTCGAGAAGCTTCTGGTACACGCCTTCGTCACGCAGTTCTTGCAGAGCGATATTCATCGCCGCCTGCAGAGCGGTGTTCTCCTTCTTGATGGCGTACCCGTAGCTGTTGTCCGTCACGATGCCGCCGGTGTTGGCGAACTTCTCGTTGTAGGACGTGTTGGTGGCGATGACGTACGCGTTCACAGGCTCGTCATTGACTACAGCTTCCACCCGGCCGGCGTCCATGTCCATGAAAGCCTCGAGGATGGTGCCATACTTCTTGATCTCCTTGACGCCTGCGATCTCTTCGACCGCAAACTGGCCGGTGGTGTCGACCTGCACGCCCACGACCTTGCCTTCCAACTCGGCGGCCTCTGCCACAGGGGCATCCTTGGGAGCGGAAATCGCGAGGATGCCGGGCAGGTAGGGATCAGTGAAGTTGATCTGCTCTTCCCGCTCTGGAGTGATGCTCATGGCCGACATGATGATGTCGAAGCGGTCACCCATGAGGTTCGGGATGATGCCGTCCCAAGCTGTGGAGACAACCTCCAACTCCACGCCCATCTTCTTGGCGATGGCGGCGCACAAGTCGACGTCGAAGCCGATGTAGCCGCCCGCACCGTCTGAGAATTCCATGGGCGGGAACGCGGTATCGGAGCCTGCCTGCAGGAACCCTTCCTTGAGGGTCTGCGGCGTTTCAATAGCGTCGGACTTGGTGACCGCCGCGACGGCTTCGTCCGCGGCTTCGGCAGCGGGACCGGTCGGGTTCAGCCCGGCTTCCTCGGCAGCCGTGGTGTCGGTCGATTCGGCCGCTGTGGTAGTGGTCTCATCATCGCCGCCGCAGGCCGCTATGCCCAGGGCGAGGACCAGCGCCAAGGCCAGTAGCGCGATCCAGATGACACTGTTCTTCTTCAACTTCGTACCTCCTGATGTTGTCCGAGGTCGGCCTTCTGTGGCCGCCTCGTCGAAATACCCCTGTGTGACAATACGCCAACGCGCATTGATATCATGATTTGGCTGCTCTGTCTAACTTTCGTGCTGTTCCGCCAGACTTGTGCGCTGCTATACTTCGCACCCGCCTATGAGCTATCAGCACCACCACGACTCTCCTCGCCCGCCTCAGGGCACAGGCCCCACCGAAGTCGCCGCTCTCTTTGGGGAGCCTGCCGGGGAGGGCAAGGTGCGGTGCACGGTGTGTCCGCATCACTGCACCATCCGAGAGGGCGGTGAAGGTGTGTGCAGGGCTCGGGGGGCTCGCGGAGGCGGACTGGTGAGTCTCACCTATGGCCGGCCGGCGAGCATCATCAGCGACGAGATCGAGAAGAAGCCGCTGTTCCATTTTCATCCCGGCACGCGCGCTCTGTCTCTCGGGTGTCACGGTTGTAACGTGCTGTGCTCTGGTTGCCAGAACTGGCAGATCTCGCACGCGAGCCCGCGTACCGAGACCGCCCGCCTTCCCGAACTCTCCCCTGCCGATGCCGTGGCTATGGCGAAGAAGCATAAACTGGCCGGCGTCGCGTTCACCTACAATGACCCCGTCGTCTGGATCGAGTATGTGCATGATGTCTGCCTGGCCTTCAAAGTGGCGGGCCTCTATACGGCGTTCATCACGGCCGGGTACATCACCGAGGATGCGCTCGACTACGTGGGACCGGTTATCGATGCTGTCAAGTTCGACTTCAAGGCCCCTGGCGCTGAGGGATGGGAACGGCTCAGCAAGGTGAAGGATCCCGCACCTGTTCACGCCGCGGCCGTTCGTGCCAAGGATGTCCATGGGTGCCATGTGGAAGTGGTGTCGAACATCGTTCCCGGCCTGAACGACGGCGAGGCGGAGATGAGCGCCATGGCGACCCAGGTCAGGGACGAACTGGGACCGGACACTCCCTGGCACGTCACCAGGTTCCTGCCCGATTTCGAACTCTCCTACCTTCCTGCCACTCCTATCAAGACGCTCGAGCGGGGAATGGCACTGGGGAAGGCGGCCGGTCTGCGCTTCGTGTACGTGGGCAACGTTCCCGGACATGCGGGCAGGAACACCGTGTGCCCGGCATGCGGCCGCACGGTGATCCAGCGGGGCGAGCCGAAGATCGACAGCACTGGGCTGAGAGACGGACGATGCGCGATCTGCGGCGAAGACCTCGGGGTGATACATCCCTGGGACTGAGGTCTTGCCTGGGAGGGTCTCGGTCAGGATAATCGCTTCCGTCCCAAGGAAAACGGGCCGCGCGGTTTGTCTGCGCCTCCGCACGGGGTAGAGTCTACTCGTGAGTACCGAGAAGCCTCACCGGGGGCTGCCGACCGAGAAGGGGAACATGGTGTCGAGGGTAAGTGAGGGGTCGAGGTGACGGGGCCGTCGAGCGTGTCCCTGGATCTACCCTGTAGACCGGAATACCTCGCTTTGGGCCGGCTCGTGGCTGGGTCTCTGGGGTCACAGCAGGGCTGGGACGAGGAGGCGATCACCGATTTGAAGTTGGTGGTCTCCGAGATCTCTTCGTTCTTCATCACCTCGCCCGATGTCCTCTGCGCCGGATCCGAATACAGGAATGGCGGGTCGCGGGCGGCCGCTCTCAGGCTGGGTTTTGAGGTCAAGCCCGACGAATGGGCCCTCACTGTCTGCAACCCCGATCTTGAGTTGCGGCTTCCCCAAGGTGCCTTCTCTGACCCCCTTAGCGAGCGGGCGCTGGGGCTGATGATCGTGCGGGCTCTCGTCGATTCTGTGGAGCAGAGCGACGACCAACTCAAGGGGACGGTCTTTCGCCTCCGCAAGCGTCTGTCTCCCGTCCAGTATCCAGAGGACTGAGCCCGGCGTTTATGCCGTCCGTCGGTAACCCTCTGCGCCGCCTCACCCATCATCTTCTCTTGGCGCTGGCCGTCTTGCTGCTTGCGGCTTTGGCGGTGCCGGCCGACGGCGCGCTCGCCGGCCCGGCCGGCGAACTCAGTGTGGTCGCCACGAGGAACCTGAGCGTCGCCGGCCAGGTGGTCGGTCTGGTCATGGAAGGTCCGGGCGAGATCCTGTCCCCTACGGCGGACCCTGCCACCGCTCCTCAGGTCGTGGTGCATCTCTACGGGCCCGTCGGTCTTGAGGACGTGGGGAAGCCGGCTCTGCTGCTACCGTTGACCACTGTGCTCACCCCGGAGATAAGGCCCGCGCCGGCGGATCACGTGGCCGCTTCTCCGGAGAGCGCGGTCGTTATGGCCGTCCTTCCGGCTGAGGTGTTTCCGGAGCCGGGAGCCTATCTGGCCACCGTCGTCTATCTGTCTGGTGAGATGGTGCTGATTAAAGGCGACGCATGGTTCGGCAGGATGGTCGCGGACCGAGAGCCCCTGGAGATAGCGTGTGTGTGGCCGCTCGTCCAAGGCGTGCACCGGGACGCCGACGGGGTCTTCTACGATGATTGGCTGGAGCGAGCGCTGGGCTTCGGACCGACCGAGCCCGCGACGACTTCGCCGACGGGTGCAGATGCAGCAACGGCGGCCTCTGCGGCCGGCGACTCGGCGTCGTCGTTCGCGCCGGGTCGGCTGTGGGATGTGCTCGATCTTGCGGGGGAGTTCCCGGATTGGCGCTTCACCCTGGCCATAGAACCCATCCTGCTGACGCAACTGGGCGAGATGGCGGCCGGATACTCGCGCGCCGATCCGGTCGAACCGCAGGGCGATGTCCAGGAGGTCGGCGCAGAGGACGAGAGGGCCGCGAGCGCCGGTCGCTTCGTCGACGATCTCAAGAGAGCGACGGCTTCAGGCAACATCGGCGTGTTGGCGGCGCCGTACGCGGCGCCGTTCGCCGCCGTGCTGGCCTCTCAGCAGTGGGGCGATGGAGCGGGACAGATGCGGTTGGGCAAGCAGGTCGTCCAGCAAGTCCTTCCTCTGGTTGCTCCGGTGGTGGGGGCTTTCTCACCCGACCTCGATCTTTCCACCGACGGTCTGAGTTCCTTCAGCGCGGCGTCTGTAGATCATCTGCTGGTCGACAGTTCCGTGGCCGCAGATCTGGCCGACCCTCCCGCCGAGGGAGCGGTCACGGCGCGGGCGCGCGATACTGAGAGCGAGCGTCTTACCCTCATCCTGGCCGACGGTCGCCTGCGCGCTCTCATGGGCGCTCCCTGGGATGTGGGCTTGTTCTGTGCCGGACTGGCAGCGCGGGCCACTGCTCCGGCCGATGCGTTGGTCCTGGCTTCGGCCGCCCCCCTGCCCGTGCCCCCCTTGTCGTTCATGAGATCTCTGGTCGTGGCCTTGGCCGAGGTGCAGTGGCTGAAGAGCGTGACTCTGGCCGACGTCATCGGCACACATCCCCCAGGGTCCCGCCCCATTCTTCTAGACCGGTCTCCCGCTCCGGTCTCTTCCTACATCGAGTTGTCCCTCCTAGACAGCATCATCAGCGCTCGTGCGGCCGTGGCCGCCCTCGGCGAGGTGGCCGGACTGTCGGCCTCCGGCGTCACTACTGCTCAACTGCTCCTCTACACAGCGGAGAGCCGCTGGTGGACGTTGCCCCAGGTCAGTCCCGATGTCGCTACCGTGGGTCTGGACTACGCGCTGCGAGCTCAGGCACTAGCCGAAGGGGAGTTGGAGAAGATGCGTGTGGCCGGGGTGGACGGCACGAGGGTCACGGGCAGGAGTGGCGTGGTCGTCCTGCGCCTTGAGAATCAGGCCGACTATCCGGTGACGGCCCAAGTCCGCCTGGGCGGGGACGGGGTGAACTTTCCAGACGGGTCGGTCTTGGGGGTGTTCTTGGAGCCCGGGATGACGGAACTGCCGGTGACCGTGCGCCAGGAGTCCGGTGCACACAGTCTCGAGGTGGAACTGCTGGCGGGCGCGCAGGTGATCGACGAGTGGAGCGGCGCCCTGAGTTTCCTGACCTTGAAGGACTATCTGCCCTGGGCTCTGGGCGGGGTGGCGCTCATCGGGGTGGTCGCGGGCGTGTTCCTCGTGCGCCGTCGTCGCCGGCTCGCTTAGTCGGCCTGCCCTTCACAGGTCAGAACCCCGTCGGTCCGCACGGGTACGAGACAGGACATATCCGGTCGCTCGCGCGCGGGCACATAGTCGCGCACGGTGTCTCCGATGTAGACCTGCCGGGGTCTGTAGAGATGGTTCTCCGTGTCGCGCACCTCTTTCCAGTTGGCGATCCAGCCCGGCATCCGCCCCATGGCGAACATGACTGTGAACATGTCCACAGGGATGCCCATCTCTCGCAGCAGGATGCCCGAGTAGAAGTCGACATTCGGGTAGAGTTGGCGCTCGATGAAGTAAGAGTCGCTGAGAGCGATGTCCTCCAGCCGCCTCGCGATCTCGAGTAGGGGGTCCGGCCGCTTGAGCGTCTTGAGCAGGCTGTCGGCGCGCTCCTTGAGGATACTTGCTCGGGGGTCGTAGCTCTTGTACACGCGGTGGCCGAAGCCCGCCAGACGGAGCTTGGAATCCTTGCGCTTCACCTCGGCGATGTAGTCCTTCAGATCAATGTTCTGGTCATGCAGTCGCTGCAGCATCTCGATCACGGCCGTATTGGCTCCACCATGCAGTGGGCCCCACAAGGCGCACACCGCAGCGGCGCAACAGGCGAACATGTTGGCTCCCGACGAGGCAACCATGCGCACGGTGCTCGTGGAGCAATTCTGTTCGTGGTCGGCGTGGAGGATCAGGATGAGCTGCAACGCGTCCACGATCTCCGGCGGGGCTTCGTAGTCGCTGAAGGGGAGGGAGAACATCATGTGGAGGAAGTTGCTGCAGTAATCCAGGTGTGGCTTCGGATACACGATCGGTTGGCCCACGGAGGTCTTGTAGGCGGCAGCGGAGATGGTGCGCAGCTTGCTGATGAGACGGGCCGCGGAGACCTGGAGAGTAGCCTCGCTGTCCAACTCCAGCAGCCCCGGCTGATAGCAGCTGGCCGCATTGATCATGGCCGAGAGCACGGCCATGGGATGACCCGAGGCCGGGAAGCCATCGAAATGGTGGTAGAGACCTTCGTGGATCATCTCGTACTGGGTGAACAGCTGGCTCCAGTTCTGGAGCTGCGGCGCTGTGGGCAACTCGCCGTAGATCAGGAGCCAGCAGGTCTCCACGAAGGTGCTGTGCTTGGCCAGTTGCTCGATGGGGATGCCTCGGTAGCGCAATATGCCCCGCTCGCCGTCGATGAAGGTTATGGCCGAGCGGCACGAACCTGTGTTCATGTAGCCTTCGTCGAGCGTCACGTGCCCACTGGAGGCGCGTAGCGTGCTGATGTCTACCGCGCGCTCGCCTTCGCTACCCATGACTGTGGGCAACTCGTAGGTCTGGTCACCGATGGTGAGCTTGGCTTTCTCCGACATGTCGATCGCCTTTCGCTTGTGTGATCGGCAGGTACTGAATAGATGGTAGCCCATACGCGTCGTCAGAAGGAGGCGGCCTGTCGGCGCTCGCTGAAGGTTGGGTCGCTCCCAGCTACATACGGGGACCGAGGGGGGGCGAGGGAGCGCCTGCACGTGGTTGGGGGCGAAGCCGCGCGCAGGAGAGGGAGGACTGCGAGTGATCGAACAAGATAGTTGAGCCGCCGGGTGCTCGAGGGGGGTGGAACACCCGGCGAACTCGACTGCTGGCAGAATATAGAATCTAGATTCTATTGTCAAGAGCTCGTGCGGAAGTTTGTCGCGTCACCAAGGCTGATGCTAGAATCACGCGGTGACCAGAGTGGCCCAGACCGCCAATGCAGTGAAGAAGCCCTGCCAGCAGCGCAGCCGGGATTCGCTCGAGCGCATCCTTAAGAGCGCCGAGTCGCTCATCCGCGCCAAGGGCTACGACGCCCTGACCATCGCCGAGGTGGTGAGGAGATCGCACACCTCTATCGGTACCCTCTACGCGCGTTTCCCCGATAAGACCGCGCTGCTCTACGCTATCCACGAGCGTGCACTCGAGCGTGAAGAGGAGGAACTCAAAGCGCGGCTGGCGGATGTACCGTGGGACGGGCTCTCTCTGGAGGAGACGGTGCGGAAGCTCGTGGCCATCAAGTGCGAACTGGCCAAAGGCACGGAGCGTCTGTATGAGGCCTTCGTGGTCACGGGAGCCACCGATCGCGTGATGCGTCAACGTGGCTACCGCAGCAAGGCTTACGAAGAAGACCTGGAAGTTCAGATCCTTCTAAAACACGCGGACGAGATAGGACCGGACCGTGCAGAGCATGCCGCGCGCATCGCGTCGCGGCTCTGGCAGGCGGCCAGGGAGGAGAACGTCCAGCGCTCGAAATCCGGCGTGGAGGGACCAGGCGGGGTGTCCCAAGGAGCCCTTATGGAAGAGATGGCGGATGTGGTCATAGCCTATCTTCGGGTGCCTGCTCCGGGCGACCCACAGACCTGCCCCGACCAAGAACCGATTCACAGACCGTGACTCAAACCCCGACACGATGGTAATCTGCACCGATAATGGAATTTTGGCATAGTCACGTTTTTAGGGAGCAGGTCGATCAGACCAGCCTCCTCCTTCAGGGAAACAAGGCCTGTGCCCTTGGTGCCCTCGACGCCGGCGTGCGTTTCTTCGCCGGCTATCCCATCACCCCCAGCTCGGAGATCATGGAGACCATGGCCGACGAGATGCCGCGGGTCGGTGGGGTCTTTCTACAGATGGAAGATGAGATCGGTTCCGTCTGCGCCTGCATCGGGGCGTCGCTCACAGGCGAGTTGGCGATGACGTGTACCTCAGGTCCGGGCTTCTCCCTCATGCAGGAGGGGATGGGCTACGCCATCGTGGCCGGGGCGCCCCTCGTCGTCGTCGACGTCATGCGGGTGGGTCCCTCCACCGGGAGGCCCACGGCGCCATCGCAGGGCGATGTCATGCAGGCTCGCTGGGGCACCCACGGTGATCATCCGGCCATCGTGCTGGCGGCTTCGAACGTGGCCGACATGTATCGGCTCACGGTGGCCGCCGTCCGTTTCGCGCAGCGCTTCCGCACGGTGGTCACGTTGCTGGCCGACGAGATGGTGGGGCACATGAGGGAGAACTTCTCCCCAGAGTTGGTATGGCGCTATCGTCTCACCAGCGGCGACTTCGACTTCACCCCCGGCTACGTCCACCCGAACTGGGTGGAGGAGGCCGGACCGCCACACATACTGGGTGCGCCCGAGCATCCCCACATCACCGGGCTGTTGCATGACGAGTCGGGCTTCCCCACGAACGACCCTCAGCTCAGCGAACGCTTCCTGGGCCAACTCTACGACAAGGTGGGCAACCACCGCGACGAGCTTTGCCTGTACGACCTCAAGAACGAGGGCAAGGGCCGCGTGTGCATCGTGGCCTACGGGTCCTGCGCGCGCAGCGCCCGCGCGGCCATAAGGCTCGCCGAGGAGCAGGGCATGGCGGTAGAAGTCCTTCATCTGTACACGCTCTTCCCTCTGCCGGTGGAGATCATCCAGTCGGTCGCGCGCCGGGTGGATTTCATGGTCGTGCCTGAACTCAATCTGGGGCAATATGCTCGCGAGGTGCGCAGGTTGGCCGAACGATGGACCTCCGTCGTCACCATCAACAAGATCGACGGCACGCTCATCAGTCCGCAAGAGATCCTCGACCGGATCACGCAACTGGTGGGCAAATATGAGCGGGTCTGATCTCCGGTCTCTGAAGAGGAGGACCTGATGCCGCTGGAATTCGAGCAGCTACTGCATACTCGGCGCCTGCCCCATATCTGGTGCCCGGGCTGCGGCATCGGAGCGACCACAGCGGCCTTCCTGCGCGTCATGCTAGACCTCGGCCTCACCCGTGAGAAGACCGTGGTCGTGGGTGGCATCGGCTGTTCGAGCCGAGCCACAGGCTACCTCGACCTGAACACAGTGCACACCATCCACGGGAGGGCGCTCGCCTTCGCCACCGGCATCAAGATGGCCCGTCCCGACTTCACGGTGGTGGTGTTCACGGGCGACGGCGACGGCGCGGCTATTGGAGGCAACCACTTGATCCATGCCTGCCGGCGCAACATCGACATCACCTGCATCCTGTTCAACAACCAGGTGTACGGCATGACCGGGGGCCAAGTCTCTCCCACAATGGATCTCGGCAACAAAGCCACCACTGCTCCCTTCGGCCAGGTGGAGCCTCCTTTCGACTTGTGCCGCCTCACGGAGGGCGCTGGAGCGTCTTTCGTGGCCCGGGGCACGGCGGGACGCATACGTCACCTTGAGAAGCTCATCAAGCAGGGCATGGAGCATAAGGGCTTCTCCTTCATTGAAGCCGTGGTGCCCTGTCCCACAGAGTACGGGCGGCGTAATCCTCCTGGAGGCGTCGTCGACATGCTCGAGGCCCAGCGCGCTGCTGCCATCACCAAGACGAAGGCCGAGCAGCTTCCACCCGGGGAGCTGGCCGGCAAGATCGTCACTGGAATACTCCATCAGGACGAAGACATGCCTGAATTCCAGGCCTCTTATCTGAGCATGGCGGGCTCGGTGCAGGTAGAGGAAGCCGCGCGGCAGCGCAAGCTCAGGGAGGGCGTTCGATGAGCCGCTCCACGCCCATCTCACCTCCTCGTTCCGGCCTCCTTGCCGAGCGTGACTTCGTCGAGGCGCGTTTTGGTGGCACCGGTGGTCAGGGCGTCATCTTGATGGGTGTCATCCTTGCGATGGCCGGCACGCGTGACCATCGGCAGGTGGTCCAGACCCAGTCTTACGGTCCGGAAGCGCGCGGAGGCTACAGCCGCAGCGACGTGATAATCGCGGACCGGACCATCGACTACCCGCAGTTGGCCGAGATGGACCTCTTGGTGGCCCTTTCGCAGCAGTCGGCCAGTGGATACATCAACATGCTGCGGCCCGACGGCGTCTTCATCTACGACTCTGAGAAGGTCACGCAGCCTCCGGCCTTCGCGGGAGGCAGCTTCGGGGTCCCCTTCACTCGTCTGGCCATCGAGGATACGGGCAGGGCCCAGACGACCAACATCGTGACCCTCGGTGGCGTGGTCGCCATCACCGGAGTCGTCTCCGTGGAGTCTCTGCGCAAGGCCGTCATGGAGATGGTGCCCAAGGGCACCATCGAGATCAACGGCCGGGCCCTCGCCCGCGGATTGGCCGTGAAGGCCGAGGAATGCGCGACCGAGCTTCCCCTATCGGCGCCCTAGCTTTCCGCCCCAGGAGACCGTGAGGTCCAAATGATCGTCGCCGGCATCGATGTGGGCGCCAAGAACGTACACGTCGTCCTTCTTCAAGATGGTAGGCTCATCGCCCGAGCGGCCGTGTCCTCGGGCTTCGACCATGAAGAGTCGGCTGCCAGAGGGCTCGCCGAAGCCGTTCGCATAGCGGGTGTGGAACACAGTTCGATCCGGGCGGTGGCCGCGACCGGCGCCGGGCGCAAATCACTCTCCACCGCCACTCAGCAACCCACTGAAGTGGCCGCTGATGGGCGGGGCGCGGCGCACCTATATCCAGGGGTGCGGACTGTGGTGGACGTCGGAGCAGACGAGGCTCGGGCCATCAAACTGAACCCGGAGGGCAGGGTCATCGATTTCGCCATCAACGAGAAGTGCGCCGCTGGAGCGGGCGCTTTCGTGGAGGCCATGAGCCGGGCGCTGGATATGGAGTTGGACGATTTCGCCCGGGTCTCCCTCGATTCGAGCGAGAGCATCCCCATGAACGCCCAATGCACGGTCTTTGCCGAGTCGGAGGTGGTGAGCCTCATCCACGCCAACACCGCCTCTGCCGATATCGCCCGCGCCGTCCACGACGCGATGGCCAGTCGCGTGTCGGCGATGGTGCGGCGTGTGGGCATCGAGGACCCCGTGGTCCTGGGGGGTGGCGCCGCGCTCAACGTGGGTTTTGTGAAGTCGCTGTCCGAGGCGCTGGGCGGCGTCGACCTGTACGTCCTTGCCGACGCGGAGTATCTGGGGGCTCACGGGGCCGCTCTCATCGCCTGGGAGGCCCGGCAGGCGGGTTAGGAGCTTAGGCGAACTCCCGACACTCCATGCCAAGAGCGGTCGCAGCTCGGGCCATGACTTTGTCCGCGGTGGCGAGGATGTTCAGGCCTGCCGCACGCATGACCCCCAGATGGAGCGCGTCGAGTGTTGCCAGAGGTGTCTTGGCATGGAATCCGAGCATGGACTCGGCCCACAGGAACGCCTCCACGGATTGGGGGAGGAGCACAAGATGCCCCGCGATGATGTCGCCCTCGAAAGTGGTCAAGACGTCCGCCTGGGTGGCGGCGCCGAAATGGCCCTCATGGACCCGCCGGTTCATCAGCGAGATCATCTCCAGCTTGGTTAGAAGGCAGATGTACGCTGGGCAGGTCTCCTTGAGGTACTCCTCGACCTCCTCCGAGCGCGCTTCGTTGACATACCATTTCGCAAGAGCGCTGGTGTCGATGTAGACGCTCACG
Organism: uncultured Actinomycetes bacterium; assembly: GCA_963816155.1. Classification (GTDB taxonomy): domain Bacteria; phylum Actinomycetota; class Thermoleophilia; order RBG-16-64-13; family RBG-16-64-13; genus JAXGXJ01. The sequence continues at coordinate 20,281 of CAWFJE010000009.1, read as the reverse complement.
ACTCGGGAGCCTCCTTGCCGGCGCGGGTTTCCTGGCCGCAGAGGCGATCGCGCTCGGCGCGAAGCAGGTCTTGGCTGGGCGAGGTCATGAAGGAGAGGCCGCGCGCTATGAGTCGCGCTGGTCACCATCGCCAGAACACTGTGGCCACATCGGGCCCCCAGTTCCTCGGGCCGCGACACGACCACCGCGGGCCTTCTCTGCTCCGTCTTACGATCGGTGAAGGGGAAGGGTACGACGACGACTGTCCACTGCTCAAAGGTCGCCCTTCCCGCGTTCAGCCGGGGCGGGTATCATCCAGGAGAGCGGGAGACCATGAGGGAGCGACTACAACGGCGGGCGTGATGGAACAGAAGCAAGATTTCTGGAGATGGAGTGAGAAGAGCTGGCAGGCTCCCGAACTCGACTGGCGGGCGGCCTCCGCAGTCACAGTGGGCATCGATGTCGGGTCGGTGAGCTCGCAGGCAGTGCTCCTCGCCGATGGCAGGTTGCTCGCCTTTCACTCCACCCGCACCGGCTCCAGTAGCCCCGACAGCGCGCTCCGCGCCTTTCGAGGGGCGAGCGAGCCTCTGGGTCTCACTCTCGATGACGTGAGCTACTCCGTGGGTACCGGCTACGGCAGGGTCAATGTGCCCTTTGCCGACCGCACCATCACTGAGATCGCGTGCCATGCCCGCGGGGCGAACTTCATGGGCGGACCGTCCATCCGCACCATCCTCGACATGGGCGGACAGGATTGTAAGGTCATCCGCTGCGACGAGCGGGGCAAGGTGCTCAACTTCATCATGAACGACAAGTGTGCCGCCGGGACCGGACGGGGCATGGAGGTCATTGCCGACGTGCTCTCGGTGTCGATCGAAGACATCGGCCGGCGCTCCTTCGAGATCGACGAGGAGCCGCCGCCGGTGAGCAATGTCTGCACCGTGTTCGCCAAGTCGGAAGCTACGTCGTTGTTGCGCGCCGGCTGGTCGGTGAACCGGGTCCTCGCCGCCTACTGCTCGGCCATGGCCCAGCGCGTGGCCGGTCTCATAGAGCGCATGGGCGTGGAACCGGAGTTCTTCATCACCGGTGGGATCGGCAAGAACATCGGGGTCACTCGGCGCATCGAGAGGCTCATCGGGGCCGAGTCCATCAAGTTGCCGGTAGATTCGGTGCTCGACCCGCAGATCGCAGGGGCTCTGGGCGCATCCCTGTTCGCGCACTCGCTGCACCGCAAGGCCCAGAAGGAGAAGGCGGCTGCGGTCGCGGCAGGAGATACGTAGGCCGGCGGTGATACCGTACGAGCATGGTCCTGGTCCTGGTTATGCTGCAGAGCGAAAGAGAAAGTTGGTGTGAGCGATGATCAAGATGACCGTCTTCTATCCCTACGATGAGTCGAAGCGCTTCGACATGGACTACTACTGCGACACGCACATCGCCATGGTCAAGGAGAAGGTCGGGGACGCGCTGGTGGACGTGACTGTGGAGCGTGGGCTGGGTGGCCCCGGACCCGGCATGCCTGCGGCCTACACCACCATCTGCCAGTTGTATTTCGACTCCATGGACGACTTCGAGGTCTACTGCGCGCCCCACTCCCCTGCCTTTGATGCCGACCTCCAGAATTTCACCGACATCACGCCGATCATCCAGATCAGCGAAGTGGTGATGTAGCCACGTTATGATCGCCAACTACGGCTACGAAGACGCTTCGGGCTTCTACTACATCACCATCGACGGTGACAGCTGCGCGACGTGCGCGGGGCATCCCTGCGTAGACGCGTGTCCGCAGAGCGTCTACGCGGTGGAACTCGACGACTATGACGACCTCGTGGCCGTGGTGACCGAGAAGGCCCGTCGGCGGCTCAGGGAGTTGTGCGCCGGATGCAAGGCCGTCAACGGGACGCAGGGGTCGGAGTTGCGCGTACCCTGCGCCCAGGCGTGTCGAGCAGGCGCTATCTCACACAGCTGGTGAACGGGTCGTGACCGGTAGCACGAAGCGGCCGCCGGAACCGAGCAGCCCGCAGCCGACCGGCAGTATGGACCTGCGCATCGACGGTGTGCCCGCGACTGTGCCCCCTGGGTCCACAGTCCTGGAGGCCTGCGACCTTGCCGGCAGATACGTCCCTCGTCTGTGCACCTACCCTGAACAGCACTGCTGCGCGAGTTGTGCGGCCGGAGCCCGGGCTTCCAGCGCGTGCGGCCCGACACGGGCCGTGGCCGCTGGGTCTGGCGTCGCCCCGACCGACGCCGCGGCCAGCGCCGTTGCCTCCGTAGACACCGAGTGTGGGCTATGCGTGGTGCGCGTCGGTGACGGGATGGTCGTCCTGGCCTGTGCGACGCAGGCCGAAGCCGGCACGGAGATCGTCACCGACGATGAAGGCTTGCGCAGGCTGCGCCTCGGGCGGCTGGGAGAGATCCTCCAGGGACATCCCTTCGTCTGTTTGCTCTGCCCCGATCGTGACGGATGCCAGCGGGACGAGTGCAGCTATGGGAATCCACCCGAAGCGCGCTGCTGCGATCTGTACGGCGAGTGTGAACTGGCCGCCCTCGTGGCCTACGTCGATGCGGAGGGGACACTTCATCCCAGTACCGGGCCTTTCGACCGTGAGGCGGTCACGGAGGGTCCCATCCGTCGCGAGCCCGGACTCTGTGTGGGCTGCGGACGCTGCGTGGTGGTGTGCGAGGGGATTGAGGGCGCGGGGCAGGCGCTGCGGATGGTGGCCGCGGGTCCGGGCGGGCGCCCGGTCGCGGTGCCGAAGAGCGCCAGCCTGCGCGCCGCAGGCTGCACGTTCTGTGGCCGGTGTGTTCTGGTGTGCCCCAGCGGTGCGCTGATGGCGCCGGGCGACGCCGGCGCGCGTTGGCTGGAGCGGCGGCGGCTCACGCAGTGGGTTGGCCGACCCCATCCTGCCTCCCCGGCGCAGGCTGACCGTGGATGAGGCCCGCGATGGTGTGGGCTCCACCCCTGGGGTCCTGCAACTGCTCGACGAGCGGGCCGAGGTGCTTCTCATCGTCGGGCTACCGGACATGGCCCAGGGGCTGGAACAGGCGCTTGGGGAGTTGGGCGCTGAAACGGTGGCCTACGTGCTCGCCGATGTCGAGATGATGTACACGCAACGCGAGAGCGAGCTTCTTACCCTCTATGCCCGGCGGCATGGTCGTCTGCCGCGGGGTAACGATCTGGGGGACGACCTGTACGACGACGAGGACTGCTAGGCGGGGGGTCGGCGGAGGGTCGAGACGGTTGCTCTCGACCGGCTGAGGGAACGTAGTGTCTACGCGCGTGCTCGGCGCCTTGGGGCTGGCACTGCTGTGGCACTCGGAAGATCTGGCGCGCGATGTGACAACCGGCTGCGACAAGGAGGCTTCCGATGGAGACGGGCTTCGTGGGACTGGGCAGGATGGGTGCCAACATGGCGCGCCGCCTGCTATCCGGAGGGCATCGTGTGGTGGTGAGCAACCGCTCTCCCGGCCCGGTGGAGGACTTGGCCCGGGAGGGAGCCTCACCCTCCTGGTCGCGGGCTGAGTTGGTGGGGATGCTCACCAAGCCGCGGGTGGTCTGGACCGTGCTTCCAGCAGGCGACGCGACCGAGGAGGCCGTTGCGGAACTGGGCGGCCTGTTGGAGGCTGGAGACGTGCTGGTTGATGCCGCCAACTCCTACTATCGCGACTCCATGCGGCGGGCCGCTCTGCTCTCAGAAGGTGGCGTCCACTTCGTCGACGCGGGTACGAGTGGAGGCATCTGGGGACGCGAGTATGGCTACAGCATGAGCGTCGGGGGATCTGCTGAGGCGGTGGGGATCGTCCGACCCTTGATAGAGACACTGGCTCCCGGCCGGGAGACCGGCTGGGGTCACGTCGGTCCCACCGGCTCGGGGCACTTCACCAAGATGGTCCACAACGGCATCGAATACGGCATGATGCAGGCTTATGCCGAGGGCTTCGCCCTTCTGCGCTCCAAGGAAGAATTCGCTCTGGACCTGCACCAGGTGGCCGAACTCTGGCGAGAAGGAAGTGTGATCCGGTCTTGGCTGCTCGATCTGGCCGCACGCGCCCTCGACCCCGACCCCACGCTGAGCGCCGTCGCCCCCGTGGTTCACGATTCGGGTGAGGGGCGCTGGACGGTCCTCGAAGCCATCGACCAGGGTGTCCCGGCGCCGGTCATAGCCGCCGCGCTCAACGCGCGTTTCGATAGCCGGGACGAGATCGGGTACGCGGCGCGTCTTCTTTCGGCCCTGAGGGGACAGTTCGGCGGTCACGAGGTCCCGGCGGCTGCCGAGGGCGAGCGTTGACGAAGTCGTCAGCGCCCTCCTCGAAGGGTGCGTCCATGCCGGGTGAGCAGGCGCTCCTCGTCATCGGGGTGATCTCTGATACGCACAACCATCTGTACCCGGAGGTCAAGGAGTTGCTGAGCGGCGTGGACCACATCGTCCACGCCGGTGATGTCTGCTCGGCCGGGCTACTCACCCAGCTCGGCGGCATCGCGCCCCTGACGGTCGTGCGTGGCAACTGCGACGCGGGCCCTTGGGCCGACGCCCTTCCAACCAGAGCCGAGGTGGAGCTGGGCGGAGCGCGGATTCTGGTGGGCCACGTGGGTGGGCGCCTGCGGGATGAGGTCGCGAGCCTGGGATCGGGCGCGTCCGCGCCCGACGTCGTCGTCTTTGGACACAGCCATCAACCTCTGATGGAAGAGCGGGATGGAGTCCTGTTCCTTAACCCGGGCTCGGCCGGGCCGAGACGTTACGGACGGCCGCGCACGATGGCGTTCCTGCGCATTGCGCTCGAGGACGGCGATGGGCCGGTCGCTGCCGCTCGGGCCCCCGCGCGGGTGGCCGCGCAGATCGTGGTGGTGGAAGGATAAACTCCTACTAGGAGTTTCCGCGCAGAGTGCGGGCCTGTCGGCCGCGACATTGATGCGGAAGAAGTCCGCCTCATCACTCACTGCCAGGAAGCCGGCCATTCGCTCGTCGACGACTGGATTCTTCCCGTCGATGAGCCGTCCGAGTGGAGGACGTGGACGAGCCTTGAGCAACCCGATCCGTCAATGGCATCTACCGGTAGACGCTGCTTCGATGATCCACCTTGACCACATACACCACTAGGCGGTCGTCCTCAACCGCGTAGACGATCCGATAGGCACCTTGCCGCACGCGGTATTGTTCGCGGCCGGTCAGCTTCTCGCAGCCCCGCGGGCGAGGGTTGTCACCTAGCGTCTCGATCTTCGCGACAATCTGTTGTCGCTGTTTCTTCTCGGCGATCCCCTCAATCTCCCGCACGGCGGACGGCTTGATGAAGATCCTATATCTTCCCATCCGCCTTCAGGGCCCTCACCACGGTCTCGAAGAGAAGATCGGGCTCTGAAGCACGCTCTTCGAACGATTGCAGATCCTCGGCGTCCTCGGCCAAGGCGGACCTTACCGCGTCGCTTATCAGATCGGATATAGAACGGTCGGTCTCCGCCGCTTTGATCCTGAGTGCGCGATGCAGCTCTGGATCCAAGTAGATCGTGCTCCTTCTGGATGTTTGAGTCATGACACCAGTATTGACTATTGACGTCACAACGTCAAGACGCTCTGGCGTTACTCATTTCGATTGCAGACTCGCAGGCGTGCGGGACTAGACTCAATGTCGCAGAAGTGCGAAGTCCGCCTCTTCACTGGTCCTATCGACTACCAGGATGAAGCTGCTCACCATTGACCTGCCGTTCACCTCCTTGACGTCCACGTCGGTGGCCAAGCGGCCGATGAGATGCGCGCTGTTCACGTCCTTCCTCCTTGTTGCGTTGCGCTCGCCTTCGCGTGGGGATCAACTCCATCACGAGCCCGGGAGCCGCAGCCTAGCGAGAAGGGGAGGAGGGGCGAATACAACCAAAGATGGAATCATGTTCCTCACCGCGGCCATGCCGTTCTGGGAACCGAGGTTCTAGCTCAGAGTCCTTTGAGCAAACCCATGAGCGTCATTCTTCGAGCGCGATACCGTCTACTCCACCGGAGCCAGCGCATCCAATATCACCAGGGGATCGACAGGGGCCCACACCGCGATGGTCACCGCCGCATCGGGCAAGAAGACGTAGATGGTATCTATCCGGTCGTCGGCACCACCGTCCAGCGCACCGGAATAGACCGTGGCGGTGGGCTCCGAGCCGCAGCCCCAGAGGGCGAGACTCATCCCGCCGACGAACACGCAGGTAAGGATTATCGCGAGGGTTGGGAACCTGGATCTCATGACGCCTTTCTGGAGCCGGCCTGACTTGGTCGACCTGTCTGACACATCGCCCGTTCGGTTGGCTCCAACTCGATTGTAGGCGTAGAGATGATCGCTTGCACATCATGTAGTGCGGACCTATACTAGATAAGTATGATTCGCAACAAGAGCAGGGGAAGCGGTGACCGTTCCAGAGACTGAAATAGAGCACCGCGTCGTCTTGTTCTCACAGGCTCTGCGGGAGAGCGGGCTCCGTTCGACCCACCAGCGGCTGGAGGTGACCAGGGAGATCGCGAGGAGCGAGGCGCATCCGGACGCGGAGGCCATCTATCGGAAGGTGCGGACCCGAGTACCGACCATCTCGCTCGACACCGTGTATCGGACCCTCGCGGCGCTCGAAGGCTTGGGGCTTGTGGCCCGTGTCTACGCCACCGCAGGACCCACACGGTACGACGCGAACCTCGACCGCCATCATCACTTCGTGTGTACTCATTGTGGACTTATCCGCGATGTCTACCTCCCCTGCTACGACGGCTTGGAGGCTCCGGACCTGTCTGCCGAACTTGGGGAGGTCGAATCGGTGAGGGTACAACTGCGCGGCTTGTGCAGGCGATGCCAAGGGTCGACAGACGGCTCCGGTCCGGAGCCGGAAGGAAGGGAGAAGAGATGAGTGAGCAAAGCAAGTGCCCGGTGACCGGCATGACGAGCAGACCCATCGCCGGCGGTGGCACATCGAACCGGGACTGGTGGCCGAACCAGTTGAACCTCAGGATCCTTCATCAGAACTCGGACCTGAGCGATCCCATGGGGGAGGCGTTCGACTACGCCGAGGAGTTCAAGAAGCTTGACCTGGAGGCCGTGAAACGCGACCTCTACGCGCTCATGACCGACTCGCAGGAGTGGTGGCCGGCCGACTACGGTCACTACGGAGGGCTCTTCATCCGCATGGCCTGGCACAGCGCCGGCACCTACCGCATGGGCGACGGCCGCGGCGGCGGGGGCTCAGGGAGCCAGCGTTTTCCTCCCCTGAGCAGTTGGCCTGACAACGTCAATCTCGACAAGGCCCGTCGCCTGCTCTGGCCCATCAAGCAGAAGTACGGCAGGAAGATCTCCTGGGCCGACCTCCTGATACTGGCCGGCAACTGCGCGCTGGAGTCTATGGGATTCAAGACCTTCGGCTTCGGCGGCGGACGCGAGGACGTCTGGGAACCGCAGGAGGATATCTACTGGGGCTCAGAGGCCGAATGGCTGGCAACGAGCGACAAGCCCCAGAGCCGGTACTCGGGCGAACGGGATCTGGAGAACCCCTTGGCGGCAGTGCAGATGGGGCTGATCTACGTGAACCCGGAGGGTCCGGACGGCAACCCTGACCCCGTTGCCTCCGGTCGCGACGTCCGCGAGACCTTCGCGCGCATGGCCATGAACGACGAAGAGACCGTGGCGCTCGTCGCCGGCGGGCACACCTTCGGCAAAGCTCACGGCGCGGGCGACACGGCTCTGGTCGGGCCGGAACCGGAAGCCGCCCCACTCGAAGAGCAGGGCCTCGGTTGGAGGTGCAGCTTCGGTAGTGGCAAGGGCTGCGATACGATCGGCAGCGGCATCGAGGGCGCCTGGAAGCCCAACCCCACCACGTGGGATATGGGCTATCTGAAGGTCCTGTTCAAGTACGACTACGAGTTGGTCAAGAGTCCGGCCGGCGCCAACCAGTGGCTGGCCAAGGACGTGGCCGAAGAAGACATGGTGGTCGATGCTCACGACCCGGTGAAGAAACACCGGCCCATGATGACAACGGCTGACCTGTCGCTGAAGTTCGACCCCATCTACGAGCCCATCGCGCGCCGCTTCCAGGAGAACCCCGAGGAATTCGCCGACGCCTTCGCGCGGGCTTGGTTCAAGCTGACCCACCGCGACATGGGCCCCCGCGCGCGTTACCTCGGCCCCGAGGTCCCGGCGGAGGACCTCATCTGGCAGGATCCGGTGCCAACGGTCGATCATGACCTCATCGACGCGCAGGACATCGTGGTTCTCAAGGGCAAGATCCTTGCCTCAGGTCTGTCTGTCTTCCAACTGATCTCGACCGCCTGGGCCTCGGCCTCCACCTTCCGTGGCTCGGACAAACGCGGCGGAGCGAACGGCGCGCGCATCCGTCTCGCGCCGCAGAAGGACTGGGAGGTCAACCAGCCGGCTCAACTCGCGGCGGCGCTGCAGACCCTCGAGGGGATCCAGCAGGAGTTCAACAGCGCGCAGTCCGGCGGGAAGAAGGTGTCTCTCGCCGATCTGATCGTTCTGGCCGGTTGCGCGGGCGTCGAGCAGGCGGCCAAGAGGGCCGGCCATGAGGTGGCCGTCCCCTTCGCGCCGGGACGCACGGATGCGTCGCAGGAGCAGACCGACGTGGTGTCGTTCGCCGTGCTCGAACCGCGCGCCGACGGGTTCCGCAACTATCTCAAGACCAAGTATGTGGCATCGGCGGAGGAGCTGTTGGTCGACAGGGCGCAGTTGCTGACGCTGACGGCGCCCGAGATGACGGTCCTGCTCGGCGGTATGCGCGTCCTGGATGCCAACTTCGGACGGTCTCAGTACGGAGTCTTCACCAAGCGGCCGGAGACGCTCAGCAGCGACTTCTTCGTGAATCTGCTCGACATGGGCACGGTATGGAAGCCGACCGCGGAAGACGGCGACGTGTTCGAGGGCCGCGACCGCGCAACGGGCGAGCTCAAGTGGACCGGCACCCGTGCCGACCTGATCTTCGGTTCGAACTCCCAGTTGCGGGCCATAGCCGAAGTCTACGCGTGTGTGGATTCTGAGGAGAAGTTCGTGAACGATTTCGTAGCGGCGTGGGATAAGGTGATGGGCTTGGACCGTTTCGACCTTACCTGATCACCGGCGTTCCGCGTGCCGGACAGGATGACTGATGAATGGAGGATCACCATGATGACCACTCAGGAGTTTCTCAGCCACAAGAATCTTGCTCTTGTCCGGCTCTCGGCGCAGACACCGGTGATGGGCGGGAAGGTGAACGAGGAGTTGGCCAAGAAGGGCTACACGATCCCCGTCGTCTATTTGAACACCGGTCCAGGAGATCCGAGCATAGCCGGCGTGGGCGGCACGGTGGAAGGGGCGATCATCGCCGTCCCCAAGAGTGAGTGCGCCGCCGCGGTGCAGGAGGCCATCGACGCCGGCATCCCGCGCCTGTGGCTCCAGAGTGGGTGCGACTCGCCTGAGGCGGTGGCGCTTTGCGAGGCGAACAACGTCCCGTTCGTTCGCAAGGCCTGTGTCATGATGTACGCGCAGCCCGTGGAGTCCATTCACGGTTTCCACCGCGGGCTCTGGAAGTTGTTCGGCAAGCTGCAGGACTAGCCCCATCTGACAGTGGAAGGCGCCGACCCCCGGCGTGCGTGCGTCGAGCCGGGCATCTCGGGGCAGTCGGGGCCGGTCGCAGTGCGCCTCCACGCGCGAGCACGCCTCAGATATCGCGATCCGAGCCAAGGAGTGAACGGCCTATGTTTGCAGATTCGTCTATCGGTCTTTCCGACCTGGGGACACCGGCGCTGATAGCGCTCGGCGTCGTGGGCCTTGTAGAAGTGGCGTTCATCATCTGGGGTCTCTATGACATCTGGGCCGGCCGCAAAGCGAAGTCCCAGCCGTGGCTGTGGACCATCGTGGTGATCGTCCTCAACTGGATCGGCGTGGTGGTGTACCTTGCCGCGGGTCGCCGTCCGGCGGCGCCCCGGCCTACAGATCACACGCCCGACGGAGGGCCAGCGCGTGGTGAGGACGACGAGGCTCGCTCCCGCCGGGCCGAGGACGCCGTCGACACTCTCTATGGCGGCAAGCAGGAGTGAGCGAAGTCCCGGCACTGGAGTTGGTCGGGCTGAGCAAGACGTTCGGGAAGGAACGGAAGGCCCTCGACGGTGTCGATCTGTCGGTCCGCGAGGGCTCGATCTTCGGGTTCCTCGGTCCGAACGGTGCGGGGAAGACCACGGCCCTACGCATACTGGCCGGGCTGGCCCATCCCACGGCCGGGAAAGCGATGATCTTCGGCAAGGATGTCGCGACGGCCGACTCGTCCGCGCGGGCGCTCATCGGTTTTCTTCCCGACGTGCCGGGATTCTATCCTTGGATGACTGCTAGGGAGTTCCTCCGTTTCGCGGGCGACATCTTCGGTCTCGCGGGCTCGATACTCGACGAACGTGTCGAGGTGCTACTCGACCTCGCGTCTCTGAGCGACGAAGACGGCCGGGTCGGAGGGTTCTCTCGGGGCATGCGCCAACGCCTGGGAGTGGCGCAGGCTCTCATCAACGCGCCCAGGCTGCTCCTGCTGGATGAGCCCACGAGCGCTCTCGATCCCATCGGGCGCAAGGAGTTGCTCGACATGGTCACCTCGCTTCGCGGCCGCACGACCGTCTTCTTCTCCACCCACATCCTCTCCGATGTGGAGCGGGTCTGCGACAGCGTGGCCATCTTGGATCGGGGGCGGTTGGTGGTGAAGGCGTCGATTGGAGAGCTCAAGGCACGGTTCGGCGGGCACAAGATCATCCTGGAACTCGCCACGGGTGACGGCACGGAACCTGACCGATCGAACGAGTCCTCGTTCGTGTCGGCCCTCCGTGAGGAACCCTGGGTCACGGCGATCGACAAGGCGTCGAACGGCGATGCCCTCATCTGTATGGTCACCGATCTTGGCTCGGCACAGCGCCGCATCCCCGCGGTAGTTGCCGATTTCGGTCTGGGGATACGGCGCATGGAGGTCGACGAGCCCAGTCTGGAGGAAGTCTTCGTGCAACTGGTGGGGAGGGCGACCGATTGAGCGGGTTCCTGCCGATGCTCCGCAAGGAAGCCGTGGAGGTGCGACGGACCAGCAGACTGTATGTCCTGCCCGCGGTCTTGGTCTTCTGTGCCCTCAGCGGATCGGTGTTGACCTACTTCCTCCCGGTCATTCTCAGTGCCGCGACCACCGGTACCCCGGGGTTGTCCCTGGATGTCACGCAGCAGACGGTCGCGGACGCCATGATCGAGTATTTCTCGCAGTTGTCGCAGTTCGGGCTTCTCGCCGTGGTGATCGCTAGTGCGGGGCTCATCTCTGGAGAGCTGCGCAGCGGCACGATCCTCCTCGTGGTGACCAAGCCGATTTCGAGGGCGGCGTTCATCCTCTCGAAGGTCACGTCGCAGACACTTGTGGTCATCGCCTCCACGCTGCTGGGGACACTCGTGTTCGGCATCTCCGCCCACGTGCTGTTTGGGAGTGTCCCCCTGGGCAGGCTCTTGGCCGCGATCGCGGCGTGGATTCTGATCGCGGTGGTATTCGTGTGCTTGATGGTCCTCGTCGGCAGCCGGATGAATTCGTCGGCTGGCGCGGCAGGCATAGGGATCGGTCTCTACGCCGTCATATCAGTCCTGGGGATTTGGGCGCCTCTGAAGGCGCATTCGCCGGCGGGACTGCTGGAAGCGGGTAGCATCATCCTGCGCGGTGGCGACGCCCTTCTCCTCTGGCCCACGGTGTCCGCGGTCGTCCTGGCTGCACTGGCGCTTGCGGGCGCGGTGTTTTCGTTCCGACATCGCGAACTCTGAAGGGGCGGCGGACCCGGAGCGGCCCGCCGCCCGGGTATGAGCTACAGATTCTTCGCCACGTGCGCGGTCAACTCTCCCAGCCGGCCCGTGTAGCTGCCCAACTCGTTGTCGTACCAGCCGAACACTTTGACGTGGGTCACCGGCAGTCGGTAATCGCGGATGCCTGCGCCATCAGGGAGGTGCAGATCCACAAAGCCGGTGCGGGCGTGCGTCTCCAGCGCTTCGATGACAACGGCAGCGTCCTCGCCCATCATGTCGGCGGACACGTTCTGCTGCTCGCTGTACTTGAGGAGGTCCTTGGCCTCGCCCTCGCTGGCCTGGCGGTAGATGCCGTTGATGACGTCGCGGTCCACCGAGACCGTGCCGTCAGGCTTGGCCTCGGACTGGAAGGTAACGTTCAGGATGATCAAGCTGACCGTGGCCGTGGGGATGCGCACCGAGTCGGCCATGAAACCGATGTTGGCGATCTCGGGCATGACCTGCTCGAGGGCTTTGGCGGCGTTGGTGGACGTGAGGATGATGTTGTCCATGGCGCAGCGGGTCTTGCGCAGGTCGGTGGCTCCGGCCGCGGGCACCGCGTCCAGCACCGGCTGACTGCCCGTGACCGAGTGGACGGTGCTCATGCCGGCGGTGATCATGTGGCGGGTGAGGTCCCTGTCGAGCAGCGGCCGCATCATGTGCGCCAGAGCCGTGGTGGTGCACGACGCAGCCGAGAGCACCTTATGAGTTCCGGGGTCGAACTCGAAGTGGTTGATGCCGTTGATGAGGATGGCGGTGTCGTCGGGCATGGGGACGCCCGTGGTCTTGCTCTTGAAAGGTGAACTGTTGATGACCACCTTGGCTCCGGCAGCCAGATGGCCTCGGATGGAGCCCTTGGGGTCGTCCGCGGGAGCGAGCGGATCGCGGAACTTGCCGGTGCACTCCACCACCACGGAGACGCCCTGGTTGCGCCAGGGGATGTCCTTGGGGTTGCGGGCTTCGCGCAGGAGGACGACCTCCTTGTCATGGATGCGCATGAGCCCGGCCGCCTCGTCGACCACCTGGAGGTCGGGTTTGCCCTTGTGACCCAGAAGATAGCGGTGGAGCGGCCCGTAGGTACTGTCCTTGCCTATGTAGTCGGCCACATCCGCCAGCGACGTACCGACCTGGCGCCCCACGTTGACCACGATGCGATCGAAGTCGTCATGTCCCAGGTGGTACCACAGCGTAAGCTTCCCGATCCTGCCCAGGCCGTTGATGCCCACGGTTCTCGGAGCGCTCATCCACACTTCCCCTTTCTGGACGGTGGCTCCCTGCCGCTCCGGCGCCCCAAACACCGGCGACTGGGAGAGGACTAGATCCCCCGTGTATCCACGGTACCTGGAAAAGCGGGCGCGCGCCAGTTACAGGGGTGCGAACGGAGAGTCGCGGGAAAGCGGCCGACGGACCCGGGGTCGCCCTCTCAGACAGGCATAGACGTGCGCAACAGGATGGGGAGGCGGCCCAGGAAGATGTTCCCCGTGCGGCCGTCGATGGAGATCCAGTCCCCGACCTTGAGCTTCGACCCGGCCAAACGGGCCGTTCCTGCGTGCTCGTCCACCTCCAGTTCGCGGCAGTCGACCACGGCCGTCTTGCCCAGGCGCTTCGCCGTGACTGCTGCGTGAGAGGTGGCGCCACCGCGGGCAGTCAGAAGCCCTTCGACCCTGGTTATCATGGCGATGTCCTCTGGAACGGTATCGGGCCGGAGAAGTACGATGTTCTCCTCGGGGGCCTCTCCGAGAAGCTGGTCCAGATGCTCCTCGTTGATGGCCATCCGGCCCGAATAGGCACCGCCGGCGACTCCCATTCCCACAGCGGCCGGGGAGCCGAAGCTCTTGGATGCGGTGTCGAAGTAGGGGGCGTCCGGGGTCTGCTCCTGCACCATGGCACGCTTCTGCAGGATGTAGAGGTCTTCGCCGGAGTCCGACTCGAAGGTGAACTCTATCTCCTGAGGGTCGTACTCCCGGTTCTTGACCAGGTCCTGTGCCACTTCGAAGAGGGCGTTGTAGACTTCAGGATGATCCTTCTCCAGGGAGTGTTCGACTCCCCGGTACGTTGCGCTGCCCAGGCGCTGCGCCTCGGAGATAGGTGACGGGAACACCAACCCCCCCACCAGGTCCTCACCTTGGCTGCGGGGTGTGAAGTCGCCGAACAGCCGCACCTGGCTGCTGTGCGGCTCCACTGGACTGCGGGTGAAGGTCACGCCCGAACCGGAGGCGCGGGTCAGGTTGCCGAAGACCATGCGCTGCACGACGACAGCCGTGCCCCACTCCTCGGCGACCCCGATGTACCGTCTGTAGAGTTTGGCTTCGGATGAATCCCACGACTGCAGCACCTTGCGTATGCAGCCCATCACTTGGCGGAAGGGGTCCTTAGTGAATCTCACCCCCATATCCTTCGCCCGCGTCTTGTAGGCAAAGGCCAGTTCGCGCATGTGCTCCGCCTCGAACTCGAGCTTCCTCTCCACTCCGTAGCGGGTCTTGAACGCGGTCATGATGTCGTCGAACACGTCCCTGTCCATACCCGAGGCCATGGCCCAGGATTGCAGGAAGCGCCGGTACGAGTCCCAGGCCGCCCACGCGAACCCCGGCTTGCGCGAGAGAGCCTCGGCCAGTTGGTCGTTCAGGCCCACATCGACGAAGGTGGTCATCAGTCCGGGCATGGAGATGGCCGCGCCCGAGCGGATGGACAGGGTCAGAAGACGGTCCGGATCGCCCAGACGAAGCCCAGTGGCCTCTTCGAGGTGATCCAAGGCCCGCCGCACCCGGTCGATGGTGTCGTCGTAGAGAGGCCTGTAGGACATGGCAGGGAGCGCCCCGAACAACTCGGTGGAAAGGATGAAGCCCTCAGGTACCCGGTGTCCGTAGGCGGCCATCTGCTTGAGCCCCAGCCCCTTGAAGCCCAGGGTCATCTGGTCGTCGGTGGCGGGCTTCACCTCATGGATAGGCGATACCAACCTCTCGGGGTCGTAGTTCATCATGCGGGTGAGAGCATGCTTGCTCAGGCGTCCGGCCAGTGTGGAGGTCTTGTGCAGGGTGGCTGAGATGAAGCGGTCGAGGTTCTGCATGCCCAGGGCCGAGACCAACACCTCGCGCAGAACCATCTCCGCGGTGGCATCCACCGACATGCAGCGTATCTCGCACTGCCGGGGATCGTGCTTGAGCACCGTGTGCAAGACCTGGTCATGGCTGAGGATGGAGGTCCGTGACAACTCCGTGACCGACCCGGCGATGAACTGGAACACGTTCTGGTATTGGTGGAAGGTGAAGTTCTGGCTGCTGAAGCTGGCCTCCAGCAGGCGAAGATTGGCAGACAGGTGGCGTGAGTCGATGCCATCGACCGCGAGGGCACGCTCGAAGCGCCGCAATGCGGCCGCCATGCGGCGCAGAGAGTCTCGCGTGACGTAGGAGTCTGTGCCCTCTGAGGCCAGTTCTTCCAGCAGACGCGACACCAGGTTCTCCACCCGGAAGGACAGGCCCAGAGCGTCGAACTTGGGCTCGTTGTAGTTGCCGTACATGGAGGGGATGCCCGCGGCGATGTGTCGCTTCTGGTAGATGTTCTCCACGGCGGTGGAGGGCTTGGGTTCCAGGACTATGGCGTTCAGCCGCTCGAGCACGTCGAGGGACGCGTCGAGCAGGTGGTCACGGGTGACGGGAGTGGGTCGCGTCTGCCAGGCGGTGAAGGTCTTGCCGAACTTCTGCCTTGTCTTGGCGTCCAGCAGCAGGTCGTGCGACACAGCCAGGCGCACATTGGCGGCTGAGAGGGAGTATTTCTGTACCAGAAGCTGGTAGGTGCGTACGAGCAGCGCCACGCGTCGCACGGCCCGTTCACCGCATTCCTCGTCCGATCCCGGACACGCCCGCAAGTACTCGTCGAGCGTCTCGGGTGGTAATGCGAGTAACTGCGCGATGAAAGGCTCGGCCTGCTCCGCCGTGAGCGCGTATTCGTCGCCCCCATCGCCCCCGTCGCTCCACGGGACTTGCCCGTCGCTGAAGGCCCGCCACAGTGCGGTCAGGATGGCGTGCGGCTCCTCAGCCCACTCACGTTCGCTGAGGACGGCGCGCATGGTGTTGGTGGAAAGGAACGGTTCCAGACCCGACGGGTCCAAGATGGTCCAGTACAGCAGGACGGCGCGGCTGAAATCCACCAGCCGGTTGGACGACTCGGCGTGCGACTGCTTGCGTAGAAAGTGCATCAGCGTGTCGCGCCGCTCGCCGATCTCGTCGACCTCCGTGGTCACGGCGCGCAGCTCGCCCTCGGCGCCCACGTCGTTGAAGTACACGGGGAATGCGCGGAGCAACTGTCGGGCCACAAAGTAGATGGGCCCGATGTCGGCGTTCAGGAAGCGCGTCACGTCGCGCTGGAAGAGGTCGGTGTCGGCGATGTACACGCCCCCCAGGCGCAGTTGCACATTGAGAGCTGCCGCCAGGCGTTCGTACAGCGCGGGATTGGACTCGATGATGTGCATCCAGCAACGGATCTTAGGCAGGTGGTAGGGGTTGACGACGGTCTCCCACTCATCAGTGGCGCCCTGGATCTCGGGATACTGGAACTTCCAGGACAGCACGTCCTCGATGAGGTGGTCGGCAGCGTTGGCGTTGCCGGCTTCGCCGATGGCCAGTCCGATGGCTTCGTAGCACTGGAAGCGCATGAGCAGGAACTGGTTGTCGCGGTCGCGGAAGAAGGTCGTCAACCGGCTGAGGATGCGTTCCACGTCCATGCGGTGCTCGAGTCGCATGAGCTGCCGCACCACGCCCAGAAGATCAACCATGACCTCGTTCTGGCGGTAGCCGAGGGTGTCGTCCTTGAGGAAGTAGAGGCAGACCGCGAAGCGGTCCTCCAGGTTCTCGATACGGAATATCTCGTCGATGGCTCGGTCGAGCACCGCCGAATAGGTGGGGATCGAGGCAGACAGTAATTCGCTTGCCGTGGCGACCTCTGCCCGCGCGATCAGATCCTGGACTTCGCGGCCGGTAAGAGAGTCGAACTGGGTGGCCACGCGATCGGGGTCGGTCAACTCGGCTCGGTTGGACGTGGCCCATTCGGGGATGGGGAGCCGCTCGGCGACGCGGCCGTAACCGAGTAGGAGAACGCTCCGGTAGAGGTCGGTGAACGGGTCCAGCAGGGCGGCGTGGTGGGTCGCGCCTTCGAAGAGCCTGTGAAGCAGCGTGTCGCGCTCCAAGAAAGGCAACGGCTGCGAGGGCAGCAGGCCCGGCAGTGCCTCGGCGACACCGGTGAGGGATTCCTCGTAGGCATCTGCGTAGGGGCCGGACAGGGCATTCGTGCACCAGGTCAGCAGCTGACGCAGAAGGAGCGACACCTGCGCGCCGGTGAGCGGAGTGTCGAGAAGGTCGAGCACCAGCTCGGACAGGAGCTCAAAAGACTGGGAGCGTTCCTCCGACCGCTCGAAATAGGTCCAGTTGCGGAGAAGCACGGTCTGGAAACCGTCGATGAGCAGGTCGGCGTTGCGGAAGGAGTGGAAGTACTCGCTCAGCAGTTCCTCAAGGGGAGCACGTACTCCGTAAAGGTCCTCCACGGTACGCACCAGCGGAAGGTAGCGATCGGGTATCACCACCTCCTGCGCTGTGCCGGCCAGATTGGCCCGCAGGGCGTCGGAGTCGACTGGGATGTGTCGAGGATCCATCGCGGAAGATGATACAGCCTGGAGGTGAAACAGACGGGTGCGGGGTGCGGGCGGAGCGTCGCTCTCAGGCTCGGTGTGTGGCAGCCGGTCTTTAGTTCTCGCGCTTGCCGTTCTCCGACGCGCGCTGCCCGGTCTGCGCACCGTCGTTCATGGATGGCAGCGTCAGCAGGACCCGGGAGATGCGCATGCCGTCGACTTCCAGCACGCGGGTTTGGAAGTTTCCCACCCGAGCCTCGTCGCCCACGGCGGGCCGGCGCTGGAGCTGCTCAAACACCCGTCCACCCAAGGTGGGGAAGCCTTCGTCCGGCATCTCCAGCCCGAAGAAGTCCTCGAGGTAGTCGACGCGCACGCTGCCGTCCACCGAGTAGCTGCCGTCGCCCTGGTCTTCGACCAGCGGCGGTTCGGCGTCGAACTCGTCTTGGACCTCACCGATGAGTTCTTCCACCACGTCCTGGATGGTCACCAGACCGGCGGTGCCGCCGTGCTCATCGACGACTATGGTGAGCGGGGTGCGCGTGCTCTGGAAGCGTTGCAGGGCCAGTTCGATGTTGGACGTCTCGGCGATGAAGCCGATGGGGCGCAGGAGGCGGCGCAGAGTGTCCGACCCCGCGGCTCGGTAGACGTCCTTGACGTGGATGTAGCCGACGATGTTGTCCACGTCTTCTTCAAAGACGGGATAGCGCGTGTGGTTCGTGTCGACGAACTCCCCGATGGCTTCGCCGACTGTCAGCGAAGTGGGCAGGGCGACCATCTCCGTGCGGGGCACCATGATATCGCCCACGGCGCGATCACCGAAGGTGAGCGCGCGCCTCATGAGGGTCTGTTCCATCTCGTCGATGTGACCGACCTCCTGGCTCGCTTCCAGAATCATGCGCAGCTCCTCTTCCGAGTGCGCCAGGTCGCGTTCCGAGGCCGGCTGGATGTGGAAGAGTTTGAGGATCCCGGCTGTGGATATGTACATCAGCCAGGTCAGGGGGCGGGTGACCAGATAGAACCAGCGCAGGGGTACGGCGACCATCAGGCTGGAACCCTCCGCCCTGCGGATGGCGAACGATTTGGGCACCAATTCACCAAGGATGATGGTGATGAATGTGACGAAGACGAACGAGATGACGGCTGCCGCCGTACTGTTCACGGCCATGCCGAAGAGCTCGGCGAAAGCGGCGGCCCCCAACCAACCCAGGCCCAGACTGGCCACGGTGACACCCAATTGGGTGGCGGAGAGGTAGGCGTCGAGATGACCGGTGATGTGCTGGAGCACCCGCGCCCGTCGCTTGCCGCCGGCCGCCAGTTCCGCAACGCGCGTGTCTCTCACCTTGACGATGGCGAATTCGGCCAAGACGAAGAAGGCGTTCACAAGCACGAGGACAAACGTGCCGATGATCTGCCAGGCCAGCACCGTCATAGGGCACCTACCCGGAGGGTAGCCGCTAGGCGGGAGGGACTTGGAGGGTCTGCGGGGGTGTCCATATTGCTACGTCCAAGCATAGCATAAGGGTGCCCGGCGGGCTTTGAAGGGCGATGAGCGGCCCCCAACCGGCCTAACGGCTCGGTGTTGTGGGCGTATCGCCAGGGGCAGGGCCCGCGGCTCGGTCAGGTGTCGAGGAACGGTCTGAGTATCTCCCAGGCCTCGTTGGCCGTCTCGACGTACTGGAAGATATCGAGGTCGCGGGGCGCGATGGCCCCTTCGTCCACGAGAGCCTGGAAGTCGATGATGCGCTCCCAATACTCTCGCCCGAACAGCAGCACCGGAATGGGCTTGATCTTGCCGGTCTGGATGAGGGTGAGGACCTCGAACAGTTCGTCCAGAGTGCCAAAGCCACCCGGGAAGACCACCAGAGCGACGGCGCGCAGGAGGAAGTGCATCTTACGCAGGGCGAAGTAGTGGAAGTTGAAGCACAGGTGCGGGGTGATGTATGGATTCGGCTGCTGTTCGAAGGGCAGTACGATATTGAGTCCGATGGTGTCGGCGTCGACATCGTGAGCGCCTCGGTTGGCGGCTTCCATGATGCCCGGCCCACCACCGGTGACCACCACCACGCTCTTGGGGCCGTGCTGGATGAGGCAGGCGTCGTCCCCGACGGAATCCTTCTCTGCCGCCGAGATCATGCGGGCCAGCCGACGGGCCTCCTCGTAGTAGTGGCTCTTCTTGACCAGAGCGTAGGCCACCTGCGCCGCATGCCTCGCGTCGGGATCGTGAGGGTTGGCCGCGGCAGCGGCCTCGGCTTCTGCCAGCCGGGCACCCGCCTCCTCGGGTGAGGGGACCCTGGCGCTGCCGAACACGACCACCGTGGCCGTTATCCCGCGGTCGCGCTGGAGGATGTCGGGCTTCAGAAACTCCAGTTGCAGCCTTGCCGACCGCAACTCGTCGCGCATCAGGAAGTCGGCGTCGGCGAAGCCGAGCTTGTAAGCAGGTGAAAGCGTCTGGGGAGTCTCCGGATCGAGGCGCGCGCGCATGTGGTCTTCCTCGGCCGACGGGAACGGTCGAGCCTCTGCCGGCGCCTGAGCGCCCGGTTGCTTGTCGCCCTCAGGCTCCGTCATCCGCTGCGCTACTCCTTACGCAGGTCTACCACCCGCTGCGCCTTGCCTTCACTCCGCTCGATCGAGCCCGGTTCCTTGAAAGCCACGCCCACGTTGATGCCGATGATGTCTTTGATGTTCTTCTGGATACGCCGCTTGAGATCGACCAGGATCTCGTGCTCCGTAAAGAACTCTATGTCGTCGAGCGAGAGGACGGCCTCCGAGACTTCCCTGTACAGGTCGGGCCTGATCTCTACCTCGACACCGAGGTTGTCCATGGCCCCCTTGCGGCTCACGATCAGCCTGTAGTGCGGCTCCACCTGCGGCGACATGAGGAGCACGGATTCCACCTGG
>CAWFJE010000008.1:0-70757 GCA_963816155.1 uncultured Actinomycetes bacterium | reverse complement strand
ATTGTATGGATTTGCTCCACAATCTCCGCCGCCAGATCGTAGCGGTTGAACGCGGGCATCAGATAGATGCCGCCGCGCCCAGTCGCGCATCTGCGCGATCAACTCCAGCGCGATGCGCACGCCCTCGTGCGGCGAATCGTGGCCCGCCGCTTCCAGACGCGCGAAGAATTCCGGCGCAATCGTGATCCCCGGCACCTCGTTGTGCAGAAAACGCGCGTGCTTCACGCCATACAGCGGCAGCACGCCCACCAGAACCGGCTTGCCCAGCGGGCCGTGCTTTTCTACGTACTGGTCGAGGAACGCCTGCGCCGTCGCCGGATCGTACACCGGCTGCGTGAGGAAGAAATCCGCACCCGAACGCAGCTTGCGCCGCAACACCTTGATCTCGTTCTCAGGGTCCGTCGGCGTGAGATTCAGCGCCGCGCCCACGAAATACGTCGTCGGCTGGCCGATGTCGGCCCCGGCGTGATCCACGCCCAGCATTGAACCCCTCTTTGATGAGCTTGATGAGGCCCGTGGGTGCAAGATCGTAGTCGTCCATCGCCTCCGGGTAATCACCGATCGAGGTGGGATCGCCCATCACCACGAAGACGTTACGGATGCCGAGAACGTGCGCAGCAAGCAAATCGCCTTGCACGCGCAGCAGGTTGCGCCCGCGAATCGGGAAGTGCAGCGTGGTCTCGATGCCCACTTTGTCCTGGACCAAAGCACAGACCGCCCACGGACTCATCCGCATCCGCGCCATCGGGCTGTCGGCCACGTTGATAACGTCGGCCCCGGCCTCGGACAGCATGGTCGCGCCCGCCAGCAGCTTATGCGTCGAAAGGCCGCGCGGCGGGTCCATCTCCACGGCGAGCACGAACTGGCCCGCGCCCAGCTTTTGGGACAGACGTGAGGGTCGATCCGGCGAAATGCCCTCGTGGACCGGCTGCAAAACCGCCGCGCGTTCGAGCGGAGCACACACCACGGGCGGACCGGCATCCAGCGCCGCGCGGAACGCCGCGATGTGCGCGGGTGTCGTGCCGCAACAGCCGCCGATCATATCGGCCCCGGCCTCACAGAAAGCCCAGGCATACTCACCGAAATACTCCGGCGTCGCCGCATACATAATCCGCCCGGCCACCTGTTCGGGCCAGCCCGCGTTCGGCTTCACCCAGAAGCGCCCTTCCGGCGCGGCCTCTTTCATCTGCTGGACGAGGCGCACGAGCTGTGCAGGGCCGCCGGAACAGTTCACGCCGATCACATCCGCACCTGCGTCCCACAACCGCCGCGCGACTTTCGCTGGTGAATCCCCCAACAGTGTGCGGTCGTCGCGGGTGAACGTCATCGACGCGACGATGGGCAGGTCGCGAAGCGCACGGGCGGCGTTGAGCGCCTCCAGCACCTCGTACAAATCGGACAACGTCTCGATCACCAGCAGGTCAGCGCCCGCCTCCACCAGCGGCGCAATCTGCGCGGCAAAGGCGTCGCGCGCCTGCTCCTTACTCACCCGGCCAAACGGCGCGAGGCGCACCCCCAGCGGGCCGACGTCGCCTGCCACCAGCACATCCCTGAACGACGCAGCGACGACGCGTTTGGCCAAGTCCACCCCCGCGCGATTGATCGCGGCGACTCTGTCCGCCAGTGCGTGCGCGGCGAGCTTGTAGCGATTCGCGCCGAACGTGTTGGTGAGGATAATGTGCGCGCCCGCGTCGATGTACGCGCGGTGTACCTCACCCACCGACGCGGGATTGCTCAGGTTCAGTGCATCGAAGCACGTGTCGAAGGCCACACCGCCCCGTGCAGCATCGTGCCCATCGCGCCATCCGTGAGCACCGGCTTCGATGTTTCTGCCAACAACGTCAACAGCTCCTCTCTAGACATCGTCCTCTCCTCAGTAACAGATGCAGAATGCAGGATGCAGCGACTCAGGAAACAGCTCGCCCCAGTTCCATCCGCTTCTTGCCTCTTGCCCCTTGCTTCTTGCTTCTCGGACCTTCGCCACGCCTCCACCATCGCGCGCAGCGACGGCGAGCACCTCATCCCAGGCGCGGGTCTTGAGACCGCAGTCGGGGTTCACCCAAACCTGCTCCGGAACGAGATGCTGCACAAAACTCTCGCACCTTGCCTCGACAAACGCCGCAGTGGGCACCACCGGACTGTGGATGTCATAGACGCCGGGGCCGACCTCGCGCGGGTACCCGTACTTGCCAGCGCGCGCAGCATCGCGTCGTCGCTGCGTGCGTTCTCGATCGAGATGACGTCCGCATCCAGCCGGTCGATCGCGGCCAGGATGTCCCGAACTCGGAGTAGCACATATGCGTGTGAACCTGCGTCTCGGGCGCGGCCTTGCCCGTCGCCAGGCGGAAGGCATCGATGGCCCAGGTCAAGATACGACTCCCAGCGCTCGCGCTTGAGCGGCAGCCCCTCGCGCAGCGCCGGTTCGTCCACCTGCACGGCGCGCGCCCCGCCGACTTCGAGATCGGCGATCTCGTCGCGCAGCGCCAGCCCGATCTGACAGGCGATCACCCTGGCGCGGGATGTCGGTGCGCGGATACGACCAGTTGAGGATCGTCACCGGCCCGGTGAGCATCCCTTTGACGGGCTTCTGCGTGTACGACTGCGCCACGCGAAATTCGCGCACAGTCATCGGATCGGGCCGCGACACATCGGCGTAGATGATCGGGCGGGCGCACGTAGCGGCTGCCGAAGCTCTGCACCCAGGCGTACTGTGTGAAGGCGAAGCCCGTCATCTTCTGCGCGAAGTACTCGACCATGTCGGTGCGCTCGGATTCACCGTGCACGAGCATATCCAGTCCCAGCCCGTCCTGGACACCGACCGTGTAGCCGATGAACGCGTCGATCCCGGCCTCGTACTCGGCGGCGGTGATCTCGCCCTTGGTGAAGCGCGCGCGCAGACTGGCGCACCTCGCGAGTCTGCGGGAACGAGCCGATCGTCGTGGTGGGGAACGGCGGGAGCTGCACCTGCGACGGGCGGCGCTCGTCGTAGGGCAGCGCGCGGGTGAAGTCCGCTGCCTGTAGTGCATCGAGGCGCGCCTGCACGGCAGCATCCGTTGGCGCGAAGGCGCGGATGGAGCCTGTGGGGGCCCTCATGGGGCTGGGCGATTGGCGCCTGATCGTGGCCCTCCTCTCCAGCTTGGTGGCCAAGGAGAACAGCGTGGCCACCCTGGGGGTGCTCTTCGGAGCGGAGACCTCCGGTGCAGCGGGAGCGGATCTGGCCACGCAGGTGGCTGCGGTGCTGGTCCCCGCGGCCGCGGCCGCCTTCTTGGTCGTACAGATGACCTTCATCCCCTGCGTGGCCACGGTGGCGGCCATCAAGCAGGAGTCGCGATCCTGGGGATGGACCGGGGTCAGTGTGGGCTTGACGCTTGCGGTGGCCTTCCTGCTCGGTATAGTGGTGTACCAAGTCGGCTCGATGCTGTAGCGTATACTTCGATGCTCGGTGATGTTCGGCGGCATGCCGGGCTGCGCCCCACGTAGTCGGGCCGGATTGGGACGGGTCAGGTCTCGGGAGGATTGTATGCAGATCTACATCGACGGCGAGTTCTACGGCGAACACGAGGCCAAGATCAGCGTCTTCGACCACGGCCTTCTCTACGGCGACGGGGTCTTCGAGGGCATCCGGGTCTACAACAGCAGGGTGTTCGAATTGGACGCCCATATCGATAGGCTGTACGCCTCGGCGCAGGCCATCGCCCTCGAGCCGCCCATCTCCCGCCCGGAGGTGGTCGAGGCCCTGATGGAGACCATCCGCCGCAACGAGGTCAGGAACGGATATGTGCGCCTGGTCGTGACGCGGGGCATCGGCGATCTGGGTCTGAACCCGTCCAAGTGTCCCCAGTCGAGCATGTTCTGCATCGCCGACGGCATCACGCTCTATCCGCCCGAGGTCTATGAGCGGGGCTTCAAAGTGGTTACGCTGGCCACCCGTCGCAACGATCCCCAGGCCATCAACCCGGTGATCAAGAGCCTCAACTACCTCAACAACGTTTTGGGGGCGCTCGAACTACGCGGCAGAGATGTGAACGAAGGGCTGTTCCTCACCACGGCAGGATATGTGTGTGAGTGCACGGCCGACAACTTCTTCCTCATCAAGGGACGGCGGCTCATGACGCCCAGCACGTCCCTGGGCGCGCTCCCGGGCGTCACGCGCGCCGTGGCCATGCGGTTGGCCGGAGACATGGGGCTGGAGGTCGAAGAGGGCTTCTACACCCTCTACGACGTCTACAACGCCGACGAGGCCTTCCTCACGGGAACGGCGGCAGAGGTGGGGCCGGTGGTGGAAGTCGACAAGCGTTCCATCGGCACGGGCGCGCCCGGTCCTTTGACCAAAGAGATCATCACGCGCTTTCACGAATACGCGCTGAGCAGCGGCGCGGCGGTGTATCCCGAGGGCTGAGCCTTCGGGCGACGCTGCGCGTCTGACGATCCGAGGTCCACATGGCCACCTCAGCCGACATCCTGCTCTACGACACCACCCTGCGGGATGGCATGCAGCGCGAGGGGCTGAGTGTGTCGGTGGAGGAGAAGGTGCGCATAGCTCTGCGCATCGCCGACCTGGGCATACACGTGATCGAGGGCGGGTTCGCGGGCTCCAATCCCAAGGATGACGAGTTCTTCCGGCGCATGGAGCAGGAGGCGCCGTCGCTGGGCAGGGCGGAACTGGCCGCCTTCGGGATGACGCGGGCGCGAGGGGCGAGGGCGGAGGAGGATGTCAATCTGGCGGCACTCGCAGCCTGTTGGACGCCTGTGGTCGCGGTGGTGGGCAAGACCTGGGACCTGCATGTGAAGAAGGTCCTGCGCGTGGACCGCGATGAGAACCTGCGCATGATCGCCGAATCGGTGGCCTTCCTACGCGCCCAGGGCAAACGCGTCTTCTACGACGCCGAGCACTTCTTCGACGCCTACGCCGCGCACCCCGATTACGCGCTGGCCTGTCTACGGGCGGCCGCCGAGGCGGGTGCGGAGTCGCTGTGCCTGTGTGACACCAACGGGGCCGCGCTTCCCACAGAGATGCCGGGCGTGGTGCGGCGTGTGGTGGGCGAGTTGGGGTCGACGTGCCGGGTGGGGATCCACCCCCACAACGACGCCGGCTGTGCGGTGGCCAATGCCCTGGTGGCGGTGGAGGCTGGGGCCGACTCGGTGCAGGGCACCATCAACGGCTACGGAGAGCGCTGCGGCAATGCCGATCTGTGCGCCATCATCCCTGCGCTCAAGTTGAAGATGGGGCGGGACTGCGTCAGCGATCGCGACCTGGCCAAGCTCACCGACACCTCTCGTTTCGTGGCCGAACTCTGCAACGTGTCGCCCGATCCCCATCAGCCTTACGTGGGGCAGAACGCTTTCGCGCACAAGGGCGGGATGCACGTGGCGGCTGTGCGGAAGGATTCCCACACCTTCGAGCACGTCGACCCGGCTCTGGTGGGCAACGCGCCACACGTGTTGGTGTCTGAACTATCGGGGAGGGCAACCATCGACCAGCGGGCCCGAGAACTGGGATTGCTGGACAGCGGGCAGAAAGACCTGACCACACGGGTGCTGGAGCGGGTGAAAGAACGCGAGCACGCCGGCTATCACTACGAGGCGGCGGATGCTTCCTTCGAGCTCCTCCTGCGGGGAGAGATGGGCTTGAAGGTGGAGTTCTTCCGGCTGGAGTCGTTCCGGGTCATCGTGGAGAAGCGGGAGGATGGCGACACGGTGAGCGAAGCGACGGTGAAGGTGCACGTGAGCGGGGAGCGCTTCATCGAGACGGCCGAGGGGAACGGCCCGGTCAACGCGTTGGACAAGGCGTTGCGTCAGGCTATCGAACGCAAGTTCCCGCTGGTGCAGGACATCCGTTTGGTGAACTACAGCGTACGCATCCTCGACGAGAACAAAGGCACGGCGGCCAAGACCCGCGTACTCATCGATTCCTCCGCCGGGCGTGACAGCTGGGGTAGCGTGGGGGTGGACGTGAACGTGGTGGAGGCTTCGTGGCAGGCCCTTGTGGATTCCATCAGATACGGACTGCTGCGCCTTCAGTACGAGGGCACGGTGAAGGGAGAGAGAGCATGAAGATGGCGCGCGTGGAGTACCAGGGCGAGGTGTATCCGGCGCTGCTCACCTGTAACGGGTACCAGTTGGACTCCGAGTTTGGCGGGGGAGACGTGTCCTGCGGCTCCCGAGGTACGGTCACGATGGCTTCCGCCGACGAGGTGACTCTGCTGCCCCCGGTGGTCCCAGGCAAGATCTTCGGTATCGGCTGGAACTTCCCCCTCCACGTGGAGGAGATGTCGGTCCGCAGGTCGGCCGGCGAGCAGGTGACCCATCTGCAGGAGAAAGAACTGCCGCCCTTCATGGTCTTCTTCAAGCCCCCCTCCAGCCTGGTCGGTCACGGAGACGCTATCGTCTATCCCAAGGACGCCACCAAGGTGGAATACGAGGGCGAGTTGGCTGTCGTCATCGGCCGCACGCTGCGCAGGGTGACTCCCGAAGAGGCTCGGGGGGCCGTCCTGGGTTGGACCTGCGCGAACGACGTTACCGAGCGCGACATGCAGGCCGCCGACGGCCAATGGTGGCGGGCCAAAGGCTATGACACCTTCGCGGCGGCCGGCCCCTTCATAGAGACGGAGGCGCCTCTGCCCGAAGCCTGGATCCGGACCCGGGTCAACGGTGAGGTGAGGCAGGAGGGGCAGGTGCGGGACATGATCCGCGACCCTTACACCGTCATCTCCCTGCTCAGCCAGGCCATGACCCTGCAGCGCGGCGATCTCGTCATGCTGGGCACGCCGCCCGGAGTGGGGCCTCTGCAGCCCGGCGACGAGGTCGAAGTGGAGATCGACGGGGTGGGCTTCCTCCGCAACCACGTGGTCGCAGAGAGCTGAGGAAACCCGCTGACAGCGGATTTTGTTCTCTGACAGGCGTACAGAGTGCTTGAGGGGCCACCCGGCTTCGGGTAGAATCATGCCGTAGTGACCCATCCTTCCGCGCGCTCGGCAGCCTGCCATAGGGGGCGCGAGGAGTGTCCGGAGGGGTACCCCAAAGACCAGCGGGAGAGCCGGTTTGCAGTCTTCGCCCCGACCCCTTTCCGACAGCGTCCAAGACCCCTCCGTGGAACCGGCCGGCTTCTGCCACCTGCACGTGCACACGCACTACTCGGCGCTCGACGGGGCCTGCAAGCTGGATGAACTGGTGAAGCGGGCGCTGGAACTGCGCATGCCTGCCGTCGCCATCACCGACCACGGGGTGCTGTCGGGCATCATCCAGTTCTACCAGCAGTGCCGCAAGGCAGGCATCAAGCCCATAATCGGGTTGGAGGCCTACCTGGTGGAAGACCGCTTCCGCAAGGAAGGCAACAACGAGGAGCGTTGGCACCTCACTCTCTTGGCGCGCGACCAGGCCGGATACCGCAATCTGCTTGCTCTGGGGAGCGCGGCCTTCCTGGAGGGCTACTACTACAAGCCGCGCATGGACTACGCCCTCCTGCGCGAGCATGCCGAGGGACTCATCTGCCTCTCGGGCTGCGCCAGCGGCCGTCTGTCCAAAGCCCTGCAGTTCGGCCAGTTCGCCGCCGCGGACGCCGAGGTGGAGCGGCTGGTGGACATCTTCGGCGACGGCAACGTGTACCTGGAGATGCAGGAGACGGGCATCGCCGAACTGGCCGAGATCAATTCCCGCATGGCCGACGTCGCCGCGCGCTCAGGCGTCAAACTGGTGGCCACCAACGATGTGCACTACCTGCGCGAAGAGGACGCCGTCTCGCACGATGTTCTGCTATGCATCCAGACCGGCTCCCGCCTCTCAGAGGAGAACCGGATGCGCTTCTCGTCCCAGGAGTTCTTCCTCAAGAGCGAGGAGGAGATGCTCGAGGCCTTTGCCGACCACCCCGAGGCCGTCGCCAACACCATGGAGATCGTGGAGCGCTGCAACGTGGACATCGATCTGGAGAGGATGCTCATCCCACCCTTCCCGGTGCCCGACGGCTACACGGAGGCTTCCTACCTGCGCGAGCAGTGCGAACTGGGACTGCTACGTCGCTATGGCACCGATCCGACTCCTGCGGTGCGCGAGCGGCTGGAGACTGAGTTGGCCGTGGTGGAGAAGATGGGCTTCCCGCCCTACTTCCTCATCGTGTGGGATTTTGTGAGCTACGCCAAGGCGCAGGGGATACCGGTGGGTCCGGGCCGCGGTTCGGCCGCCGGCTCGATCGTGTCCTATATGTTGGGCATCACAGACCTCGACCCACTCGAACACGAACTGCTCTTCGAGCGCTTTCTCAACCCCGACCGCATCAGCATGCCCGACATCGACATCGACTTCTCAGTGAGCGGACGAGAGAAGGTCATCGACTATGTGGCCGACAAGTACGGCCGTGACCGGGTGGCGCAGATCGCCACCTTCGGCACCATCAAGGCGCGCCAGGCCATCCGCGATGCGGCCAGGGTCATGGATGTGCCCTACGGCCAGGCCGACCGCATAGCCAAGTTGGTGCCCGAAGTCCTCAACATCACGCTGCAGCAGTGCCTGGAAGACCCCAAATGCGAACTGCGTATCGCCTACGACAACGAGGACGTGGTCCACGAGGTCATCGACCGCGCTCGTCCGTTGGAGGGGCTCATCCGTCAGGATTCCATCCACGCGGCCGGTGTAGTCATCTCCAAAGGCCCCCTCACCGAGTACCTGCCCCTTATGCAGAAGGGGGACGCCGAGGTGGTCACCCAGGTCTCCATGAACGACGTGGAGAAGCTGGGGCTGCTCAAGATGGACTTCCTGGGTCTGCGCAACCTCGACGTAATCGACAGCGCGGTCAAGATCATCCGTGCCGGCGGCCATCCCGGCTTCGACATCGAGACTGTGCCTCTCGACGATGCTCCCACCTATCGCATGCTGGCCAAGGGAGACTCCGAAGGGGTGTTCCAGTTCGAGTCGAGCGGCATGCGCGACGCCTTGCGCGAGATCCAGCCCACCGAACTTGCCGACCTTATCGCCCTAGTGGCCCTCTACAGGCCCGGGCCGATGCAGTTCATCCCCGAGTACGCCCGCAACAAGCGGAATCCCAGTAGGCTGACTTTCGAGGACGAGCGCCTGGAGCCGATACTCCGCCCCACGTACGGAGTGGCCATCTACCAAGAGCAACTCATGGAGATTTCGAAACGCATCGCCGGCTTCACACCCTCTCTGGCCGACGACCTGCGCAAGGCCATCGGCAAGAAGATCAAGGAGAAGATGGACGCGCTGGAACCGAAGTTCCGGCAGGGGGCGGAAGCCTCGGGCACTGCGCCGGCGGTCACCACCCACCTCTGGGGCCTTATGGAGAAGGCGAAAGACTACTCCTTCAACAAGTCTCACGCCGCCTGCTATGCCCTCATTTCCTACCGCACTGCCTATCTCAAGGCCAACCACCCCGTGGAGTACATGGCTGCTCTCATCTCCAGCGTCATGGACACCAAGGACAAGGTACCCTTCTACGTGAACGTGGCCAACGAGATGGGCATCGAGGTGCTGCCGCCGGACATCAACGAGTCGGTGGTGGATTTCCGGGGCGTGGAGGGGCGCATACGCTTCGGCCTGAACGCGGTCAAGAACGTGGGGGAGAACGCCATCCGCAGCATCCTGGAGGCCCGCGACCGGGGCGGTCCTTTCCACGATCTCTTCGATTTCTGTGAGCGCGTGGACCTCAGCATGGTCAATGGGCGGGCCATCGAGGGTCTGCTCAAGTCGGGGGCCATGGATTCCATCGGGCCTTCTCGCCGGGGGATGCTCTTCGTCCTTCCGCAGGCTATGTCACACGGCAAGAAGGTGCGGGCCGATACTGACAAAGGGCAGGGCTCTATCTTCGACCTCCTTCTGGAGACCGACTCCGCGCAGGGAGCGGGTGGCGAGAACGGCGGCTCCGCTCCGGGGACCAACGGGTCGAACGGAGCATCGGGCGCGGGTAGGTCGAATGGCTCGCCGCCCGTGGAGATCCCCCGGGACGACTTCAGCAAGGAAGAACTCCTGGCTCTGGAGAAGGAGACCCTGGGACTCTATGTGAGCTCCCATCCCCTCAAGGACATGCGGCAGCAGATTCGGCAGGAGGCGGGGCATCTCATCTCCCAACTGGGCGAGGTCCCCGACGGCTCGATCACCACCATCGTGGGCATGATCGCTACGGTCAAGCGGATCACCACCAAGAAGTCCGGCGAGATGATGGCGTTCGTCACGGTGGAGGGACTGGAAGGATCGGTGGAGATCGTCTGCTTCCCCGCCATCTACCAGGAGCAGAAAGACCTGCTGGTGGAAGACAAGGTCGTGAAGATCAAGGGTCGCGTGGACCACAAGGACGAGGCCGAGACCAAGTTCATCCCTCTGGCCATGGAAGCCTTCACGCCCAAGACCGGTCTGGAGCCCTTGGCGCTCACCGTGGATGGTGACCGCCTTCCGAGTACGGTCATAGACGATCTCAAGGGCATCCTGTCCCGTTTCCCGGGACGGTGTTCGGTGGACATGTACGTGCGCTGGAACGAGGGCGCGCGGCGGCTGCGCTTCGGCGACGGATACCGGGTGGAACCGCAGGCCAGTCTTTTTGCCGAACTCAAGGAGCTTCTGGGCGAGGACAGCGTGTGCCAGGGCGCGCGACCGTGAGGAACGCGCGCCGTGAGGATCCTTCCGTGAGGAGGGCGCGGTGAGGTTCGCCGAGTTGTCGCAGTCCTCCCTGCCCGGTGCGGTGGAGGCGCTCAGGCCGGCCGAGACCAGCGGGCGGCAGGTGGCGGAGACCGTAGCCGCCATCATTGCCGACGTGCGCGCGCGGGGGGACGCTGCCGTCGTGGAAGCCACGGCCCGCTTCGACTTCGCGGGTGCCACAGAGGCCACTATCGCCGTGCCCCTCGAAGATCTGGAGGCCGCGTACCGCCAGGTGGAGCCGAGCCTGATCGCGGCGTTGGAGATGTCGCGTGACAACTGCACTTTCTTTCATAGTCACGAACTCGCTGCCGACTGGGAAGACACCGGTCCGCAGGGGCAACTGCTCGGCATCCGGCATCTGCCCGTGGAGCGCGCCGGGCTCTACGTGCCAGGCGGCCTGGGGTCGTACGCGTCGACAGTGATCATGAACTCTGTGCCCGCGCGGGTGGCCGGGGTGGGCGAGCTGATCATCTGCACTCCGCCACAAGGCGACGGGAGTGTCAACAACTCGGTCCTCGCGGCCGCGAGGCTCATGGGCATCGAGAAGGTGTTCCGCGTGGGTGGGGCTCAAGCCGTAGCCGCCATGGCCTACGGCACGGCCACGGTCCAGCGCGTGGACGTCATCTGCGGACCGGGCAACGCCTACGTGATGGAGGCCAAGCGCCAGGTGTACGGCAGCGTGGGCATCGATAGCCTGGCCGGACCGAGCGAGGTGCTCGTGGTTGCCGATGCGACGGCTCATGCGTCCTGGATCGCGGCCGACCTGCTGGCTCAAGAGGAACATGGGAGCGGTGCTCAGGCCGTGCTGCTGGCCGAGTCGGAAGAGCTGGTGACGCGGGTCGCGACTGCCCTGGGGAGGCTACGCGGGGATCTGCGCGCTCCGGGCGAGGACGCGCGTGTATGGGCCTTCTATCCGGCCGCTGATGAGGACTTCCGGGCCCTCGCAGCCCGGTTCATCGAGGTCTATGCCCCAGAGCACCTCGAACTCCATCTGGCGGATGCGCGCGCCTTCCTTCCCCGGGTGCGTTCCGCCGGAGCGGTGTTCCTCGGACACCGCACTCCGACCGCCTTCGGCGACTACGTGGCCGGGAGTAATCACGTCCTTCCTACCGGGGGCTCGGCGCGCTTTTCGTCACCGTTGTCGGTGGATACCTTCACGCGCAAGTCGTCATTCGTGGAGATGCCGGAGGAGGCTGCGAGCCTGCTCAGCCCCCACCTGGCCGTCTTGGCCGAGAGCGAGGGCTTCGCTTTTCACCGCATGTCGGCCCAGTTGCGTGCCGACGAGACCGACTGACAGTCCGGGGCGCCGGACGGCGCTCAGCGCTGTAATGGACCCTGGATCACACCGGCTCGCGCGTGCGCGCGTACGGACAGGCGTAGCGCCGCTCTGTGCTATCCTCCCTCACGTGTCCGGCCCGGGCCGTACCGGCATGGTCGAGGGTGGCTTCCAGGCCCGGGATCTTTCCCAGTCCTATCACCGGAGGAGAGACCGTGCAGCCGCAAAGCTCCACACCCCCGAGAGAGCCTCTTCCTCGCGTAGCGAGCATCGAGAGAAAGACGCGGGAGACCGATATCACGCTGAAGCTCGACCTCGACGGTTCGGGTCGGTCGACCGTGGATACGGGATTGGGCTTCTTCGACCACATGCTCGAACTCGTGGCCGGCCACGGACTCTTAGATCTCGAGGTGCGTGCCGCGGGCGACCTTCAGACCGGCGGCCATCACACCGTGGAAGACGTGGGCATATGCCTGGGGCAGGCTCTGGCTCAGGCGGTGGGAGACAAGAAAGGTATCAACCGCTACGGCAGCACGTTCGTGCCCATGGACGAAGCCCTGGCTCTCGTCGTCCTCGATCTGAGCGGCCGGCCGTTCTTTGCCTACGAGGGTGGTCCCGTGGCTGAGAGCATCGGTGGGTTCGACACAGGACTGGTGGCCGAGTTCTTCCGGGCCGTCACCAACAACGCGCGCATGACCATGCACGCCAGGGTGATGGCGGGAGGCGACGCTCACCACGTCATCGAAGCGGTCTTCAAGGCCTTCGCGAAGGCTCTGCGCGTGGCCGTCACAACCGATCCGCGTGTGGTCGGCGTCCCCTCCACCAAAGGAGTGCTGTGACCCGTCGCGACACGCTCTATGTGGTCGACTACGGGTCGGGGAACCTGCGTTCGGTACAGAAGGCCTTTGAGCACGTGGGCGTGGAGGTGGAAGTAGGCCGCGACCCGACCCGCATGGCGTCGGCCGCGGCGCTTGTGTTGCCCGGTGTGGGCGCCTTCGGCGCGGCCATGGCCCAGTTGGAGGAACTTGCGCTGGTGGCTCCCATCCTCGATCGTATCCAGGCGGGGGTGCCCTTCCTGGGGGTGTGTCTGGGTCTGCAACTCCTCTTCGAGGGTAGTGAGGAAGACCCTGGCTCCTGTGGATTGGGCCTCGTGCGCGGCGACGTGCGCGCGCTGCCGAACACGGTGAAGGTCCCGCATATCGGATGGAATCAGATCGAATGCCTCCATGATTCGGACGTACTCGCGGGTATCCCCGATCGAGCGGCCTTCTACTTCGTGCACGGCTATGCCGTGGTACCCCGCTCGCCGGCGGCCGTGCTCACCATGACGGACTACGGTGGCGTGTCGTTCGTGTCGTCCATCGAGGTCGACAACATAACGGCCGTGCAGTTCCACCCCGAGAAATCGAGCACGTTGGGCCTGCGTTTCTATCGTAACTTCGCCCGCCGGGCCGGACTGGGGGTGGCTTCGTGAGACTCTTCCCGGCCATCGATATCCAGGGAGGCAAGTGCGTTCGCCTGCGGCGGGGCGACTTCGCCGACGAGACCGTGTTCGGAGACGACCCGGTAGCCATGGCTCGGCACTGGGTGAGCGAAGGCGCCCGCTTCTTGCACGTGGTCGATCTGGATGGGGCTCGCTATGGCGAACCGCGCAACTTCGCCCTTATACGTGCTATCGCTGAGGCGGTGCCCATACCCATCGAGACGGGCGGCGGCATCCGGACCGAGGATACTCTGCAGACGGTGGCCGGTAGCGCGGTGGCTCGGGCCGTCATCGGCACCAGCGCCGTCGAAGACCGCGACTTTCTCGAGCGCGCGCTCGCCATCTTGGGGCCGGAGCGCCTGGTGGTGGCTGTGGACGCCGAAGAGGGCTTCGTGAAGACCAAGGGCTGGCAGGAACGGAGCGAGGTGCGGGCGTCGGACCTGGTCGGCGCGCTGGAGGCCATGGGGGTACGTGAGATCCTCTACACCGATATCAGCCGCGACGGCATGATGCAGAGCGTCAATCTCGACGGAGTGCGCGATCTGGCGGAGGGCAGCAGCCTGCAGATCATCGCCTCCGGCGGTGTGACCGGCTTGGATGACCTACGCGCTCTCAGACCTCTGGAGCCGTTGGGGGTGACGGGAGTGATTGCGGGGAGGGCTCTGTATGAGGGGCGCTTCACCGTGAGCGAGGCCCTCGCTGTGCTTGATTCACCACTGCAGGAGGCGGAGAAGCGCACCCGCTCGGGCGCCGACGAGACCGGGGAGGACTTCTGATGCTGCTCAAACGCATCATCCCCTGCTTGGACGTCCATGACGGCCGAGTGGTCAAAGGGACCAACTTCGTCGACATCCGCGACGCGGGCGACCCTGTGGAACTGGCCGCTCACTACGACCGCGAGGGAGCGGACGAGTTGGTGTTCCTGGACATCACGGCTTCACACGAGAAGCGCGACACCATCGTCGATCTGGTACGACGTTGCGCCGACCAGGTGTTCATCCCCTTCACCATAGGCGGAGGCATCCGCAGCGAAGACGATGTGCGGGCCGTGCTGGGAGCGGGGGCCGACAAGGTGTCGCTCAATTCGGCCGCCATACGCGACCCCTCACTCGTCACCACCTGCGCCAGGCGCTTCGGCTCGCAGTGCGTGGTGGTGGCTATCGACGCCAAGCGTGTGGGCTCAGCGCCTGGTGGGAGCGGCGACTTGGACGGGGAAGAAGACCCGTCGGCTTTGCACTGGGAGGCCTACATCAACGGTGGCCGCATCCCCACAGGCATGGATGCCGTCGAGTGGGCCGCGCGAGTCGTGTCTTTGGGGGCGGGCGAGATCCTCCTCACATCGATGGACAAGGACGGCACCAAGGACGGCTACGATTTGGAACTCAATCGTGCCGTGGTGGAGGCCGTGAACGTGCCCATCATCGCCAGCGGCGGAGCGGGTAATCTCGCTCACCTGGCCGATGTGGTCATCGAGGGCAAAGCGGACGCCGTCCTGGCCGCCTCCATCTTCCACTATGCCGAATACAGCATCCGGGAGGCCAAGGAATACATGGCTGCCCAGGGTATCCCGGTCCGTCTGTAGCAAACGTCGCCGGCGAGGAGTGTAGCTGGGGTATGGGCTGAGTGGTGGCGACTCTTTGGTACAATGATTGGCCATGATCACTTTCCGCACACCGGAAGGCAGAAAGGCGGGAAGCCGCCAGAAGGATCGACGGCTTCCGAAGATGGGGACCGTCTCGGGTCTTCTCCTCGCGCTTATAGTCGTGACGGCGCTCGCCTTCATCCTCATAGCCTCGTTCCGCGGTGATGCATCGGCTTCCACCCTCTCGGACAAGCAGGCTGAGCTGGAGGTGGCGCAGGCCCGTCTGAGCAAACTGCAGGCCCAGTTCGACGCGCTGGCCGAGAAGTACGGCGCCGCCGAGGCGCGCCTCGCCACCATCGAGGACGCTATCGGCTCCGCCAAGAAGGACATCAACCGCACCAATAAGGACTTGGGCATCGCCCAGGCTCAGTTGGCGCAGCGAGTGGTCGACCTCTACAAAGATGGGCAATCGCCCACGCCCGAGTATCTGCAGATACTGTTCGGAGAGGGGGATTTCAGTT
The DNA here is from genome assembly GCA_963816155.1 of uncultured Actinomycetes bacterium. Taxonomy (GTDB): domain Bacteria; phylum Actinomycetota; class Thermoleophilia; order RBG-16-64-13; family RBG-16-64-13; genus JAXGXJ01. The sequence goes on along the minus strand of CAWFJE010000008.1, from coordinate 55,254 downwards.
CGGTCCTTGAGCGCCTCTCTCTGCTGGGTAAGGTCGCCGACCAAGACCAGGAGCTCTTCGATCAGGTGAGCACTCACCTGGACAAGGCCGAAGGCCGCCAGGCGGACCTGTTGGTCAAGCAAGAGGAGCAAACGGCCACCGTGGCCGAGCTGCAGGCTGTTCAAGCGGAGATGAACGACCAGATGAAGGCCTCCGCAGTCGAGTATCGTCGCCTGAAGAAGCAGGTGGCCGACCTGAAGGAAGCCGCCCGCAAGGCCGCTGAAGCGGAAGCGGCGCGCAAAGCCGCCGCGGCCGCGGCGGTGGCCAAAGCCAAGGCCGCGGCCGAGCAGAAGAAGACCTCCACCACCAGTTCCGGCCGCAAATCCGGTGGCTCGAGTTCCGCGCAGCCTGGGGCTTTCGTGTTCCCGGTGGACGGTCCGCACAGCTATGCCAACACCTGGGGCGCCCCGCGCTCCGGCGGCCGCAGCCACAAAGGCACCGATATCATGGCGCCCAAGGGGACACCGGTGGTGGCCTGCGTGAGCGGGACCGTATCGCGCACGAGCCCGCGTGACAGTGGGTTGGGAGGTATCACCATCTGGCTTCGGGGCAGCAATGGCAGCAGCTACTACTACGCCCACCTGGATGGAATCGCTTCGGGCATCAGCCCGGGAGTGTCGGTGAGCGCCGGACGGCTCATCGGCTGGGTGGGAGACACGGGCAATGCCGCGGGCACGGACCACCTGCACTTCGAGATCCATCCCGGCGGTGGCGGAGCTGTGAACCCCTACGCCACCCTGCGGGCCGCCGACTAGGCTAGTTTTCCGCGCCGCTCGGCTTGTAGATCGCCCCGCGCTGCTGCCGGGCGTCGATTCTCGCCACGAGCGGCTGTGAGAAGCGGAAGTGACGTACGTATTCCCCCTGCCCGCGGGCGGCCTGCGCGGCCAGCCAGGCCCAATCGAAAGCGCCCTGCCCAGCCTGCTCGTTCACCGTGAAGTAGCCCACGCGGAACGAAGTCAGGTTCTGGAAGAAGTGGCTTCCTTGCGAGGGAGTTACCGCCATGTCCTCGAAGTCGCACTCCACCATCACGCGGGCTCCTGATATCTGCTCCCAGGTCACGGGGATACCGAGCCAGGGGTCGGCGGACCCCCAGCGGCCCAGCCCCACGAGGATGTAGGGTCGACCCTCGGAGGCGAGCGTGGCGTTGAAGTGGGCTATCTCGGCGGCGACATCACGCGTCTTGGCCCTTTCGAAGCGCGCTCGGTCCACGGCCACCAGGTCGCAGATGTTGTCGAACGTGCCGTGTCCCATCACACTGGTGGAGAAGCACAGGGCGGCTTCGGAGTCCGCGTCGTTCAACCTCACGTCGTTGGCCTCGCGCGCGAGCGCGAGAGGCCGCATCTGCAGGAAGCCGAACTCCCGCGGCCGCGCGGGCGGACCCGACAGATCCGCGGCGAACTCGATCTCCACCTCGGTGTTCATCCCCCAGCGTCCTAACTCCATCAGGCGGGTCAGGATGGGCGACAGGGGGAAGGTGTGGCCATGCAGAAGGGGCGCGAAGCTGACGAGGCGTACCCCGCTTCGCGAAATGCCCTCATACACGGCGTCGTTCTCGGGCGAATAGGTGGAGGCCAGCACGCCCAATGTGCCGTCCTCCTCCGCTGCCTGCAGGGGGTAGCGCTCCTCTGCGGCTTCCTCTCCGGCCGCTCCCAACCTCACGGCTACGAACTCACGCTGAGAAGTGGTCAGCATCTCGGCTGGCGTGGAGAATTGGAAGGGATGCCGCGGGTGGTGAGGCGAGAAGGAAAGCGCGCGGTCGCCCTCGACCACGGTGCGCCCCAGCCCAAGGGCCACCGTCGCCACACCGTCCTCCGCTCTGGCTGGGGAGAGGGGATACAGATTGTAGGAGCGCACCACTCCGCCCAGGTCGGGGTAGAAGCGGTCGCCGTGCGGCTGACCCACCAGGCGCTGCACGATGACCGCCATCTTTTCCTCTTCCGGGCGGTACGGGATGAACTTGAAGTAGTTCTTGGCGGATGTGAAGAAGGCCGAGGCCAGTACCCGTTTCACCGCCTTGGTGAGTTGCGCGAGGCGCACTGCCGGGTCGGGGTGGTCGTTGGGCACCATGTAGGTCTGATAGACGCCCGCAAGGGGTTGATACTGGGAATCTTCCAGCAGGCTGGAAGAGCGCACCGCGAGCGGGTAGCCGACCGACTCCAGGTAGGAGGCCAGGCTATCCACGGTCTCATCCCTGAACGAGCCGCTGAGGAAGCGCTCCTCGATGGCGTGGTCGTCTCGAGAGGCCAGAGCGAACTCGCGCAGACCGTTGTCCTCCAAGAAGTCATCGAACACCGACGTGCACAGCACGACGGCCGGAGGCACGGTCACCTCGACGCCGGGGAACTCCTCGGCAACCCCGAAGTCGCGCAGAAGGTGACGCACAAAGGCCAGGGCTCTCGCCTTACCTCCCAGAGAGCCTTCGCCGATACGGGCGAAGCTGCGCGTGGCATCGAAGGTGGATACATCGAAATCGGCCACGGACGCGCGCGCCTGTTCTCTGCGGTACATCCTGATCTGATCGATGAGATAGCGGCGTTCTTCCTCGGGAGTGCCGTGCTCAGAAGGCTTTCGGGGTCGAAGATGATGGGCCAGATGGAACTCCGTCCGCGCCTTCAGCCAACGCGAGAAGTGATTGCGTGACGCATGGTAGGTGATGGACTCGCCGGGGACCGTATGCAGCAGCGCGATGAGTTCGCGCAGATCCCGGGCTCGGCCCACCTGCGTGCCGTCAGGCATGAGGAAGGTGAAATCACCGAAGCAGAAGTCGTCCACGATGAAGCGGCGCAGGTCGGTGAGAAGGGTGGGAGAGTCCTTGAGGAGAAAGCGCGCGTCGACTGAATCGGCGACGTCCCTTCGCTCTGGATGGCCCGACTGGAGTATGACGGGGATATCGGGCCAGACCCGTTTGACGCGGCGCGCGAACTCGACACCGGCCTCGGGAGCCAGTTGACCGTCCTGGGGGAACTCGAGGTCGGAGATGACGCCCAGCACGTTGTCCTCATAGGTCTGGAAGAGTTCCCAGGCCTCCTCGAAGGTCCCGCAGAGGAGGATCTTGGGCCGCGCACGCATGCGCAGGATCTTGTGCGCGAGGTTCACCCCCTCCCCGATGAGGGTCTGAGTGTGGCGGATGATCTCGGAGTAGATGAGGGGTAGGAACGAGGAGTAGAAGCGAATGTTGTCCTCCACGAGGAGGATCACCTGCACGCCGGCCACCGCGCAGTCGTAGGGCGCGTTCAGCTTGTCCTCCATATACTTGATGATGGCGAGGAGGATGCGCGAATCGCCCTGCCAGAGGAAGACCCGCTCCAGAGCCGAGAGATCCCGTCCGGCCATGAACTCGGCCAGTTGGCCACCGTCGAAGGCTAGGAGCACCACGGGCAGGCCGACATCCGGTGCCGCCGCTGCCCGGGCGAGTTCGACTGCGTCCATGTCGCCGACCTGGACGGCGCTCACGATGAGATCGAAGCGGGTGTCGCTCTTGGCCAACTCGATGGCCTCGGCGCCGGTGGACACGTGTACGATGCCCGTGGTGTGATGCAGGTCGAGTTCCAGGAACTGGCTGAGGATGAGCGCCGTCAGTTGGCCGTCTTCCTGCAGGATGAAGGTGTCATACGTGCTGGAGACGAGGATGACGTTCTCTATCCTCCGGGCCATGAGGTGCCCGAAGTCGGGGGGGCGATCCCACTCCAGTCTGTGCGGTGTGGGGGGTTCGGACAAGACTCTCCTCCCGACGTGGGCGGCGCCGGCGGCGCCGCCCCGGGTCTACACCAGCCCTTGGTCCATCATCGCATCGGCCACCTTGATGAAACCGGCGATGTTGGCCCCATTCACATAGTTGCCGGGCGAGCCGACGGCCTCTGCCGCGCCCACACAGGCCTCGTGGATGCCCTTCATGATCTGGCGCAGACGGTGGTCGACCTCCTCGCGCGGCCAGCGGAGGCGCATGCTGTTCTGAGCCATCTCGAGCCCGGACGTGGCCACTCCGCCCGCATTGGCCGCCTTGCCCGGCGCGAAGAGGACGCCGGCATCGTGAAGGAGGTCCAACCCCGCCGCGGTGGTGGGCATGTTGGCGCCTTCGACCACGCACCATACGCCGTTCCGCACCAGGTTGGCGGCGTCCAAGTCGTTCAGTTCGTTCTGGGTGGCGCAGGGAAAGGCGCAGTCCGCTCGGCGGTCCCACTGCGCCGAGAGTCCGGCCAAGGGCTCAGAAGGGGTGAATTCGGCGCTGGAGAAACGCTCGGCGTACTCTTCGATGCGTCCGCGGCGGATGTTCTTGAGTTCCTTGAGGAAGGCCAGCTTCTCCTCGTCGATACCGGTCTCGTCGTAGATGCTGCCCGACGAGTCGGAGGCACTCATGGGCAGGGCTCCCAGCTCCAGGAGCTTCTCGATGACGTATTGGGCCACGTTACCGCTTCCCGAGACCAGGCACCGCTTGCCCTCGAGAGCGACCCCTCGGCCGGCGAGCATCTCGGCCGCGAAATAGACGACCCCATAGCCGGTGGCCTCGGGGCGGACCAGAGATCCGCCCCAGCCCAAACCCTTGCCAGTGAGGACACCGGTGAACTCGTTTGTGAGGCGCCTGTACATGCCGTAGAGATAGCCGATCTCTCGTCCACCCACACCGATGTCGCCCGCGGGGATGTCTGTGTGGGGCCCGATGTGTCGGAACAGTTCACACATGAAGCTCTGGCAGAAGCGCATGACTTCGGCATCGCTCTTTCTCTTGGGGTCGAAATCGGCGCCACCCTTGCCGCCCCCCATGGGTAGGGTGGTGAGGGAGTTCTTGAACACCTGCTCGAAGGCCAGGAACTTGAGGATGCCCAGGTTGACCGAGGGATGGAAGCGCAGGCCACCCTTGTAGGGTCCGATGGCTGAGTTCATCTGCACTCGGAAGCCACGGTTGATGTGGATCTCCCCTTGGTCGTCCATCCACGGCACCCGGAACATGATGACTCGCTCGGGCTCCACCAGGCGCTCGATGATCTTTGCCGCTCGGTACTCGGGGTGATGGTCCATGACCGTCGCAATGGAATCCACGACCTCGCCGACGGCTTGATGATACTCGGGCTCGGCGGGGTTTCTGGCCGCTACGAGCGCTACGATCTCCTCGGCGTACGGGTGCATGGTCCTCTCCTGCTGTCGGTGCGTTCGCCTCACTGGGCTACGACTGACCACGCCCCTCTCCCACGATGAGGACAGAGGCCATTCTAGGAAGCATCATAGGACGCCGCATGGGTTTGCGCTATAGGTCGGTCTGCGCGGGAGCAAGGGGTCGGCGGCTCACCCAGGAGCCAGAAAGACCGCTACCAGGGACACCACGGCCAGGGTCGCCTGCAAGGGGATGCCAAACGCCGGAGAGGAGGTCCCGTGGGGGAAGCGCGACCAGTGGCTGGGGAACCAGCGGCGCCGTCCTCGGCCGGGAAAGAGCGCGTCCAGGACGTCCAGGTCGGGCAAGGCCGACACCAATCCCACAAGCACGATGGCAGCTCCGCCCTCCGCGGTGAGACCTACCACCAAGAAGGCGACGGCGGTCGCCCCCACGTCGAGCACCGCCCAGAGCACGTAGCGGGGATGGCCGGTGTAGTCCCAGTGCGGTACCAGATCCAAGAGGACGTGGAGAACGACGGCGGCGACGACGGTGAGCCCCAGTCCTATGGGGCTCCATGCACCCAACGCCATGCCGGTAAGACCATGTACAGCCACCCACATGCATGCCATTCTAGTGTCCGGGGAACGACAAAGCTATCGACCGCAGCTGATAAGCTGCGACAGTCGGGTTGTGGGAACGTGCGTGACTATGCCGGAGGGCCGCGCGAGTGGGGGGCGGTCGGGTCCGGCCTTGGAGGAGGCATGAGAGCGTCGCTTGTGGACCGTCACCCTGTGGAGAGGCTGTTGCTTCTCGCCGGGGCCATCAGGGCCGGCGTCATCGATGCCCTGGTCCGCGACGGGGTCCATTCTGCTGAGGATGTGGCCGCCATCGCCGGGACCGACGCGCGGGCGACCGGCATGGTGCTCGAGGCCCTGGTGGTCGAGGGCGTGGTGGACAGGCTACCGGTCGACGGCGATATCCTCTACCGGCTGTCGGTCCTTGGGCGGGCCCACTTGGTCGACGAGGGCCCCGATATGGAGCGCTTCGGCCTTCTCCATCTCACCAATCGTATCCGGGGCTGGTTGGAACTGCCTGAAGTGATCCGCGCCGGGCATCCGCTTCCCAAGGATCCGGCCAGACGGGACGTACGGACGCTGGTGTCGGCCATGGGGGAGAGGGAGCCCGAGGTCGTGGAAGAGATAGTTGAACGTTGTCTCACGTATGCCGGGCGTGTACGGAGCATGATCGACATCGGTGGGGCGGTAGGTCACGTGGCCAGACAGTTCTCGCGCTGCGGCGTTCGTGCGACCTTGTTCGACAAGGAAGCGGTCATTCCGATCGCCCGCGAGTTCCTGGGTGACGATGGCGCGGAGATCGCTCTCGTGGCGGGAGACTTCACCCAGGAGCTGCCCCCGGGGCGTTTCGACCTGGCGTATCTGGGCAATGTGGCGCACATCTACGGCCCCGACACCAATGCACGCCTGGCCCGGGAGGTGTTCGCCCTCCTCTCGCCGGGGGGTACCATGGCCATACAGGACCTTGTCTGGGGCAGGAGTCCGCGTGCGGCCATGTTCGCGGTCAACATGCTGCAGGCCACCGACGACGGCGGCGTGTGGACCGAGGAGCAGTTTCGTGGCTGGCTGGCCGCGGCAGGCTTCATCGACGTCGAGATCGCCGACCTCGAAAGTACCTATGTACAGCTCATCCTGGCGAGAAAGCCACGGGTGGCAACGTCCGCCTCGGAGTGAATAGACGTGCGGGAAAGACAGTGAGAAGGAGAGTGCATGGAGCGTTACCTGGTTAGAGATGAGATCTGGTGGGCGGGGGCTATCGACTGGAACGTCCGCGACTTCCATGGGTACGACACGCCACGGGGCACCACGTACAACGCGTACCTCATCATCGACGAGAAGGTGGCGCTGGTCGACGGTTGCCGCGAGGGTTTCGGACCGGAGATGCTCCTGCGCGTCCGGGGCTGCTGCTCGGCCAGGAAGGTCGACTACCTCATCATCAACCACGTCGAGCCCGACCACTCGGGGACCATTCCCTGGCTGGTGGAGCAACTGGGGCCGGAGCGGTTGTTCTGTTCCAAGAGGGCCAAAGATGCCTTGGCGCTGTACTACGGCTCGGCCACCGTCGAGGGCTGGAACTTGGAGATCGTGTCCACGGGCGACGAGTTGTCGCTGGGCCGCAACACCCTCCAGTTCATCGAAGCCCCCATGCTCCACTGGCCGGACAGCATGTTCACCTACGTGCGGGAGTCGAAGACCCTTCTTCCGAACGACGGCTTCGGTCAGCACCTCGCCACTTCCAAGCGCTTCGCCGACGAAGTCGACCTCAACATCGTCATGGAGGAGGCCGGCAAGTACTACGCCAACATCCTGATGCCCTTCGGCGGTCAGATACAGAAGATGCTGACGAAGATCGGCGAGATGGGGCTCGATATCGAGCTCATAGCGCCCAGCCACGGCGTGATCTGGCGCCGGCCTGAGGACGTGGCCCGTATAGTGAGCGCATACTCCGAATGGAGCGCGTTCAGGGCTCCGGAGCGGGTCGCGCTCATCTACGACACCATGTGGCACTCCACGGAGCAGATGACCATGGCCATCGAGGATGGAGTCGCCCAAGAAGGCGTCGAGTGCGCGGTGCTCAATATGAGCAGGAGCTCGCGGGCTGAGGCCGCGCGTATGGTGCTGGAGTCGCGGGCCTTCCTCGTGGGCACTCCCACTCTCAACAACAATATCTTCCCGACGGTGGCCGGTTTCCTCGCCTACATCAAGGGACTCAGGCCCAAGAGCAAGGTGGTCGCAGCCTACGGTTCGTGCGGTTGGGCCGGGGGGGCCGTGAAGCAGGTGGACGCGGAACTGCGCGGCCTGGGATTGGATGTGCTCGATCCCATCGAGGTCAAGTACAAGCCCAGCGTCGAGGAACTCGAGGCCTGCGTGGAGCTGGGCCGGACGGTGGCTCGGCGGATCAAGGACGGCAGCCCCATGGGCGCGGAGCCCGGGAGCGACTGACACATGTCTGTGACGGTCCTCGGCCTGGCCGGGAGCTGCCGGCGGGGAGGCAACACCGAGACCCTGCTCGATTGGTGTCTGGACGCGGCCCGGGAGGAAGGCGCGGAGGTGCTCAAATTTCGCTTGGCCGATCTGGATCTGCGTGGATGCCGAGGCTGTGAAGCCTGCTCGAAGACGGGCGCCTGTGTGCTGAAGGACGATATGGAGCTTCTCTATCCCCACCTACGGGGGGCCGACTCCATCGTTCTCGCCTCGCCCGTGTACTCGATGGGCATGCCGTCGCTGCCCAAGATGGTCGTGGACCGCTGTCAGCCCTTCTGGGCGATGAAGTACGTGCTGAAGGAGCCCCTGGGTCCCCCGGATCGTCCTCAGCGCTTGGGTGCGTTCCTGTGCTGTGCCGGCACCTCCTTCAGTACGGTGTTCGACGGCAGCCGGCAGGTGGTCCGCTATCTCTGGCACGTGCTGGAAGCGCAGTCGGGAGGGGACGTCCTCTGCCCAGGAGTGGACGCCAGGGGAGAGATCCACGACGAGCCCTCGGCCCGCGCAGTGGCTGAGGAGATAGGGCGCCGGCTGGGACGGCCTCGAGATGCCACCGTCGACAAAGAGAGGATGCATACGTGAATGTTGAAGTGAAGACCTGCATCGAGTGCGGCAGGCCGCTGGCCGACCGGGTGGAAGAAGAGGAGCGGACGGGAACGGGCACCAGCAGGTCAACCGGTGAGTGCAGTACCTATCGGGTCTGGTTTTGCATCAACAAGCAGTGCGTGATGTTCAAGACCGATATGTACAGGGAACAGATCGCCGACAGGGGAGATCGCTGAGAAGAAGCGGGCGAAGGTCACGAGTCGCGAAGGGAGTGGGCATGAAGAAGCGTCTATATCGTTCGCGCACCGAGAGGATGATCGGTGGCGTGTGTGGCGGCGTGGCGGAGTACTTCGACATCGACCCCACCCTCGTGAGGGCACTGTGGGTGGCGGTCAGCCTGTTCGCCGGCCTCGGGATCATCCTCTACCTGATCCTATGGGTGGTGATGCCCCAAGAGCCGGCGGGACCTGTCTCGGGCTGACAGGCTGCTGAAAGTCGAAACCTTGGCCGCCTGGGCGCACCTTCCGGGGCGATACTTCGTCGTCGGTCGCACAAATAGCGCTGCTATTCGCGCTTCCTGCCTCCTTGTCTCGCCCGCGGCCGGCGCACTCATGCGGCGAAGCGTCATTGTTCAGCAGCCTTCTAGACTCTGTAGCGCGGCCCGCGGGGGAGTTCCAGATCGTGGGCGGCCAGCAGATCCTCATCGGTTAGGATCGCCTCTCGGGGGCCGTCGGCGACTATGCGACCCTGGTCCATGATCAGCACCCGCTCGCACAACTCGTAGGCGGCGGCCAGGTCGTGGGTGGCAACGATCTTGGTAGCCCGTTCTGCCTGCAATATCTCGAGAAGCTCGCGCCTGCCTCTGGGATCGAGGTTCGAAGTGGGCTCGTCGAGAACCAGCATCTCGGGGCGCATGGCCAGGACGGTGGCCATGGCTGCTCGCTTCTTCTGGCCGAAGGAGAGGTGGTGGGGAGAGCGGTCGCCGCCATCGGGCAGGCCCACGGCGGCAAGAGCCTCGTCCACCCGGCTCGCGATCTCTCCCTTGGGCAGGCCTGCGTTGGCCGGGCCGAAGGCCACATCCTGTCTCAGCGTGGGGAGGAAGAGTTGGTCGTCGGGGTCTTGGAACACCACGCCCACGCGGGCCCGGATCTCGCGCAGATGCTTGTCCTCCACGGGCAGGCCAACGATCTCCAGCCGGCCCTCTCCGCGAAAGATGCCGTTGAGGTGGAGGAGCAAGGTGCTCTTGCCGGCGCCGTTCGGCCCGATGATGGCCACCGCTTCTCCCTGCTCGATGCGCAGGTCGATCCCGCGAAGGACCTCAGGCCCCCCGGGGTAATGGAAGCGCAATCCCAGCGCCACGACCGCGGCTTGAGGCGCGGCGCCCTCGACTCCTCGCTCGTGCGTACACGGCTGAGACTCCACCACAGTGCCTAGAGGGAGGCGAGCACGCGGATGGCCACCGCGGCGCCCACTAGGCAGAAGAGGAAGAGCACCTCAGAGGCGCCGAATCGGCTCGTGCTCCAGAGCGGCACCCGGCCGTCGTAACCACGGCTCAGCATGGCCACGTAGACCCGTTCACCCCGCCCGTAGCTGCGCACGAAGAGCGCACCCAGCAGATGACCGAGCACCGGCGTGTTGCCCAACCACCGCGCGCGATAGTTGCGGGAGGCCAGGGCCCGTTGCGAGCGGCGCAACTCGGCCGCGAAGACTTCTCCGTAGCGGGCCATGAAACTGGCGATCAGCAGAAGGACTCGAGGCATCCGCAGCCGCTCCAGGCCAGATATCAGTTGGGGAAAGGTGGTGGTCAGCGCCAGAAGGCTCACGCTGAGGACTCCCAGAACAGCCTTGGCGCCGGTGTTCCACACCAGTAGCCAGGGCGAATTCTGCAGCGTCGCTCCCGCCGCTCCAGGATCGATACTCGGTCCCGTATCGAGGAAGGGGACGAACACAGCCACAGCCACGACGAGCGGCAGCACGATGGTGAGGCGTTTGAGCAGGCCGGTGGCCGGGACCCGGGCCAGTCCGGCCACGAACGCCAGAAGTACGGCATAAAGGACGAAGGCCCACACCACCTGGGCCGGCGTGGAGACGACCAGGATAGTCACAGCCAAGAAGCCCACTATCTTGGCGCGCGCGTCCAAGCGGTGCAGTAAGCCCTCGGATGTCACGGCCTACTCCGGAGGACGGCGGGTAGCTGTCTTGGGAAGGCGCGGACCTGAGCGGGATGGACGCGATCCCTGCCCGTTCGCAGAACGTCCCAGAACGCGGCCCAGGAGCAGCACGAGACCAAGGAGGACCAGAGTCCCCACCAAGGCCGCGATGGCCGTGCTCACCCGGCTGTCTCCCAGCCAGGGCAGATGGTAGTCGGCAAGGGGAGAGAGACTCCATACCGGATCGGTTGCGGCGCCCTCGAAGCCTTGGTCGACGGCGACTCGTTCGAGTCCGTCGGGAGAGCCTGAGGCGAAGGGCGAGATGAATACACCGAGGGCCAATGCGACCACTACACCGGCGACTGCGAACGTCCCCAGCGCGAAGCCTTCTCGTCATGCGCAGACCGTGGGCGCCGGGCCCGCAGGGGAGGCATTCCCATCAGTCCGGGAGGTCCGGGTAGCTCTTGACCAGATCCGGCCGGGCCGCCAGCACGCCGGCCAGTACCACCACCGTGATGAGGGCTTCGCCCAGACCGATGACCATGTGCACGGCCGTCATCGTGGGGAGAGCGACGCCGACGGGAACAGTGCCGGAGAGCGACAGTTCGAAGACGACCGCGGCGGCCGCCGAGCACGATCGACGTCCAGGAGGCGATCGCGAGGGCGAGCGAAGTAGCCGGAAGGAGTCGAGGGCAGGAGTCGCTTGAGCAGGTAGAAGACACCACCGCCCACGAAACACGCCCACGACCGCCATGTTGAAGCACGTTGGCCCCCAGGGCGGTCAATCCGCCGTCACCCATGAGCAGGGCCTGTATCACCACGACCACCGTCATGACCAGCGAGGCCGCCCACGGTCCCAAGAGGGCTACGGCGAAGACGGCGCCCAGGAAATGACCGCTGGTGCCTGCCGCGATGGGGAAGTTGAGCATCTGGGCGGCGAAGACGAAGGCCGCCGTCACGCCCAGCAGGGGCACGGTGCGCTCGCCGAGATCTCTGGCCGCCCTCTTGGCAGCCACTGCGACCACGCCGACGGAGACGGCACCGGTAGCCAGAGCGGTAGGGGCGTCTAGGAAGCCGTCGGGGATGTGCACCCCACCACTCCTTCCGCATCAGTCTTCATGCGACAGTCTGCGCACACGCCGAACAGCGTGGCCTCTCGCAGGGCGAAACCATGGTCTTCCTGAAGAGCGGGTGGGAGTCCGGCGAGGTCCTCGTCGTGGACATGGATCACTCGGCCGCAGACCTCACACACGAGGTGATGGTGAGGCACTTCCTCCTCCACCTCGAACAGGCGGTGGGAGGGACCCAGACGGGTCTCGCGAACCAGCTTGAGACTCACCAGGAGGTCGAGGGTGCGGTATACGGTCGAGGTGTTGACGTTGGGGAAATCCCGCTGGATACGAGAGCAGATATCCTCCGCGCTGAGGTGCTCTTGAGATGCCCGTAGGACATCCCACACCAGCGTGCGCTGAGGTGTCAGCCGGTATCCCAGTTCCTGCAAAGTGCGGGTGGCATGATGAGTCATTGCATGTGCAAACATATTGCAGAAGCCCATTATTGTCAACCGACCGCCGCTCAAGCGTTGGCCCGGTGGCCGACGGTCTGCTAGGCTGGCCGCAGCAGTGAGAAAGGAGGTGACGACTGATGGCGCTACCCCGCCTTACGACTCTCTCGCACGGCTCCGGCTGAGCATGCAAAGTGGGCCCCAAGGACTTGGGGCAGGTCATGGCCATGCTACCCAAAGCGGAGGATCCCGCGCTCCTGGTGGGTTCCGACACCCTGGACGACGCCGCCGTCTACCGTCTCTCTGACGAACTGGCTCTGGTGCAGACGGTCGACTTCTTCACGCCCGTGGTCGATGACGCCTACGACTTCGGCCGTATCGCGGCAGCCAACGCTTTTTCGGACATCTACGCGATGGGGGCACGGCCTTTGACGGCGCTCAACATCGTCTGCTTCCCCACCGATGTGCTGCCCCTCGAGCTTCTGGGCAGGATCCTGCAGGGTGGAGCTGAGACGGCCCGTCTGGCCGGAGCCACCATCGTGGGCGGACATACCATCGACGATCCCGAGCCCAAGTACGGCTTGGCCGTCACGGGGGTCCTGCGCCCGGGCACGGAGCTGACCAACGCGGGCGCGGCTGTGGGCGACTTCTTGGTGCTCACCAAGCCTTTGGGCACCGGCGTCATCGCCACGGCCATCAAACGCGATACGGCTCCTCCGGCGTCCGTCGTCGCAGCGGTTGACTCCATGGCGACTCTGAACCGGGCTGGGGCGGAGGTGGCGCGGGAACAAGGGGTGCGCGCCCTGACCGACATCACCGGCTTCGGGCTGCTGGGGCATGTGAGCGAGATGTGTCGGGCGAGCGGTGTGTCGGCAGAGCTATGGTTCGATAGGGCGCCTCTCCTGCCCGGAGCGCTCGACCTTGCACGGGAAGGAGTCATACCGGGCGGCACCAAGCGCAACCTCGCATACGCGGAGGAATGGACGGCGTTCGATCCGGGGTTGGCTCCCTGGGAACGGCTGCTGCTGGCTGATGCGCAGACATCGGGCGGTCTGGTCTTGGCGGTAGCGCCCGACGCCCTTGAGGCCACGATACGGGCCCTCCGTGATAGAGGCACCAAGGCCGCGGCCGTGATAGGGCGGATGGTGCCCGGGGGTGGGAGGCTTGTCACGGTGCGGGCTTCGCAGTCGTGAGCCCTGAGAGCCAGAAGGATCGTCGAGCATGTGCGGCAACTGGGAGAGTGAGAATCGGGTCAGTAGGAAGCGGGTCAGTGAGAACGGGTCCGCGTGGCAGACCTGGGATGGCTTCGCTCTAGACTGGCTGTTCCTCGAGGAATGCGGCTTCGGCCTCTTCCCGAGTGGCAAACAGTCGGAAGCAAGGGTCGACCAGCAGCCCGACGATCTCCAGCAGGCGGCGCGTGTTCGCGTTGGGACCGATAGCTCCCAACCATCCTCGCTCGCGCAGGTTGCGAACAGCGGCGAGGAGGACCGAGAGGCCGCCGCTGTCGATGTACGTGACTTTGTGCAGGTCGAGGAAGACGACGGTGTTTCCCACTTCGATGGCCTCCATGAGAGCCACTTCCAGGGAGCCGCAGGTGCTGTGATCGATGTCTCCTCCCGTTTCCAAGAGGGGGGCACCCCCGAGACTGGCGATTCTCACTTCCATGGTCACCCGCCTGGTACTGGTTTCTGGTCCACGCGCCTCAAATGCTCGAAAACCCGACATATATGATGCTATCACACCACTCACTGCGACCTATTCCTGCGCAAGCAGGCTCATGAGAGTGGCGGTTGCAGCCGCCGTGGCCGGGCGGGAGGCGTGAGGGCGTGTGCTACCATTACCGCGCGCAATCCACCGGCGACAAAGAGGTCAGCGTGCGCATAACTTTCATCGAGCCGGCAGCCCCCGGCTTCCATGTGTATAGCTTCGTGAAGCAGCTTCGCCTGGGGCTACCGCTGCTGGGCGCCATGCTCACTCAGCGGGGCCATGAGGTGAAGATCTACGCGGAGACGTTGGGCGACGTCGATTGGGACGATGTGCTCTCATCAGATCTGGTCGGCATCTCCGCGACCACTTCCACGGTCATCCGGGCCTATCGCTACGCCCAGCGCTGCCGGGATGCCGGGCTGCCCGTGATCATGGGAGGGCCGCATGTGACCTTTCTGGCGGAAGAAGCCATGGATTTCTGCGACTACGTCATCAGGAACGAGGGCGAAGGCCCACTCATGGAACTCGTCGACTACCTTCAGGGTAGTGGCTCACTGGAGGACATCCTTGGTCTCACCTATCGGGACAAGGACGGGAATGTGGTGCACAATCCCGATCGCCCGCTGCTCAGCGGTCTCACCGAGCTACCTTGGCCCGACATGAATCTGGTGGTGGGTGGCGAGAAGGTCATGCCCACTCCCATCCTGGCCTCCCGCGGTTGTCCGTTCGACTGCGAGTTCTGCTCCGTGGTCCTCATGTTCGGCCGGAGGGTGCGGACTATCGAGCCGGCCGAGGTGGTCAGACATATCAAGAGCACGGGCTCCCAGAGGATCTTCTTCTACGACGATAACTTCTTCATCAGCAAGCGCCGGGGCAAGGAGCTTCTGCGTGAGATGATCAAGGCCGACCTGGGGGCGCATTTCTTCGCCCAGATACGGGTCGATTCAGTGTGCAAGAACGGGGAGATCGACAAGGAACTGCTCGATCTGCTGTGGGAGGCCGGCTGCCGCATCACCTATCTGGGGCTGGAGTCGATCAATCCGGCCACCCTGAAGGAGTACCACAAGGAATCGAGCGTGGAGGATATGCGCGGCGGCTTGGAGGCCCTCTCCCAAAGGGGTATCAAGACTCACGGCATGTTCGTGTTCGGGGCCGACTCGGACACTCCCGAGGCTCTTCTCAAGACGGCTGATTTTGCGGTGGAGTACGGGCTCGCCAGCGCCCAGTTCTTGGCCTTGACTCCGCTACCGGGTACCCGGCAGACGGCGCAGTTCGAGGCCGAGGGCCGCATCTTCACCAGGAACTGGAGTCTGTACGACGGTCATCACGTGGTGTTCTGGCCCAAGCAGATGACCCCTTTCGAGCTGCAGGAGGTTTTGCTGGCGGCCCACAAACGCTTCTACAGCGCCTGGCAGTTCATGAACCCCAAGCCCAAGACGCCCGTGTATCACAAACACCGCTTCGAGGGATATCTCATGGCGAGAGTCTGGGAGCATGTGCGTGAGAACAGGGCGTTCCTGCGCGAACTCAAGGACTACTCCGATTCACAGCCGCGGCCGGGGTCGCTCGCGTCCGGCTTGGGTCGCGCAGGCTTCGAGACCGTCACCCAGTAACACATAGGAGCAGTCCGGGGGCGTTGTGCCGACCCGGATGCAGGCAAATCGCTTCCGTGTGCGAAATGAATATCTCGTATACTCAAGTCGTCGCTTCTGACTGAGGAGAATCGCTTGGCCAAAGTCCTGGCCTTTGCAAACCAGAAGGGCGGCGTGGCCAAGACCACGACCACCATCAATCTCGGGGTAGCCTTCCAGGAGTTGGGTCACCGGGTACTTGCGGTCGACCTCGACCCGCAGGGCAACCTCACCATGAGTCTCGGCCTCAATCCTGACGCGGTCCGCCCGAGCATGTACGACGTGCTTGTCAACCGGGTCAACATCGAAGACGCTCTTTTCGCTCGTGAGCTCGACGTGGTGGTTTCGAGCATAGACTTGGCTGCGGCGGAGATAGCCCTCAGCTCGCAGATCGGCAGAGAGAGGGCTTTGAGCAAAGCCCTCATGCAGGTCGAGGACCGTTACGACTACATCTTCATCGACACGCCGCCGTCGCTCGGACTGCTCACCATCAACGCATTGACGGCTTCCGATGGGGTCATCGTCCCCGTCCAGTGTGAGTACCTTTCTCTGCGCGGTCTGGCGCAGTTGGAGCGCACCCTCGAGCTGGTGCGCGAGAACCTCAACCCGAATGTGCATATTGCCGGGATCCTGCCGACTATGTACGATTCACGTACGGTGCATGGCCGGGAAGCTGTGGAAGTACTGAGGAGCAGCTTTGGCGATCTGGTCTTCGAGACGATGATCCGCAAGACCATCAGGTTCGCGGAAGCACCGGTCAAGGGGGAGTCCGTGCTCAAGTACGCGCCCCGGAGTGAGGCGGCCAACACATATCGGCGGCTCGCGAGAGAGGTTCTCAATGGAAAAAAGATCTAGCATCAAGGATAGCGGCCTCCACGCTCTCTTCCGGGCCACAGAGGCCCCCAAGCAGCCCGAACATCAGGCCGACCCGGCCGCGACGCCTGACCCCCAAGCCTCGCCCTCAGCGGCCGAAGGGGCTGCGGGAACGTCGGGCGCAGACACCATGCGGCGGGAGCTCCCTGCTGAAAACTGGGCGCCGGATACGGGCAGACGTAGCCTCATCCAGCCTTCGCACACCTTTCCGGCCGTCATCCGGGTGGTTGGCGTGGGTGGCGCGGGCACCAACGCGGTCAACCGCATGCTGGAGACAGGACTCGAGGGCGTCGAGTTCATAGCCATCAATACAGACGCGCAGGCTCTGGCCATGTGCGAGGCCGACCACAAGCTGCGCATCGGCCGGGAGTTGACCAAGGGCCTGGGTGGCGGTTCCGACCCACAGATCGGACGCGAAGCGGCCGTGGCGGCCCACGATGAGATCAAGGCTCTGCTGAAGGGCAGCGACATGGTCTTCATCACTGCGGGTCAGGGCGGCGGCACCGGTACCGGTGCCGCGCCGGTGGTGGCCGAGATAGGCAAGTCCCTGGGGGCACTGACCATCGGGGTGGTGTCACGCCCGTTCGGTTTCGAGGGCAAGCGTCGGGGCATGCAGGCGCTGGAGGGCGTGCGCGCTCTGCGAGCGCGCGCCGATACAGTCATCGTCGTTCCCAACGATAAACTTCTCGAGGTGGCGGATAGGGGCACTTCGATGCTCGCCGCGCTCCGCCTGGCCGACGACGTTCTGCGCCAAGGTGTGCAGGGCATCTGCGACCTGGTCACGGTTCCCGGCCTCATCAACCTCGACCTTGCCGACGTCCGCACAATCATGACGGGTGCGGGTACCGCCCACATGGGTATCGGACGGGCCCGGGGTGAACAGCGGGCTCAGAAGGCCGCTGAGCAGGCGGTCAATTCCGCGCTTCTGGAGACATCCATAGAGGGCGCTCGCGGCATTCTGCTCAACATCAGTGGCGGCGCCGATCTGTCGCTGTACGAAGTCAACGAGGTGGCCGAGATCATCAATGCGGCGGCCGACCCCGAGGCGAACATCATCTTCGGTGCCGTGGTCGATGAGCGACTGGGCGATGCCATCCTGGTCACCGTAGTGGCCACGGGCTTCGATGCCACGAGTGAAGAGGTCCTGGTGAAGGAGTTGAACAGCCCGGCTCGGTTGGACCGCTCCATCGAGCGGCGTGAACCTCTGCCGGGTGCTGAGGGCGCGACCATCCGTTCACCCGATGATCGGGCTGTGGCGAGTACCGAGCCCGCAGACGGCGCGCGGACGGCGCCGAGCGCGGCCCCGGAGGACGACCTAGAGGTCCCGCCCTTCCTGCTCTGACTCTCCGAGCAGGCTGCGCTCGAAGTAGAGATAGGTCTTCTCGGCCAACTGTAGGCGACGGTAGAAGCGCTGAGCCTCCAGGTTCCAGCCCTCGGCGGATAGGAAGAGGCGGCTGCAGCCCCTGTCTCGCGCCAGGTCCTCGGCGGCTTCGAGGAGACCTCGACCAACACTGTTGCGCCGGCTTGGGGCGGTCACCACGACGTCCTGCAATTCGCACACGGGGGAGGCGGACCAGGTACTGTAGGAGAAGATGAGGGCGCACATGCCCACGATCGCTCCGTCGAGGTCGGCGACGAGGAAGAAGTGATCGGGAGAGGCAGATATCGCGTCGACGATGCTGTGCAGCCGCTCACTCGCGGGTGGCGTGACACCGTGATGGTGCATGATCTCGGTCAGGAGCGAGACGATGTGCCTGTTGTCGGCGGGTGTGGCAAGTCGGTACGTTACCATCGAGGCGAGGGTACCAGATGAACGGTGAATTGCTGTACTTGAACGGTGAGTTCGGCCCTCTGGACGCAGGCATGGTGCCGGTGGAAGACCGAGGGTTCCAACTCGGCGACGGCGTGTATGAAGTGATCAAGGTTATGAACGGCCGACCAATATGGCTGGCCGACCACATGGAGCGGCTGCACGGCAGTCTGGATGCCGTGCGCCTGACAGGGGCCCTCGAAGGGCACGATCTGCATGCGGTTCTGCCTGAACTGGTCGCCCGCGCCGGCCTGGAAGACGGCTCCATCTACCTTCAGATCACGCGGGGGGTGGCGCCCAGGGACTTCGTGTTTCCCCATCCGCCCTATCCCACCGTCCTGGCCTACACCCGTGCCAAGCAGTTTCCCGATCGTGAGGAGATCCTGGCCGGAGTCACCCTGCACCCGGTCAAGGACCAGCGCTGGGCCCGTTGCGACATCAAGTCCACCAACCTTCTGGCCTCGGTGCTGGCCAAGGAAGAGGCGCGGGAGGCCGGCGCCGACGAGGCCCTCTTCATCGGTGCCCGCGGGGTGGTGCGCGAGGGCGGGTCTTCGAACGTCTTCGTGGTCCTCGATGGAGAATTGCGGACTCATCCGCTGACCCGCCGCATCCTGGGGGGCATCACCCGGCTGCACACTATCGACATCGCGCGGCGCCAGGGTCACGTGGTCGTGGAGCGGACTTTCACCCTGATGGAGGTGGTGGGCACGGGGAATCGCTGCAGCGAGTGCTTCACGGCGTCCACCACGAAGGATCTCTCGCCGGTCATCAGTATCGGCTCCGTCCCCGTGGGCGACGGACGGCCGGGGCCGGTCACGTTGGCTCTGCTGGAGGCGATGCGCGCCGAACAGGCCGTCTTGGCGGAGCAGCCTCCTCCTGCCGCATTGACTTAGCCCTTTCCAGGTCGGCCGCTTCGGGGCCGTGGCCCTCGAGCCCCGGGACTTCCAGCACGAAAGCCACGGAGCGGAAGGCCGCGTGGCGCACGATGCGCGACAGGCCCTCGTAGCCGATGAGTCCGTCGCCCAGGTTCTCGTGGCGGTCGCGGTTGGCGGCCAGAGGCGCCTTGGAGTCGTTCAGATGGATGAGACCCACGCGCGCAAGAAGGTCACGGCTGTGCAGTTCGGTCACCGTCGCTTCCAATCCTTCCTCCGTGTGGATGGGGTAGCCGGCTGCGAACATGTGGGCGGTGTCCAGGCAGATGCCGCAGGACGGGGGCAGGACCTGCAACAACGCCTCCAGTTCCTCGAGCCTCCCGCCCACTGTGGTCCCGGAGCCCGCGCTCGTCTCCAACAGGAGGCGAGGTGGCGCGTCGGGCAGGACGGCCCCGGGGCCCGGGGTATGACCTGACCCGAGCCGCTCCTCGGCCATGGCATAGGCCGTTCGCACGCAGTCGGTTATATGGGTCGTGGCCTCGGCGAAGTTCAGATCGTGGCGCGAACCGACGTGAATGACCGCCCCCTCTGCGGCCGTCACATGGGCGAGGATGAGCGCTTCGCTGAGCGCATCTATGGAGCGCTGCCTGAGGGCTTCGTCGGCGGTGGCGAGGTTGATGAGGTAGATGCAGTGGAAGAAGAGCGGCAGACGGTGATGGCGCAGGCCGTCGAGGAAGGCGGATATCTCCTCCGGGCTGCGCACCTGGGTGCGCCATGTTCGGGCGTTGGAGTTGAAAATCTGCACCACCTCGGCGCCGATGTCCACGGCTCTTTGGGGCACCAGGGCAAGACCCCCGGTGGCCCGGATGTGTGCGCCTATGCGAGGTAGTTCGTCCAGGTGTTTTGTCATCGCCCGTCCGCCGGTGTGCTGTCCGCTGCGAAGGCTAGGATATAGAATCGGGGCTGGATGTGTGCTGGAGCGGCCGGACGTGCGCGCAGATACGAGCGCGTGAGGGGTACGTCGCGGGGATGAGGGATGGCGGTCATGAGCGGGCTTGAGCACGGGCGAAGCGGTCAAGCGATCCTGAACGTATGGGCGCTGGAACCCTACTTCGGGGGGTCGCACAAATACTTCCTGCGCGGTCTGGAGCGTCATTCGGGCCACGCTTTCACCCTGTTCACTCTCCCCGGGAGACACTGGAAGTGGCGGATGCAGGGCGGAGCCGTGTCGCTGGCCGCCCAGGTTGTTGGGCCTCCAGCGACCGGGGCCGCTGCACCCGATGTGCTCTTCGCATCCGACATGCTCGACCTGCCCGCCTTCCTGTCTCTGACGGGGCTGCGGATGGCGCGTGTGCCTTCGCTCCTATACTTCCACGAGAACCAACTCACCTACCCACTCCCTTCAGGTGTGGAACGCGATCTCACCTACGGCATGAAGAACATCGTTTCTGCTCTCGCTGCAACCAGGGTGCTCTTCAACAGCGACTACCATCGCTCGGAGTTTCTGGATGCGGTGCCCGAGTTGCTCGCAGGTATGCCCGATGAGATACCGCCCGGGGTGGGCGAGAAGCTGGAGGCCAAGGCGGGCGTCCTCCCTGTGGGGTGCGACCTGCGCCGGTTCGACGCGCACCGCAGGGACGCTCTTGTGGAGGCGGCACAGGGCCGGTGGGGGGACCCGACCCGCGGTCCGCTGCTGCTGTGGAACCAGCGCTGGGAGTACGACAAGGCGCCCGACAGGTTCTTGGCCGCACTCTCGCGGCTCAAGGAGGAGGGAGTGCCCTTCCGGCTGGCCATGGCCGGCCCCAATCAGGGGACGTGCACCGGCGCGTTTTTGCGAGCCAAGGAGGAGTTGGGCGATCGCATCGTCAACTGGGGCCACATCCGGGGAGACGCGGATTACGCGGCCCTCTTGTGGGCGTCCGACGTGGTGGCTTCGACCGCCGTCCACGAATTCTTCGGCATGGCCGTGGTGGAGGCCGTCTACTGCGGTTGCCGGCCGGTGCTTCCCTGGCGGCTGAGCTATCCGGAACTCGTCCCGGCCCGTGCTCATGAAGACGTGCTATACAAAGAGGATGATCTGAAGCCGGCGCTGGCTCGAGCTCTCGCCCAGCCTCGGGCATGGTCGGAGGAATGGCAGCGGACCTGGGTGGCCCGCTTCGACTGGGCGTCCATCGGTGAGCGCTACGACGCTGAGTTGCGGCGCTGCTGGCGGACGGGTCTTCAGACAATGGTGCACACGACCGGCGCCGGGCGGCGCTGAGAAGGAGGATCCCATGGAGAGACTGGCGATCGACATCGAGCGGTGCCGTGCGGGCGCTGCCGGCGACCGTGCACTGACGCCCGGGATGATGGACGATCTGAGCCCGAGGCTCACCCAGGCGCGCGAAGCGGTGCTGGGGGCCAGAGGATCGGGCATGGCCGGCTTCACGGAGCTCCCCGGCGAGTCCCCCGCCGCTCTGCTGGAGTACGCCCGGCGCATGCAAGGGCGCTATGACGCACTGGTGGTCATCGGGATCGGTGGTTCCGCCTTGGGACCCATCGCCCTTGCCACGGCACTGCTGCCCTTCTACTACAACGAGCTTCCCGACGACGAGCGGGGCATGCGCCCGCGCTTCTACGTGCTCGACAACGTGGATCCCGATGAGACCAACGCTCTGCTGGGGCGTCTCGACCTCAAACGCACTTTGGTCAATGTCGTCTCCAAGTCGGGCACCACGGGTGAGTCCATGGCCGGATACCTCATCGTGAGGGGACGTATGGAGAAGGCCCTGGGCCAGGAGGCGCTCCGGGAACACCTGGTGTTCACCACCGACCCGGCGAAAGGAGTGCTGCGCGACATCGGCGGCGCGCTGGGCGCGCCCATGTTCGACATCCCCCCGGGAGTGGGAGGCCGCTTCTCGGTCCTCAGCCCCGTGGGGCTGCTGCCGGCCGCCCTCACGGGCATGGATGTGCCCCAGTTGCTACGCGGTGCTCAGGATATGGCCGAGTGGATCACGCGCACCGACGGCTGGGACAATCCGGCCTGCGTGTTCGCCGGAGTACAGTACCTGCAAGACACGGCGCTCGGACGGCGGGTGAGCGTCATGATGCCCTATTCGGCCCGGCTCCGCGACATGGCCGACTGGTATCGGCAGCTCTGGGCGGAGAGTCTGGGCAAGGCCGTCGATCGGCAGGGGCAGACGGTCAATGTCGGCCCTCTCCCGGTCAAGTCCTTGGGTGTCACCGACCAGCACTCGCAGCTCCAGCTGTATGCCGAGGGCCCGGACGACAAAGTCATCACCTTCCTGGGTGTGGGGGAGTTCCAACACGAGGTGATCATCCCCGCACCTGGGGCGGAGAGCGCCGCTCTGGCCTATCTCGGAGGGCGCTCGCTGGCAGAGCTCATGTGGGCCGAGCAGAAAGGCACCGCCTGGGCGCTGGCCCAGCGGGGCCGGCCCTCTCTGACCATCACCCTCCCGCGGGTGGATGCCTTCCAGGTGGGAGCCCTCATCTACCTCTTGGAGATGGCCACGGCTATGGCCGGGGAACTCTACGATGTCGATGCCTTCAACCAGCCCGGCGTGGAGCTGAGCAAGCAGGCCACCTATGCCGTCATGGGTCGGCCCGGATACGAGGAGTTGGCGGCGGAGATAGGGTAGGAGGGCCCGCGCCGCCCGTTGCGGGGGCTGAGCGTCCCCCCGTCGGTGTGGGTCTTCCCGTTGGTGTGGTCGCCTCTTGTCACCGAACATTTGTTCGGTTATTCTGCTCCTATGGAGCGACAGGGGGACATCGGCAGACCGCGGGCCACTCATCGCGTGGTGGCCCACCTCGATTTCGACGCCTTCTTTGCGGCCGTGGAGGAGAACCGTGACCCTTCTCTGCGCGGCAGACCGGTGATCATAGGGGGTGGCGAGCGTGGGGTGGTGGCGACGGCCAACTATGTGGCCCGGCGCTATGGTGTCCACTCCGCCATGCCTCTCAAGACCGCGCGGCGCCTCTGCCCGCATGGCGTCTATCTCAGCGGGCATCACCATTTGTACCGGGAGTATTCCCAGCGTCTCATGGCCATGTTGGGCGACTACTCTCCACTCGTGGAGCAGATGGGTCTCGATGAGGCCTATGTAGATCTTACCGGCACCGAGCGCCTGTTCGGGCCGCCGGTCCGGACGGTCCGGCGCATCCAGCAAAGGGTGACGGACGAGTTGGGCCTCACGATCTCGGTGGGGGTGGCGACCAACAAGCTGGTGGCAAAGGTGGCTTCCGACTATCACAAACCGGCCGGCTTCACGGTAGTGCGCCCAGGTCTGGAGGCCGGATTCCTCGCTCCGCTCCCTGTAGAGCGTCTACCTGGGGTGGGACCTTCCCTGCTCGCGCAACTGCGCGACCGTGGAGTGGTGACGGTGGGTGATCTGGCTCGCGTGCCCCCTCATCTCTTGCGTCTCTCCTTCGGGGAGTGGGGAGAACTGCTCGCGCATCGCGCCCGAGGGGAAGACGTACGCCGCGTGACCCCTTGCGAAGAGGCCAAATCCATCTCCCGGGAGCACACCTTCGAGGATGATGTCTCCGACGTGGGGATTTTGGAGTCGACACTGGTGTCTCTCACGGAAGACGTATGCCGGCGGTTGCGCCACAAACATCTGGAAGCCCGCACGGTGACCGTCAAGATCCGCTACTCCGATTTCGTCACCCACACCTGCTCACACACGTTGTCCCGCCCGCTGGACGTGGACGAGGCTTTCTTCGAGGAGGTGCTCGCTCTCTTCCGCCATGGTCGCCGGCGCCGCTATCACCTGAGGCTGCTGGGTGTAGGGTTGACGAACTTGGTCCCCCGCTCCTGGCAGGACGATCTGTTCGACCAAGAACTGCCCTTGCTCAGGGAGTTGGATCTGAGGCTCGATACCATCCGGGAGAAGTATGGCATCGACGCCATACGGCGAGGGGCTGCGCTCCCCTACCGCATGCCGGCCAGTTCGAACATTCGCACCTCTGAGAGCGCTGCGTCTTCCCATACGTAGTCGGGATACACCGCAGTGATGGTCAGCTTGAGCCATTCGGTGGGTTCGGATCTGGTTCGTACGCCCTGTGTGTCCGTGGTGTCGAGCAGATCGACCAACTGCGTGGAGCCGTTGGAATACTCCAGCTTGAGGGAGCGGACGCGGATGTTGCCCTGGAAGCGCTCCTCGTCCTTCTGGTAGCCGTTGGCTAGCTCGATGCGGGTGAGGACAATCGGCTCCCCGAAATCGAAGCGCACCCATTCGCCGAGGCCGCTCCCCTCGGCGCCTTCCATCCAGGCTGTCGCCAGGTTCTCGTCCAGGAGATTCGGGGCCCTGAAGTCAGTACGAGACGTGGGCTTGAGCGAAGATGACGAGGAGGCGGAGTGGGGACGCAGCGCCACGCCGCGTGATGCGGTCGCCGCTGTCGAATCGCCTCCGGACGACCCTTCCTGTCCCTGAGTGTTGACAGGGGACGTGGTCGCCGTGGTCCCCGGACGTCCGGCCAGCGGATCGATGGCCTCCACCTCCGGCCTGGTGGCGCGGTGGATGATCATGCCCAGCGCAAAGACCGTGGCCACGAGCACGATGAACATGGCCAGCCCCAGGGCCACTCCATCAGCCGTCACCCGCCGTCGAGGTCGGATGCTGGGGCTCACGGGCGTGTGCAGGGTCGCGCCGCAGCGGGCGCAGAAGAGGGCACTCGGCTCATTCAGGGCCTCGCACTGGTGACATCTCGATCGGGCGTGGACGTTCATCGCTGATGCCAGCGTTCCCGTTAGCGGCGAATATCATACTCTGCTCCTCCACGTCCGAAGGTACCTGTCCCGGGACCTTCGCCAGCATCACGGGGCCATTATGGCAGGCGTCCACGGCGGGCGCGAGCGGGCGGGGCGGAGCCTCCCCTCTGGTAGAATCACAGGGTCCGTCCCAGCAAGTCCATGTGGAGTGTATTCCTATGCCCGACGTAGACAGCATCAGAGAGAGCAAGCAGTACTATCTCGATACCCCGCCGCGCAAGGAAGCTTTCTTCGTCAAGGGTGCGACCGCCCTTGATTGGGGGATGCAGAACCGTTTGGCGCGTATCTTCAGGCCCTCGAGCGGCCGCACGCTCATGTTGGCCGTCGACCATGGCTACTTCCAAGGGCCCACGTCGGGCCTTGAGCGGGTGGACGTCAATATCCTTCCCCTGGCCCCCTACGCCGACGCTCTCATGCTGACCCGGGGCATGCTTCGCACCACCGTTCCTCCCAGCTACGACCGGGGGGTCGTGGTACGGGCCAGCGGTGGCCCGAGCGTGCTGGGCGAGCTGTCGAACGAGCGCTTGGCCGTCGACATCGAGGACGCCGTGCGCATGAACGTGTCGGCTCTCGCCGTCCAGGTGTTCATCGGCGGTGAATACGAGACTCAGTCGATCCACAATCTGACTCGCCTGGTGGACGCGGGGAATCGCTTCGGTATCCCTGTCCTCGGTGTCACCGCTGTGGGCAAGGACATGGCGCGCAATGCCCGCTATTTCCGCCTGGCCTGCCGCATCGCCGCCGAACTGGGCGCCCACTTCGTGAAGACCTACTACATCGAGGAAGACTTCGCGACGATCACCGCCTCGTGCCCGGTCCCCATCGTGATGGCCGGTGGTAAGAAGCTGCCCGAACTGGATGCCCTCACCATGGCCTACAAGGCGGTGAACGAAGGCGCTGCCGGTGTGGACATGGGACGCAACATCTTCCAGTCCGACGCCCCCATGGCCATGATCCAGGCCGTCAGCAAGGTGGTGCACGAGAACATGATGCCGGCCGAGGCTCACGAACTCTTCCTGACGCTCAGGAACGAGCAGAAGTAAGCCGGGCGACACCGAGGGTGACTCACCGGAGGCCCCAGATGAGCACTCCTGCGCGCGAGACCGCGCCTTCGCGGACCACGTCGTCGCGGACCACGTCGTCCCAGATCCCCACGGGCGAGAGCCCGGCGGCCGGGACCACGCTCGAGCGGCTTCGCTCTCTCTGCCCTACAGTGAGTGTGGGCGTGCTGAGCGCCGACCTCATGAGGCTGGGCGAGGAGTTGTCCATTCTGGAGCAGGCCGGCGTGGGTGCGGTGCATGTGGACGTGATGGACGGTCGGTTCGCTCCGATGCTCACTGCGGGACCGACCTACATCAAGGGGCTGAACACGCCGCTGCTCAAGGACGTGCATCTCATGATCCACGAGCCGCTGGGCAGTGTGGACGAATACGTCGCCGCCGGTGCCGACATCATCACCGTGCACGTCGAGGCGGCGGTCCATATCCACCGCCTCCTACAGCACCTCGGCGGACTGCGCAGCATGCACGTGCCCGGCTCGCCCATTGTCCGTGGGCTGGCGCTGAGCCCGGCCACCCCGCTCGAGTGGCTGACGAAGCCCCTTCTTGATGAGGTGGAGATGATCGTGCTGCTGGCCGTCGACCCCGGCTGGGGCGGGCAGGAGTTCGCCGCCTCGACCCTGGAGCGGCTGGCCCGAGTGCAGGGCATCGTGGCAGACGCAGGTCGTCCGATACTCACGTGCGTGGATGGGGGCATCACCATGGACAACATCGGGGCCGTGGCTGCAGCCGGTCCGGACCTGGTAGTGGCAGGGAGCGCCGTGTTCGCCGGAGGGAAGGTGGCTGAGAACGCCGCGGCCATCCTGGCGGCGCTGCGCGCCTGACGAGGGCCGAGAGAGAAAGACGAGGTGGCTCCATGCGCTCGAAGTGGTCGGAGGAGGAAGCCGCCACCTTTGTAGAGGAGTACGGAGGCGAATGGGGAGAGGCTCTCGCCCTGCGCACGTACTCCTCGCGCTTGCTGGGCGCTGAACCCGACCTGGTATTGCACGGAGGCGGGAACAGTTCGGTCAAGGCCCCCTGGCGCTCGCTGCTGGGCGACGAGGTCCCCGCCATCTTTGTGAAGGGCTCGGGACTCGACATGGCCGTCATCGAGCCGGCGGGGCATGCGGGGCTCGACCTCGGCTATCTGCTGCGACTGCGGCATCTGGACGACCTCGACGACACCGTCATGGTGGAGCAGTTGCGCACCCACCTTCTCCACGCCGACAGTCCCACCCCCTCCATCGAAGCATTGGTGCACTCATTCCTCCCCGCCACCTATGTCGATCACACCCACGCCGACGCAGTTCTTGCGCTCACCAATCGGGCGGATGGGGAGGCGTTGACTCAGGAGGCGCTGGGGGAGGGGGTGATCGTCCTTCCTTACATCACCCCCGGTTTCCAGCTTGCTCGGGCGGCGGCGCTGGCCTTGGAGGCCCATCCGGACGCTGAGGGCATGGTGTGGAGCCATCACGGCCTGGTCACCTGGGGTGCGACGGCCCGCGACTCGTACGAGAAGATGATGGAGCTCGTCACCCGCGCTGAACGCGTCCTCGAGTCTCGCCGGCGCTCTCCCGCGACTTCGCCGGCCGCCGGTGCGGCGGCGCGCCTGTCGGATCTCGCCGCGGTCGCGCCCCTGGTCCGGGGGGCGCTGGCCGAGCGCACCGGAGACTGCGACCACCCCTACCGCCGCGTCGTCGTGCAGTGCTTGAGCGAGCCCGCGCTGCTGGACGCTCTCCAGGCCCCGGGGGCCCGCGAGAACCTGGTCAGTCCACCTCTGACCAGCGACCATCTCATCCGCACCAAGGCCTTGCCGCTCTGGCTCGAAGAGCTACCCTGGGGCGATCCCGTGGCCGTGCGGGCGCATATCCACACTGCGGTTGATGAGTACTCTCGGCGCTACGAGGAGTATGTGCACAGACACGAGGCCGACATGCCGTCCGGCATGCGTCCCTTCGACTCCCGTCCCCGCGTGGTGCTCATCCCGGGGCTGGGGGCGCTGTGTGCCGGTCCCGATCTGCGCGAGTCCACCATCGTGCGCGATATCACGCGCCACACCGTATCGGTGAAGACCTTGGTCGCGGAAACGAGCGACTCCGCATCGCGCGAAGCGCCAGGAACTCGGTCTGGGACCTCACCCTACCTGGGCCTCGCTGAGGCGGAGCTGTTCAAGATGGAGTACCGCTCTCTGCAGCACGCCAAGCTTGCCAGGAGGCTGCTGAACAATGACGTTTCGCCGGATGGACGCGCCGGTTACAGGCGAGACAAGGAGGCAGGAAGCGCGAATAGCAGCGCTATTTGCGCGACCGACGACGAAGTATCGCCCCGGACGGCGCGTCCAGGTGGCCAAGGCTTAGCTGTTCAGCAGCCTGCCAGGGGAGGGGGGCTTCTGAGCGGCCAGGTGGCCTTGGTCACGGGTGCCGCGGGCGCCATCGGCACGGGCATCTGTGCGGGTCTATTGGCGGCGGGCTGTCTGGTCGCGGCCACGGATCTGCCCGGTGAGCCCTTGCACAAGTTGGTGAGCGACCTTGACGGCGCCTATCCGGGAGCGATAATCGGTGTGCCCCTGGATGTCACGGATGAGTCTTCGGTGGCTGCCGCCTTCGAGACGGTGGCACTCACATGGGGCGGCATCGACCTGGTGGTGCCCAACGCCGGCATCGCGGCCGTGGCGCCGCTCGTGGAGTTGGACCTGGAAAGGTACCGCCGTCTGGAACAGGTCAACGTGGAGGGCACGCTACTGGTGCTGGCTGAGGCGGGGCGCTTCTTCCGGCGGCAGGGCACGGGTGGGGATATCGTCTTGGTCTCCACCAAGAACGTCTTTGCACCCGGCGCCAACTTCGGCGCCTACAGTTCCACCAAGGCGGCGGCTCATCAGTTGGCGCGCGTCGCCAGTCTGGAGCTGGCAGCCGACGACGTCCGCGTCAACATGGTGGCGCCTGACGCCGTCTTCTCCCACGGTACCTGCCGCTCCGGGCTGTGGGCGGAAGTGGGACCCGACCGCATGAAGGCGCGGGGTCTGGATGAGGCAGGGCTGGAGACGTACTATCAGGGCAGGAATCTGCTCAAAGCGCGGGTGACGGCCGAGCACGTGGCCAACGGGGTCATCTTCTTTGCCAGCAGGCAGACACCTACCACCGGCGCCACGATCCCGGTCGACGGGGGCTTGCCGGATTCGACTCCCCGGTGAGGAGGCACACATGGCGATACCGGTAGAACCGGTGGACCTGCGAAGTGACACTGTCACCAGGCCGGGTCCAGAGATGCGGCAGGCGATGGCCGTGGCCGAGGTGGGGGACGACGTCTATCGCGAGGACCCCACGATCAACCGGCTGCAGGAGACGGTGGCCGCGCTCCTGGGGAAGGAAGCCGCCCTCTTCGTGCCCTCCGGCACCATGAGTAATCAGCTCTGTCTGCGCACGCTCACCCGCCCCGGCGAGGAGGTGATCGTGCAGGAAGACGCCCATGTGCTTCACTACGAAGGGGGCTCCGCCGCGGCACTGTCGGGACTGCAGTTGCTTCCTCTACCAGGACCTCTCGGGATCCTCGACCCGGCAAAGGTGGAAGCCGCCATCCGGCCTCGGGGGGAGCACTTCCCCCGCACGGGAGCCGTGGAGATGGAGAACACGCACAATCGCTGTGGGGGCACCATCTGGTCGGTGGAGCAGATGAGGGCCGTCGCCGAAGTCGCCCGAGGCCACGGTATTGCTGTGCACCTCGACGGAGCCAGGCTTTGGAACGCTCACGTGGCCACGGGCACGCCTCTCGACGCATATGCGGCTCAGGCCGATTCGGTCTCTGTGTGCTTTTCCAAAGGTCTGGGGGCGCCGGTCGGCTCGGCCTTGGCCGGTTCGACGGCCTTCATCGAAGAAGCCCGCCGCAACCGCAAACTCTATGGTGGTGCCATGCGGCAGGCGGGGATCCTGGCGGCTGCGGCTCTCTACGCTCTGGAACACAATCTGCAGCGTCTCGCGGACGACCATCAGAACGCCGGTGTGCTGGCCGATCATCTGCTGCGGGCTTCGGGGGTCAGGCTCACCCATCCCGTACAGACGAACATCGTCATCGCCGATGTGAGCGCCCTCGGTGTGACCGCTCCGCAGGTAGTGGAGGCTTTGCGTGCAGAGGGGGTGCTGTGCGGGGCCGCCGGGTGGGCGGCCGTCCGCTTCGTCACCCATCTCGACGTCGATCGGGTCCACGTGGAGAGGGCGGGCCAGATGGCTGCGCGCGTGCTGACCACCCTGAGCCGCTCGGATAGACCGGCGTGAGCGTGCGAGGACTCGCCCCCGCCTCGGATCCTGACGCGCCCTATGTCCGGCTGGCGGCGGTGGGGCTCATTTGCCGACCGACGGGCACGATGGCGCCGGGGTCAGGTGAGGGCGGCGGCATGTCCGGCGCCGGGCCTGGTCTCGCGTCGAGCGCTTCCGCAGAGGACGATTCCTGGTTGCTGCTCCGGCGGGCGGGAGCGATAGAATGCTGGGACCCGCCCGGAGGACGATTGGAACGTTTCGAAGACCTGGTCGACGGGGTGCGGCGTGAGGTGCGCGAGGAGACCGGTCTGGCGGTCGTGGTGGCCGGTCCGTGCTATGCCTATATCACCTACCACAAGGGAGAGCGTCTGGTGGCCGTTAGTATGGCCTGTCGGGTGGACCCGGAGGGGAGGGACCCCGACAGTGTCCGTCCTGAGCCGGGAGTGGACGGATGGGCCTGGAAGACTACCGGGGAGTGGGAGGAGTTGGCCCGCCGAGGCCTCACCAGTTGGTCTGCGGCAGACGTGCGCCGAGCGACGCGCCTGGTGGCTGAACTCTGGAAGGTGGATGCGCTGTGACGAGAGAAGAAGCCCTGACCTTGGTCCGTTCCCAGGTGAGCAGCGACAATCTGCTGAAGCACATGCTGGCCACGGAGGCGGTCATGGGTGCGCTGGCTCGTCGTCTGGGCGAGGACGAAGATCTGTGGCGTATGGCCGGCCTGCTCCATGACCTCGATGTGGAGGACACGGCAGACCAGATGGCCGTGCATGGTCTTCGCACCGTGGAACGACTACGGGCGGCCGGTCTGGATGATGAGAGTGTGTTGCAGGCCATCGCCGCTCACAATCCCGGCAACGGCTCTCAAGTGCGCTCGGCGATGGACCGGGCCTTGTTCGCCTGCGACCCCCTCACGGGGCTCATCACGGCGGCGGCCCTCATCCGGCCGGAGAGGCAACTGGCTCTTGTGAGCCTCAAGAGCTTGCGCAAGCGCTTCAAAGAGCCCAGTTTCGCCAAGGGAGCACGAAGAGAGGATATCCTCACATGCGTGGAGCTGGGTCTGGAACTGGAAGAATTCATGGCCATCGGTCTGGAAGCTATGCAGGAGGTCAGTAGTGAACTCGGACTCTGAGAGCGGAGGCCCCGTGCTTCTCGCGAGTGTGAACGAGCCCATGGAAGCGGAGATCATAGTCTCCAAGTTGCGCAGCGCGGGCATTGAGACCTGGTGCCGTCACGAAGCAGCTTCGCGCGTGTACGGGCTCACTGTCGATGGACTGGGACAGCAGGACATCATGGTGAGGGCCGAGGACCTGGAGGAAGCGCAGGCGGCACTCGAGCTGGAGGAATAGCGGTCGATGACCGCAGACAGAGAGACACGCACGGCGATTGCGCTCGACCAGCGTTTCGAGCCTGTGGCGGCGCTGCTGCGTGGTTCGACCCCGGAGTCCATCCACAGAGGAGCCATCGCGGTGGTAGATAGCGCCGGGTCTCTGCGTGGCCGTGTGGGGGACGCCTCTCTCCCTCTGCTCCTTCGTTCTGCCGCCAAGCCTTTTCAGGCCCTCGCGGTCATCGAGAGCGGGGCGGCGGAGGCCCTGGCCATCACGCCGGAGGAGATAGCCGTCATGACCGGCTCCCACGCGGGCCAGCGCGAGCACACGCAGGTGGTGGCGGGACTGCTGAAGCGTTGCGGGGTGGCGGCGGAGGCGCTGGTCTGCGGCCCGCTGGTCCACATGTGTTCCGGCAAGCACGCAGGGATGGTGGCGCAGGCACGTCATCTGGGCGCGCCGGTCGAAGGGTACGAGCGGTCCGACCACCCCGTGCAACTGGAGGTGGCGCGGACCATCGAGGGGTTGCTGGCCATGCGGCCGGGAAGGCGCGCGGCGGAGCCTGCTCAGGCGGGGCGCGGCTCGGGGCCGGCCCTGTTCGATGGCGAGGATGGGTGCGGCGTCCCCGTCATCCGTCTGACCCTGGAGGAGGCTGCCTGGCTTTTCGCCCTCCTGGGAGAGGGTGCCACGCCCGGTCTCGCCAGGGTAAGGGACGCCATGCTTGCCCACCCGGGCCTCGTGGGGGGCAGGACGCGCCTCGACACCCGGTTGATGCTCTCGCTTCCCGGCCGCGTGGCTGCCAAGGGAGGTGCGGAGGGAGTGCAGGGATTGGCCGTGTGCCCAGTCCACGATGCGGGTGGCGACACGGAGATGGCCGTGGGCGTCGTTCTCAAAGTGGAGGATGGTTCCGCCCGGCCGATTCCCCTTCTGGCGCGCCTATCCCTGGAGTCCTGCGGTCTCGAGCTTCCTTCCGACATGGCGGGACAGACCGCTCCTCGCGACGAGTGGACCGAGCGGGCGTCTGTCGCCCGGCGAGATGGTGGTACTTGTTGAGAGTAGCGCCTTGGGCGGTCCGAGCGCCGAGGACCCCAGGCCCGACGGTGGACGTTTCGATCTCGCGGAGGTGGGCGACAGGCT
This sequence comes from uncultured Actinomycetes bacterium, assembly GCA_963816155.1. GTDB lineage: Bacteria > Actinomycetota > Thermoleophilia > RBG-16-64-13 > RBG-16-64-13 > JAXGXJ01. Next base: position 22,461 of record CAWFJE010000008.1, on the reverse strand, counting down.
GGCCATGGTCGTAGGCAGGGGCGACGAGAAGGATCTGGCCCGCTTCTTGCGTGAGGAGTGGCCCCTGTCGGACGAGGAGACCTTCGGCCGCGAGACCCAGTGGATCGCCGATCCTTACGCTCTGATCCTCAAGCAGCGCCGGAAGGTCTTGGCGGTCTTGAAAGGGCACTTTCTCGGCGGCTTGGCCTCCGTGGACGAGTTCATAGTGGGACGCGACTACCGCAGCCGTGGCATCGGGGCGGACATGCTGGCCCGCTTCGAAGAGGAGGCCCGGCGCAGGGGCTGCGCCAGGATCGTGCTGCGCACGGTCAAGGGAGGCCGGGCGGAGGACTTCTATCGCCGCATGGGCTACGAGCGTGAATGTGTGCAACTCGACTACGAGTTTGGGGAGGACTTCGTGCGTCTGACGCACAGGGTCCGGTCTGCAGGGGAGGGCGCATAGGATGGTGGGAGGCCACAAGCTCGCAGTGCTGGGGGTGGACATCGGCGGGTCCAAGATCGCGGTCGCTCCGGTGGACCGTGCCGGCAACATCCTTGCCCCGGCGCTCGTTGAGCCCTCGGTGTCGGAGAATGTAGTCGCCTTTCTGACAGGCCTGGAAGGGACGCTGCGCCGGGCCCTTGACACCTTTGCCGATCTGGACCTGCAGGCCGTGGGATTGGCCTGCGCGGGGACCATCGACAGCGAGCGGGGAGTGGTGGTCACCTCGCCCCACCTTCCCCTTCAGGGAATGCATCTGGCGGCCGTTCTGGAGGAGACTCTGGGGGTGTCCGTGGTGCTCGAGAACGATGCCAACGCCGCCACTCGGGCGGAGGCGGTCGTGGGTGCCGCGGCCGGATACCGGCATGTGGTCATGCTCACCCTGGGGACCGGTGTGGGCGGCGGGCTTCTACTCAACGGGCACATCTACGGGGGCGCGGGCGGTGGCGCTGCTGAACTGGGTCACACCATCGTGTGCGCGGGAGGGGAACTCTGCGCGTGTGGGGCTCGGGGGTGCCTGGAGATGTACGTCTCGGGCAAGGCCTTGGAACGCTTCGCGCAGGCACGAGCGGGGAGACCAGGCGAGGACCCAGACGGGGCGCTCGCCGCCCGGCGCGACGAGGGTAGGCTGGACGGCGCGTGCGTGGCGAGACTGGCCCGTCAGGGGCACGCGGGTGCCGTGGCGGCCGTGAGCGAACTGGCAGGTTGGCTGGGCCTGGGTCTCGTCGGCCTGGTGAACACGTTCAATCCTGAGGTCATCGTCATCGGGGGCGGGGTGGGCAGTCTGGGAGACCTCATTCTTTCGCCTGCCGAGCGGATCATGCGCGAGACGGCGCTCCCGCCCAACCGCGACCAGGTCAGAGTGGTCCCGGCCTCGTTGGGTAACCTGGCCGGATTGGTGGGGGGCGGGCTGGCGGCGTGGGATTTCCTCGCCGCCCACGAGAGCCTCGGGACCTCCGACCCCCACGAGTGCATACCGCCCGAGAACGTCTGAAAGCCATGCTGTACGTCTGCCCGACTCCCATCGGCAATCTCGCGGACGTGACTCTTCGTGTGCTCGAGGTGCTGAAAGAGGTGGATGTGGTGGCCTGCGAAGACACGCGGCACACACGCGTGCTCCTTGACCGCTACGGCATCAATGCCCGCCTGATCAGCTTTCACGGACACAACGAGGAGGAGCGTGTCGCCTTGCTGCTGCCTCGACTACTGTCCGGTGAGACGGTGGCACTCGTATCGGATGCGGGCATGCCTGGAGTCTCGGACCCCGGTTTCTCGTTGGTGCGGGCGTGTGTGGCAGAAGGTGTGCCTTTGACCGTCCTGCCAGGTCCCTCCGCCGTCTCCACCGCCCTCGTATCGGCAGGACTCCCCGCCGACCGCTTCGCGTTCGTGGGCTTCTTGGAGCGGACCAAGACCAAGCTGCTTGAGCAATTGGGTGGTTTCGAGGCGACGGGCGCCGCGCTGGTGGCCTACGAATCACCGCGCCGCGTACGCTCTTCCTTGGCGGTCATCGCCGAGCGGTGGCCCGAGCGGCAGGTCGCCCTGTGCCGGGAGCTGACCAAGGTGTATGAGGAGGTCGTGCGGGGCACGGCGGCTGAGGTGGCCGCCAAGCTGGCCGAACCGGTACGGGGCGAGATCGTGTTGGTGTTGGCGCCGTCTGTCTCAGGCTCGGCGGTGCGCCGCGGGCTTGGGTGCGGTGGCGCTTCATCCGCACCCATGGCCGGTGATTTCGAGCCACGTGTGCAGGCGGCTCTGAGTGAACTCGCGGCGCTCGGCGTGGGGACCAAGAGGGCGGCTGCCATCGTGGCCTCTCTCACGGGCCTGTCTGCGCGCGAAGCCTATCGATTGGCGCTGAAGGCCCGGGAAAGCAGCGCTCTGTTAGAATAGCCGCCCATGGGTCGCTTCTATATCACCACGCCTATCTACTACGTCAACGACGTGCCTCACATCGGTCACGCCTACACGACCGCCGCCGCCGATGTGGCTGCTCGTTTTCACCGCCAACTCGGTGACGACGTCTTCTTCCTCACCGGCACCGACGAGCATGGCACCAAGGTGGAGCAGGCTGCCGGTGCGCGTGGCCTCACCCCCAAGCAGCACGTGGACGAAGTGGTGGCGAAGTTCAAGGAAGTGGCGCACAAGGTCGGGGCCACCAACGATTTCTTCATCCGCACCACCGATCCGGAACACGAGCGCTTCGTCCAGGAGTTCGTACAGCGCTGCTATGACGCCGGGGATATCTACAAGAGCTCCTACTCGGGGCTCTACTGCGGCGCCTGTGAGGCCTACTACACCGAGGACAACCTGGTTGAAGGTCTCTGCCCTGACCACGGGACCGCTCCTCTGCATATGGAAGAGGACAACTACTTCTTCCGTCTGTCCGCCTTCGAGGAGCGCCTAGTCGCACACTATCGGGCTCATCCGGATTTTGTCCGGCCCCGGCATCGGTACAACGAGGCCCTGTCGTTCATCGAGCAGGGATTGGACGACATCTCCATCTCACGCGCGACCCTCAAGTGGGGGGTAGGGGTCCCCTGGGACGCTTCCCAGGTCGTCTATGTGTGGGTGGACGCTCTCATCAACTACCTGAGTGCTCTGCACTACGCGCCTGGCGAAGATCTGATGGGCCGCTTCTGGCCCCCCACCTACCATCTCATGGCCCAGGACATCCTCAAGTTCCACGGCATCATCTGGCCTGCGCTGCTCATGTCGGCGGGATATCCCTTGCCCGAGCACCTCTTCGTGCACGGCTATCTGAAGCTCGGAGGGGAGAAGATGTCCAAGACGCGCGGGAACGTCATGGATCCCTTCCCGCTTATCGAGCAGTACGGAGCCGACCCCTTCCGCTTCTACTGCCTGCGGGAGGTGAGCTTCGGCCTGGACGGGGTGGTGAGCGAGGAGGGCTTCAAAGCCCGTTACAACACCGAGTTGGCCAACGAACTGGGCAACCTGCTGTCGCGGACCACGTCGATGATCGGCAAGTACCGGGGCGGCGCCGTCCCGGCGCCGCCCCGGGGTCGCACCCTGTCTGACTCGCCCTTGGCGGCCGAGGCCGACGCCACAGCCGCGACCGTCCGCGCTCAGCTCGACGACATGGACCTGACTGCCGCCCTGGAGATGGTGTGGACCTTCGTGCGCCGGCTCAACCGCTACGTGGAAGAACAGGCGCCCTGGAAGCAGGCCAAGGAAGCGGCGGTTGAGAGCGCGGCCGTCGCCGCCGGCGCCAATGCCACTGCCGGCGCCGATGCCACTGCCGGCGCCGAGGCCACTGCCGGTACTGCGGCCGTCGCCGGTGCCGCGGCCGCCCTCGACTGTACCCTCTGGGACCTGGCCGAGGGACTGCGTCTCCTGTCCGTCCTACTCCATCCGTTCATCCCCGAGACGGCCGCGGCCATTCGCACGCGCATCGGTCTGGAGTCCCCGGCCGGTGACTCAGCCCAGGGGTCGCCTTCTGATGCCGCCCTCAGCTGGGAGGAGGCGCGTTGGGGCCTGCTTCCCGCGGGGTTGACCGTGGTCGTGGGGCCGCCGCTCTTTCCCCGCATCGAGGAGTAGCGGGCCCGCCCGGCCGTCCGGCCGTCGACCCGTCGCTTTCGGTCCACCCTCATGCTCATCGATTCACACACCCACCTGGATCACTGCCGCACCGATCCGGATCTGCTCATCGATGAAGCTCTCCGAGAGGGTGTGGGACTCATCATCCAATCCGGCACCGATCTCGACTCGTCACGTCTTGCCGTCACCCTCGCCGAGCGCTATCCACAGGTGTTCTGCAGCGTAGGTTTCCACCCCCAGGAGGCCGGTCTGCTCACGTCCGGGGGTCTGGAAGGGCTCCAACGGCTCGTGGCGCACGAACGCGTGGTGGCGGTGGGGGAGACGGGCTTCGATTTCTATCACGACAACTGGCCCCATGAGGTCCAGAAGGAAGTCTTTGTCCGCCATCTCGAGCTGGCCCGCTCGGCCGGTCTGCCCGTGGTCATCCACACGCGTGGCGCGGCAGAGGCCACCTTGCGCGTCCTGGACGAGCACGCGGCCGATCTGACGGTGATATTGCACTGCTTCTCCCTCTCCACCGAGATAGAGGAAGTCATCGAGCGGGGCTACTTCCTCAGCTTCGCCGGCAATGTCACCTACAAGAGCGCCACTGACCTGCAGGAGGCCTGCCGGCGGACGCCTCACGATCGCCTGCTGCTGGAGACCGACGCGCCGTATCTCACGCCGGTACCTTTGCGGGGCCGGCCCAACCGGCCTGCTCTCGTAGTCAAGACCTACGAGTTCGTGGCTGCCCTACGCAGCGTGCGGATCGACGAGTTGGCCCTTCAGGTGGAGGCTAACGTCGCGTGCGCCTTTCCGCGCACGGGAGAGTTCCAGTCGGCGGCGCACCATGAGGTCTGACGACGGAGGAGCCGCCCCCGGCGGAGACACTCCGGACGCCGGGATTCGCGCCCGGCAGGTATCCCTGGCGCGTCTGACAGAGTTCGGCGTCACGCCCAAGCGCGAACTGGGCCAGAATTTCCTTATCGACGACAATATCCTAGACCTGATCCTGGCCCAACTCGATCACTCACGCGAGGACGTGATCTTGGAGGTGGGCGCGGGCCTGGGTGTTCTCACGCGGGCCTTGGCCACCGTGGCCACCCACGTGCACGCGTTCGAAGTGGACCGCGCCTTGGCCGCACCCCTGCGCGTTACCCTCGATGGTTGCGACAACATCAGCCTCCACTTCACCGACGTGCTCAAAGCGCCCCTCGAGGACCTGACTCCTACGCCCACGCTCTGTGCCAGCAACCTACCCTATTCGGTGGCGGGGCCCTTTGTGGTCGAGGCGCTGCTCAGACTTCCCGGCGTTCGCCGCTACTGCATAATGGTGCAACGGGAGGTGGCGGAACGCATGGCCGCTCCGCCTGGGAACAAGACCTACGGCACGCTGTCGGTCTGGCTGGGTCTGTACGCGCGCGTCCTGCGCTCCCGGTCTCTGGCCCGGTCGATCTTCTACCCTCAGCCCAACGTGGACTCTACCCTGCTGGTGTTCGAGCGTCTACCGGCTGCTGATCTCCCACCCGTTCCGCCGGAAGCTCTACGTGCCGTCATCCAAGCCGGCTTCGGCCAGCGGCGCAAGACCCTCGTCAATGCACTGGTCGGCGGCATGGGGATCAAGCGGGCGCAGGCGCTCGCCGTGGTCGGGGGCTTGGGCCTGCCGCTCGATGTGCGGGCGGAGAGGCTCACTCCGGGGCAGTTCGCAGAACTGACCCTGGCTCTGACCGAGGAAGGCGCGCTCGGCTCGACGAACGTCTGAGCGCGGGCCCGCACGCGATGCGGTATGCTCTGTTTCATGTGACCGTCCCTGCTGGTGTCGCCTCTGACAGGAGCGGAAAGAGTGAGCGCTAGCGACGATATCACCGTGCCTTTCTTGCCGAAGCGGCGTTGGCTGCGATGGTGGATGTGGGTCCCGATCGGGCTCTTCCGCTAGGGCCCGGCCATGCGTCTGAGCGTTCATGCGTGTGCCAAGGTGAACCTCTGCTTGCTGGTGGGTCCTGCGCGTCCCGATAGGTACCACGAGCTCTTCACGGTGTTCTCGCCGCTGGACCTCTGTGATCGGCTTCGCTTTGCCCTGAGTCTCGGTGGACCAGGGCAAAGGCCTGGAGAGCTGCTCCTCGACTGCCCGGCGCTGGACGGGGGCGGGGTCGCGCGTGAGGGCGGGCGAGCAGACCCGGAGAGCAATCTCGCCGTCCGTGCGCTACGCGCCCTCGAGGCGGCGGCCGGGCGCGCGCTCGTTGGGCGCGTGGAGATCGAGAAGCATATCCCCGTGGGGGCCGGCATGGGGGGCGGCAGTTCGGACGCCGCTGCTGCCTTGCTTGCGGGAGCCCGTGTGCTGTCAGAAGAAGGAGCGACAACGCTGGAAGCGGACGTCCTGCACTCGCTGGGGGCGGCACTGGGAGCTGATGTGCCCTTCTTCCTCGGCCGGGGCGCGGCTCTGGGGAAGGGTATCGGTGACCGGCTGGAGCCCATAAGCCTGCCGTCGGTTCCCGCGGTGGTCGTGCTGCCGCGGGAGCAATTGAGCACACCGGCGGTGTACGCGGCGTTCGATCGCCTCACGACCCCTGAAGATGCAGCGGGGTTCGCATCCCGAGCGGCCGAGTCTGAGGCAGCGTGGCAGCGATTGGCTCGGGATTGGAAGGACGGCCGCCAAGGCGCCGTGGAGGTCGCCGAGGCGTCGGAGGGCATCGCCTCTCTGCTCCAGAACGACCTGGAGGCCGCCAGTTTCGCGCTGCTCCCGTATCTTCCTGAGATCAAGCAGGCTCTGCTGGACGAGGGGGCCAAGGGGGCGCTCATGAGCGGCTCCGGGCCCGCGTTCTTCGGCGTCTGCCGTTCGGCGGAGGAGGCCGAAGGCATTTCTCGGAGGTTGGAGGCGCGCGGCTTCGCCGCGCGCACGGTCACCGTCGGGATCGCGCTGTGAGCGCCCGTCGGCCCTTGATCCTAGTCACGGGGGCCACTGGCTACGTGGGCGGGCGCCTCGTCCCCAGACTCCTCAGAAGCGGGCATGCCGTCAGGGTCATGGTGCGCGACGCCGCCCGTCTGCAGGGCCGCGAGTGGGTGGCGCAGGTGGAGGTCGTCGAGGGTGACGTCACCCGGTCCCAAAGTCTCGCTCCGGCCCTTCGGGGCGTGAGCATCGCCTTCTACCTCGTGCATGGCATGGGGTCGGGGGCCGGTTTCGAGGAGGCGGACCGCCGAGCGGCTCTGGCCTTCGCACAAGTCGCTCGCGAGCAGGGCGTGCAGCGGCTGATCTATCTCGGAGGACTGGGAGATCCCGGGGAACGCTTGTCGTCTCACCTGCGCTCTCGCCAACAGACGGGGCAGGCCCTCGCGGAGGCGGGGGTGCCGGTGACCGAGTTCCGCGCTGCGGTCATTGTGGGGTCGGGAAGCATCTCGTTCGAGATGATCCGTCACCTTACGGAGCGCGTTCCTCTCATGATATGCCCGCGCTGGGTCTACACCCGCATCCAGCCCATCGCCATCGACGATGCGCTCGACTATCTGGTGGCCGCACTGGCCACTCCCTTCGCCGGCGTCGTCGAGATAGGGGGAGCCGACGTCCTCACGTACGGGGATATGATGCTGGAATACGCTCGTATTCGAGGCCTTCGTCGGGCGCTGCTTCCCGTACCGCTCCTCTCGCCGCGTCTGTCTTCCTATTGGGTGCACTGGGTGACGCCGGTGCCCGCCTCCATCGCTCGTCCCCTCATCGAGGGTCTACGCAGCGAGGTCGTGGTGCGCGATGACACCGCTCGACGCGTGTTTCCAGACCTCCAGCCCATAGGCTACCGCGAGGCTCTGCAGAGAGCCCTGGCCACGTTGCGCACGGGGGAGGTGGAGACCGCTTGGTGCGATGCGGTCAGCAGCAGTGCCGGAGCCGATCCTCCTGTTTGTCTGATCAGTGACCAAGGTATGATCGTGGAGCGGCGGGAGCGCCACTCACGTGCTTCCGCCGGTGCTGTCTACCGGGTCTTCAGCGGCTTGGGCGGCGACCGAGGCTGGCCCAGCCTGGCCTTCACGTGGCGACTGCGCGGCGCCGCGGATCGACTCTTCGGTGGGGTAGGGTACCGGCGCGGACGGCGCGACCCGGACGAACTCCGTGTGGGAGACGCTGTCGACTTCTGGCGGGTGGAAGCTGTGGAGCCTGATCGCCTCGTGCGTCTGCGGGCGGAGATGAAGGTGCCCGGCCGTGCCTGGCTGCAGTTTGAGGTGATCTCTCTTGACGAAGGGGGCACACGTCTTGTGCAGACGGCCTATTTCGCGCCCACGGGTCTGGCCGGCCTCACCTACTGGTATGCGCTATATCCCTTGCATGCGGTCATTTTCAGCCGGCTCGCGAACACGATCGTAGGTAGGGCGGAGGCGGGCTCGGCATAGGTCCGAGACGGGCACTGCACCCGCCCGAGGTGGGCTCCGTGCCGGCGCGGGCAGGACGGGCCGTCGCCTCCTTTCTTGACGCCCCTTCGGCGACTGACCTATACTTCCGTGGCTTCCGGACTCATCGTCCGGGAAACGGAAGCGGTGGGGCGTGGCCAAGCGGTAAGGCAACGGGTTTTGGTCCCGTCATGCGTAGGTTCGAATCCTGCCGCCCCAGCTTCCCCCCTTCGTCGGGCTAGGTTATCGGGGAAAAGGACTAGAGTGAACGCTTCCATCAGCAGTGTGGTCGTGCTGGCCGCGGGCCGCGGTAAGCGGATGAACACGGAACTCCCCAAGGTGTTGCACCGAGTGTGTGGTCGCACCATGCTCGAGCACGTCCTGGAGGCTGCGCGGGCCGTCGGCGCCGAACGCACTATCCTCGTGCTCGGACCTCTCCACAAACAGGTCTTGCCCTATGTGCCTCAAGGGTGCGAGGTTGCCTTGCAGCTCGAGCAGCGGGGCACGGGGCATGCTGTGTTGTCGGCCGAGGACAAGATCCCGGATGGAGACATGTTGGTTCTGCCCGGCGACACTCCACTCATCACCGGTGAGGCTCTCGCCGCCCTGGTGAGGGAGCACCAGGCTTCCAACGCTGTGGCGACCGTGCTCACCATGAAGCTTGACGATCCCACCGGCTATGGGCGCATCGTCCGTTTCCCGGACGGCTCGGTGGCGCGCATCGTCGAGGACCGAGATGCTACTGAGGCGGAGTTGGCCATCCGCGAGGTCAACAGCGGCATGTACATCCTCCCGGCTCCGCTGGCGCTGGAGATCCTGCACACTGTGGGCACCGACAACGACCAGGCTGAGTACTACCTCACCGACGTGGTGGCCGGGCTGCGCAGGTGGGGGGAACGCGTGGCGGCCTCGCTGGTCTCCGATCCGCAACTGGTGTTGGGCGTCAACACACCGGTCGAACTGGCCGGAGCCGAAGCGCTTCTGGGCCAGCGCATCAAGACACGGTGGATGGAGGAGGGGGTCATCCTCATCGATCCGGCGTCAACCACCATCGAAGCCGGGGCCACACTGGCGCCGGACGTGGTCGTGCGGCCCTACACGACCGTGGCAGGAGCGACGACCGTGGAGAAGGGCTGCGATATCGGTCCCTGCTCGACTTTGGTCGATACTCACGTGGGCCCCGACTCCGTGCTTCCTCACTGCTACGTCCGTTCCGCGGTGCTCGAACCGGGTACGTGCCTGCCACCGTTCACGTACATGGATGTCTCGCCGGAAACCTTATCGTGACGTATCCAACCATCCGCCATCGGTGGTACCGTGGAGTGGTGCAGAGTCTCTACCAGGAGGAGCCTGAATGGGAGAGGGAGAGCCGGGACCGATGCGCATAACGCCGCACCGGTCGCTCATGGTGTTCTCCGGGCGCGCCAATCCGGAGTTGAGCGCCAGGATCAGCGAGAAGCTGGGCGTGGAACTGGGTAAGGTCGATATCAAGACCTTCGCCGACGGTGAGATCTACGTCAAGTACAGGGAGAGCATCAGGGGTGCCGACGTTTTCATAGTGCAGCCCACATGCCGTCCGGTGAACGAGAACCTCATGGAGCTCCTCATCATGATCCAGGCGGCCAAACTCGCCTCGGCCCATCGCGTCACCGCCGTCATGCCCTGGATGGGTTACTCCCGGCAAGACAAGAAGAGCTGCCCTCGCGAGCCTATCACGGCCCGTCTGGTGGCCGACATGATGCAGGCGGCTGGAGCCGACCGCGTCCTCACCATGGACCTCCACGCCGGTCAGCTGCAGGGCTTTTTCGATGTGCCTGTCGATCACATGACGGCTCTTTCCATGATCGGTGACTACTTCAAAGACAAAGCGTTCGGGGACTGTGTGGTTGTATCGCCCGATGCGGGCGGACTGAAGACGGCCAAGAGGTTGGCCGATCACTTGGAGTGCCCTCTCGCGGTGCTCACCAAGCTGCGGCCCGAGCACAATGTGTCGCGGGTCATGTTCGTCATCGGTGAGGTGGAGGGCAAGACGGCCATCATCGTGGACGACATCATCGACACAGCGGGAACGCTGGTCAACGGTGTGGAGGCGCTACTCGACAAGGGCGCCAAAGCGGTCTATGCGGCCTGCACACATCCTGTGCTGTCAGACCCCGCGCATGAGCGCATCGCGGCTTCCGCTCTCAAGGAGCTGGTCGTCACCGACACCATCCCGCTCCAACACGGGGCAGCTGTGGAGAAGATTGTGGTACTATCCACGGCCGGTATCTTGGCGGATACTATCCGGAACGTGTTCACCGACGAGTCGGTGAGCGAGTTGTTCAAGGGAGAGAACCAGCTGTTCTAGCGGCGGGCGTGATACGGGGTCTCAGTCTGACCCCGCTTCGGTCGTCGCTGGACGTCGTACACGAGGAGATCTGATATGGACACGATCAAACTGCCGGTCGAGGAGCGCGACGAGACGGGTAATGGTCCCAGTCGGCGCATGCGCGCGGGCGGTCGCATCCCCGGCGTGGTCTATGGCAAAGGCAGCGATGCGACTGCTATCTCGGTCGCTCTCGAAGATCTCAAGACCGTCATGGCTCACGGTCACAATGTGGTTCTCGAACTCGGTCTCGACTCCAAGGCGCGTTCCGCCCGCAAGAGCGGGAAAGGTCGCCCGGGCCCTCTGTACGCCGTGGTGAAACAACTGCAGTTCCATCCCGTTCGCCGCCAGCTTCTCCATATCGACCTGCACGAGGTCGACTTGTTGGTGGAGATCGAGGCGGTTGTGGCCATCGAGTTGATCGGTACGCCGGCGGGTGTGACCGAAGGTGGAATCCTCGACTGGGAACACCGCGAAGTGACCGTCCGGGCGTTGCCCAATGAGGTCCCCACCTCGCTGGAACTCGATGTGAGCCAGTTGCTGGTCGGTCAGAACATCACCGTCGCGGCCCTGGTGGCCGAAAAGGGCTTCGTCATCGTGGACGACCCCGACACCATGGTCGCCGCCGTGCATGCACCGAGGGTTCAGGAGGAAGAAGAGGCTCCGGAGGGTGCTGAGGAACTGGAGCAGCCTGAAGTCATCGGCGAAGAAGATAGCGCCGAGGGGTAGCTCTCGCGGGCAGACGCTCGCCGGCCGCTATGTTTCGCTGGATCCGACGGCCTGGAGGGCCTGACCGGTTGTTGTCTGCACCTGTGCACCTCATCGCCGCCCTGGGCAACCCGGGTGATCAGTATCAATACCACCGCCACAACGCAGGTTTCATGGTGGCCGAGGAACTACGCCGTCGCCACGGGCTGCCCAGCCTACGCACCCGCCTCAAGGGTCTCACCGCAGAGGGGACCATAGTGGGGTGCAGAGTGGCGCTTCTGCTGCCTATGACCTTCATGAATCTCTCCGGCACCTCTGTGCAGGAAGCGGCACGTTGGTACAAGACGCCCGTAGAGCGCCTCCTCGTCATCCACGACGAGGTCGAGTTGGCCTTCGGTGACGTCCGTCTCAAGGAAGGCGGGGGGCTGGGTGGGCACAACGGCCTGCGCAGCATCGAGCAATCCCTGGGCAGCCGTGATTTCTGGCGCCTGAGGGTGGGGGTGGGTCGGCCGGAATCGTCGCGCGTCCCCTTGATCGATCATGTGCTGGAGCCGTTCAGCGAGCCCCGGGAAGAGGTATTGCTGCTGATAGGCGCAGCCGCCGACCTGGCCGAGGAGTGGCTGGCCTCCCGGACCGAGTCCTGATGCCCTCTCTGGTCGACCTGCTGCGCGGCCTGCCCGTGTTCGAGGAGGCCGTGGTCGCCGCCCGCTTGGGACGCGCTGAGATAGCCGCTCCCAGCTTCATCCACGCCTATGTGGGGGCGGCTCTGATCGACCGTGATCCGTGGAACGATTCCTCCGTCCTCGTGGTGACACCGGATCAGGACGCGGCCGAGGAGATGGAGCACGAGTTGGGCTTGTACTGCCCGCAGAGACAGGTGGTCTATCTGCCTCCGCGGGGGGTGTGGTACGGCTCGGAGGGGGAAGTCAAGCCCCGTGTGGCCGGCCGCCGCGCCCGGGCTCTGTGGGCTCTGGGGGGTGGGGGCGGGGCCGGGGCCGGGTCGAACGACGCGGGCCCGGTTCTCATCGTGGAGGCTACCACTCTCCTTGAGGGCGTGATCGAAGCCCCGGCTCCTCCGGTGACCGTCTCCGTTGGCGCGCACATCGAGTTCGAGTCATTGGCACCCGGTCTGGCCGCTCTGGGCTACGCGCGGGTCGACCAGGTCGAGGACGCTGGTGAGTTCTCAGTGCGTGGAGGCATAATCGATGTCTTTCCGGTCACCGAGCGTGTCCCGGTGCGCATCGAGTTCTGGGGCGACGAGGTCGAGAGCCTGCGTGCCTTCTCCGTCTACTCGCAGCGCTCGTTGGGGTCGCTGGAGACGGTGCACCTGTATGCGGCTGGGGAACGGCAGGAGGCGCGCCCCCAAGCCGTCACTTCCTTGCTACCCAAGGATACGAGGGTGATCCGCCTCGACCCCTCTCGGGGGCGCGCTCGGGTGGAAGCCTTCGAAGCCGATCTGGCCGACCTGCTGGGCGGCGCCGAGGAGAAGGAGGAGGGCCTAGCCGGCCGGGCCGTTACCTGGGAGGGTCACATCGCCCACGGCTACACGGGGTGGGAAGAGGTCGAGAGGGAACTCGCGACGCTCCCTACGGTGACCCTGGCAGCGCTGTCGGCCTCCGAGGAACCGGCCCTGTGCATACGTGCCACCAGCGGGGATCTTCCCGTCACCAACCTACCGGAGGCAGAGTCGGCCATCCAGCGCCTCGTGGACGGTGGATACCGGGTGGTCATCGCTTTCGAGCAGCGCGCGGAGGCCGAGCGGGCCGGCTTTGTGCTGCGCCGCCTGACCGGCACTCTGACGGGTCCAGACAGCATCCGTGCCGATCCGGGAGTGAGCTTCATGCCTCGCCCCCTCCGTCGTCATTTCATGATCCCCGATCTGAAGCTGGCCTTACTCACCGACGCCCTCGTCTTTCCCCGACGGCACAAGGCTGCCGCCGAGAGGCGTCCTCTGGCCGGACTGGAACTCTCGAGCTTCCGTGACCTGCGCAAAGGCGACTACGTGGTCCATGAGGATCATGGGGTGGGCCGCTTCGAAGGCATCTCCACCAAGACGGTGGCCGGGGTGACCCGGGACTATCTGGACTTGGCCTACAAGGGCGGCGACATGCTCTATATCCCTCACGACCAGATAGCCAAGGTGATGCGCTACGTGGGCGCCGGGGGCTTCGCACCCTCCCTCGCCAAGCTGGGCGGCAAGACCTGGGAGCACATCAAGAGCCGCGTGCGTACGGCCGCTCGCCAGGTGGCCGGAGAATTGCTGCATCTGTACGCTCTCCGCCAGGCGGTGACGGGCTATCGCTTCTCTGAGGATGCGGAGTGGCAGGTTCGCTTCGAGAAGGCCTTCCCCTACGAGGAGACCGCCGACCAACTGCGCGCCATCGACGCCATCAAGGATGATATGGAGTCTGCCCACCCCATGGACCGCCTGCTCTGCGGAGACGTGGGCTACGGCAAGACCGAGGTGGCGCTGCGAGCGGCCTTTAAGGCCACCCTCGACGGCAAACAGGTCATGGTCCTGGTGCCCACGACCATCCTGGCCCAGCAGCACTACGGCACCTTCCGGGAGCGGTTCTCCGAGTTTCCGGTCAAGGTGGAGATGATGTCCCGCTTCCGCTCGGCCGCGGAACAACGTCAGACCCTCAAGGACTTCGCAGCCGGTTCGGTGGATGTGCTGATCGGCACGCATCGCCTGCTCTCGCAAGACGTGAAGCCCAAGGACTTGGGCTTGGTCATCGTGGACGAGGAGCAGCGCTTCGGGGTGGCTCAGAAGGAGGCCCTCAGGCGTATCAAGGTGCGCGTGGACGTACTGACGCTGAGCGCCACCCCCATCCCGCGCACGTTGCAGATGTCTCTGGCCGGAGTGCGTGACATCACCGTCATCGAGACCCCGCCTCGCGATCGGCATCCCATCCAGACCTATGTGGGGCTGCACGACGAGGGCATCGCCACTCGGGCCATCCAGAGAGAGATCGACCGGGGCGGCCAGGTGTACTACCTGCACAACCGGGTGGAGACAATCGACAAGGTGGCGTCCCGGCTGCGAAGCCTCATGCCTCGTGTGCGCTTTGCCGTCGCCCACGGGCAGATGCGCGAACAGGAACTGGAGAAGGTGATGCTGGAGTTCCTTCGCGGCGACGCCGACGTGTTGGTCACGACCACCATCATCGAGAGTGGTCTGGACATTCCCAATGCCAACACGCTGATCGTCGACAGGGCCGACCTGTTGGGTCTGGCCCAGTTGTATCAGATCCGGGGGCGGATCGGTCGCTCCTCGCGGGTGGCCCACGCCTTCCTGTTCCATCCCGATGAAGCCATACTCACTGAGGAGGCCGTCGCCCGCCTGTCCACCCTGGCCGACTACACAGAACTGGGGTCAGGCTTCAAGATCGCCATGCGCGATCTGGAGATACGGGGCGCGGGGGAGTTGTTGGGAGAGGAGCAGTCAGGCCACATCTCCGCCGTGGGCTTCGAGATGTATCTGTCCATGCTGCAAGAGGCCGCGGCCGAGCTGCAGGGACAAGAGCCCAAGACGGAGAGGATGCCTCGCGTGGAGGTGGGCATCGACGCCCACGTCCCCCAGGACTTCATCGCCTATGAGGCCGCTCGGGTGGATCTACATCGCCGGATAGCCTCCGCCTCGGAGGCGCGTGAGCTGACCGAACTCCGACAGGAGTTGGAAGACCGCTTCGGCTCCATACCTGGGCCGGTGGACAATCTCATCTTCCTGGGCGAGGTGAGGACCATACTCTTGGGCTTAGGGGCCGACTCGCTTACCGTGCGCCAGAGCAGGCTCGAGGTGACCGGGCTTCAGCTGCCCGCCGGATCGAGGGAACGCCTTCGCGAGTGCGATCGTCGCTATGTATACGCTTCCGTGCAGGGTCATCTTTCCCTGGGGTTTCGGGGGGACGACCGTCCTCTGCGCCAGATAGTGAGCCAGGTACTGGATGATATACTCGCGCTCACTCCCGGGGAGGTTACGCTCTAAAGATGGACACAAGGCACTGGGTCACGAAGAGTGCAGCCGCCGGACTGCTCCTTGTCTCAATAGTTCTTCTTGCCGCGTGTGGTGGTGACCTCCCCAAAGGGTCCATCGCCCAGGTGGGGCAGACGCTCATCTCCGAGGATGCCTTCAACCAGATGAAGAGCCTGTATGAGTCTGCCGGACGTGCTCCCGACAAGGATGCTCAGAAGGACGAGTACAAGCGCTTCGAGCAGGCTGTCGCCGAGTATCTGGTGACCATGGAGATCCTCGATCAGCAAGCAGCGGCCCACAAGGTCAAGGTCACCGATGCTGACGTGGAAGAGGAGATCGCCACCTACAAGGACATGTTCCAGGGCGATCAGAAGAAGCTCGAGGACGCGCTCGAGAAGCAGAACCTCAGTTTGGAAGAATTCACCCAGCAGTCGCGCGAACGGTTGCTTCTGGACCGGATGAAGGCGGCCGTCACTGCCGACGTGAAGGTCACGGAGGCGGAGGTCAAATCCTACTACGAGGCCAACAAATCCGAGTACGTGCAGCCGGAAGAACGGCAGACAAGCCACATCCTCATCGCGGTGCCCTCCCCCGATGGAGCGGAGGGAGCTGCGCCCACCCAGGCCGACTGGGATGCTGCCCGCTCTGAGGCGGAGAAGATCCGCAGCGAGATCCAGAACGGCGCCGACTTCGCAGCCCAGGCTCGCAAGTACTCCGATGATGCCAGCACCAAAGAGTCCGGCGGAAAACTGGGGCCTGTGACCAGGGGACAGACGGTGCCGGCTTTCGAGGACGCCGTCTTCAGTCAGCAGAAGGGCGAGGTATCTGAGCCCGTCAAGACCCCCTACGGCTATCACCTCATCGTGGTGAGCGACATCATTCCCGAGGAGCAACTGGGCTACGATCGGGTGAAGGAGGGCATCAGGACGGCGCTGTTGGAGCAGAGGACAGCACAGGCTTGGCGGGCTTGGTTGGCCGAGAAGGAGACCGCGGCCGGTGTCATCTACCGTTCGGGCCTGGAACCCGAGAAGAAGGCCGATCCCGGGTCCGCGACGACGGACACCCAGTCGGACGACGAGAGCGCTTCCGACACCACCGACTCCACTGACTCCACTGACTCCACCCAGGACTAGACCGGTCGACGTGGACCAGCCGGGAGTTGTCGACAGAGACGATCCGGATCGCCTGAGCGCCGACCTCAGGCGGGAGGCCATACTCGACCCCCTGTGGCGGCTGTACGAGTTGACCGCGCGGCTGCGGGTGGAGTGCCCCTGGGACCGTAAGCAGACCCAGGAGAGTATCGTCGCCTACACCGTTGAAGAGGTCTACGAACTGGTGGACACCGTGCGTGAACGGGAGAGTCGCGGGGAGGAGGGCGATCGCGCCGTCCGCTCCGAACTGGGTGATCTGCTTTTCCAAGTCTACTTTCTCGCCGCCGTGGCCGAAGAGCAAGACCTCTATCATCTGGGGCAGGTGGCCCAGGGCATCCACGACAAGCTGGTACGCCGCCATCCGCACATCTTTGCCGACGCCCAGGCGGATACACCCGACGATGTGCGCCGCACCTGGGATGCCATCAAGAAGGACTCCGAGGGAAGGGAAGGCATCTTCCACGATATCCCGGGGTCCTTTCCGGCTCTGCTCCTTGCTCAGAAGCTCCAGCAGCGCGCCGCCGCGGTGGGGTTCGACTGGGAGCAGGCAGCCGACGTGCTGGCCAAGCTCAAGGAAGAAGCCGAAGAGGTGGAGGCTGAGTTGCGGGCGGGTGACGAGGCGGCGGTGGCGGGCGAAATGGGAGATCTGCTCTTCGCGGTCGTGAACCTGGCGCGCAAGTTGAAGGTCGATCCGGAACTGGCTCTGCGCGGTTCGGCTCTCCGTTTTCGCGAGCGAGTGGAGGAAGCGGCGCGCATCGCTGGGAGCGACGGTCTGCGTGTTCGAAGAGTTAGAGTTGGATGAGCAAGAGTCGTACTACCAACATGCGAAGGAGGGTCTGCGGCAATGACTACCATTGTGAGCGTCTGGGGGAGGCAAGTCCTCGACTCGCGGGGTAACCCCACGGTCGAGGTCGACGTCGAGTTGGCCAGCGGAGCTCGGGGTAGGGCCGCGGTACCGTCGGGCGCGTCTACGGGCTCCTTCGAAGCGGTGGAGTTGCGCGACGGGGGCACGGCGTATGGGGGCAAGAGCGTCCTCAACGCCGTGAGGCACGTCAACGAGACCATCTGCGACACGCTGGTGGGAGTGGATGCCCTGGAGCAGCGCGAGGTGGACCGGCTGCTGGTGGAGGCCGACGGCACACCCAACAAGGGGCGTTTCGGAGCAAACGCCATCCTGGGCACATCCTTGGCTGTGGCCAAGGCAGCCGCCGAGGCTCTCGCCATCCCTCTCTACAAGTATCTGGGGGGCGTGAATGCCCACGTGCTACCCGTGCCCATGATGAACATCCTCAACGGGGGCAAGCACGCCGACAACAACGTCGACCTGCAGGAGTTCATGTGCGTACCGGTGGGCGCCGCCACCTATGCCGACGGTCTGCGCATGGGTGTGGAGGTGTTCCACTCGCTGAAGGGCGTTCTCGCCGCCCGTGGCCTGTCCACGGCGGTGGGCGACGAGGGTGGTTTCGCCCCCAACCTCTCCAGTAATGAGGAAGCCATCAAGGTCATCCTCGAGTCCGTGGAGAAGGCCGGCTACCGGCCCGGTCAGGATGTGGGCATCGCTCTCGACCCGGCTGCCACGGAGTTCTTCGATCCAGCGACGCAGTTGTACGACCTGGCCGGCGAGGGTCGCAAGCTCGACCCCCGGGAGATGGCCGCCTACTACGCCGATCTGTGCAGCCGATATCCCATAGTCAGCATCGAGGATGGCATGGCCGAGGAGGATTGGGAAGGTTGGGCTGTGCTCACCAAGCTCGTCGGCGCCTCCGTGCAACTCGTGGGCGACGACCTGTTTGTGACCAACGTCGAGCGCCTGCGCTCCGGGATAGAGCGGGGAGTCGCGAACAGCATCCTCATCAAGCTCAATCAGATAGGCACGCTCAGCGAGACGCTCGACGCCATCGCCATGGCCCACAGGGCGGGCTACACGGCCGTGGTCAGCCATCGTTCGGGAGAGACGGAGGACAGCACCATCGCCGATCTGGTCGTGGCCACCAACGCCGGTCAGATCAAGACGGGAGCACCCTGCCGCGGCGAACGGACGGCCAAGTACAACCAACTCCTCCGTATCGAAGAGGAGCTTGGTGACGTGGCCTACTATCCCGGCCGGACGGTCTTCGAGCGGGGGAAGGTGTCATAGCGCGGGGCTCTGAGGGTGTTGCACAGAGGAGCGGGCATGGGCGGGGCCGAATAAGAATGACAGCATGACGACTTTGACCATGCAATCAGAACGGTCGCGAAAGAGTGGCGCCGGTCCTTCGGAGGACCGTGAGCGGCGTCACTCGACGCGCCGACTGGTGCTGTTCTTGCTGCTGCTGGTCCTGCTCATCGCGGTGGCGGTGGTCGCGAACTACGGGCCCGTAGCGTCACTATCTCGATGCCCGCCAGAGGCTCGACCGGGCCGCCGCCAGCGTGGCCGTTCTTGAGCAGCGCACGGCGGGACTGCAGGCTGAACTGGGCAAGCTGAGCGAGTCGGGCTACCTGGAGGATCTTGCCCGCCAACAACTCACGTACGCGCTCCCGGGAGAGGAGTTGTACGTGGTTGGGGATGGCGAACAGCAGCGAGCCCCGGAAGCCGGCGTCACTGAAGATCCTGGAGGCGTGTTCGAGGAAGGGTACGGCGCTTCGACGCTGGGCGCGGAGGGTCTTGGAGGCGAGAGCGCCGTCGCGGACGGCGCGGACAATGTCTCTGCCGCCGACGCTGGAACCGTGCTGGTCTCCGGTGCTACGGGCTCCGAACCAGCGGAGGGCGCAAGGCCGGGTATGCTCGAACGCATGCTCCTGGCGATCTCCAACCTGTTCTAGAAACTATCACTTGATGGCTGGTGGCTTCTTCCATGTATGACGACCCCAAAGATGCCGGCCCGGGCCGCGATCCTTGGTCAGACCACCTCGTGAATGGCGATCGACCTGAGAGAGTGCGACGACCACGACAGAAGGATCGGCGCTCGCGGCGCTTGGCAGTCCTTGTGCTGGTGGCGGTCGCGGTAGTCTTGGCCTTGGCCATGGTGGCCGCTTCTGGGGGGTCGGAAGACTCCGGGACGGCGGAGACGGTTCCAGTCAGCATTGTCCCGGTGACGCCCGACTATCTGCAGGGCGAGGACGGGTCTACCGGGACGTCCGGCTCCACTACCTCGACCACGGTCTCGTCCTCACCGGAGGGTACATCGGCGCGTTCCGTCGCCTCGACAGAGTCAGCGGTGGGGGCGCTCACCCTAACGCTCCAGACTTCGAACGCCGCGGATGCCGCGCTAGCGGCCGCCCACACCGGCGCCGTGCTGGCCGGCAGCGGCGTTTGACATCCGGGCCCGGGACGGTGCCGCCGCGGGGGCCGGGCATACGTCGCCCATGGTGACGGTCGGCCCAGTCACTGCCGACGACCTCAAGGTGATCGCCCTCCAGCTTGGGCGTCGGCCCCGTGACGTGACCGGGATCGCATACCGCTGCCCCTTCGGCCGCGCGGCCGTCATCGAGACGGCTCCGGTGTTGTCTGACGGGACCCCCAACCCCACGCTCCTTTATCTCACCTGTCCGGTACTCGCGGCCGCGGTCAGCCGGGTCGAAGCGTCCGGAGGGGTGCGCCGTCTTCGCTCTCGCTACGCGGAGGACAAAGGTACGCAGGTTGTCCTCGACGAGATCACCGGGCTGTATAGGTGTCGGCGGGCTCTGCTTGCCGACGTGGGAGCCGGAAGCCCTACGCGGTCCCGCCCGGCGACCGCCGATGGTTCAGGGCAGGCGGCAGACCCAGCCCGGCTCGAAGCCGGAATCGGGGGACCTTCTGGACCAGGGCAGGCGTCTTGCCTGCATGCCTATGCCGCCGCCTTGCTGGCCATGCGCGCGGGGTGGCTGAGTGCCGGGACCGGCGCCCTCGACGAGGTCGCCGCCGAGGTCGCCGCCGGGGAAGGTGGCAGGGAGGTTACGTCGGCATCCGGTTCAGAGCGCGTATGGGCGGAGTTCTATCCTCCGCTCGAGGGAATCTGGTGCCGAGATGATCGCTGCGCCGCCGCGACCATCACGCAAAGGCGGGCCGTCGTCGATGTGGGGACCATCTCTGTTCGTCTACTCGTAGCCGACGTGTCCGGCGATGTGGTGGAGACGGTCGTGCGCCGTACGGAGATCACACGAATGGGCGAGGGGCTTCGACCGGGCGGTAGGCTCCTGCCCGCGGCGGCGGAGCGGACGGCTGAAGCAGTCGCGAGTTTTGTGGGCGAAGCGCGGCGGCTGGATCCGTCCGGGATCATTGTCGCCGGCACCAGCGCCACACGTGAGGCCGCTGATGGGCGAGAGTTCCTGCTTGCGCTGGGGGAGGGCCTGGGGGTGACCGCGGTGGTGCTCTCGGGACGCGACGAGGCCGAACTTGCATACGCGGGGGCTACGCTCGACGTCGGCGGAGATCCGCTGGTCCTGGACATCGGGGGTGGGAGCACGGAACTCAGCCGCAGACGAGGCATCAGGTTCGATACTGTGAGTCTGGACCTCGGCGCCAGTAAGGCGACCGAGTTATGGATCAAGAGGGACCCAGCGGACAGCGAAGCGACCGATCTCGCGCGAAGCCGGGTTCGAACCATGCTGGAGCCATTGCGGTCGCGCTTCGGCGGGAGTCGTGGCGCAGAGTCCACCGAGCGGTTGGTGGGAGTGGCGGGCACGGTCACCACCCTCGCTTGTCTGGCCGCGGGTCTGGACCGGTACGACCGCGACGCCATCCACCTGCGCCCGCTGACCGCGGAGGAGGTCCTGACCCAACTGGATCGCTTGGCCGCCATGACCTTGGCAGAGCGCGCGGCTCTGGCCTGCGTGCAGACCGGCCGCGCGCCGGTCATCGTGGGGGGTGCCGCCGTGCTGCTCGCGGTGATGGAGACCTTGGGTTTCAAAGAGCTGATCGTCTCCGAACGCGATCTGCTGGATGGGCTGGCCCTGCAGGGACCCTTCTAGGCCGTGTCGCTCGGTTCTGTGCCCACTCCCAGTCGCTCGGCCGCGGCGGCGAGGCGTCGATCGAGCGTTGCGAGAGGTATGTGAAGGGCCAATGCGATCTGCAGGTAGGAAGCGTCGTAGGCGGACAAACCACACTCGCGCGCAAGATACAGAACCTGTGGCCAGGCCGGTTCGACGATCGTCATGGGCACTCGGAGGGCGGCGGCGAACGCTTGGGCGACTCTGTCGTTCTCTTCCGGCTCCGTCGTCCGTCGGCGTACGGCCACATGGGCCAACTCGTAGCGGAGCAGAGATGGTGCGTAGAGCCTCTTCCGGCTGAGGAGTCTGAGCGCGTCGGCCGCATGCGGGTCGCCGAAGGCAATAGAGGCCAACACCGAGGCGTCGCAGACGGCGGCGTCGTTAGTAGCCATCACGAAGGTCACGGATCCAGGTGGTCAGATCATCCGAGGTCGACAACTGCATGTCGCTCACATACAGCGCCAGTTCGTCGACGTTCAACTCAGTGACTGCGGAGGCAGCACTCTCGACGATGGACAGAAGTTCCTGTTGGAGAGACCTGTGGTTCCGTTCGGCGCGGGTATGCAGACGCCTGAGCGTCTCGTTGGGGACGTTCTTGATGGAAAGGCTCGCCATGACACCCTCGATTACGGCGTGGTTCTGTATTGGTGCCATTATGCCACTTCCTGGTCCGCTGCGTGGGGTACTTGTGGCCGTGACTGTAGCCGGGTCGTGCTTCTTTCGCCCCGGACGAAAGTAGGAGCTTGGCGAGGTCTGGGCTTCGGTCGGCGAAGGTGCTGCCCTGGGGCCGTGGTAACGTATCAGTATCGTCGGCGCGCGGGTCCGGTAGCCAGTGGCCACGCTGGTTGATGCCGCCGCGGCCGGGGGACGCCGGAGTGGCGGAATGGCAGACGCAACGGTCTTAAACACCGTAGGGCTAATGCCCGTGCGGGTT
>CAWFJE010000007.1:0-192507 GCA_963816155.1 uncultured Actinomycetes bacterium | reverse complement strand
CGATCCTATGGGCCCAGCTATTCTGAGGCTGACCAGGCCCACGATGCCCGCTCGCTAGTAGTTGCCGGCCGTCGCAAGCGCCCGCAGCAGGCGCAGGGTGGCGGCTACGGTCTGGCTCTGCTGCTGTTCGCGACTGATCGTTGCGGCCCCGTCCCCGCCCTGCTCTCCGTACCAGCCGAACTGAGCGTGATTGCCGCCGTCGATAGTCTCGAACTCGGTGCCTGCGGGCAGTAGCGGCCTTGTTCGGACGATGTCATCCGAAGTCGTCAGACCGTCGTTCGTTCCTGAAACCGAGACCGCGCCGCCTGCCCAGGCGGACAGATCGTCGCCGGACGAAGGATAGGCCGCCCATAGCACGAGGCCGTCCACCGCCGTGGGATCCGAGGCCGCGAAGGCCGCGGCCATGGCTCCGCCGAGTGAATGGCCACCCACAACCCACTGGCGAATCTCGGGGAACTCTTCTATGACATCCGCGGCCCGGCCGGAACCCAGCACGGCCAGGTTGAGAGGCATCGGCACCAATACAGTCAGAAAGCCCTGCGCAGCAAGGGCGCGCATGGGAGGAGCGTAGGAAACCGGGTCGATGCGGGCCCCGGGGTAGAAGATGATACCTATAGTGGGAGTCGTCTCGTTCGGGCGAAACACGATTACGTCGTTCTGAACGACCGTCACCTCTTCATCCGTTTCCAGAGCAGCGACGGCCTCGGGCATGGGTCCCAAGGGAGTCATCGCCCAGATCACAAAACCGATTGCGACCGCCAGCACCACTGCTCCGAGCGCCGCCAGCACCCACACCCACCATCTGCGTCTCATCTCGGCACCTCCCCGGCAGCGACCACCTCGCCGGCGACCAACCAGCAGGTCAGAGAGACATCCACGGCACATCTGACACAATAACTCCCGCCAGTTGATTCAAGATGCGTCGACGCCCGACCCGTCCCACAGAAGGGACCAGCCGGGCGCCATGTTTCATGGCTGGCCCCCTGGCAGAGAGCGGGGCTAACCCCCCGACGTGTTCTCAGCCACCCATGCCGAGAGACGCCGCTGTCTTCCAGTAGAGGTTGTCCTTCTCGTTGTCGTCCATAGGCTGCTCTTGAAGGAAATCCATGCAGGAAACCATGGACTCGAAGGGGTAGTCGGTCCCCAGTACCATGCGCTCTGTTCCCAGAGCGTCCCGGGTGCAGGCGAAGGCCTGGGGGGAGTAGTTGCCGCTGGTGGAGGAGACGATGTTGTCGCGGACGTAGTCCCCCGGCATGCGCTTCAGCTTGGGGGCGACCTCCGGATCCACCGGAACGTGCCCCTGGATGTAGGGGCGATCGACCCGGTCAAGCATGAAGGGGAAGCCCTCGCCGTAGTGGCCCAGAATAATCTTCAGCCTGGGGAAGATGTCGAAGACACCGGCCACGATCATGCGCATGATGACCATGGAGGTCTCGGCGCCGAAGCCGAAGCTGGGCCCGGCCACCCCCATGCCGTAGGTGACGAACGGCTCCACGATGGTGAAGGTGGGATGTAGGTAGATTGGAACGTTGAGTTCCTCGGCCTTGGCCAGAAGCGGCCAGTAGCGCTTCTCGTCAAGGAAGGAATCCCCGAAGTTGGAATGAGTGTTCCAACCCGTGAATCCCAGTTCCTTCACGGCACGCTCCAACTCGGCGGTGGCAGCGTCGACGTCCTTGACGGCCAGGGTCGCGTAGCCTTCGAAGCGGTCCGGGAAGCGGGCGACGGCTGCTGCTAGAACGTCGTTGGTATCTCGAGCCACACGAGTACCGACCGAGGGGGAGAAGGGCTCGGTGCCGGGCGCGGCCAACGACAGTACCGCCTTATCGATGCCGGCCTCATCGAGCAGCTTGATACGGCCCTCACCGAGGTCCAGCAGTCGATCGAGCAGCCCGTAGGGGAGATAAGCACCGCGGACGGGGTACAGGCGGTACTTGGTGTTGGGGTCGTCGACCAGGCGCGGATAGCCGTCGTTCGCCCGCAACGCTTCCACCCACGATTCGGACGCAAAGTGATTCTCGAGGTCTACTGTCTTTGCCACATCTGCTCCTTCGGCCTCGCTTGCTTGTGGACGGCGCAGTATGAACTCTGGCCGCGTCCGTACATAAGACTACGCATCGCCGCCGGAGTCAAGCTACACGGAGAGGTAGTGTCCCCGGACGTGGTGTAACAGGAAGCGGCTGATGATGCCGTTTTGCTTGAAGAGAAAAGCCATCGTGTGTTTCCGTAGGTAAAGGCTCGCAACCATACCTAAAGGAAGGACACAACGATGGCCGATTCCATTGTCACCCCGCGAGGAGCTCCTCATCAAGCTGACCGAGGGTCGAGAGTTCGACTTCTTTCGTGAAGCCATGCTGTCGGTGCTTCGAGAACTCATGGAAGTGGAGATCTCCCAGAAGACCGGGGCTTCACTCGGAGAGCGCACGTCTGAGCGCCTCACCATGCGCAACGGCTACCGGGAGCGGCGCCTGGACACCCGGGTGGGCTCGCTTGCGCTCCCCATCCCCAAACTCCGCGAAGGCAGCTACTTCCCCAGCTTCCTTAAGCCCCGCCGGCGCAGCGAGGAGGCCCTTCTGGCCGTGATCGCCGAAGCCTACGTCAAAGGCGTCTCCACCCGCAAAGTGGAGGACCTGGTCGTGGCTCTGGGCCTGGACGGCATCTCCAAGAGCGAGGTCTCCCGTATCTGTGCCCGCTTAGACGAACAGGTGGAAGCCTTCCGGGGCCGGCCGCTTCTCGGCCGCTACCCCTACCTCTTCCTGGACGCCACCTACGAGAAGGCCGAGCGATCCCCGCACCGCCCGCCCGTCGAACCGCCTGATGTGCTCGCGTCGCTATCCTCCGAACATCACGTACACGGCGCCCGCAGCTGCTCCTCCCTGAGGGTCAGCTATCCATCTACCGTCGGAAACGGCCATGAACGGCATGTCCACGTTGGTTGGTTCTGGCACCAGTGACGCTTCCCGCCATGCCTTGTCGAGAACCGCGATGATGGCCGCGTCCTCGGTGTCGTCAGTGATCTGCCCGCCGATCGTCTCGAACTGGGTGTCCAACGACGAAGACATGTCGATGCCCCGGATAGCGACAGTCACCGTGGCGCTTTCACCATCGACTTTTTCATCGACGACAGTGAACTCTACCTTGGAAAGCCCTGCCAGCATGGCTTCGGTGAGCTGGGCTTCCTGCTCGGCGGTCGGGCTGACCCCCCACGCCTCCAGCATGCTTGGGTTGACGCTCCCGAACACCCCTTCCTCTGTGATCTCGGTGTCCGGATTGTGTTCTTTGAGCCCAGACACGTTCCCCCGCATTGCTTCCAAGTAGAGCGGGGCAACATCGCGGGGAGATAGCTCCCCGGATTCCTGCTCTGCCGTGCCGCATCCGATAACGGCGGCTGCCAGTATCAAGGCAATCAGCAGGCTGGATAATCTGGCGATTCTCTTCATCATTGCCTCCTCAGTTCATGTGGCATCGATTCTTTCATGCAGAGAGGGGCGCGTCCAGAGCCATGAGGATCATCGTCCGCTGCTCATCGCGGCCGTCGCAGGCGGCCTACTGGGAGAGGGGTACAAGACGGCCAGCAAGGTGGGGCTTTTCGTCGGGGCCGCCGTCGCTACCGGAGGCGGAAGCCTGACTTCTCTTGCCGGCAGCAGCATGACGCTGGGCAAAGCAGGGGCGTTGGTGGTGGGTGGCATCGATTGCGTCGTGGACGTCGGCGAGACCAGCAGCTCCATCGTCTTGGGCGAGAACCATAGTGTCACGGTGGATTTCCAGAAAGCGGCAGACGTGATGCAACCGGTCTCGATGGTGATGGGCCTAGTGACGATGAACCCGAACGATACTGTCGAGCAGATCGCGCTTGTCGGCGAGTCGATGATGGAGTGGTTCTACCCCGGCAGCATCACAGCTCTCGGTATCGAGCCCCTGAAAGCCGGCGGAACGAAGATGATCGCGCGGATCGTCAACACGGCCGACAAGGACGTCCCGGGCATCCGTAGCGTACTTGAGAAGCTCGGATTCTCGCTACCGACGGAGGCAGGGGTCTCCGTATCGGAACTGACCAAAGCATACACGGTCGATTCGAAGACGGCTCTGGCGAGTATGCAGAAGCTTGCCACTCTGATAGCTGAACTGGCCGGGACAGGGGAACCCCAGGACCCAGAGCTGGAGGAGATGAGCACCGTGACCGGAGAGGAAGCGCAGGAAGGTGCCACAGGTGTTGTCGCTGCACAGCAAATGGCGGGTACCTGGAGCGGCAGCGCAACGCTGCAGCATGTCGTCGACGACGTGGAGGCCCCGGCAAGCCTGGATGTCAGCTTGCAACTCGGGGAAGACGGGACCGGCACGGCGACCGTGGATGGCTACTCCGGCAAGGCGTGGTACGGGAACGACACTGTTGGCTTCTCCTTGACCATGAAGGACGGCGGAATGGCCGTCTCCTGCAAGTTCTCGGGCTCGGTGGCCAGGGCCGGCTCCGGGATCGTGATCGATGGGAGCATGAAGTTTCTCTGCCAATGGTGTGAACTTCGCTTCCTACGCCTGGACGGCAGGCAAGTAAGCGCTGCCGCGATCGGATCGGACGCCGCGGTCGGCCGATAGGCGCCGCCGTCGCCTCGTGCAGGCGGCGCCCGTCGAGGAAGGCTCATTTGGTTGAGGTCCGGCTTCAGATACGATCTGTCTTGTCCGTCTTGCTCTGAGAACATGGTCTCATCATCCCTGCCGGTGTCAGGGCTTGCACACCTTGCAGGGGGTGAGGCCTCGGGCGATGGCGTCCGAGAGGCTGATAGGTATCTTGCTCTCGGAGAGGTACCGGCAGCCGTCACGGAGTGCTTCTTTCCCGTGTTGGTGGTGTAGACAGTTTCCCCACCGCTGTCGGCTTCGGTCGTGGTGGTGGTCTGCGCCTCCGTGGTCGTGGTCAGCAGCGAACTGCTGTTGGTCGGTTGGTCAGGCGATGGGCCAACGGCCGCATTCGTGACCATAGCGTCTGTTCCACAGGCTACGGTCGCCAAAGCCAAGAAGAGCAGCAAGACTGCTCCTATCGCTACCTACGCGCGCTGTGCCCCATGCATCCCCGTATCCGGTCCTTTCGATCTGCTTTGGTTCTCCGTCCAAGGAGGAGCCGTCCCCAGTCACTCGGCCATATTGTCGGCGCGCGTTCGGCTGAACACGAGAGCCAGATGGCCGGTCGCGATGTCCCAGAGGCGGATTCGCAACCTCTAACCCCAAGAGAGATCTCCGTTGGTTCCGACCCCTGCTCGACGACGCGAAGCCGCTCCATCGGCCGCAGGTGTCCGCAGACCAGGCCGCGCGCACTCAAGAGGGTTTTCCCGCGAACGCCCGAAGACCTTCTGGCGGAACCTAGAGCCTAGCTAGGAGGATCTTGTGCCACCATCGCGCTGGAACGCTCAGGAATGGATGACGGCTCTGCAAGCTCTGAGTCTCGATCTACCCCCGGTTGGGGTGAAGCTCTGTTCGAAACCGCCCGAGAATATGCTCCCGCTGGAAGGCAGCTTGCGCCTGTGCGAGATGCTCCGCCGAGCCCAGGATGGGCACGCGTTCTATGCCGCTCCCGAGAACCACTCGTGCGGCGGCGGACTGTACATCATGGGAAAACCGCTGCCTCATGCTTTCACGACGGGCGAGTACGTCGAAGCCATCCAGGTCTGTGAGGATTTCAAAGCCGGCCGTAGGATATACGACTGTCTCCCCAGGCTGAATGCCGATAGCACGGTCGACTACGTCGCCTTTGCTCCGCTGGACGAGATCACGTTCGATCCAGATCTACTGATCGTGCTGGGTGACCCGGACCAGACTGAGGTCTTGCTCAGAGCCCACACCTATTCGACGGGGAAACCCTGGATGAGCCGCTGCACCCCTGTGATCGGCTGTGCCTGGACATACATGTATCCCTACATCAGTGGCGAACTGAACTACGTGGTGACCGGCTTGAGTCTGGGGATGAGAGCCGGCAAGCTCTATCCCCAAGGGCTCCAGCTCATCACGATCCCGTCGGATCTCTTTCCCATTATCATCCGGAACTTGAAGAACATGCCGTCTGTGCTCCCCTTGTTGCAGCCGGGTGCAGATGAGTTCCGCAAGGAAGTCCTCGTGGGCCTCGGCCTTGATCCAAGCCATTGATACGGGAGTTTTCAGATGCAGAACAGTATCGATCCGAGAACGAGCGCGCTGCTCCTCTTGCATTGGCAGAATGAACTCGTGAAGCCTGGTGGCGCAGTTGACACCCCCTTCCCACAAGTGCTGAGCGCGGCAGGCACCACGCAGCGGATGCGGGAGGCTCTCCAGGCGAGTAGGGAGCACGGGGTGCTGGTGATCTTCGTCAACGCGTGCCATAGGAAGGGCTACCCTGAACTGCCCGCTAATCCGGCCCCTCTCGCCGCCGGCCTGGTTAAGTCGAACGCATTCATCAAAGGGACGTGGGGTGCCCAGGTCATCGACGAACTCAGGCCACTGGAAGACGAGATCGAGATCGCCAATTACGCGACAAGCGCGTTCATCTACAACGAACTCGACCTCATCCTTCGGAACCGTCGTATCAACACCGTCGTACTGGCCGGGCTGGCCACCAACTGGGTCGTCGAGAGCAGCGCCCGTGACGCCTTCAACCGAGGCTATTCTGTCTGGACCCTGGCCGATTGCTGCAATAGCCCAGACAGAGAAGCACACGACTACTGCGTCAAGAAGACGCTTCCCATGCTTGGTGTGGTTTGCCAGGCCGAGGACTATGTGAGAGCCCTCTCGTCAAGACCGTAGCGTTGCAGGCTTCACCGCCTCCATGGCCACCTGCATGGACTCCACGCCCTGCGCGATGAAATCGGCGGCGATGTCTGCGTAGACGCCTCCACCTCGGCGAAGTGGCGGCAGTCCGGCGGGAGTGAACCTGTAGATCTTGGCGGATCCGAAGATCACGATGGACGATCCCGCGGCACAACAAGCACTGGACAAGCTGCACTTCTAGTAGGTGGCGCGCTGGACGACCAGGCCAGGCAGGCCCCTGAGGGCAGTTCAGGGACAGACCGGATTCAAGGCCGAGGACTTGAGTCCCTACCCGTGGGTGGAACCGGAACTGCCGCCGGGTGCCGTCTCCTCCGGGGTGATTCTCTGCAAAGCGTTTGACCCCTTACAAGCCACAAGACTGTCGCTGGAGGCTCGCACCGACGATTGGGGCCGAACACCCGGCGTAGGAAGAGCAACCTCCGGAAGTCTTCGAAGTCCTGTAGTATGCTCCGGGAGTGCTGTTGGGACGTGCACAGACCGCAACGGGAAGCCGACGTGACGCAACGCGCCGGTTCCAAGACGACACATGGAGTTGGGATCATGCGATCAGGCGCGCGCCTGCTTACGATTGCCGGACTCATAGTCACCCTATTGCTCCTTGCCGGATGCAGCGGGGAAATAGGGATCGGGAGCATCACTACCGGAGGTGGCGGCCCGACCACCAGCGGCGACACCGAGACCACCGCCGAGGCGCCGCAGAGTACCACCACCAGCGATGAGGCCGAGACGACGACGACCGAACCACCTGCGACAACTGCTACCAGCAGCGAGACCAGCACTACTGCGGCACCGGATGCTGGCGAGGATACCTCCGATACCACGCTGTACATCGTCATCGGCATCATCGCTTTGGTGCTCCTCATCATTGTGATCAGCGCGATCAGCAGGTCGCGGCGTAGCAAGAAGACCGACGCCGCTGCAGCCGCTGCAGCCGCCGGTTCGCCGGCCGCGGCCGCAGCCGCCACCGCCTGGCAAGCAACCGCGGAGCGCGCGTACTCCCAGTCGCGTTGGCTCTACGAGAACCTCACGCCGGAGGTCGCCCAGTGGCGGGGCGACTCGTTACACAAGGACGATACCGTGAGCGGAGATCAAGTATCCGACTTCGCCTCTGCTCAGCAGCAAACGTGGGACCAACTGGGAACGCAAATGACTGCCGCCTCCACCACACTCTACAGCCTCGAACTGCAGGTCGACCCGGCGGCGCAGCCGGTGGTGCGATCGTTGATCGATGGTCTCAACCGCACTCGCACCTCCGTGGACGTTGTTGCCTCCGCGCGGTTCGCTGTGCACCGGGCAACCGACGCGCTCCAAGGCGACTCGGGCAATCCGCGCCTTCAGCAAGAACTGTCGGCCGCGCATGACCACGAGAACCAGTCAGTCCAGAACCTGAGCGACAACCGTGCGGTCTTGTACGGTGCGCTGGCCAATCTTGCGGCGCTGAAGTAGTCGCAGCGAGCGGGGTCCGCTCGGCGGCCGCCCCGTCGCACGCGGATGGCGACAGAGAAGCGAGGTCTCGTGAAAACGATCAGCTCGGAACTCGCCTACTTCTTTCGGGGCCGGGCGAAACGAAACATCAAACTACTGCTTTTCTATGTCGCCTTTCTCGTTGCTCTCGTTCTTGCCTACGCGTTCCTCTTCCGCCACTTCATGTGGACCATCGAGGGTAGGGAGTACTCCTTCGTAGCCGGCCTCTACTGGACCATCACGGCCATGACCACATTGGGTTTCGGTGACATCACCTTCACCACTGACGGCGGTCATGTCTTCTCCATGGTCGTCACCCTGTCGGGCGTCCTCTTCATGCTGATCATCCTTCCCTTCGGCGCCATCAGCCTGTTTATCGGCCCGTGGATGGAGGAGCGTCTGCGCTACCGGCCCCCGCTCGAATTGCCCGAGGGAACGGCCGGTCATGTGCTCCTGTGCGGCTGGGATCCGGTGACCCGGAACGTGGTGGAGCATCTCCGCTCGGCGGGTATCCCCTACGCCCTGATAGAGAGCAACTACGATGCTGCCGCCCGGCTTGAAGAGGAGGGCTATCGGGTCATCTACGGCATCCCCACAGACCGCGCAGTCCTCGAGCGGGCAGGGGTGGACAACGCCCGGGCTGTCGTGGCCAATCTCAGCGATACGGACAACGCCAACCTCGTATTGACCGTGCGCGCGATCGCGGAGACACCCGTGCTGGTCATTGTCACGGAGGGTGAGCGGGTCGATCTCATGAAGGCCGCGGGGGCCCAGGAGGCCATCGCTCTGCGGGAGGTCATGGGTGGGTACATGGCCGTGCGCAGCACCACTCGGGGCGGTACCTCACACATCGTCGATTCGCTGGGGGATCTGCTGTTCGCGGAGATCCCGGCCCATTCCACCCCCTTTGTCGGATTGACAGTGGGAGAGACGGCGGTACGCGAACGCATCGGGGCGTCGCTGATAGGTATCTGGGAGCGGGGGCACTTCTCACTGCCCAGGCCGGAAACGCGCATCAGCGCCGGTGACATTCTCATGCTGGCCGCCACCGAGTCCAGCCTGGAAGCTCTGGAGCGGCTGACCGGCGAGGCGGCTGGCGAAGACCTCGTAATTGTCTTGGGGTACGGGACCGTCGGTAAGGCGGCGGCGAGGTATCTCGAGCGAAACGAGGTGCCACACGTCGTGGTGGATACAGAGTTCAGCCATACGGCCATGGCCGAGCTCTGTCAAATCCCAGAGCGAGAGCGCGTGGAGGACTCTCCCTCAGACGCCGCTGCATCTCGTCGGACTATCCGGGGAGACGCCAGCCGCAGCTCGGTCCTCGAGGAGGCGGGTATCTGCGAGGCCCGGGGTGTCATCGTGACCACAAATGACGACGGCACCAACCTGTTTCTCACTTTGGCGTGCCGGCAACTCAATCCGCGCATCCGCATCGTCGCACGGGCGAACCGGGAGGAGAACGTCGAGGAGATCTACGCTGCCGGGGCGGACTTCGTCGTGTCGATCGCTTCGGTGGGGGGTAGTATCCTCGCTAATGCCATCGAAGGACGCCGTACGATCTTCTTCACAGAAGGGATACACATCTTCTGGCGACCCGTTCCCCGAGCGCTGGCCGGTACCACGCTCAGATTGGCCGGGATCCGGGCCTCGACGGGGGCCACCGTCATAGCCGTACAGACGGGTGACGACCATCCTGAGGTGGATATCAGCCCCGAAACCGTGCTACGCGGGGATCAAGTGCTTCTCATGGTCGGCGACCCGGCCTCCGAGGCGGCGTTCTCTCAACGCTTTCCAATCGCGTAGCGCCAGACCTGTCCCGCCCGTCACACATCCAAAGGAGAGCACAGAAGATGAGAGCAGCGTTCGTTGTGGCGCCCCGCGAGTACGAGATCCGCGACATCCCGACCCCGCAGATCACCGACAGCGAGATGCTGGTGAAGATCGAAGCCTGTGGAGTCTGCTCGAGCGACATGACCGCCTATAAGGACTCCTACAGCGAAGAGATGAAGGAAGCCAACCCCTTCCCGCGCCGAGCCGGGCACGAGCCCGCGGGGACCGTGGTGGAGGTCGGCAGGCTCGTGAAGGGCTTCGAGGTTGGCGACCGCATAACAGGCTACTTCGCCGACGACGCCTACTGCGAATACGTGGCCGTCGATCCCACCACGTTCGCCGCCCACCGTGGGCACGGCTTCATCATCGAGAAGGTCCCGGACGGCATCCCCTTCGAATATGCCCTCGGCGAGCCGCTCATGAGCTGCATGTCCATCGCTCGGACGACCACCCCGGAGTTCGGTGACTACGTCTTCCAGATAGGCGCGGGCTTCATGGGTCTGGGGATCATCGCCGGAGTCTCCTCTCCCAAACTGCGCGAGTACATCGTCGCCGATCTCGACGACAGCCGTCTCAAACTGGCCGAGGAGCTGGGAGCCACGATCACCCTCAATCCCTCAAGAGTGGATGTGGTCGAAGAAGTCATGAAGATCACCAAGGGCCGCGGTGTTGACGTAGCCATCGAGGTGGTCGGCCACCCGATAGGCATCAAGATGACCGGCGACGTGATCAAGACCAACCGGGCCAAGGTCATCCTCGTAGGGTGGCACCAGGCGCCTGACACCTACGAGTTGTTCAACTGGATCAAGTGCCCCATCATCTACAGCCCCCAGGGGATCGGCATGTCTACCAACCACCAGAGCGAGTTGGAGCGAGCCATGTGGGCGCTGGAGAAGGGTGTCTACCCAATGGACAAGCTGGTCACGCACAGGTACAGGCTGGAAGACATCGGCCAGGCCTTTGAAGACAACCTGGGCATGAAGCCCGGCTACATCAAGGGCGTGGTCATGCCGTTCATGAGCTAGCGAGCTGCTCAAAAGCGAAGCCTTGGCCACCTGGACGCGCCGTCCGGGGCGATTCATTGCGAGGATGGGTTGCAGCGCAGGGCTCAGTGAAGCATAGTTAGGTTGGGCGGCACCGGGGCGGTGCCCTACCCTGGAGTTCACATGCCATCGGAGGTCTGACGGATGAGCAAAGTTGAGAGACTGACCAACAGCACCACGGGAGGGCCGGTCTTCGTCGACGTCAAAGACGGCAAGATCCTTCGGATCACCCCGATGGACCTCGACGATTCCGACGGCCAGTCGTGGACCATAGAGGCACGGGGACGCACGTTCACCCCTCCGCGCCGCACCACGGTGATGCCCTATACCGCGGGCCACAAGTCGATGATCTATTCCCCCAAGCGGGTCCTCACCCCGCTGAAGCGGGTGGATTTCGATCCCAACGGCGAACGGAACTGCGAGAAGCGGGGCGAGTCGGGCTACGAACCGATCTCCTGGGATGAAGCCCTCGACATCGTCTGCGGCGAGATAAACCGGATCAAACGCACGTATGGTCCGGGCACCATGCTCACCACGTGCGGTTCCCACCACCTGTGGGGGAACGTCGGCTATCGCCACAGCGCGTATCAGCGCTTCACGAACCTGGTGGGACTCGTACAGGCTGCTCACAACCCGGACAGCTGGGAAGGGTGGCACTGGGGCGGCATGCACATGTGGGGCTACAGTCACCGCTTGGGCATCCCTGAGCAGTACGACCTGCTGGAAGACGCTCTGCAGAACACGGAGATGATCGTGTTCTGGTCGGCCGACCCTGAGAGCACAGGCGGTGGCATCTACTCCGCCTTCGAAAGCACGGTGCGCCGCGCCTGGCTCAAGGAGCTGGGCGTGAAGATGATCTTCATCGACCCCTACTACAACCACACAGCCGGGCTCATCGCCGACAAGTGGTTCTCGCCCCGGCTGGGCACCGACGTGGCGCTGGGCCTGGGCATAGCCTACACGTGGCTCACCGAGGGCACCTACGACAAAGAGTACATCGCCGGCAAGACGGTCGGCTTTGACGAGTGGAAGGCCTACGTGCTCGGCCAGTCCGACGGCGTGCCCAAGACTCCGGAATGGGCCGAGGGCGAAAGCCGCATCCCCGCGCGCGACATCCGGGCGCTGGCCCGCGAGTGGGGCGCCAAGAAGACCATGCTGGCCTCCGGGTCGCTGGGCGGCTGGGGCGGCGCGTGCCGCTCGGCCACCGGGAACGAGTGGGCCCGTACGATGATCGCGTTGGCGGCCATGCAGGGCATGGGCAAACCCGGGAGCAACATCTGGGGGACCTCGCAGGGGTGCCCGGCAGATGAATCGTTCCTCTTCCCCGGCTATGCCGAGGGCGGCATCGGCTGCGACCCGGAGAAGTCAGCGGCCGGCTTCCGCTGGGAGAACCACATGTTCGCGGGCAAGCAGGGGTCGACCCGGCTCACCCACGACTCCCCCGAGGGGCAGATGATCTCGCGCCTGCGCATCCCCGAGGCGCTTCAACACGAGAAGATAGAATTCCGAGGCAAGGGGTTCTGCGGCTCCTCCATCGAAAGCCAGCTACAGAAGTACGAATACCCGGCTCCGGGCTACGACTTCATCCGCATGTACTGGCGCTACGGGGGATCGTTCTTCGGGACCATGACCCAGACCAACCGCTACGTGAAGTCGTACCGCAATCCCAAGCTGGAGTTCGCGGTGAGCCAGGCCATCTGGTTCGAGGGCGAGGCCAAGTTCGCCGACATCGTCCTGCCGGCCTGCACCAACTTCGAGCGCTGGGACATCAGCGAGTTCGCCAGCTGCTCCGGCTACATCCCCGACAGCTACACCCAGACCAACAACCGTGTGTTCACCCTGCAGAAGAAGTGCATCGAGCCGCTGGGCGAATCCAAGTCGGACTACGAGATCTTCGCGGCGGTCTGCGATCGGCTGGGTGTCGGCGACATGTTCACCATGGGCGGCAAGGACGAGTACCAGTGGACCAAGGACTACTTCCACGCCACCGACCTGCCCAAGTACGTGAGTTGGGAGAAGTTCGAGAAGAAGGGTTACTTCGTGCTGCCCTTCCCCAAAGACCACAAGTCCACCCCGGCCATGCGCTGGTTCGCCGAGGACAGGGTGCGCGACACTCCTGACTGGGGCCCCGCCCCCGCCGACACGGTGGGTCTCAAGGGCCTCCAGACCGCGTCGGGCAAGATCGAGTTCGTAGCCAGCAGCCTCCAGCGCTTTGAAGCGGGCGGCAATGTCGATCCGGAACGTCCGCCTATGGGTCCGCAGTTCATCCCCAGTTGGGAGGGCCATCACACTGCCGAGCTGTACGACAAGTACCCGCTGCAGCTTGTCTCGCCTCACCCGCGGTTCAGCTTCCATACCATGGGCGACGGCAAGGACAGCTGGATGAACGAGGTCAAGGACCACCGGGTCCTCATCGACGATCACTACTACTGGGTCATGCGCCTGAGTACCCAGGATGCAGCCGCCCGCGGCCTCGAGAACGGCGATCTGCTTCGCGCCTTCAACGACCGAGGGTCGGTCATCCTGGCGGCCCAGGTCACCGAACGGGTGCCCTCCGGCACCGTCCACTGCTACGAATCGTGCGCAGAGTACGATCCCATCGGCGTGCCGGGTGAATCGCCCGACCGCGGGGGTTGCGTAAACATCCTCACCAACATCCGGCTGATAACGAAGTACTCCGGCGGCATGTCGAACAACTCCTGCCTGATAGAAGTCGAGAAGTGGGGAGACGCCCGATGAAAAAGTGGAACATGGTCATAGACGTCGCCCTCTGCCATGACTGCAACAACTGCTTCCTGGCGTGCAAAGACGAGTACGTCGGCAACGATTTCAAGGGGTACTCCGTGGCCCAGCCGTGGTTCGGCCAGCGCTGGATGAACATCGAGCGCAAGGAACGCGGGCAGTACCCCATGGTCCAGGTGGCCTATCTTCCCCTGCCCTGCCAGCACTGCGACGACGCCCCTTGCCTGACCAAGGACAAAGCCGTCTACAAGGACAAGAACGGCCTGGTGCTCATCGATGCCAAGAAGGCTCGCGGCCGCAAGGAGATCCTCGATAGCTGTCCCTACGGCGTCATCTACTGGAACGACGAGCAGGGTGTCCCGCAGAAGTGCACGGGCTGCGCACATCTGATCGAAGACGGGTGGACCGAGACCCGGTGCACCCAGGTCTGTCCCACCGGCGCGCTCAAACTCGTCCTCGCGGAGGACGAGCTAATGGCCGCGCAGGCGGAAGCGGAAGGGCTGGAGGCTCATAGGGCTGAGCTCGGGACCGCTCCTCGGGTCTGGTACAAGAACCTGCACCGCTGGACGCAGGCATTCATCGGCGGCACGGTGGCGTACAGGGACACGGACGATTGCGCTGAGGGGGCGGTGGTGCTTCTGTGGGCCGGAGGGGCCAGGGTCGGCGAGGCCACGACGAACAACTACGGGGATTTCGTCATCGACAGACTGCCCCCGGGAACATACGAAGTGAGCGTCAATGCCCCCGGCTACAAAGCCGCTTCCGCGGTCGTCGAATTGGAGGACAGTGTCAGCCTAGGCGTCCTGTTCCTGGAGAAGTAACGCGCAGAAGCGCGGCGGCCGCACTGGGCCTTCAGGCTACCTCAGCTGCCGCCGCGCTTCTCACTGTTCTGCCGATCCTGGTCGGGTCCAGGTCGCCACGCGGGGACGGATTCTCGACGGCCCGCCCGGCTAGACGTCCTCGCGGATCCCCGAGCCGATCATGATCGTCTCGACGTCATCCCATTTGTTGAGCGTGTAGATGTGCAACCCGCCGATCCCGGCGGCCATGTATCGGTAG
The DNA here is from genome assembly GCA_963816155.1 of uncultured Actinomycetes bacterium. Lineage (GTDB taxonomy): Bacteria > Actinomycetota > Thermoleophilia > RBG-16-64-13 > RBG-16-64-13 > JAXGXJ01. The sequence continues at coordinate 177,583 of CAWFJE010000007.1, read as the reverse complement.
ATCTGCTCGATCGTGTACTCGATACCCGCCTTCTTGAACTCTTCGGGATCGTCGCCATACTCACCGATGATCGCTGCCAATCCGGCGGGGATCGAACAACCGTTGCTCAAGGTCATGCGGATGATGGCGTCCTTGTCGAGCGCCGGCATGATCCCGAGCACGACCGGGATGGTTATCCCCGCCTCTCTGATGCGGTAGACAAAGGCCTCAAAGGCCTCGACGTCATGGCATAACTGCGACATCAGGTATTCGGCCCCGTTGTCCTGTTTGCTGCGTACATGGGCGATGTCGGCCTCGAATGAAGGGGCCAGGACATGCTTCTCCGGATAGCAGGCGGCCGCGATGCAGAAATCTGGGAACTTCGTCCGTATATACCTGATCAGTCCATCGGCGTGGTTGAAGTCGCCGTTGGTCCCTTCCCAGCCGGCCGGGAAGTCACCCCGCATGGCCAAGATGTTCTCCACGCCCAGGGATAGGTAGTTCTCGAGTTCGCCGTCGATCTTCTCCCTGGTGTTGCCGATGCAGGTGAAATGCGTGAGGACCTCGGTGAAACCATCCTCTTTGATGGCCTGACAGATCTCCACGTTGCGGCCTGCATTGCTGCCACCTGCCCCATACGTGCAGCTGATGAAGTCCGGATTGAAGCGGTAGTAGTGTTTGAGCGCCTCCCTGAGCTTCTCCATGCCTGCATCGGTCTTGGGTGGGAAGACTTCGAATGAGAAGCTCATTCTTGAGTTCAGGACTTCAATCAGCTTCATGAGTTCGGCCCTCTCCTGGATCGGAAACGTGACGGGACGGGGTCCCTGCTTTAGCGCCACATGGCATTCCACAGGATCTGAGCCACTTCCCCGCGGGTGGCCGCGGCCCAAGGGTTCCAGCCCTTGTCGAAGCCGGAAAGCCCGTCCGTCAGGTCATTGTATTCGGCCTTTCTCATAGCCTCCGCGTGCTCACCCGACAGTCCGCCGACGGTCGAACTGAAATCGGTGGGAACAGCCTTCAGGGAACCTGGGGCCAAGCTATCAAGCGCGCGGACCACCATCAAGATGACGCCTATCCTGTAGATGCCGTCGTAGGGTTTGAACTTGCCTTTGTCGCCCTTGATGATACCGACGGCGGAGGCACCGGCCACAAAATCATGAGGATATGTGGTGTCCAACGGGTCCGGGCCCAGATCGGCGAAAGGCGGAGCCGAATCGCGCCAAGAATCCTCGCTCACGTGGATGTCCATGGCTCCACAGACCATCTTGGCGAACTGCATACGTTTCACTGTCTCGAGCGGGGCGAACATCCAGACGCCGCCTTGTTGGCGACCACTCACGATCCCCGCCTGGCTCATGCCGAGGATGGCCGCGTTGTATGGGCTGGAGGTGGTGTCGGCGAACGACCCCACTGCTTGGACTGGGCCAAGACCGGTACCTTGACAGCTGACCTTCTGCCCCGGACTGAGGGTCATTGTGCCTCCGGCGTTCGCCGTGACCCGCACCTGCCCGGAGAACAAAGCGATCTCATCCTTGACGCCCGGGAATGCGGTCACCTGGAACTCAGTACCAAATACCCCGCAAACCGAGGTGGGAGTGATGATCTCGAACTTGTCTCCTTGCTTCTTCACATTCAGCCACACCTCGCCCTGCTTGAGCTGAAGACCGCCGGACAGCAACCTCACTACAGTCCCCGCCTTCATGATGAAAGACGAGCCGTCCGGGAACACGATCTTGGTCCGAGTCCCAGCGACATTCTCGACCGAGATCAGGTCGTCCACCTGTAGCCCCTGGCCTGACGCAGCCTCAGTCCAAGTGGCGCCCCCATCTTGCGAGATCCGTGTCTTGCCCGCGCCTCTCAGCCCCCCCAGCACGGTGCCATGTTGGGGCACAGTCCCGGACAGCGTGAACGTCACGTGGCTCGCATCCAAACCCGAGCCCACGCTGGCCTCTTGCCATCCGCCGCCCGAGGCAGGGGTGTAGTGAGTCACCGTCCAGGAGCCCCCGAAAAAGAGACTCGCCGTCTTCGCATTCGGGCCCAAAGCCGCCTCCACCCTCCCGCCATACGTCCCGACTTGGCGTTCGGGCCCAAACAACGTGGAGCTGTAGACGATATCGTATTCGTAGTAGTAGGTTCCTTGGAGAAGACCGGTCGCGTCTTCGAAGGTCCCCGTAAGGGATAGCGCTGCGGTACCCGTGAGCGGCTTGCCACCATAGGTGAGCGAGATAGGCAGGTTCGTCAGTCCGCTTGCCTTGCCTGACTGGACCATTACCGATGTTCCCTTGAACAGCTCAGTCAGCGCCATGCCTCCCGGCGTGCTGTCGCTATACGACTGAACCCCATTGGTCAAAGTGAAAGCGGCCTGGCCCGTCGCGGCGGTGGCCGACGAGGGCACCGCGCAAAGCATGCCGACCCCTAGGAGAGCCGCTGCCACCGCGACCAACAACGTGATCCTAGTGGCCGCGAGGCGAACCACGCCCGTGGACCGGAGTCCGCGGGTCGACCGGTCGCTTGCGCCCTCCGCCGTCCGCCCGTCTGATCGAGCAAGCCGCAGCATTCCCGCCTCCTTCAGCCGAACACTTCCGATCGCATCGCGTTGGGCCTTCACATGGACCCCCCTCTCGGTCGACGATGGTTCTCGCGACCTCATGGGTCCCGCTCGCCGAGCGCTACTTCGTTCGGACGATCAGTACTGCCGCCTGGGCCCGGGTCAGATTCGACAGAGGCATCAGATAGATGCTGTCCCCGTTCGAGCTACCATAAACCACCTCGTGATAGACCAAGTAGGCCGTGAAGGGCGCGTGAACCTTTGCGAGCTGCGAGACGTCTGCAAACGGTGCAAGGGTTTCCGCTCCCTCGGCGGCGTACCAATCCGCGAGTGAGTTGTAGCTGCCAAGCTCACCCTGGATCGAGCCGGTGTCGGTCAGCTCTTTTCGGGACAGATAGCGGCCCAGTATGCTGTTGGCCTGTTGCCTGGTGATGTTCCGCGATGGCCTGAACGCGCCGTCCGGATAACCGGTCACGATTTCGGCCCCCGCCGCTCCTTCGATCCAACCATAGAAGAAGTGAGAGACGGGAACATCGCTGAAACTGGGAATGGGCGGGGAGAGGAGCGGAAGCCCAAAGCCGTCCACGACCATCTTGGAAAACTGGGCTCGATCTACGTCCAAAGACGGTCGGAAGGTGCCGTCGCTATAACCGTCGGCTACGACATCCACCTCGTCGGCGGTCACTTCATATATGTCCACCCATTGCAGATTGCTGATATCCGTCCAACGATCGGGCGCGAGAGCGAACTCGGCCGTCACGGCGAGATCGGCCCTCACATTGGTGTCGGTTCGCGACGCGGTCGTGGCCCCATCGCTCCACTTGACAAAGACGTAGCCGGGATCGGACACGGCGGTAACCTCCGTGCCATCCTTGCCGTACTCCACGATCTGCGGGGTGTTGCCGGTGATGGAGCCGCCCGGACCAGCGGTATAGGTGAGGGTATGCGGGCGAGTCACTGAGTCGGGAGCGAACAGCGCTTTCACGGTCTTGTCGGCCATCACGTTGGTGTCGATGCGTGACGCCTTCGTGATCCCATCAGTCCACTGGTAGAAATGGTAGCCGGGGTCCGGAACCGCGGTGACCTTCGAGCCGTTCATGCCGGGCTCGACGGTCTGTACGGCGGCGCCTACGATGGATCCGCCTCTGCCGGCCGTATAGGCCAGGGTGTAGGCGGTAGCGACGTCGGTCACAGTGACGCTGATGGTCTGGGTATCGGTGAGGGAGCCGTCACTGGCCTGCACAGTCACCTGGTAGATATTGTCGGCGCCGGTGTCGGTGGGGTGCTCGAAGTCGGGGGCGCTGAGGAAGGTGAGGACCCCGCTCTCCTCATCGATGGTGAAGGCGGCCTGGTCGGCTCCGCCGGAGATGTCGTAGGTGAGCGTGGCGCCCTGGTCGGGGTCGGTGGCGGTCACCGTGGTCACGGCCGTAGAGTTCTCGGGCACGGAGATGTCGGCCGCATCTCCGCCCCCGTTGCTGGTTATGGTGGGGGGCTCGTTGACGTCGGTCACGGTGATGGTGAACTCTTCGTCGTAGGTGAGACCGGCGGTATCGGTGGCCCGCACGGTCACGGTGTGGGAGGAAGCCGCTTCGTAGTCGAGCGAAGCCGTGGCCTGCAGCGTGGTGCCGGAGATGTTAAAGAGGACGTTCTCCGTGAGACCGGCGGGTAGGCTGAAAGAAAGGGTAGCGCTCTGGCCGGCATCGGGGTCGCTGCCGCTGAGGGTACCCACGAGGGCGTTGGCGCCGGCGTTCTCGGCCAGGACGGCGTTGGAGAGGGCGATGTCGGTGGGGGCCTCGTTGACGTCGGTCACGGTGACGCTGATGGTCTGGGTATCGGTGAGGGAGCCGTCACTGGCCTGCACGGTCACCTGGTAGATATTGTCGGCGCCGGTGTCGGTGGGGTGCTCGAAGTCGGGGGCGCTGAGGAAGGTGAGGACCCCGCTCTCCTCATCGATGGCAAACGCGGCCTGATCGGCTCCGCCGGAGATGCCGTAGGTGAGCGTGGCGCCCTGGTCGGGGTCGGTGGCCGTCACCGTGGTCACGGCCGTAGAGTTCTCGGGCACGGAGATGTCGGCCGCATCTCCGCCCCCGTTGCTGGTTATGGTGGGAGGCTCGTTGACGTCGGTCACGGTGATGGTGAACTCTTCGTCGTAGGTGAGACCGGCGGTATCGGTGGCCCGCACGGTCACGGTGTGGGAGGAAGCCGCTTCGTAGTCGAGCGAAGCCGTGGCCTGCAGCGTGGTGCCGGAGATGTTAAAGAGGGCGTTCTCCGTGAGACCGGCGGGCAGGCTGAAAGAAAGGGTGGCGCTCTGGCCGGCATCGGGGTCGCTGCCGCTGAGGGTACCCACGAGGGCGTTGGCCCCGGCGTTCTCGGCCAGGACGGCGTTGGAGAGGGCGATGTCGGTGGGGGCTGTGTACGGGGTGAGTGAAAAGTCATCCACCGCTAGGCCGTCATCTGCCAACGCCACGTCGTAGTCGGCCCAACGGATCCAGAAAGCGTCGCCATTCGGGATGTTCAAGCCGGTGACGGTGAAGCTGAGCGCCGCACGATTCGAGGGAGCATTTCCGTCCAGTGCCCCGACCGTACCGGCCGTCACCGGGCTGGAGAAGTCGAGGGAGTTGTAGTCCACCCAGGTTCCGGTGTCGAGACTGGTCGCGTTCGAGCTCAACTGGAAGTCGAGCCTGTCTTCTCCTCTTCCAAGCTCGCCCAGGCGCCACTGTTCGCCCGTGTAGGAGATGGTCAAAGCATGGATGGTGACTCCGGTGTTGTTCGTGAGCTGCGCCCCCAGCATGGGGGTCAACGCATTGCTCAGCAGGCAGCCAAGGGCGCGGTCGGAGGCGCCGGACGCTCCGTAGCTATAGGTGTCGCCGATGTTGCTGGACCCGGTGTCGGCACGGTAGGCGGTATTCCGGTACGTGGAGGTACCTGTCTCCTGGAAATACCACCCGGTGGGCACCGTACCGCTGGACCCGCTGGAGGCAAGCGAGTTGAAACTCTGCGCGTAGGCGGTGCCGGGCGTAGTCAATGTGATGCTGCCCGTGGGAGGATCGTCCACGTCGGTCACGGTGATGGTGAACTGCTTGTTGTAGGTGAGGCCGAAGAGATCGGTGGCCCGCACGGTCACGGTGTGAGAGGAAGCCGCCTCATAGTCAAGAGAAGCGGTGGCCCGCAGCGTGGTGCCGGAGATATTGAAGAGGGCGTTCTCAGTGAGACCCGCGGGCAGGCTGAAGGTGAGGGTGGCGCTCTGACCGGCGTCCGGATCGGTACCGCTCAGGGTGCCCACCACGGCGTTGGCCCCGGCGTTCTCGGCCACGCTGGCGTTGGAGAGGGCGATGTCGGTGGGGACCTCGTTAACGTCGGTCACGGTGATGGTGAACTGCTTTTCGAACCCGAGGTTACCCTGGTCGGTGGAGCGTACGCGGATGGCGTAGGAGTTCTTGGCTTCGTAGTTGAAGGAAGCCGACGTCCTCAAGTTGCCCCCGGCCGTGATGTTGAAGGAGGCATTGTCGGCGGAGCCGGCCCCGGCCACGAGGGTGTAGGTGAAGGCATCGCCCGCGTCGGGATCGGTGGTGCTGAAGGCCCCCACCACGGTGTTGACCGCCGCGTTTTCGGCGACGGTTGCGGCCGAGAGGGCGATGTTGGTAGGGGCGTTGTTCACGACCGTGAGCGAGAAATCGTCCACGGCCAGGCCGTCGTCTGACCCCGACGCGTTGAAGTCGGTCCACCGGATCCAGAAGGTGGCATCTTTCGCGATGTTCAGCCCCGTGATGGTCGAGCTCACGGCCGCTCGGTTCGCCGCAGCGTTGCCATCCAGGGCCCCAGCCGTCGTGGTGAACTGACTGGAGAAATCAAGGGCATCGTGGTCCGCCCAGGTCCCGGTGGTCAGACTGGTTGCGTCGGTGCTCAGCTGGAAATCGAGGCGGTCCACGCGCCCTGCCGTACCGAGCCGCCACTGTTCGCCCACATAGGAAATGGCAAGCCTCGTGATCACGCCACCCGTGTTGTTGGTGAACTGGGCACCTATGCTTGGGACGAGACTACCACTGAGCAGACCGCCAAGAGCTCGCTCTGTGCTGCTCGTAGTGCCGAAGCTGTACGTGTCGCCAGCGTTGTTTGAACCGGTACCTGCGCTGTAGAGAACGTTCGCGTTAGTGCCTGACTCGGCGAAATCCCAGCCGTTGGGCACGGCGCTACTTGTCCCAGTATTGGCCAGTGTGTTGAAATCCTGCGTGTAAGCGGTGCCGGGCGTAGCCAGCGAGACGCTGCCTGCAGCCTGTGCCTCGCTGGCCATCCCCCCAAGGGCCATGGCAAGCGCAAACGCGATGGTGACCAAAGCCAGACGACACCCACAGATCTTCATTCTTTCTCCCCCAGCGAAAGCCCATCGCGCAGGCTCCTCGCGGTGACATTATGCCTCTACAACCAATTCTTTGACTTCGTGGCGGGAATCCGTTTTCCTGTCGGGCACCGGCGGCTTGGCGGCATTCTGGGGCAGAACCCTCCGGACCCCACCTGACCCAGTGTCCGGTCACCACACGGTCGCCTGAAACAGACTGCATGGTAGCAGGGTCAAGCGGGACTGGATTGTGACTGTGGGCTTCGGCCCGCTGACTAGATCACCGGGCGTACCGCGCTTCGCTACGATATCCTAGATACAAAGTTACTACTTGCGACGGCGCGGGAGCGCATGAACGACCCTGGACCTATCCCCGCGGCGGGGAAGGCTCAGGTCGAGAATGGTTCTGCCGGCGGGTCGCATAGAGAGGTGGTTAGTGTCTAATGGACCATTTACGCTATCACGACGTCCTGTATGACGATTCGCAATTGGGCCCCTACCCCGACCACCTACTCAAGAGGGTGGACAAGCCCACCAATGAGATACCCGGACCTGTGGAGCGGCGCTCGGAGCGAGAAAGCGTCTTCAGCAAGTCGCTCATGGGTGATTTCGGTGAAGAACTCGAACGCGAGTTCAAGCGCATGACCAACCGCTACCCCATCGGGGGAGCGCTCCAGGATCTACAGTGGTACATCAACAAGTACCAGAAGCGCCGCAATCCGGTGGCCCCCAAGAGGGCCCCCATCCCCGACGATCCCCGCGTGCTGAGCCGCCACCTCAAAGCCCTGGGCTACTTCCTGGGCGCCGATATGGTGCGCATCGGCCCCCTGCCCCAATCTGCCGTCTATAGCCACAACATCATGGACAAGCCCATCGAGGCCCCCTACAAGTACGCCATCGTGTTCTGCGCCCGCAAAGATCCAAAGACCCTCGCCGCCTCCAACGGTTGGGACGACATCGTGGACCCGGTGAGCTACCAGTGCTACCAGCGTCTGGCCCTGCAGACGGAGGTCACGGCCAACTACTTGCGCCGTCTGGGCATCGACGCTGTCCCCAGCAACATGAACAACTACCTCACCCTCATGCCCCAGGTGGTGCTCGAGGCCGGGATGGGCGAGGTCTCGCGCATGGGCATCGTGCTCAACCCCTTCCTGGGCTGCAATTGCAAGTACGCAGCGGTCCTCACCAATCTGGAACTCGAGATCGACGGCTACGTGGACTTCGGGCTCCAGAAGTACTGCGGCCGATGCACCATCTGCGCCGAACAGTGTCCGTCGGGATCCATCGCCCGGGGTCCCAAGACCCTCTACAACGGCTACTACACCTGGAAGCTCGACTCGCGCACCTGCTCGGACTTCGACGTGCTCAACCAGGAGGGCTGCGTGTGCGGTCGCTGCACCAAGGTCTGCCCTTGGAACCGCCCGGACATGGAACCGCGCGACTGGAAGGATTGGGACGGCAGCCTGGAGTGGTTGCACCGGACGGTCGACGAGCAGCGTGAGCGCAACGTGGCGAACAACTTCGTCGATCCGCGTGAGTACACCCACAAGTGGTGGTTCCGCCTAGACGACAGAGACGGCGAGATCGTCGTGCCCACCGAAAAGAACGTGCAGCAGTTCTGTCGGGACTATCCCGTGCAGGAATGAGCGAGGACCGCTCCCGCAGCGGTCCCGCGTACCTCCCAGCGCCCCACGTGCCTCCCAGCGCCCCGCACGTCTGCCGCATGTAGTAGGATGTGAACGTGGGCGGTCAACGGGGCCGCCAGACTGTCATCGAGGTGGAGGGGCATACCATGAGCGAGCACGAACTTGAGAACAACGCCGAACGTGAAGAGCCCGCGCTTACCGGCGCGAAGCACGTCAGCCGCCGCGATTTTCTGAAGATAGCCGGTGTCGCAGGGGCTGCGGTCAGCCTCGGAGGCGGTCTGGGCGGAGTTCTGGCGGCCTGCGGCGGCGACGAGGACACGACGACCACTACCACGGCTGCTCCCGGCGGCGAGACCACGACGTCCGTCACGGAGGGTGCTACCACTACGGTATCCGCCGGAGCGGAAATGGGCGACGAGATCAAGCTTGGCTTCGTGACCCCGCTCACCGGCCCTCTGGCCTCATTCGGCGTTCCCGACCAGTACTGCGTCGATCTTTGGAAAGAGTACATAGGAGACGGCGTCGTCGGCGCTGATGGCAAGAAGCACCCGGTCACCATCAACGTTCAAGACAGCCAGTCAGATGTGTCTCGTGCTTCTCAGGTGGCCGGCGACCTCATCAACAACAGCCAGATCGACATCATGATGGTGGCATCGACCCCTGATACGGTCACCCCTGTTGTCGAGCAGTGCGAAGCGGCGGGCGTGCCGTGCGTATCGACCGATTGCCCTTGGCAGACATATCTGGGCCCGAACTTCGAGAACGGATACAAGTGGTCATATCACGTGTTCTTTGGCGGCGAGGATTGGATCACCGAAAACTGGGCCTGCTACGAGCAGATTGAGAGCAACAAGAAGATCGGGGCCATGTTCGACAACACGGCCGACGGTCTGTTCTTCAGCGAGGCTGTCCCCCCGTTCATGGAGGCCAAAGGCTACACCGTCGTCGACCCTGGTCGTTTCCAGCCGGGCACCGAAGACTTCACCCAGCAGATATCCGCCTTCAAGAGCGCGGGCGTCGAACTGATCACCGGCAACATGATCCCGCCGGACTTCACCAACTTCTGGAAGGGCGCCGCCCAACAGAACCTGAGTGTGAAGGGCTGCATGATCGGCAAAGCCCTTCTCTTCCCTGATTCAGTGGACGCTTTGGGGTCCATCGCCAACGGCCTGCTCAAGGAACTCTGGTGGCACCCCAGCTTCCCGTTCGCGTCGTCCCTCAGCGGCCAGACCTGCGCCGAACTGGCCGCGGGCTTCGAGGCCACCACGGGCAACCAGCCGACGGCTCCTCTGCTTCACTACGTCGTCGGCGAGATGGCCATCTATGCCATTCAGAACGCCACCGACCCGAAGAGCAAGGACGCCCTGCTGGCGGCTATTGAGACGATGAAGTTCGATACCATCGTGGGACCCATCGACTTCACCGCTGCTCTCATCGAACCGATCGGTCCCGGCGTCGCCGACTTTCCAGCAGGGCCCGGCCGCAAGCGCAAGAACGTGTACGACAACGGCCTTGGCGGAGCTCAGTGGCTCATGCAGGGCGGAACCTGGACCTTCGACGAAGTCCCGGTCGACAAGACGGCCGCCCCCTTCATGGAAGAATCGTCTCTCCAGGCCATCAAGCCGCTGCCCATCGCCTAGCACTTTCAATACGACACGCCGGGACGCCCTGCGCGGATCCGGTGCGGAGACCCAGAGGAACGCCGCCAGGCGCTCCTCTGGGTCTCTTCGTTTAGGGTCTTCGCGGCAACGGGTACCTCGAACGCGACCCGACCACCGCAAGGGGGACGACCAGCACTCCGATGAATGAGCTGGAGCACGGCAGCCCGGGACACCCCGCCGGCCAAGGCGCCGACCACCATGCGATGGGAGGCAAGGGTCCCAGCCACCACGAGATGATGGTGGCAGATTTTCGTCGGCGCTTCTGGGTCTGCCTGGTAGTCACCGTCCCTATCCTTGCCCTCTCCCCGCTCATCCAGGACGTCTTCCATCTCGGGGCCCTGGCGTTTCCCGGCGACCAATACGTGCTCCTGGCCCTCAGCGCGTTCGTCTACGGATGGGGCGGTCTGCCCTTCCTGAAGGGCGCCGTCCACGAACTCCGCGAGCGCAGACCGGCCATGATGACCCTGATCGCCGTCGCTATCTCAGCTGCCTTTCTCTACAGCATGGCCGTGGTCTTCGGCGTGCAAGGCGAGATCTTCTTCTGGGAACTGGCCACGCTGGTGGACATCATGCTCCTCGGCCACTGGCTGGAGATGCGATCAGTGATGGGCGCCTCGCGGGCACTGGAGGAACTGGCCCGGTTGATGCCGGACGAGGCTCATGTCTTGGATGAGGGCGGGAACGTCCATGACGTAGCTTTGGCCAGGCTCCAGCCAGGCGACCGCGTGCTGGTCAGACCGGGTGAGAAAGTCCCCATCGACGGGCAGGTGACCAAGGGAGGCAGCTCGCTGAACGAAGCCATGCTCACCGGGGAGTCCACACCCGTCCAGAAGCGGGAGGGCGACACGGTCATCGGGGGCTCCATCAACGGGGAGGGCTCGCTTGAGGTCACCGTCGAAAAGACAGGAGCCGACACCTATCTGGCCCAGGTGATCGATCTGGTCCGGCAGGCCCAAGACAGCAAGTCCCGGAGTCAGAGTCTGGCCGACCGGGCCGCCTTCGTGCTCACGCTGGTCGCCTTATCAGTGGGCACCGTGACGCTCATCGTCTGGTTGATCCTGGGAGAGAGCTTCGAATTCGCTCTCGGACGGAGCATCACCGTGATGGTCATCACCTGTCCCCATGCCTTGGGACTGGCCATCCCGCTCGTGGTGGCGGTTTCCACCGGCCTGGGGGCCAAGAGCGGGCTTCTCATACGGGACCGCAGCGCCTTCGAGGGCTCGAGGAGCGTGAACGCGGTGGTGTTCGACAAGACCGGCACGCTGACCGAAGGCCGCTTCGGGGTGGGACAGGTGTGGACCTTCGCCGGTCGTGGGGAAGACGAGATCCTGGCTTTGGCGGCCTCGCTGGAGAGCCGCTCGGAGCATCCCATCGCCCAAGGAATAGTCAACTCCGCAGCCGAGCGAGAGCTGGACCTGCTTCCAATAGACGACTTCGCCTCCATCCCAGGCAAAGGAGTAGAGGCGACGATCGAGGGCAAACGGCTGAGCGTCGTGAGCCCTGGGTACCTGGCCGAGAGAAACATCGGCGTACCGCCCATCGACACGGCGGCCCGGCCGCTCACGGTCGTTTATCTGCTGGAGGACGATCGACCTTTGGGTGCGCTGGGACTGGCCGATGTGGTTCGGGCCGAATCCCTACAGACGGTGCAAGGGCTCCAGGCGCTGGGGATCAAAGCCATCATGCTTACCGGAGACAACGAAGAGGTGGCCCGCTGGGTGGCTGAGGAACTCGGCTTGGACGAGTACTACGCCGGGGTGCTTCCCGGACAGAAAGCGGAACGTATCAAGGAGTTGCAGAGGAAGGGATTGCTGGTCGGTATGGTGGGAGACGGGGTCAACGACGCTCCCGCCCTGGTCCAAGCCGACGTGGGGATCGCCATCGGGGCCGGCACCGACGTGGCCATCGAGTCGGCCGATATCGTGTTGGTCAAGAATGATCCCCGCAACGTGCTGGATCTCTTCTCCCTTGCCCGGTCCACCTGGAGCAAGATGGTGCAGAACCTGGTCTGGGCGACCGGCTACAACGTGGTCGCTATCCCCTTGGCTGCCGGGGTCGCAGTGGGGGCAGGCATCGTACTCAGCCCGGCGCTGGGCGCGGCGCTCATGTCGGCGAGCACCATCATCGTCGCGATCAACGCTCGACTGTTGGGGGTGAAGAAACTGAGGTCATAGGTACGGTGGCGGCGTTCGTCACTGCTCCACCGGGTAGCCGGCATCGACCCAGGCAGCGTAGTTACCCTCCAACCGGTACACGGTTGAGAACCCTGCGTCCACAAGAGCCTGCGCACCGCCGATGGAGGCGCTGTCCGAGTGACAGTAGACCAGATACGTGGCGTTCTCATCCAGACCAGGGATGGCATCCGCGAGCGAACCATCACCTATGTAGTGGTTGACGGCCCCCGGCAGATGCCCGTTGCTGTAGTTGGGAGACACATCGAGTATCACCAGATCCGGCGTGGTGTCGATCAGATACTTGGCCTGCTCAGGGGTCAGGTCCGTATAGGCTCCCGGCGCCACTTCCGGGATCTCCGTCCCCCCCATGGTGCTGTCAGGCGTATCCGCCTGAGTGGTGTCTGTGGCTTCTTCTCCGCAGCCTGCGAGAACCAAGACCGTCAGGGCCAGGAGCGACGCCAAGACCAAGGCGAGTCCGATTACCGTGCTTCTCCTCATTGCGCCCCCTTCGAGACGAGCCGTGGTCTTCAGGACAACTGGCGTGGGTATACCCCAGAAGATGGCCGGCCAACCCGAAGGACGCGCGGAGATGCCAACGAAACTGCGGGCATTCGAATCGAACTGGTGACGAACTGCTTGGGTGTGCCGTCATGAGACGGCCGACTACCTTTGACAAGGCTTCAGGCAACAGGTAGTGTCCAGCTTGGGGATTGCTCCCCGTCCGCTGCTAGGAGCAGGCTCCACGACCGCATGGAGAGTCTCAGTCGAACGGGAGGTGATCACGTGGGCAGGCAGAAGCTGATACTTCTCCTCATCAACGTCATCGGGGGGATAGCCGTCATCGGCAGCTACGTCGTGGGGCTGAGCGGGGACGCGGGCGCGGAGGTGCTCTGGGGCGGGGTCCCGGAGAGCATCCGGCCCATCTACACCGTCTCCATGGTCCTCTCAGCCATCGGGTACTTCGCCTTTCTCAACCTGCTCCTGCTGCGTGTGGACCCCAACGAGGTGACCGTAGGCGGACACTTCGGTTACAGCATCTTCTATCCTATCTTCGCTCTTATTCTAGTCCCCTCCGTCTTCTGGATGCCGCTCACCAACCAATACGTCGACGATCCCAGTAGTGGCACCTGGGCGGGTATTCGCATCGTGCTCTTCCTAGTGGGGTTGGCTTCCATCGCGCTGGCGTGGGCCCTGTTCACGCTGCGGCCGGGAAACCGAGGCAAGGCCTACTGGGCGGCGGTGGTGGGTAGCTGCTATTTCGCCTTCCACACCTTCGTGCTAGACGCGGTCATCTGGGCCGCGCTGTTCCGAGACTGATCAGGCCCACGACGCTCGCTCGATGGTTGCCGGGCGTCGCAAGAACCCGCTGTGGGACCCTAGGCCGCGAAGGCCGCAGCCCTGGCTGCGCCCAGTGAATGGCCGTCCAGAGCCCACCGGCTCCTTGTGGTCGTTCGAGGGAAGACTCGATACACTGATTTCGGTCGCATACCCCAGGGGGTCAAGCATGAGGCGCGCACGGAGCCCGAGATATTCCTTCGGCCTGTTCACGTTGGCTGTCGCAGGTTGTTTCGTGGTGCTGGCAGCCCTTCTGCCGACTGCGGCTGTCAATGCCGAGGTGTCCGCCCCGAGTCCCGCGACGTCCTCGGGATTCGCAGATATCCGAGGGGACGAGTGGTACGCGGCGGCAGCTTACGCGCTCGCCGACAGGGCGGCGATGCTGCGACACTGGGACGGCTCGTTCGACCCCGACGGCTTTGTGACCAGGGCGCAGATGGCGTACTTCCTGACCAGGGCCATGGGATTGGCGGAGTCGCCCGGCCAGCCCTTCTCCGATGTCGATGCGCACGACTGGTTCGAGGGATCTGTGGGCGCCCTCTTCCAGAAGAAGCTCATGCAGGGGACCGGCCTCCTCGAGTTCTTGCCCGAGCGGGTGGTCTCCAAACAAGAAGCGGTCACGCTGGTGATGAACGCCATGGCGCTTGCGCGCGGAAACGAGGCCGCTTCAGCAGTCGGACTGAGACTCGCCGACGAGCAGGTCCAGCTTTGGCTGGGAGGTTTCCGCGATCGCCTCCTCATCGCACCGGTTCACGCAGCCGCGGTGGCAAGCGCGTACCGGCTGAAGATACTTGACGCTCCTACCGAAGGCTGGTTCTTTCCCGCAGACAATCTGACCAGGGCGGAGATGGCGGTGGTGCTCTCCCGCGCGTTCCTGCAACCCATCGTAGTCAGAACTCAGTATCCCGAGGAACTCCCGGCCGCGCCCGAATACTCTTCCCTCTCGGTCGGGTCCAAGGGGACACTCGTGTCTTTCGTGGAGGCAAGGCTTGCGGCTCTTCACTATCCGTGCGGCCCGGTGGACGGCGTCTACGACAACCAGACACGAGATGCGGTCACGGCCTTTCAGAAGGTCGAACGGCTGAGACGCACTGGGAAGGTGAACGCACAGGTTTGGAAGACCTTTGCCTCGGCCAGTATCCCCGTTCCCAGCAGATCAGGCATAGGAGACAGGTGCGAGGTTGACCTCACCCGGCAGGTGCTCTTCATGATCAGCGACGGCGAGGTCGCCAAGGTCATCCATGTGTCGACCGGGAAACTCGGCACCCGCACCGGACACTTCTCCATCAAGGAAAAATACGAGGGCTGGGTGGACTGTGTCACTCTGGACGGCGAGATGTACTATCCCTCGTACGTCGTCAGTAAGACGGCCATCCACGGCTATCGCAGCGTTCCCGCGTACCCCGCCAGCCATGGGTGCGTTCGCGTTCCCGTCTGGACCGCCGAGGACCTCTTCAACGAGTTGCCCTCGGGTACGGTGGTCGACATCTTCTATTAGGAATGCCCGGCCCCGCGGCCTCGGGGATTCGGATCTCCCCCTCGCTGGTCGCGTGCGTGGACACTGCGCACCAGGCTCCGAGACTACCAACCGCACGGCGCCGCACAGACTCCCTCAGCACGCCCCGACGGCGGGTATGAGCAGGATTACATTGCCGTCCGCGATGGCAGCGCCAAGCCCTGTAGCGGGATGCACGTCGCTGCCGTTGACAGACACCCCCACCCAGGGACTCTCGGCTGGCCGAAGCCCCGTAATGGATGCAATCGCTACCCTGCTTCGGATTGTTCTGCCCGGGGTATTGCCTACGCAGGACCGCCAAGCCTTGGGTCCGGCGATTCCGAGCACATGTTGAAAGGCATACCACCATGACAGAAGCGAAGGAAGAAGCGACTCTCGATCAACAGAAGCCGGGCCGGCGCACGAGCAAGATGGACGGGGAAAGCGCCGTGCTCGCGGCGATCGCCGCCATGCCGGATCCCTATCGTGCCATGGGCGAGCGACTGCATACGATCATCAAAGACAGCGCGCCCGTCCTCTCCCCGAAGACGTGGTATGGAATGCCCGCGTATGCCAAGGACGGCAAGGTCATCTGCTTCTTCCGCAGCGGGGAGAAGTTCAAAGAGAGGTACATGACCCTCGGTTTCAACAACGACGCGAATCTCGACGAAGGCCGTCTGTGGCCAATCGCATTCGCGCTGACCGAATTGACGGCCGCCGAAGAGGTGAGCATCGCGGCACTCGTGAAGAAAGCGGTGGGCTGAACACCAGATGAGGAGGTGCGATATGAGGAGGCTCCTGCCACCAGTGCTATGCGTCATACTGTTGTCGCTCCTAGCCGTCCTGTCCGCCTGCGGGTCGGCGGGCTCCACCACCGAAGCGACCCTCGCCGAGGGCGCCGCTGCCACGGAGCGCAGCTTCACGGCAGCGGAACTCGCCACGTTTGACGGCCAGGGAGGCCGGTCCGCCTACGTCGCTGTCGATGGGATCGTCTACGATGTCTCCGCAAGCGTCAGGTGGCCGGAGGGTGTGCATGGCGTGTGCAACCTGGGGGCCTCCGCGGGAATGGATCTCTCCGAAACGATCACCCGAGCCCCCGCGAGTATGCGGTCTCAGCTTGAGAAGATGCCCGTGGTGGGCACCCTGCGGCCGTAGTGGGAGAGTCTCGTCGACTGGTTTGGCTTGCGGGCCTGGTGCTGGTCGGGCTGGCGCTTGTCGCCATCCCTGCCCTGGCAGTCGGCCTATCCGGTACAACCTCGGTGGATGGATTGTGGACCGGCCTGCGGCTCGTCGCGCTCGAGGCGTTCACCTTGATCTTCGTCACCATCGTCCTCGGCTCGTATCGTCCGCTGTTCAACCGGGTGATCAGACCCCGCGTGGTGCAGCGCCTCCACTTGGCGACCGGGTTGATCGGCTTCTTCCTGGCCCTCGCCCACGGCCTGATGACCCTTGGTTTCGGGCTGTCTGGCTACAGCAGGGCGTGGTGGATAGGCCCGGTGGTCTTGGTAGTCCTGGCCGGGGTCATCCTGACCGCCCTTGGTCGCCGCCGTCTCCGTCGTTCCTGGCGGTGGGTCCATCGACTGAACTACTTCGTGTTCGCGGCCATCCTCGTGCACGGCCTGCTCCTGGGCAGCGACCTCAGCGGAGGCGTGTGGCTCCGAATCTGGTTCGCGGTCTACGCGGCAGTAGTGCTCGCGGGGCTGGCGTACCGCTTGACCGTCGAGTCCGCGCGCCGGAGCCAACGAACGACGTCGCAGAGAGGGTCGTGACCGTCGGCTCACTCTGAAGGCGCGACGTCATCGCTCAGCAGCCGGTTACTAGCGGGCCGTTCGCTCCAGCATCGTCTGGAGTCCATCCAGAATGAGCTCGAGCCCGAATGCGAAGTCGGCGCCTTCATCGTGGCCGGACTTCATCGCGTACTCGACGACCATCTCCCTGAGGTAGGGGTACTCGTCGGCTGGTATCGCTCGGAGAAAACCCTCTTCTATCTCCTCTGGCTCGATGTCGCCGCTGGCGGACGTGTTGAGCTGTTGACGGCTGAAGCCGTAGACGTAGCTGTCGAGCAGAGAAAACGCGCGAGCGGCCATTTCCACTGTGAACCCGGCTCGCCGTAGTATCCCCAGCACCCAGTCGAAGTAGCGTAGCCGCGCGGGTCCGCTGCTCTCTCGTGAGTCGATCAGAGCGCTCGCCCAAGGGTGAACGGAGAAGACCGACTGGGCCGAGATCGCCCTCCGGCGCATGGCCTCTTTCCAGTCGCCTATGTCCACCGGAAGGTCGATCTCGCTCACCACGGCATCGACCATCCCGTCGAGGATATCGTCCTTGTTGGCCACGTGGTTGTACAGCGACATGGCTTCCACGCCGAGCATCAGTCCGAGTTTGCGCATACTGAGCGACTCGATGCCCTCCTCGTCGGCGAGCAAGACGGCGGCAGCCAGCACCCGCTCCCTGCTGAGCGGGACTCGGGCCTCGGGGCTCGGTGTGGGTCGTGTCGTCGGCATGGGCTGCTTCCACCTCCGGCTCTGGCGCAAATAGGCGCGTGGACAAAGCCTCAAAAAACCACTTGACAAACTTACATTGTAAGTACCATACTTACACCATAAGTTTACACCGTACATGTCCGGGCGGGAAGAGAAAACTCGCGCGGACGAGAGAGGAGTTCACAATGAATCAGTTCGTCGGTGGAAATGTGCGCCAGCAGAAGATCGGAGGCCTGTCGGCGGTCTACCTCGCCTTGGCCTACGTAGTGGCGATGCCGTACTTCCTATTGTTGGTGAAGTACCAGAGTGTCGTGGATCCCGTCAAGAAGGTAGCTCTGCTCGTAGCCAACCAGGGCAGCATGCGGATCATGTATCTGCTCACCTACGTCATCCTCGGCATCGTCCTCGCCGTCTTGGCGCTGGCGCTCCACTCACGTCTGAAGGACGGAGCCCCAGTCTTGGCCCAGGCAGCAACGGCCGTGGGACTCATGTGGGCCATCGTACTCATCGCGAGCGGGATGATCTTCAACGCCGGCGCGGCATCGGTCGTCGGGCTCCACAGCGCCAGTCCGGCACAGGCCGTAGCGGCCTGGCAGGCGATCGAGCCTGTGGCTCAAGGTCTCGGTGGCTCCGGGGGTGAGCTTCTCGGCGGTCTGTGGGTCTTGCTGATAAGCGTCGCCGCGCTGCGCACGCGGAGACTACCCAAGGTGCTGAGTTGGCTCGGGGTGGCGATCGGCGCCGCGGGTGTCATCTCAGTCGTACCGGCGCTCAATGACTTGGCGTACGCTTTTGGGGTCGTTGCAGATCGTGTGGTTCGTATGGCTGGGCATCGTCATGTTGCGCACAACCTCATCGCAGCACGCGACCGAGGGCTCGCCTTCGTCGCGCATTCTCGTCGCGGGAGACTCCGGTCACGACCGCAGCAAGCGCCGAAGCACGCTAGGCCACCTGGTCGAGGAGGGGGTGCCGCGCTCGGGCCGCACCCCCGACGTCCAGACCGGACCCTATTCATTGCGCTCGCTCCGCGTCAGATTTCGGGCTCCCGACTACCGCGCGCATCTTGCTTCGCCGAAGCCGATTCCCTATTGTTGGCCCATGTTCTGGAACCGCTGGCATAGGAGCGCGAAGCAAACCCCGGCTTCCTTGCCCTGTCCGGACACCCTGCCTTCTTCGGAAGCCTTGGTTTCTCCGGATACAGCACTTGCGATCAAGTTCGTCGCCGAGGCAGGCAAGCAGATGCTGGAGGCGAGCCCGTCGGTAAGCGAAGTGCTGGACCGGCTGCGCCCGTTCTTGCCTGTAGTCGGCCTCGAGGGCTGCATGATCGACGCCAACCTCAGCACGCTAACTCTGAGCTACTGGGGGCCCGGGCATGCCTTTGCCTCTGACGATGATGCGTGACGTCAGAGCACCCGAGCCGCGGTTGGAGAGGATGGCGGAGACCGTGAAACTGCTGGACAGGGTCGAACGGCGGGAGATCGACCTTGCGGCGGCTTTCGAGCAACTTCAGGCGCTCGCCCGGGCTCCGGGCATGCGACGGCGCTACGCGCGAACGGCCATCCTCGTCTCCGTGGTGGGGTGGGTGCTCTTCCTGAATGGCCTGGACATCATCTCTGTGCTCGTCGCGATCCTGGCGACTGCGCTCACGTTCCCGGTCAGCTCCGTCGTCGGCAAGATGCGCCTGCCCCTCATTGCAGGGACTTTTGTCGCGGCGATCATCCTTGCCGCCGTTCCCAACCTGGTCGCGGCGACCGGACTGACGTTCTCGATAGCCGCAGCCGTGGTCGGCGGGCTCTTCATCTACCTCCCAGGGCGCGCCTTCGTCACGGCTGTGATCGACGGCCTTGCCAACGCTCCCATCTCGGCCATTACCCGCGCGTTCGAAGCCCTCATTACAGCGGGCGCTCTGGCTCTCGGCGTGATGGTCGGCGGTGAGATCGGCGTCGGGCTCGGAGTGGAGATACAAGCCGACGTCATCTCCACACCCTTGTGGATCTCGGTGCTGGCGGCGGGACTCGGGGTGCTGGGGATCGCGGTGGCCTGGGGAATGCCGCGCGCTCGTGTGATACCGACAGTGGCGATAGGCGCGCTCGGATGGCTCATCGTCGCACTGCCGGCTCGCGAAGGGAGCGGGTCGGCCTGGATCGCCTATCTTCTCGCCGCCATGTTCGTAGGCTTCGCCGGGGTGGTCGGGGCTTCCCTACAAGGCGGGACCGGCAGCGTGTACACCGGGGTGGCCATCCTGCCACTGGTGCCTGGGTTCAGCATCTACCAGGGGATGTTGGCTCTCGCTTTGGGAACTGGGGACGCAGCGGTTCCGTTGAAGAACGCAGCCACCATCTCGCTTGCCATTGCAGGCGGCGTCGCCGCAGGTTTGGCGCTGGGCCGCAATGCGTTCTCGCTCGTCATGTGGCTGAGGACCCAGAAGCGATCTGCCGCCTCCGACCGTCGCGCTGCCGCCGCCACAGAGGCCACCGACTCCGTCGGGGAAGGCAGCCCCCCCGGCTAGCTTCGCCGAGAGCATCCGCAGCGATACCGCCTCCTGCGCACCGCGCAGGAGGCTTCCAAGTGTCGAACTAGCCGGCCTCTGGCACTTGCACCTTGCGCTTGCTGATGGCCCTCCAGACGGCCTCGACCACCCAAGCCAACACGATTGTCACCGCCAAGACCACGAACACCTTGGGATCGTTCTGCACCGTGTATATCGCGAATAGGATGAAGGCGACCGCAGTAGCGAGAATCGTCAACACCAGGACTATCCGGGAAGCCCCAGTCTCCTTCGTCATGCGCAGATGAGCGACGGCGACCAGGAGGAACAGCATCAGAGCGACAGCACTACCGACAGAAGCGATAGCGCCGACGTCGAAAAGATTCGCCATAAGGAGGATGAACACGGCGGAGAGCAACAGGCCGCGGGGTGCCCCCTTGCCTCCCCTCCGTCTCTCCCCGAACGCGGGGGGAAGTGTTCCCTCCTTCGCCATGGTATAGGTGGAGCCGATGGAGCCGTAAAGCTGTGAGTTGACGGCTCCGACGCACGCGAACAGGGCGGCAATGGAAGTCATTACAAAGCCGAACTGGCCGAAGACGCTCTGCGTCGCTACGGCCAAAGCCGTGTCCGCGCTCTCCACGACTTCACCGACCGTCAGACTGCCGAACACGCCGATGGCGAGGACTACGTAGAGCACCATCGTGAATCCCAGGGCGACGTAGATGGCCTTGGGCAGGTTCTTCTTGGCATCCTTCAGATCTCCACCCGTGAAGGCGATCACCCCGAAACCGAGGTAGGCGAAGAAGGTCAGGGCCACACTCGAGACGATGTCACGAGCCGGAGGATAGTCGGCCGGCGCCAGAAGAGTGGGGTCGATCTGAGTAAGCATACCGATGCCAAAGGCCACCAGGATGAGAAGGACGACCGAGACGATCACCGTCTGTGCTTTCGACACCGCTTCGGCCCCGACGATATTCACGATGGTCAGCACCACCACGACTACGCTGGCGAAGACGTTCACCCAAATGGCGGCGGCGTCGCTCCCCAGGAAAAGACTCGTGGCGTAGTTGCCGAACGAAACGGCCACCATGGCGGTGACGATGATCACCGAGAAGTAGCCCAGCATGACGGCCCCGCCGGTGAACAGCCCGCTTCCAAAGCCGCGGACGAGCCACGCGATCATCCCTCCCCGCGAAGGATAGCGGGCACCGAGTTTCGCGAACGAATACCCCTGCAGAAGAGCGATGATCCCCCCGATGAGAAACGACACCCAAACGGCCGAGCCGGCGATTGTCCCCGCTTCTCCGAAGAGGGCGAAGATCCCGGCGCCCACCATGGCGCCGATGCCGATGAATATCGCTCCGCGTAGCGAAAGAGTACCTTTGCTCGCGCCGTTCTCCGCACCGCTCGAATTCTCGTCCACGATGCTCCTCCGTCCCTGTCTCAATGTCGCTCGGTGGTGGCCGCGGCTGACAATCCGCGCCCACCACCGAATCAGGCTCGACTACAAATCACTTACACCATGCGGGCACGGGCGACGGCCATCGCCAGCGATCGCTTGCCCAGTCGGCTGCTGAACAGCGAAGTCTCGAACAGTCTAGTCGCCCCCCGATATGAAGGTCGAAGTGGTGTTGGGGTTGTAGGTGGTGCTCGTCCCCAAGTTCAGCCTGTTACCGCAGCCCACGCCAGCGGCGGCCAGGCCCAGTGCGGCAACAATGAGAAGCGCGACGATGAACTTCCGCATGACAGTCCCTCCGTGTGGTTCAGCTTCCTTTCGACAGATCGTCCAACACGCCTACCAGCAGGCGCCAGAAACGCTCGACAGTGGGCACACTCACCCGCTCATCCGGTGAGTGGGGGAATTCGATCTGCGGACCCACGGAAAGCATGTCCAGGCCGCCCACTACCTTCTCACCTATGAGCGCCGTCTCCAGACCCGCGTGTACGGCCGTGACGATGGGCTCTTCTCCGAAGATATCCTTGTAGACCGCGACAGTGCTGGCCAAGAGAGGGGACTTGAGGTCCGGCCGCCAACCCGAGTACCCATGGTTGACCTCGAGAGATGCTCCGGCCAAAGAGCTGATACCCGCCAACGTGTTGATGACGTCGGGAAGGGCAGACTCGTTGGAGGTACGGGTGAGGCTGTGCAGCTCGAGCCGGCTACCCTCAGTCGTAGCCACGCCCAGGGACGTACTCATCTCCACGAGGCCCTCAAAATCGGGGCTCAAGGTCAGGACCCCACTGGGGATCGCCACGACCACATCGAGCATGGTTTGCGTGGCTTCATCCGTCCAGGCATCGGCCGGCATGTCGGCCGCTTCGACTGCTAGGTGCACATCGGGGTCGGTGTTCTTGAAAGCGTCGGCGATGAGATCCGAAGCTGCCTGTACACCTTGGCGGAAGGCGTCCACCTGGCCCTGCGCCACCACACAGACGGCGGCGGCATCGCGGGGGATGGCGTTCCTGCTCTTGCCACCATCCAGAGATGCGAGGCGGAAAAGAGTCTTCGAGAGAGTCTCGCGCAGGGCCCGCGCCACCACCTTGATGGCGTTCGAGCGCCCTTGGTCGATGTTGGTACCGGAATGACCGCCTTTGCCGCCGCTCGCGGTGACGGTGAAAGCCACGTATCCGGACGGCACCGGGCCCCGCTCTCCCGGCACGCGCACGAAGGTATCGGTGCTGCCGGCGCAACCGACAGTCAGTCGTCCATCTTCCTCGCTGTCCAGGTTGAGGAGCATGCGCCCGGTGAGGGTAGAGCCATCGATGCTCTTGGCTCCCTCCAGACCCACCTCTTCGGCCATGGTCATGAGCATCTCCAGCGGGCCGTGCGCGACGCTAGGGTCATCAGCGATGGCCATCATGGAGACGATGGCGATGCCGTCGTCAGCGCCCAGGGTGGTGCCGTCGGCCGTGAGCCACTCACCGTCGCGGACAAGCTTGATGCGCCCTTCTGTTGGGTCGTAGGGGCTGTCCGGACGACGCTCACAGACCATGTCGACATGACCCTGGAGGATCACGATAGGCGCCGACTCTCGGCCGGGCGTCGCCGGCACGCGCACGATGAGGTTCGTGCCTCCGGCCGGCACGACCTCGAACCCCTTTTCGGCGGCCCACGCCTTGATGTGCGCCACAGCGGCTTCCTCATGCCGCGAAGGGCGCGGGATGCGCGAAAGTGCTTCAAAATGCTTCCAGAGCAGGGCGGGCTCGGCGCCCTCCAACGGCTCAGTCATCAGCTCCACCTCTCTACGGTCCTTAGCAGTACGTCCTTATATGCCGACTATGAGAGCCATGCCCAAGCCGACGACCACCGAAACTATGGTCAAGATCAGGAGAGGCACGGTGAACGAGTGATAGACGACGAACTTAGTAAGACGCGTCGAGCCCGTGAGGTCGGTCTCGACCGCAGCCAGCTGCGTCCCGTTGGCAGGCAGGAAGAACACGCCCGTGAGGGCCTGCCACATGGCAATGATCTGGCCCAGGCCCAGAGTCGGCAGGGCTAATCCTATGGGCACGATGGTGTTGGTCGTCGCCGACTGGCTGGTCGTCATGGCGGCTACGACGAAGATGGCGAGGGCGAATATCCACGGCGCGACCGCTATCCAATCGCCCAAGACCGCCACGATCTGGTCGATATGGCCCTCGATGAACGTGTTCGCCAGCCAGGCGACCCCGAACAGAGCCACGATGGCCACGATGCCGGAGGCGAAGGTCGCCTGCTTCGGAATATCCTGCGGTTTGACTCTGGCTACAAGCGTGATGAGCACTGCTATGACGAACATGATGAGCTCGATCGCCTGCGTCATGCCCAACTCGATGACCTCGCCATCTATGGTCCAGCTTGGGACCATGCCCGGCACCAGCGCGATGAGTACGACGAAGACGACGCCCACGAGAAAGATGATCGCGGCCAGCTTGGACCTCATGGGCAACTGCTCGTACACGACGTCTTTGCCCGCCCCAAGCTTCGGGCGCTCGATCTTGTGCTCCGCCAGGCGCTTCTGGAACTCAGGATCGTCCTCCAGGTTCTTGCCCCAGCGCATCATGACCAGCGAACCGATGACGATCGCGACAATGGACGAGGGGATGGTAATGGCCAGGATCTGGGCCAGGGTTATCCCTTCGGGCTCCATGAGGGCGAGCATCGCGGCCATGGCCGCGGCCACCGGGCTCGAGGTGATCCCCAGGCCGGTGGCGATGGTCGAGATCGAGAGCGGTCGCTCCGGCCTGATACCGCTTTCGTAGGAAACCTCGTAGATCACCGGAATGAGCGGGAAGAAGATGTTGCCGGTCCCGGCACCGACCACGAACGCATACGAGACCAGCGGAGCCACCAGGGTGATCATCCGCGGGCTTCTTCGTATGAGCTTGGAGGCCAGTTGGACCAGCCAGTCGATACCGCCTGCCGCCTGCATCGCCCCAGCCGCCGTGACGACGGCGAGGATGATGAGCATGGCGCTGCCCGGGATGGAGCCGGGCGCCATACCGAAGATGAAGACCAGGATGAATACGCCTAAGCCGCCCCATATTCCGAGCCCCATGCCGCCCGTTCGCACGCCCATGACGATACAGGCAGCCACCACCAGAAATTCGAGAATGAACGAAGCTGTATCCACAGCTTTCCCCCTCGTGTCGCGATGAGCAATGTCATCCGCCTGCGGCCGGCGGACGCTGCCGTGAGTGCGCTGCGGAGTCCACGGACATGAAAAGGCGCATTCATGCACTTTGTCTATACCATGGGAAGACCTAGCTCCGCAATCACTGCGTACCCCGACACCCATGCTGCCGCAAGCGATCGACCGCTTCCGACCATCGCGCTTCCACCACTACTGACGCAGCCGGCTCCGCCGGGGGGCTAGTCCACCCGGCTAGCCTCAGTGCGGCAAGGAGCATGCGGCCCCTCGCCGGCCGACAAGGTCGGCCGGAAGGCTCGACGGTGCGTGGAAGTTGGACTGGTCGGTTCGGGCCCCACCCTAGGGCGTACCGGCAGGGGTGTCCGCGGGTTCGGCCGCGGCGAGTGTCGCAGCTTCTCCCCCCCGTCTTCCCAAGACCCGCGCCACCGGGATCAGGAAGACCGGCAGGATGATGGCCGCGACCAGCACGAAGGGAAGCGTCATCGTTCCCGAGAAGTTGAGAGTGGCGACCAAGATCGCCGCCGCCACGTTGCGCTGAGCTGTACCAAGCCCGAGAACCCGGCGTGTGCCTGCATTACGACCGCCCAGGACGAACCCGATCACGAGCGAGCCGATGACGAAAATGATGACAGCCAGGAAGCCGTACGAGCCGATCAAGCTGATGATGTTGGAGATATTCAACCCCAGCCCTGTGACCAGCAACACGAGCAGAGCCACCCCGGAAAGCTTGTTCATTAGCGGGGCCCAGTGCTGCGCGCTTTCTTCCGAATGGGACCTCCACAGCAGACCCAAGACGATGGGTACGAGCATGGTGACGATAAGAGACTTGGCGATATCCCAGGCGTTCACCTCTACCCCCGGCAACAATCGGGGCAGTACCAGCGGCACGTAGACGATCGTCACGACCATCATGAGAAACATCAGGCCGACGCTGAGGGGGACATCTCCCTTGGCGGCCTGCACCTCCTTCAATAGGAAGGGTGCGCCGGCGACAGTCGAGAGCACGATCAACCCGTTCTGCAGCGGTTCATCCAAGGGAAGCAGTCTGGTGATGCCGTAGGCGAGCAGGGGCACCAGGACAAAGTTCGCCACAAGCGCCAGTACGACTAGAAGGACGTTCTTCAACGGACGCACGATCTGAGCCACCGATAGGCTCAAGCCCGTGCCAAGCATGCTTCCTACGACGAACAGAAGACCGGACAGCGCGGCGATAGCCGAAAAGAACGACTCCACAGTCACGGCGACCCCTCTGACTCGATGACTCGATGATACGTTCACTCTAGACCATTCGCTCATTAAAGCTGAAAGCAATGCCGGAAGCGACAGACCGGGGTGGGGCCAAACACAACAGCTCCGGGCACGCCCGGCCCTAGTGCAAACCCCTTGCTCTGCACCTCAGAGTGGGGTCGTCCCGGCGCTGGGAGCCTGCTATAGCGTCCTGGTCGGCGCGCAGTGCGGCAAGGGCCCGGAGACACGGGCGACAATGGAGCTGGTAAGCCGCCTAGCCTCTGTGACGGCCGAAGAGGCCGAGCCAGGCTGCTGCAAAGCCTTCGTCCGAAGCTGCCTGGCGGAGACGGAGCGTTTCTTGGAGGAACGCCTCCGCATAGCCTCATCCGAGGCCGGACCAGTCATCTGTGCCGACACCGAGCGTCACCCGCACGGCTGTCGCGGACCTAAGTGCCGCTACCATCCGGAGCGCGGCTCTCGTCACCCGCGCGAGGAGCGAGCAGATTTCACTGCTCATGCCCCAGAGGAGGCGAGAACTACAAGTTCTTTCGCCGCCTGCAGCGTTGTTGAAGCTGCAGCGGGCACCTGAAGCTGCGACTGAGGAGGCCGGTCGGGCATCCACTGACGACGAGGCTCTTTAGGAGTCCAGGGTGTCGCGCAAGCGGTACCCGGGGTCTGGGTCTGCCCCGCTCTACTCGTCTTGGATCGGAGGCGCCGTGGGATCGTAGTAGCGTTCGGTCTGTCCCACCGACACTGTCCCTGTCAGACTCCACGGGCGCAGTGACTACACCGCGTAGTCGTAATACCCGTTGGCCACGCGGTACTTGGCGATCTGCTGACCTCCCAGCACCACCTGAGTGATCTTGGCGTCACGAAGGCACTTCTCCAAGCCGTACTCCGGCGAGAGACCGTTCGAACCGAGTAGCTCCACCGCCTTGTTGCATATCCACACAGAGGCATCGGCCGAAAAACTGCGCACGATGCTCGCCTTCGCGACCATCTCCTTGGAGAAGAGCGGCGGGTAGGCTCCATGCTCGTCCATCATGGTCGCCAGATTGTAGATGGAGCCGCGCATGATCTCGAGCTTGATGGCCATGTCGGCGATGATGCCGGCGGCCAACGACCACTCGCGCACCGGTTTGCCGTTGCTTATTCGGGTTCCCGTGTATTCCAGAGCGATGTCGAAAGCCGCCTGGGAGATGCCCAGCGATTGCGTCGCGTTGTGCCACTGGGCTCCCGAGGCGATGGCGTGGTAGAAGTGCGCGTCCTTTCCCGCACCGGCCACCCGGTATTCGGCAGGCACCCGCACGGCGTCGTAGAACACGCTGGCGTTGACGGAGGTGTGATATCCCATCTTGCGTTCCGGTTTTCCGAACGACAGACCGGGCGCGTCGGCCGGCACGTAGATGAGTGCCACGCCGTCCTCACCGAGAGAGGGGTCGGTCTGGCACACGGTCAAGTAGACGCTGGCGATGCCGGCGTGGGTAGGCCACGACTTGTTACCGTCTATAACCCATTCGTCCCCCTCAAGCCTTGCCCGGGCCTTGATCCCACGACCTCCGAGAAGGGGGTTCTCCGTGTCGGCTCCGCCCGTGGCGTCGGTCATCGACAGGCACGCATACTCCACTCGATCACCGCAGAACGCGGGCACGAAGCGATCGAGCACCGCCTTGTTTCCCGCAAGCACCGCCGGCTGAAGGATCATCCCAGCGTTGATCCCCGCACTCAAGCTCACTCCCGCGTCACCCCGCGCCAACTCTTCGCAGATGATGCTCAGCGTCACGTTCGAAGCTCCGCCGTCCCCTCCATACTCCTCTGGGTAGCCGCTGCGCTGGATGCCCAGATCCACGAGTTTGCGGAGGATCTCCTCCACGGCTGCGCGGTCCTGCTCCAGTTGTTCCCGTTTGGGGATGATCTCCCGCTCGACAAAACTGCGGACCATGTCGCGTATTGCGTGCTGCTCATCCGTCAACAAGTGGCTCAGATACATGTTGCTCACCCCCGGTGGTGGTCGTTGGAGCAAGCAAGGACCTGTGGCGCAGCATGCTCGACCCCAGGGCCTCGCCCGGAGCAGGATGACACCGTCTATCTCAAACTACCCGCCGAATACCGGCTAGTCCAGTAGCTGCGCGCCGCGACATCACTCGCTGGGCTTCCGACAGACGATCTGGGCCATCGCCCTTCGCGGGTCCTCCAGTTCACCCTCGAAGTAGTGGATGACTCGCCAGTCCTGGAACCACCCGGCCAGCTCTCCTGGTTGCAGGAGATAGTCCGGATTGTGAGGACGGCCGTACTTTGGCTGCTCGCTGGTGAAGGTCTCGTAGATGAGGATCCCTCCCCCGCGGATGCCCTTTCGTAGATAGGGGATGAGCGGCCTATGGAGGTAGTGGAAGACGAGGATCGACCGGTAGTACTCCTCCTCAAGAGGATTCCTTGCCGGTTTCCAGGTCGACCTCCCAGAACCGCACCGTCAGTCTCCGCTCTTCTGCCGACCTCCGGGCGACTTCCAGCGCTTCCGGGGATCGATCCGCAAGAATGACAGGCAGGTTCCGGCCGGCCAAGAAGAGCCCGTTCTCCCCCGCACCGCAGGCCAAGTCCAAGACAGGACCTTCCATGCTCCTGTCCTCGAGGAGAGAACTGAACCGAACTAGCAGAGGATCAGGAGCCATCGAGTAGCGATCACGCCCCGAAGCCGACGGCTCCCGCCATACCCATGGTCACTTCACGGTCCATCTCCTCGTCGGCCGCGATGGCCTCGGAACGTGTGCCGTATACATCGTCTCGCCAGCGTTTGGCAGGGGAGTGGACAAGCTGAAGCTTCAGGGCCACATCGCCCGTATTGACTATGTTGTGCCATGCGCCCGCGGGGATGAACGCCATCCATCCCTTTGCGAGTTCATGGGTCTCGTCCACTCGGTCGCGTTTCGGACCCACGGTGAGACGGCCGCTCCCGCTCTCGACACGGACCAACTGCTCGATATCTCGGTGCGCGTGGTTCCCGATGTCATCTCCCGGTTCGACGCTCATGAGGGTCACCTGGCTCTGTTCTCCGGTGTGGATGACCTCGAGAAAATTGCCGTTGGCGTTCGTCGCTTCTTCGATGTTCACGGCCCAGCCGCGCATGTCCACCCTCCCTGGTCGTCGATTCGATGTTGACGTCCCCCGGCCTGCAACACCTGAGGCACTCGCTCCCAGCCCCCGTGGGAGATCTCCAATGTATGCTCTACCCCACCCTGCGGGGACCCGAAACAGGGGATCCGAAACGAGAGGCGGCCTGGGAGCCGAATGCTGGCCACCTGGTCAGTGTCAGAACTCCCCCGTTCAGCCGATTCCGAGTAGAGTGGCCCTTGTCAGACTGAAGGCATGCTATCCACCATGCTCGACCGTTATGGAGGCGCACCATGGAACAAGGCCAACAGAATCAGCCCATCCCAACCGGCGGGACTCCTCCGCCCGGGCAGTACGCTCCACCTCCCCCGCCCCCGCCGGCGCCTCCGTACCAGCCAGAGCCGCCTTACCCTCTGAACTTCAATGTGGACTACCCCGACAGGCCGCTCAAGCGACTGAGCAGCTTTTTCCGTTTCCTGTGGATCATCCCCATCGCCATCATCGCGGGGCTGATCGGGTCGGGAACTATCTCGGTGGAAGGAACGGAGGTCTACTCGTGGTCGTGGGCGGTGGGCGGCTTTCTCTTCGTGCCGCTCGTGCTCATGATCCTCTTCCGCAAAAAGTACCCCCGTTGGTGGTTCGACTGGAACCTCAACCTGTCCCAATTCCTCATGCGTGTGGCCGCATATGCGTTCCTGCTACGCGACGAGTACCCCTCGACCGACGAGGAACAGGCAGTCCACCTCTCCTTCGACTACCCTGATGCGCAGCAACTGAGCCGGGGGCTGCCGATCGTCAAGTGGCTCCTGACGGTCCCCCATTGGATCGTGCTGTTCTTCCTGTGGATCGGAGTAGCAGTGTGCGTCATCATCGCCTGGTTCGCCATCCTCTTCACGGGCAGATACCCACGGGGACTCTTCAGCTACGTGGTGGGGGTGAACCGCTGGACCCTGCGCGTGGAAGCGTACGCGATCCTGCTGATCACCGATCGTTACCCACCGTTCAGGCTGTCGGAATAGCCGGGTCTGACCCGCGGTCGCGCCCGGGCGATGGACGAAGGTTCCTTCTCCGCCTGCACGAAGGTGCTGAAACCGAAAGGCGTCTACCTACAGATCGTCGAAGCTCGCTGCTTCGTCGACCAGGGCCACAGAAGGGAAACGTGGTCATCACCATCGAGTAAACGACGCGGCAGCGAACATCCGGGGGTTTCGTTCTCCGGTCGTCCTGGAATCATTGGGCGTATAGAGTGTCTTCCGAGGAGGAGTCCCATGACCATTGTGCGCGACGTTGAGGAGAACGCGACACGCTGCGACTGCGGCAGCTGCCCAACCTATCCCGGAGAGGGCGCACTGTTCT
This sequence comes from uncultured Actinomycetes bacterium, assembly GCA_963816155.1. Lineage (GTDB taxonomy): Bacteria > Actinomycetota > Thermoleophilia > RBG-16-64-13 > RBG-16-64-13 > JAXGXJ01. The sequence goes on along the minus strand of CAWFJE010000007.1, from coordinate 147,122 downwards.
GCGCCAGGGGCAAGAGTCCGACGACACCGGCCATGCAGGGCTGCATCTGTGCGGACTGCGCGGTCTACAAGCAGTATGACCTGTTGGGTGGATACTACTGCGTAGAAGGCGCCTGCGGCGCCTGCGGAGAAGGGCCTCAGTAGAGGGCTCAGCGACGCGCATGCTCGACGCGCTGGGTTCGCCCGCGTCATCGTTGACGTCCTGGGCGAACCCAGCGCAGCTTCGACCGGAGGCGCAGAAGGTGGCTCTCCTCAGGACGGGGGCCTGTTCGGCCCGCCCACCTAAGGCCGGTCGCGTCGGATGCCGACAGGTAACTGGGAGCCGGTCGGAAAGGAACCCACGTGCGCGAAAAGCGACAGCGGTTGCGTCAGAGGCAGCGCGATGCGATAGGGAAGTGGCAGTGGCTGGGGTTGCGTGACAGCACACCCGGCTTCAAGGTGAGCGTGATCATGCTGGGGGTGGTCGCGGTCTACATAGCCTTGCGCGCATTCACGTCTCTGTAGCAACGCTACCTTGAGGACCATGGCCACCCACCCCGTTTGACAAGGGATACCCCTTGCTGCTTAATGGCAGCACTATGGTGGATACTATCGATGGTCGCGAAGCCGCCGTCGCCGCGGACGAGGGTTGGTCCTTTGCGGTCTCTTGGCGCTACGACGGGCTCGTGCTGGCGGCTGCAGCGCTCGTTGCACTACTTGGCCGACCGGTGAGGAAACGGCTCGTCGAGCCATACTGCTTCCCCTGCGACGAGGAGGTCATAAATCCCTTTGACCGAGAGGTGGTCCAGTGGCACAGCCGGTTGCTGGACAAGCTGAGTTCTGTCGTGGAGATCGCGGCGCTGCTCACTCCCGTGGTCTCGTCCCTTCGTGAGCACGGCCCCCACCGCGAAGTGCTCAAGGACCTCTTGGTCTGCGCAGAGGTCATCGCCGTCAACGCCGCCGCCAACATCGTCGTGAAGACGGTGGCAGCCCGGCCTGTTCCTCGCGTCTACACCTCCCTGTTCCCCGATCTGCAACGTGAGGCCCGCGGCTACGGCTCTTTCTACTCCGGCCACTGCGCTCACACGACCGGAGCCTTGGCGGCGAACGCTATGATGAGCCGCCTCCGCGGTAGAAGAGCCATGGGGCCGTGGATGCTCCTAGCCGGAGGGGCGGCAGTCATCTCGGCGGCGCGAGTGGGTGCCGGGAGGCACTTCTACACCGACGTGATGGCCGGATCGCTGGCCGGCGCAACTGTCGGGGCTCTCGTTCCCCGGCTACATCCGAGGGCTCCACGCGGCGCCAGGGAAGCGGAGTAACTCCACCGCCTTGTTCTTACGGTGCCGGCCCCGCCCGTCGAATCGTCTCTAAACCCGGGGAACTCATGTGCCGACAACGAATCCCGAGAGGCCGATGTACAGACGAGCGCGTGGGGCAGAGCTGACAGATGACCGTTCTCACGATGGAGAAGACCCTTGAGGAGCGGATCGAGGCGCTTGAAACCGCCCTCCATTCCACTCGCCCCAGCCGCGCGGCGGCAGACCCCCTCGCGGCCGACGGGGTCTGCTTGGTGGTCTTCAGTGGTGATCTGGACAAGATCCTGGCCGGCCTCACCATAGCCACGGGAGCGGCCGCGATGGGAGCCGACGTCTGCTTGTTCTTCACATTCTGGGCGACCGCAGCCCTACGCCGCGCCAGCGGAGGGAACGTCGATAGGTCCATGACCGATCGAGTCCTCGGCCGCATGCTTCCACGCGGGACGAGTGGACTCAAGCTATCGCGCATGCACATGGGCGGGCTCGGCACAGCCATGATCAAGCGGCGGATGCGCGAGAAGCAGCTCGCAGGTTGCGATGAGCTGCTGGAGATGGCCAAGGAATCCGGGGTACAGATCAAGGTTTGCGACATGAGCATGGATCTAATGGGCATCCGCATGGACGAACTAATCGACTACCCGGGGTTGGAACCGTGCGGCGTGGCTACCTTCATGGAGGCCGCGCTCGATGGTCGCGTCACGCTCTTCGTCTGAATCATCCGGCCCAAGAAAGGGATCACATGAACAACAAACTTGATGCGACCGGGCTCAAGTGTCCTAAGCCGCTCTTTGAGGTGAGTAGAGCACTGAAGGAATTGGGTCCCGGTGGATTGCTAGAGGTCACCGCCGACGATCCGGCCTTCAAGCTTGACGTCGAGGCCTGGTGCCGCCGAACCGGCAACGACTTGGTGGAACTGCGTCGCGAACAATCGACGTTCACCGCCTTGGTGCGGCGCGCCAGCTGACCACGGGAGGAAAAGTGCCGGATAGTAAGCTGATGATCATACTCACGACCGGTCCCGAAGATCGAGGCAATCGGGCGACCCTCGCTTTCGCAATGGGCGTCTCGTCACTGGTCTCCGGAGTCGACACCACCGTCTTCATGACAATGGGCGGCACGTTCTGGTCCCGGCAGAGCGCCTGCAACAAGGTGCGCATCGACGGCTTTGACCCCTTGGCGACTCACATAGAGCAGTTCAGCGAGCTGGGCGGCAAGGTTCTCGTCTGCAGCCCATGTCATGAGTTCTACTGCTCCGTCGCCGACGACACCGGGCTTCTCCCCGGAGCCGAGCTGGCGGGCCTGACCCATGTGGTAGATCAGGTCCTCAGCGCCTCCGTCGTGACCCTCTAACGCCCGAGAACGGTAGAATCGGCGGCTGAACAATGGACGAACGCGTCTTTCTGGACCTCGACCGCTTACGCCGTACCATCGAACAGGGTCTCCTCACGGAGGCTGGCGAAGACCTGGCCCGTCTCGAGAGATCGATCACGGAAGCCCTCTCGGACCTCGACAGCCAGGCCCGGGCCGTCGCCGAAGCCAATGCCCAGGCTGTGGAGATCACCGAGAAGATGAGTGCTCTGGCAGCACAACTCACAGCCCAAAACGACGAACTCAGGCTGCAGAACCAGGCTATCGAGGAGGCCAGAGCCGAGCTCGAGGTGCAGTCCCGCGCAATTGCAGAGGCCGCTGTGGACGCTGTTCTCGAGGCCGAGGCATCACGGGAGTGTGTCTTCCAGTTGGAGGAGAAGCGCACCGAGCTGGAGGGAGTCAGGTGCGAGCTGGAAAGAAAGGCCAAAGAACTGGAGGAGGAATCGGCTGCGCTTGCCGTTGCCAACGCCGACGCCGTGGTCATGGTGCTTGAGAAGCAGAACTCGCTGGAGCAAATGACGAGCGAAGCCCAGCGCGTGGAGGAGGAACGGGACGCCTTACAGGAGAGGGTCTTCGTCGACGAACTCACGGGGCTTTTCAACCATCGCTACTTTCGCGAACAGATCAGGTTCGAGTATGCCAGGGCGCGCCGCTATGGTAGGACCTTATCCTTGGTCTTTGTGGATCTCGATTTCTTCAAGCGTGTGAACGACGCCCACGGCCACGTGGTCGGGGACTGCGTACTGAGGCAGGTCGCGGATCTCATACAGACACAATTGAGAGCCTCAGACATACCCGTGCGCGTAGGTCGAGAGCCTGTCCCTGTACGGTACGGAGGGGAAGAACTCGTGATCATCCTCCCCGAGACCGACCTCTCCAGCGCCCGCACGATCGCGGAAAGGATCCGCGCGGCAACCGAAGTCCGCCCCCACACAGCGCCGGGTGTAGACTCGCCGATCAAGCTCACTCTCAGCGCGGGTGTCGCCTGCATGAGCGCCCATGACGCCGAGGCCTGGGACCTCGTGCGTCGTGCCGACGAAGCTCTCTACCAGGCCAAGGCGGCAGGCCGCAACCGGGTCGAAGTGGCTGCCGAACCGCGGCATAGGGCTTCCTGCTAGCCGCAGCCCAGGGGGCCGCCGCCCGCCTGCTACCATTCTGCCGACAGGAATACATCCTCTGCTTTGCGCGAGGAGGGATGGAGTGGCGATGGAATTGAGAACGGCGGCGCTGGGGTACATTCCCATGCTGGTCGCGACCGGCTGCATGGACCAGAGCGGGGCCGCAGATCTGCGGGCAGCGCTGCACAAGTGGTTGGACTCCGGCCACAACATCATCTTCCTGGATCTCAGCGAAATCGACTGCATGGACAGCAGTGGCGTGTCCGTTCTCCTGGCGGGAGTGGGAGCCTTGGAACGGGGATGGCTGGGAGTAATAGGTGCCAGCCCGGAGATCCAGCGCTTGTTGGAGATCGAAGGACTCCTCGCCGATCCGCGTTTTCGCGTCTTCGAGACCAGACAAGCCGCGCTCGCCGTCACGGGCGAGCGGGCCAGCACCTAGGGACTGCGGCGCTCTCCCGGCCTTGCGGTCCACGCGAAGGCCGCACCGATAGCGGCCAGCACGGCCCCTACCATCATGGCCACCTGAAAGCCGTCGGCAAAGGCTTGGGCGCCGGCGGCACTTGCAGTCTCTCCCAGGAAGACCATCCTTCCCCCCTCGGACCCCAGTTGTGAGGCGGCGATGGCTCCAAGGACGGCGATGGAAATGCCCTGCCCGGTGAAGCGCATGGTACTCAAGAACCCTGCGGCCAGGCTGAGTTGAGAGCGGTCGACAGAGCCCATGACCGCGGAGATATTCGGGGCGCTGAAGAGAGCCATGCCCACGCCTATGGTGCCCAGTGCGAATAACACCCGCCCCACCGAGATGGACGCAAGCGAGAGTTGCAGCATGCCAATTGCGATCACGCCCATGCCCAGCGTGGCCAGAACGCGGGAGCCGACCCGGTCGGAGAAGCGCCCTGTGAAGGGAGAGAGCACGGCCATCAGCACCGGCTGCGCCAACAGCATCAGACCTGCCTGCTGAGCGGAAAGCCCCTGGACTACCTGTAGGAACACAGCGGTCAGCGTGGTGGCCGCGAAGACGGCCATGTAGTTGACCAGCGCAGCGGCGTTAGCACCCCTGAAGACCCTGTTCTTGCGGAGCAGATCGAGATCCAACATAGGCTCACGCACTCGATCCTCCACCACAACAAAGGCTGCGAAGAGAACGGCGGCCGCGGCGAGAGGGCCGATCGTCTTCGCGCTGGACCATCCCCACAAGGGTGAATACGTGAGTGGGACGAACAAGGACACCAGCGCTGCTCCGAGAAGGGCCGCCCCGGCCCAATCGATGTGCCGGGATGGCCGCACGAGATTCTCTGTCAGGCGGTCGCGCCGCTCGACCCCGATGAGGGTCCATCCCACCACCACGGTCACCACGGCGATGGGCACGTTGATGAGGAATATCCAGCTCCAATGGGCGTGCGTGACTATCAGCCCTCCCAGGACGGGGCCAAGCGTGAGGCCCAAATAGACGGCCGTGGTGTTCAGTCCCAAAGCCTTCCCCCGCTCTCGCGCGGGGAAGGCGGCCGTCACGATGGCCGCCGAGGTCGCGAACATGAAGGCACCGCCCGCTCCCTGGACGCAGCGCCCGGCGATCAGCATGGAACCGTTGACCGAGAGAGCGGCCACCACCGACCCGAGGGCGAAGACGGCGATGCCGAAAAGGTAGTAGCGGACCAAACCGCGTGAATCGCTGAAGCGTCCGGCAGGGATGAGAAGCACGCTGGTGACGAGCAGATAGGCGGCCTGGGCCCAGAGAGCCTGGGAGTAACTGAGGTGGAGATCCGCCCCCATCGACGGCAGGGCCACCGCCACGATGCTGGCGTCGAACGGGGTCATGAAGGATCCGATCGAGACCACCGCCAGGGCATACCAGCGCCGCCGCTGCAGTTCGGTCAGCTCTTCGTCTCCGAGAATCCCTGCACCAGCTTCAGCGGCTATGGCGTCCGACTCCATGGGGGTCAATATAGCAGGGGCACGACTACGAAGGTCAGGGTCCGTATCTGACCATCTGCGGCGGGGTCTCGACGTCTGTCGGTCGGGATCGCGATCCAGAAACGATCAGAGCGGCACCTATGGCCAGCAGCACGACGCCGATCGCCGTCAGGCCGGCGATCAGGGGGTAGATCACCCCGAAGCGCGCGCCGAGCCTCACGTCGGCAGCGACCGGCGCGCTCGCGTCGGCGTTCATGATGACCACCGCCCAGTCGCCCTCTCGTAGTGTCCATTCCAAAGTCTGGGTGCCGGTCCCGGCGATCTCGGCCGCCCAGAAGCTCTGTTCTCCTGGAGGGGCAGGCTGTGTCCGCCCGTTCACGTGATCGTAGTCGACCGACCCTGCTCTCAGGTCGATACCGGTGACCCGGTCGCGGGGAACACCCAATAGATACTCCGAAACACGTGCGGTCGGGCCGACGCCGATGAAGACCGGAGCGGGCAACTTGGAGGAGGCGCTCAGGCGCACGACGGCCTCCGCGCGAGACAGTGCCCACCTCTCCCAGGGACCCGAGAGTTGCCCGTTGATGGCGGGCACTGTCAGCGCAAACCCGTTGCTGCCGACCGTCTGGCTGGGGGTCATGAAGAAACCAGAGGGGGAACCGAGGGAGCGGCTGAGGCCAAGGACGAAGCCGCCCGACGTCACGGCGGCGGCCCCCGCGAGGACGAACAAGATGCCAAAGATCACTGCGATTATCTTGAGCAGACGCACCCCGCAAGGTTACACGACAAGAGCGATCACGGGGCTCATTTCCGCCCTGCCCGCGAGCGGCGACACCAGGCCTGTAGGTGAATCTATATAATGGGCCGGCCCCGCCCACGACAAGGAGAACACCATGCTGCGAAGGACCTGTCTCTTTTTGGCCGCCATGCTGATCGTCGCCCTCACCGTGGTAGGCTGCGGGAGTTCTGATAGCGGGACCACGGATGAGACACAGGCCCCGGAGACAGCCACCACGCAGGCTCCGGCAGCCGATACCTCTACCACTCAGGCTCCAACAGTGACTACTCAGGCTCCAGCGAACGACACAGCGACTACTCAGGCCGCAACGAACGAAGGCTGGTCGACCATAGCGACACTCAGTTCGAGCGACGCACCCTGGCAAGACCTGGCCGGCATCTTGGTAAGCGAGCCCTTCACTGTCAGCGGGGAGGCTCGGGTCGTCCTTGACATGGTGGATACGGGCGTACCGGACGGAGTCATACTGGCCGTGGTGCCCGCCGACATGGTCACCGATCCCTCCTCGCTCCTAGACGCAGTCCGGGGAGCGACCGTGCTCACCCTGCTGCCGTCCGCGCCCATCGAGACGGTCTCAGACCTGGATGGTACGTACGTGATGATCAATTCGGTGCCCACGTCTTCGCCGTGGTCCCTGGAGCTACAGACCCAGCCCTAGCGGATCTCCGCGCTAGGGCCGACCACACCAGCACCATGCCTCAACGACGAGCGCGAGGCGGCCCAAGTCGGCCGCCTCGCGCTCGTCGGTCTCTCGCCTGGGTAGCCCTCCGGCAGCGCCCCGGTGTCGGGCGCGCCGATAAGGTCGGCTCCTGCTAGCTCTTGTCCGGGTTGAAGTTGGTGGTCGACGCGAAACCGGGCGCGAACATGATGTGCCCGAACATGATCGGCCGGTCCACCCGTTTGAAGTCGAGCGGGGCGTGCGGCAGGTCTTTGGGGATGTATATCCAGGTAGTACTGGTGATGTTGTAGGTCTCAGCGTCATCGCCCTCACCCATGACGAACTCGATCTCCGCGCCAAAATCTGCGAAATCCATAGGGTTCCCCCCAATGAAGTAGAGGAACTCGGCACAGTTGTGGCTGTGCGGTTTGGGGATCATGAGGTAGGGCTTGTAGATGGGGCGCAACACCTGTGTAAAAGGTTCGTCCCAGCCCTCAGCGGGGCCTTCCTGATTGATGCCGATGTAGAGCGGCTGGTCAGGGTCCGTGTTCGCCTTATTTGGGATTCCCCAGGGTTCTCTCTGGAAGTACTTGTCGTACTTTCTCTCAGCCACCGTCGCCTCCATCAGTTAGGGACTCCACCCATTGATAGATAGATGCTGTCCGGTTGTCAAGAGTCCGGCTTCTACCGGCAGGCCCATCTGCCCGCGGGCACTGGAGAATAGCCTCATCCCCTTTCCGGGAATGGTCGTCCAGACAGATGATGCAACGAGGAGGAGGCGGCGCATGGCAATGAAGGGAGTTCAAGGAAGCGGCACGAGAGATGACCCTTGGCAGCTCAAGACTCCCAGCGGGCAGTCCGAACTCGAAGCCTATCGCGACGAACATGCCACCCCGCCGGCATTGGTGGTGATGGCCGCGAAGACCGAAGTTCGCTACCTGCTGCCAGCGATCGACGATCTGCACGCCATGCTCAAGGAGCGTGGCGACTGGGTGCCGCTTGGGAGCGCCGACGAACAGAAGACACCGGCAGAAGGCACCGTTGAGGAGTGGGCCCGCTCTGCGGGGAATCCGGTAGGCGGCTGGTTCGGACTTAAGAAGGGTCTGCGCGGACGTTTCGCCAACTACGTCCCGCCGGTGCTCGAGGTTCTAGGGCTGGCTGAAGTGGAACACAAACCCAGGGGCAACCGCATGCGGGCCCTGTAAGGAGCGGCCTTCAGCGGGACCTGTAGGCGCTTTGCTCCGCCCCCGGTTCGCCGGAGATGCTGTGCACTTCTCAGGCACCCAGGAGGTCTCGTTCACGAGCCGGATCCGCGCGTGCTGCGAGGTCCAGTCTTCGGTGCGGAACGTCTGCCGCGCGACAGTCGTCGATAGTACCACTGCGAACAGCCACCTCGATTCGGGAGTATGAGCCATGACACGTCTTCGCTCTGTAGTAGTACTTCTGGGAGTTGCGACCGTGTTGCTGAGTGTCTTGGGCGTCGCTGCCGGGTGCGGCGGCGGAGACGAGGCCGACGATTCCGCCGCCCTCCAGGGACAGAGTTGGGTTGCCGTCGAGATTATCCGGGGTCGACACCGTTCTTCCCGCCGAGAAGGGCTTGGCCACCGCCATGCTCGACGGCGCCGCCATTTCCGGTTCCGGCACCGTCAACCGCTACAACGCCTCGTATGAGACCGGTGCCGGAAACACCATTCAGATCGCCGCAATAGCCTCCACCGAGATGGCCGGACCGCCGGAAGCCATGGCCCAAGAAGGCGCGTACTTCGCAGCTTTGCAGAAGGTCGCCGGATATGTGGTCACGGCTGAGTCCCTGGAATTCTTGGACGGCCAGGGAGCCACCCTCGTCAAGTACGAGGCCTCGGAGCCCACTCCGCTGGTCGGCACCCAATGGCAGGCCACCGCCTACAACAACGGCAGGGGAGGACTACAGTCGTTGGCCACCGACAGCGCGATCACGGCAGTCTTCGCCGACGACGACACTCTGTCCGGTAACGCCGGAGTCAACCAGTACAACACCGGCTACACCGCCTCTGACGATGGCACCATGACCGTCGACGCGCAGATCGTCACTACCTTCATGGCCGGACCGGACGAACTCATGACCCAAGAAGCCGCGTATCTCGCTGCCCTTCCCCTGACTGCCACATACAGTATCGAAGGCAACGAACTATGGCTGCGCGACGAAGGCGGCGCCACCCTGGCGCAGTACGTCGCCAAGTAGGGCGGGTACCCACCGCCGCGGAGCAGAGACCCGCGCCCGCTCAGGACGAGGTCTCGCTACAGGCCCACCAGCGCCTTCCGCATCTCCTCCGCCGACCCGTAGCGGGCGGATGGGTCCTTCTGGAGTGCGCGAGCGACGACCTTGTCGATCAGACCCGGCACGTCAGCCCGGCGCTGACTCGGGGGGGTGGGCGACACGGTCAGGTGCTTCTGGGCCACCTCCGCGGCCGAAGAACCTTCGAACGGCACCACCCCGGTCACCAACTCATACAGGATTACCCCAAGCGCGTAGACGTCGGACTGCGGGATCACCAGGCCGCTCTGGATCTGCTCCGGACTGAGGTAGTGGGCCGTCACCGCCGCCCGGCTATCTCCCTCGGGAATGATATTCGCGACGGCCATCCCCCACCCCAGCACCTTCACCTCGTCGGACTCGGCCGAAAGCAACAGATTGGAGGTCTTGAGGTTGCCGTGGGACACGCCCTGGGACGCGATGGCGGCCACCGCCGCAGCGGCCTGTGCGACATAGCGCACCGCGAGATCCGGCTCCAGCGGTCCTCTCACCTCGATCATGCTCCCGAGATCGATGCCCGGGACGTAGTCGCGCACCGCGTAAAAGTCATCCCCATCGCGGCCCCACGCGGTCGGGATGATCAGGCCGAGGCGCCCCCCGGACTGCGCGGCGGCGGCTTCCAGACGCGCGGACATATCCCCAGCGAGTTCCGGCGAGATGTCACGCAGCACCTTCAGCGCCACGATCTCCCCGCCCGGCCCTGTGGCCTCGTATGTCTCCGCCGACCCGCCTGCGTCCAGCCGCCGTCCCAACCGGTAACCACCGATCAGCACCGGCTCTTTCACACCACCCATCTCGACCCCCATCCTTCGATGTTTCCACGCACGGCGCCGCGAACGACGCCGACTCTATCCTTTCTCCCCAGTTTAGAGGAAGACGAGGTCATCCGAGGCGCGCAGGGCGCGTGGGCCACCATGCAGGCGGCCGCCGGCCCAAAAAACCTCGTGTTAGACTGGGATCGTCTGGTACCCATGGTCACGTGCGCTGAAGGGCGGCGATGATGGTACAACACAGGCGCATCTTCCGACCTTTCTCACTTCGCACCCATCGCTGAGGAGGGAAGACCCATGGCATACAACGCGTCGACATCCAAAACGCTGCACCTCATGGTAGAGAGACTCTCAACGGCGTCCACGCCCCAGCTGGTACGGATCGCGAAGAACCCTCTGGCTCAGCGGGTGGTCGCCAGAGAAGTCCAAAAGTATCTGCTGAGGACGCTCAAGGCTTCTCGCTCGGACTCCACCTATCTGCCCAGCGTTCAGGATGATCGCATCGCCATGGGAATGGCCATCATGGAATCCCTTCGTCGTGCTCTGCAAGGCAACCACCTCTCCGACGCCTACCTGCGAGGGATGCTCCAGGTCCTGGTCAAGACCCTCTTCATCGATCGAGGGAACCCGGAGCAGCGGGAACAGTTCCAGGAAGCGTTTGGCAAGCGGGCTCCAAGCTTCCTACTCATGGCTCCCGGCAAGGCCTGCAACCTTCGCTGCCCGGGCTGCTATTCCGACTCGGACGACCGCAGGAACGCCCTCGAATGGAGCCTCGTCGACCGCATCTTGAACGAGGCCAAGGCCCTGTGGGGAGAGCGCTTCTTCGTCATCAGCGGCGGCGAGCCTTTCGCCTACCGGTCCGAAGGCAAGGACATCATGGACCTGTTCGAGAAGCATCAAGATTGCTTCTTCATGGTCTTTACCAACGGCACCCTCATCGACGACGAAACCAGCAGGCGCCTTTCCCAGTCCGGCAACGCGCTGCTGTTCCTGTCCGTGGAGGGATTCAAGGAGCTCACCGATGCGCGACGCGGTGACGGTATATTCGACAGGGTCATGGGGGTGATGGAGCGACTGAACCGGGACGAGGTTCCCTTCGGCATCTCACTCACGGCCACATGCCATAACGTGGAAGAGATCCTGTCCGATGAATATATCGACTTCATGATGGACAGAGGCGCCATGCTCGCCTTCATGTTCCACTACATGCCCATCGGGCGCTCATACACCCTCGATCTGATGCCCACTCCCGAGCAACGGGCGTGGATGTGGAAGCGATCATGGGAGATCGTGCGGGAGAAGAAGCTGTTCCTGGCCGATTTCTGGAACCACGGTACGTGTGTGGATGGCTGCATAGCGGCGGGCGGACACGGGCAGGGCGGCTACTTCTACATAGACTGGAACGGCGCCGTGACGCCCTGCGTGTTCATGCCTTATTCCCCACTCAACATCCGCGATGTCTACGCGCAGGGCAAGACTCTGAACGACGTGTGGCAAGATCCCTTCTTCCAGGCCGTCCGCCAATGGCAATACGACTACGTCGACGACGACCGGAACATGATCACGCCGTGCCCCAACCGCGACCACCACGACGAACTGGAGCGACTACTGCTGCAGTACGAGCCGCTCCCGACCGACTCCAACGCCGCCGAGACGCTCGTAGACCCCGAGTACACGGCCGGGTTGGTGGCCTACAACCGGAGATTCGAAGCCATCACCGCTGAGATATGGGACAAGCATTACCTGCACCGCAAGGTCGCCAAGGACGAACTGTTCGCTCCGTTGCCGGACGTGCCGGACGTCCGCGGATCGACAGACGTGCCTGATGCGCTGGATGCGAAGGACGCGGCGTTCGGGAGGGATGACGCAGACACGGTGTTCCAGGAGGACGACGCTGTGTCGCTTCGCACCGGGTAGTCGGCCCTCGTCCATGCCGGTGCGGCTCGGTATAGTCTCCGTATGATCACGGTCTTCATCGACGCGGATGCCTGCCCTGTCACCCGGGACGCCATATCGTTGGCGCGGTCACGCTCCTTGCCCGTCGTCTTAGTCGCCAACCACTCGCAGAACCTTGCCCGCTACGCGGGGCGGGCGGGGGTGGACATCCTGCAGGTGGCATCGGGGCCAGACTCCGCCGACTTCGCCATGGTGCCCCGGCTGAACCCGGGAGACATCGTGGTGACGGCGGACACCGGGCTGGCGGCCATGGCCTTGGGTCGAGGCTCGCGCGCATTGAGTCCGCGTGGCCGCCGCTATCTGCCTGCCACCATCGACGCCGAACTGGCCATACGTCATGCGGAGCAGCGCCATCGCCGCGCAGGAGGGCGCACAACAGGCCCCACCCCCTTCCTGGACGAAGATCGCGAGCGCTTCCGAGAAGCACTGACACTCCTGCTGGCGGAGAGTGGCGACCCCGTTGATGGTGAACGAGGATGACCCGAGGAAACGGAGAATAGGCGGTAGAACAAGACCGGTTGCGGCGCATCGCTGAGGAGTATCTGTGTCCCCTCTTTTCTGGTGCCTGGCTCGCCGGCTCCGTCCCCTCCACTTCCCAGGAACAACGCGTGGCCCGGCGCGACCCTCGCTCGCTGACCTTCAAGGTCGACAGCGCCGACACCTACCGGTTGATCCTCCGCCGCGGTGAGACCTTCGGCCTACCCGCGCAGCAGATCGTCAAGTCTTTCGTCGACGTATTGCGTGAGATCGAGCCCGCCCTCTCCACGGCCTACGAGCCGGACGTGCTGCGGACGTTGCAGAGGAAGGTGCTGGCCCGCGCCATCAGCGGCGGCGATATGCATGACTCGATACTCTCCGCCATCGACCGGCACCGGTGGCGGACGACTCGCTGCCGCGCGGGTCCTCGCCGCGCTCGGCCTGGGCATCAAGGTGTCTCAGGACGGCTCCATCGTCTGCTTCCACAAAGACGAGGCCGAGCCCGTGTTCTCACTCATGTGACCTGGATCCGCCGACCACCCAGTCGCGGCATGTTTATCGCGTCGCCGCAGCCGGTAGTATCTGGTCCGGGTATCCATCGCGATCCGGGAGTCTGAGCAATGAAACGTACGTACTCTGTGGTCCCGCTGCTGGGAGCCGCGATCCTCCTGCTGGGGGTACTGACCGCCGCCGGCTGTGGAGGCGGCAGCGACGCCGACGATTCCGCCGCCCTGCTGGGTAAGAGCTGGGTGGCCGTCGAGATCGCCGGGGTCGACTCCGTGCTCCCCGCGGAGCAGGGCTTGGCCACCGCTATGTTCAAGGACGGCGCCATGGCCGGTTCAGGCACCGTCAACCGCTACAGCGCCTCGTATGAGACCGGTGCCGGAAACACCATCCAGATCTCCGCAGCCGTCTCCACCCAGATGGCCGGTCCTCCGGAGGCCATGGCCCAGGAAGATGCCTACTTCGCCGCCCTGCAGAAGGTCGCCACCTATTCGGTCACGGCGGAGTCGTTGGAGTTCCTCGACGAACAGGGACAGACGCTCGTCAAGTACGATGCCGTGGAGCCTACTCCACTCACCGGTACCGAATGGCGGGCCACCGCCTATAACAACGGCAAAGGCGCCCTGCAATCGGCGGCTCTTGACAGCACCATCACCGCCGTCTTCGCCGACGACAGCACCCTGTCCGGCAGTGCCAGCGTCAACCAGTACAACACCGGCTACACCGCCGCTGACGACGGCACCATGACCATCGACGCCCAGATCATCACCACGCGCATGGCCGGACCGGACGAACTCATGGCGCAGGAAGCCGCGTATCTGGCGGCTCTACCGCTGACCGCCACATACAGCATCGAGGGCCACCAACTGTGGCTCCGCGACGCGGGCGGCGCCGCCCTTGCGCACTATATCGCCAAGTAGGGAGCGTGCATGGCTTCCAGCCCTGACGGCGGTCCCGACCCCGTCCTCTACGTTTGCGAGTGCGACGCGCTGGGGACTTGCCCCTTGCGATATGCGGCACTGGTGACCGCACCGACTGCAGCATCACTCACGTGCGTAAGAATGCAGACCAAGAACGTGAAGGGAGTCCACACATGGCCGACAAACAAGGCGCAGCAGAAATCGCGGACGAAACGACCGCGGCGGGCAAAGACGGCTATATCCTCCAGACCGACCATGGCTTCACGACCATCGCCGACGCGGTTGTCGCCAAGATGGCCGGCATCGCGGCTCGGGAGGTCGAGGGCGTCAGCAGCCTCGGCAAGTCGTTCCGCCGCCTGGTCGGACGGGTCCGGGCCGGTGAATCGCTGACTCAGGGCGTCAATGTGGAGGTCGGCAAGAAGGAAGCCGCCATCGATCTCGTCATCGTCATGGAATATGGGTACTCCATCCCCATCGTCGCCCAGGCGCTTCGTGAGAACGTCATCAGCAAGGTGGAAGACGGCACCGGGCTGATCGTGAAAGAGGTCAACATAGAAGTCGATGATCTCTACATCCCATCGGAAGAACCGTCCCCGACCGGGGCTCGGGTCGAGTAGTCGCATCCGGGTAGAGTAGTCGCATCCGATATGTTCAACTGGCCCTCCCTCCGAGCACTGGTTTCGCGGCTCTTTGGGCTGCTGGTGGTTCTGGTGGCCGCATTGGCGGCCACCGGCCTCGTCACGTACGGGGTCGCCGGCCCTCAGGACTGGTTCACGAATGCCGCGGAATCTCTTGCGGTATGGGTGTCCGCGCCGCTCTCAAGCGGCGCGGCCGTGCTCGTGGGAGTGGGTCTGGTTCTGCTCGCCGCCTTTCTCGCGGTGATCATGGTGCCACGGCGACCTCGAACCGGTCCCGTTCTGCGAAGTGCACGAGGCGGGACGACCTCGCTGGACCTGGCATCGGTCGCCCGGGCGGCTGAGCATAGGCTTCGTCAAGAAGTGGAGCCGACCATCGGAGTCCGCACAAAGGGCGACCGCCTGTTGGTGACGACTCCATTCGCCCCGAGCCGGCCGTTCGCGCTGGTCGACCAGGCCGGGGTGACCCTCAAATCGCAGCTTGAGGAACTGGGCTTAACCGATGCCATCAAGTACGAGATCTCCACCACCCGCGAGGACAAGCGGAGGGTCCAGTGAGGGTGCTGCAGCAGGTCTCGGCCTGGCTGGGCTGGTTGATGCTGGCCGCAGTCGGCGTGTTCCTCATCCTGGAGGGCATTGGAGCGATCGACGCCGGATGGCGCGATGCCATCGCCACCGCCATCCGCTGGACCGCGGCGCCATCAGTAGTCGATTGGGTCGCAGCCCTGCTAGGTGCGGCTCTCGCCGTAGTCGCGCTTATCGTCCTTATCGCCCAGTTCGCACGCCCCCGGATGACTCAGGCCACCGTCCTCGTGGACAGGAGCGCGGCAGGCAAGACACTGGTCAGCCCCATCGTCGTTCGCAGGGCCGCGATCCAGAGGCTCAAAGAGATCGACGCGGTGGTGGAAGCCGCACCCTTCGCCCACGGAAAGAGACTGGATCTGCACATACGACTGGAGAGAGGCGCGAACGCGCAGAACGTCGAGGAAGAGGCCAGAGGGGCCCTCGGCGAGGAGTTCTGGAGCATGCTGGGCGTGCCCTCGCAGCCTATCGATCTGACCCTGATCTACACGACCGGCCTCGCCCCATCCGCGACCGACAACTGAGCAGGAGACCACATGCGCCGCGCATACATAGGAGTGATCATAGGAGTCGTCATCGCCGTGATCTGGCACTGGCTCGGTTGGGAGGCTCTGGTGTGGTCCATCGGGCTCGGCCTGGCCGGGTTCGGTATCGGCTGGACGGCTGACAATCCTGGTTGGGCCATCGGGCTCCTTAGCAGGCTGGAGCGCAAAGACCGGAGCTAGAGTCTTGCTCGAAGCTCTCCGCCCGTCTGCAAGTGCAGGACCAGGCCCGGCCCCCCCGGGGAGCACCTTGAGGGCCGCGCTCTACGATCCACCCCGTTCCGCTAAAATATCTCGGCACTGATCCTGCAGTAGTTCCCCCCGACCGAGACTGAGGGCTCTCTCATGTCCGATCCCCTCGTAAGAAAGCTGCGTACCATCGTGGGCAAGGCGGGTGTGCTCGACTGTCTTGTCGATCGCCAGACCTACGAGTACGACGCCTGCGCCGAGCGGCATCTGCCTCGCGCGGTGGTGTTCGCGCAGTCCACCGAAGAGGTCTCGGCAATCAGCAGTCTGCTCAGCAGGGAGTCGGTCCCATTCGTCGCAAGGGGCTACGGCACCAACGTGGCCGGTGGCACCCTCGCCCTCCAGGGCGCAGTCGTACTGCAGATAGGCCGCATGAACAGCGTGCTCGAGATAGACATACCCAACCAGTGTGTGGTGGTGCAGGCAGGGATCTTCAACAGCGACGTCTCAACCGCCCTCGCCCCCTTCGGCTTCCACTACGCCCCTGATCCTTCCAGTGTCAATGCGTCTTCCATCGGGGGCAACATCGCCATGAACGCGGGCGGCCCCCATTGTTTCAAGTATGGGGTCACCTCGAACTATGTCCTGGGCCTTGAAGTCGTATTGCCCCACGGAGAGGTGGTCTGGCTCGGCGGCAAGACGCTCGACTCCCCGGGCTTCGAACTTGCGCGGCTGTTTGTGGGCAGCGAAGGAACCTTGGGGACGATCACTGCCGCCGCCCTCCGCATCCTCCGATTGCCGGAGGCGACCAAGACGATGCTGGCCGTCTTTCCTTCGGTCGAAGCCGCGGGCAAGGCGGTGTCGGAGACGATCGCCCGAGGATTGGTGCCGGCCACGCTCGAACTCATGGACCACGCAACGGTGAACGCGGTGGAAGACGCCATGACTTGCGGTTTCCCGCGCGATGCCGGAGCGGTGCTACTCATCGAACTGGACGGTCTCTGCGACGGCATGGACGAGATGTCAGAGGCAGTGGCCGCAATCTGTCGCGCGTGTGGGGCACTGGACGTGACGGTCGCGGGGGACGAAGTCGAACGGGAGGCCCTCTGGCGAGGCCGGCGAGGCAGCTTCGCCGCCATGACGCGTCTGGCCCCCAGCTATCTCTCCATGGACGGAGTGGTTCCTCCCACCAGGCTTTCGGAGATGTTGGGGCGTGTGGGCGAGATAGGCCGCCGCCACGGGCTGAGTTTGTTCACCGTCCTTCACGCCGGCGATGGCAACCTCCATCCCCTGGTGCTTTTCGACGACCGCGTTCCTTCCCAGAGAGAGAACGCAGAGACTGTGAACATGGAGATACTCGCGGCATGTGTCGATCTCGGCGGGACCATCAGTGGCGAGCACGGCATCGGCGTGGAGAAACTGGACGCGATGCACATGGTCTTCAGCGAAGACGATCTACGGGCACAGCGCCTGGTGAAAGAGGCCTTCGATCCGCAAGACCTGTCTAACCCGGGGAAGCTGTTGCCCCCCGATGCCGGCCTGGCGGACCGCGGCGTGCGCGAAGGTCAAGAGCGGCAGGGCCGTGGCTCGACGGTCGGAGGCGCCAGGAGCGAGTCGAGTCTGATCGAGCGCTTGGCATCGGTGGTCGGCCGCGAGGGCGTGGTCGCCCCGTCGTCGACGCCCATCCATGGATTACGCGCGCCGATCGAGGTGCACCCCTGCGACGAGCAGCAACTGGCCCAGCTGATAGCGCTGGCGCAAGCTGACCGGCTGGCCGTCTGCGTTCGCGGAGGTGGGACCAAACTCGACTGGGGCAACCGACCGCGGGGGCTGGACCTCCTGCTGAGCACAGCTGCTCTTCGGGGGACGATCGATCTCGATCCGGACAACCTCACCCTCACTGTCAGAGCCGGCAGCCGCGTGAGCGACGCACAGAGCGAGGTCGCGGAGACCCATCGCATACTGCCTCTCTACTCGGCGCGACGCGGACCGGCCACGGTGGGAGGTGTCATCTCCGCTGCCGAGTACGGGCTGCGCACAGCCCTCCGAGGAGGACTCAAGGATGTGGTGAGCGGTGTACGCGCCGTCCTGGCCGATGGCAGCGTGGTGAGTTTCGGCGGACGCACCATGAAGAACGTGGCCGGCTACGACATGACCAAGCTGTTCGTCGGCTCTTGCGGGACGCTGGGTGTGATCACTGAGGTGACCCTGCGCCTCCTGCCGCGGCCCGACGCCCAGGCCCTGGTCGTCATGCCTATGGAATCGCTGGAACAAGCGGGAAAGGCCGCCGGATGCGTCCTGCAGTCGCATTTGACCCCAGTAGCGCTCGAGGTGGCCTCACCGGGATTCGTCCCTGGGTCGCGCCCTGGCTATCCCGAAGACATCTGGTTGCTGGCCGGCTTCTACGGGCATCGTGCGGAGGTGGACAGATCCTTGCGCGAGTTGACGAAAATCACCGACACACAGGCCGAGCGAATCCTGGAGGACGGCGTCGCGGATGCGTACTATGACTCCATCCCAGCGCCTTCCAACGTGGGCCCTTGCGCGGGCGACCGCGTGGTGGTGCGCGCCATCGTACCCGTAGGAGAGATCTGGAGGTTGGCCCAGAGGGCACTCCGCGAGGCACGCGCCCATGGGCTGGAACCCTCCTACCGCATCGGCGGCGAACGAGGACGGATCGAGCTGGTGTTGGATCTCGCCTCTGCGGACGAGGGCGAGCGCGAATGGCTCGCTTCTTATGTGGGCGGACTGCGGGAAGAGGCCCAAAGGGAGGGCGGCAGCCTATTCATCCGCCTCGGCTTGGAGCACCTGCCCTCCGACCTTGACGCCTGGGGAGATCCAGGTGCCACGCTGGGATTGATGAAGCGGATCAAAGAGCGGCTGGATCCGTACGACACGCTCAATCCCGGACGCTTCGTGGGAGGTCTTTGATGACCGCGAAGAACGGCCGGCCCATGCCGGCCGAGTTCCACGAACATTACGACGATGTGTCAGCCTGCGGCCGATGCGGCTTCTGCCAACCGACCTGCCCTATCTTCCGCGCTACCGGCCGCGAAGGACACGTCGCGCGTGGCAAGCTAGCCCTGTTTCGCAACATAGTCGAGGGACGGTCCGAGCTGACTGCGGAAACCAAGGATGCCTTCTCCAACTGCCTGCTGTGCCGAGCGTGCACGGCCACCTGCTTCTCCGCCATCCCGACCGACGAGGTGGTGGTCTCCTTTCGGCATGCCTACGCCGAACGCTTCGGGCGGAACTTCGTGCAGCGGCGTGTCTTTCGTGACCTGCTGCCCCGCCCCCGTCTCATGCGCACACTCGTCCGGATGGTCTGGGCGCTCCGCAGTACCGGCCTCCCTGACGCCGCCCGGCGTTTGGGGCTCGTGGGACTGCTCAACCCCAAGTTGGAGAGAGCCCTCGAACTGCGCGCCGGCAACCCGGGTCCCCTGCTTCACAGCCGGCTGCGAAAACGACCCCGCCGAGACGCGAATGACCGATCGACAGCGCAAAGTCTGCACGTGGGCTACTGGATGTCCTGTGGGTACAACTACGTGCTTCCGGAGGTGGGAGAAGCCACGCTGAGGGTGTTCGACCGTTTGGGTATGGATGTGGAGCCGCTCGACAACTGCTGCTGCGGCTTGGCCGCCTACGGCTACGGCGACTTGGAAGCTGCGCTCCGGCTGGCCCGCGACAACCTGCGTCGGATCGGGGATGTGCGGCGTTTCGATGTCATCGTTTCAGAGTGCGGCAGCTGCTCCGGGCACCTGAAGGACTACGGAGTGTTGCTGCGGGACGATCCTGAGTGGAGGGACAGGGCCGAACAGTTGCAGGGCAAAGTACGCAGCTTCAGCGAGCTGATGGCAATGACTCCCGAGTTCTCTCAGCAGCCGAAGGAGGACGACGAGGCGGAGGCGCCCCCAGAGAAGCAGCAGTCGGAGCCGCGAGGGACCATCGTCACCTATCATGAGCCCTGCCACCTGGGACGACGATACCAGGATGTTACCGAGCAGCCGCGCACGATTCTCTCCTCCCTGCCGGGCGTCGTCTTCCGCGAGGCGGCCGAAGCCGCCTCCTGCTGTGGTTCTGCCGGCAGCTATGGGGTGACGCACCCGGAGATCTCGGCCGCGATCATCGATCGGAAGATGGGTTTCATCGCCGCCACGGGTGCCTCCATCGTCGCAACTGAATGTCCGACCTGCATGATGCAATTGGCTCTCGGGGTCGCACGGGTGGGCGAAGATATCGAGGTGCTGAACATGAGCCAGCTCTGCGACCGTGCTCTGACGCCGACAGCATAGGTCGCTCTGCGCGAAAGCCGCCCGGACACGGTCCGAAGCAGGTCCACGGAACCGGCCCCTACTCCACAACGATCTCCACCAGCCACTTGACCCAAAGATTGCCGGTCTCGTTCGGCAGCACGGCGCGAAGTGGGAAGCCATGCAGGACCGGCAGCGGGCGGCCCATCAGTTCATAGGCTAGAAAGTTGTCGGCGCCGAGCGCCCGATCGAGGTCCAGAAAGACCCAATACCCGTCCGCCGAAGTCATCTTGATCTCAGTGGCACCGGGTTGCACCCCGGCCATCTCGAGGACCGTGTGAAGCGCTACACCTGACCAGGTGGTCGTATCCACGAAGATGCCAGGGCAGACCAGGCGCGGCGTGCCCGAAACCTTCGGCAGGCGCCTCAGGTCATCGTACGACAGACTCAACTCGTGGGCGATCTTGCCCGTAACCTTCAGATGGTAGCCAGCCAGATCCACCACGGTGGGAGTGCCGGTCACATGCAGGCCGGTGGCGGGATCCACCTCTGTGTAGCCCGGGATGACCTCGGGCAGAGTGGGCTGGACTACAGGCTCCAAATCGGCGAAGGCGGAGGTCGGCGTTGTAGCGGTGGAGCTGGTCGACGGCGCAGTCGTCGCAGCGGTGCTCTCGGTGTCCGCCGCACCTCCGCATCCGAGCGCCGCGAGCGCCAGCAGTAGCGCCCCCAGCACCAGTGACCTGCGCACCATGACTCTCCCCAACACGATTTCGTAGCGATGGAAACGACCCGGCTAGGAAATGCTCGCCCGTCTAGCGTTCGACCCTGTAAGACGCCGCAGCAAGAAGGTGGCGTTCCCGTCGCAGGGTACTCGCGGCCGGCTCTCCGGCGGAGGATCCGCGCCGCGAGCGCCGGTTGATCCGTCGCCAGATGATTCTCGCGTCGATATATACTCGATGAACGCGAGTTGGCGCATTGAGGCACGTCCGGGGAGGCAGATGTGAACAGTCACCCTCTGGCTTCGGATTGGTTCTATTCCAAGTCGCAAGGACCCGGTGGGCAGGTCGGCCCCCTCGACTGGGAGCAGTTGGTGCTGCTGGCGCGATCCGGCGCGCTGACCCCCGATGATTGGGTCTGGCACCCCACGCTTGCTGATTGGCTCCCAGCCGCACAGATCGTCGAGCTCTTTCCCAGTTCCGCAGCTGCTCGGTCATCGGAGACAGCCCCACCCCAGGACGGGGCCGTCGCACACGAGCCCGCGGCGCCACCCGAGCCCGCGGCGCCAGCTGAAACCGCCACGGGCCGCTCCCACCTCTTCTGGGTGCTCCCCCTGGCCGCGGTGCTCGTCGTCGCTCTGGGTCTGGGCCTCTTCTTCGGCTTGAGGGGTATTGGCGACGGCGGCGATCTCACCACGTCGGTCACCACCGCGCCGGTCGATACGACTTCGACCGTGGCCACCACCGCCCCCGCGGAGCCCACCTCCACATCCACGACGGAGGCCGAAGAGCCGGGCACCTGGCTGGTCATGCTGTACCAGGATGGTGACGACGAACTCCTCGAACAGGACATAGCCTTCGACCTCAACGAAGCCGAGTTGGTGGGCTCCACCGATCTGGTGACCATCGTCTCGCAGATCGACCGTTACGCCGGCGGCTTCGACGGCGACGGCGACGTGACCGACACCAAACGCCGGCTGGTGACTCAAGACAGCGACATCTACACCATAGGCTCGATGGAAGCGGCTGAGATCGGCGAGGTGGACATGGGCGATGGCCGCTCCCTCTACGATTTCGCCACCTGGGCGATCGACGCGTACCCTGCCGACCGCTACGTGCTCATCATGGCGAACCACGGGGGCGGCTGGACGGGAGGGTGGAGCGATAACGACCCCGTTGAGGCCAGTGCGCTGACCATCCAGGAGATCGACAGCACGTTGGGCTCGATCGTCGAGGACACCGGCATCGGCGCCTTTGAACTGATCGGCTTCGACGCCTGTCTGATGGGACAACTCGAAGTGATGAGCGCCATCGCACCGCACGCGCTCTTCGGTGTGGGGTCGGAGGAGATCGAACCCGGGGTCGGCTGGGCGTACGGCGGATTCCTGCAGGCCCTGACAGAGAACGCGGCTATGACAGGGGCCGAGTTGGGACGAGCGGTCGTGGACGCTTACGTGGAGGACGACATCCGCATCGTCGATGATGAAGCACGCGCTGAACTCACCGGAGGAGACCACACCATCGAGAGCGTCGTCGCCGAAATGAGCCTCGAAGCCACCATGGCGGTCATCGATCTGAGCATGATGCAGGAACTCAACTCCGCCCTGAACGAACTGGTGCTGGCGTTGGCCGATGTCGACCAAGCGCTGGTGGCAGAGGCTCGCACGTACGCGCAGTCCTTCACCGGCGTCTTCGGCGAGGACTTCCCGCCCTCCTTCATCGATCTGGCCCACTTCGTCGACCTGCTGATGGAGCGCATCGACGATCCGCAGACAACCCGGCTTGCGGAGCAGGTGAACAGTGTTCTCGCGCAGTCCGTGGTCGCCGAGTACCATGGCCAGAACCGACCGGCTTCGGGTGGACTCAGTATCTACTTCCCCAACTCTGCGGAGTACGCGGGCGCGTTCGGGGACTGGCCGATCGCCTACCCTCCCTCCGTGGGCCGCTTCGCCACCGCGTCGCTATGGGACGACTACCTGACCTTCCACTACACGGGTGAGACCTTCGATCCCGGCATGGCCGACATCACAGCGGTGACTCCCGCCCAGTCCACACACACCGATTTCTCGGACGCGGTCGAGGAAGCGGCACCGGCGGCCGGAGCGGATGTGGTCGGCCCCGGCTCGGCCCAGTTGACCATCGCCCCCATCACCGTCTCGGCGAGCGAGATCGGCCAAGACGGCACCATCACCTTGTCGACCGTGGTGACGGGCTCGAACGTCGCGTACATCTACTACTACGTCAGCTACTACTGGGAGAGTGATGGCTCCTACCTTACCGCCGATGCCGGCTTCATCGAACCCGGGGTGGCGAAGGAGATGGGCGGGGCTTACTACCCCGACTGGGGCGACGAGGATGTCATCTCAGTGAAGTACGACTGGGAACCGACCCTGTTCTTCGTGAGCGACGGAAACACTGCTAACGATCAATTCGCCTTCTTCGACCCGACGACCTACGGCGCGGCTCCAGAGGATGATGTCTACACCGTGCGCGGCACCTTCACGTTCATAAGCAGCGGAACGCAGATAGATGCGGAGATGGACTTTTCCGGCGACGGCAGCATGCTGACAGTGTGGGGCGTCGGTTCAGCCGAGAAGAGCGGAGGCGCGGGCACCTGGCACGAGATCACCCCGCGGGCGGGAGACACGTTCACCATCACGGACGAATACCTGGAGTTCGATGAGGATCCCGACGGCACGTTCGTCGACTACCTCGGCGGCACCATGACTTTCGGCGACACCCCCTTGTCCATGGTCCCGTACTTCGCCTACACCGGGGACTACGCGCTGGGCATCGGAGTGGAAGACCTGGACGGCAACATCAACTGGGAATTCACCGAAGTGACCGTGACCGAATAGGACGGTCGAACCTGGAGCGGCGTGGAAGTCCTGCTGACATACGAACACGATGGCCATGTCCTACAGTTGTTCGCGTACGAGACCGACCCCTCACAGCCTGCGGACGTGTCGTGCCTGAGTGCGCCCGGTGAGGGGCGCGCGGAGACCGGGCCCATCGCTCTTGCGTATGACGGCGGAGCACCGATACTCACGGCCCGAGTGGCGGGAGAGAACGTCGCCTACCTCTACACCGAACTGCTGCTCAAGGACCCACACGCTGGTCGATACTACGGACCTCTGGCTCGTGAACACATCCGCGCCCCTGGCGGAAGCGAGGTCCGCGGAGTGAGCCACCCTGTGTGGGACGACCCGGTCGAGATCGCTGTCCGGCTCCATCCAAGCCTGCCCTTGCTCACCGATGGAGTCGGCCACGCCTTCTGTTCCTTGATGCCCACGAGATACGACAGCCCCGACCACCGGCTTTCGGGACTGTTCACGCCCGCCGACGGCGCCGTCCGGCTGCAGGCGAACCTCACGCTCGATAGCGACGGCGAAATGAGGAGCATCGTCGTTTACAAGGAGCAAGGCGGCCGCCTGCTGCCGCACCCACTGATGCCCGCACCGGGTGACCGCTTCAGCGCGTTTGTGCAAGTCCTCACTCCCCCAGTGGAAGGCCGGGCATGGCAGGTGTCGAAAGCGCTCTCCGACCCTCTCACCTTCTCCGACCGGGGGCTGCGTGTGGTAGTGGAGACCGCCGTGCCCGGGTCTTATCTCGTCGGCCTGGTCGTTCAGGATATGGACGGCGGGCTCACCAGAACCTACCTTCCCGTCCACCTGCCCACGCACAGCGAGTAGCGCGGGTGAGCAGAACCACCGACGTGCTCGACTGCTTCTACGCCCAAGCCCTCGGATGCTCGCCCCGAGACTTGAGGGCCGGAGCCTTGATCGTCGTCGAGAGCGATCTGGACTCGATCTGGTTCGCCAAGGGCTGCCCGCTGGCCCTCTACGCGCTGGAGACGACGAACGGCGCTGTGATAGCGGTCAAGCCGGATCACGGCGCGGTGGTGAAGAGGGCGGTGGATGGGTCTGATGCGTTGGATGCCGCGACCTGCGCAGCCGTCGAGAGGGCGATCTCACCGCTGGTCGATGTCGGCTTCTGCTTCTCTGGGGTCCGGCTATTCTGCGAGCCGGATTCGTTCCTGGATTGTGCGCAGGGAGATGTCAGGAAGCTCCTCACCGGCGAGGACTCGCGCGCGGACCTGCTCCAGCGAAGATGGGGTGGACCGGTATTTGGTCAGTTCGTCAGCGGGGACGTGGTCAGTTGGGCCGCCGTCAAGCCGCTCTCCGATGTCGTGTGGGACCTGTCCATCGAGACCCTTCCCGGCGGCCGCGGCCGTGGCTACGCGAAGAGCACTGTGACGGCCGCGGTGAAGCACATCTTCGCGAGCGGCAGACTGGCCGGCTGGGGGTGTGACCGCACCAGTGTCGAATCCCTGGGCAGCGCCCGAGCAGTCGGCTTCCGGGACTACGGGTTCGACTTCGGGTGCGTCGAACAAGGCCATTGATCCAGGCCGGACCTCGCACCGGGTTCTGCCGTGCTCCGTGAAGGGCTTCGGCTTGCCCGGGCTCAGGTAGATAAGAACCGCCAGACCCACCAGAGCGAAGGCCAGCACCGCGGCAGCAACAATCAGCATCAATCGCCCCACCTTCCTTCCCCACGACAGAGAAGAACCTGCAGGCGACTGTTCGTTCATCTCCCCATGCCTCCGATCGCTGATTGCGTCTATATTCTGGGCCTTGCTGACGATTCAGACGATAGATGAGCAAGCACCGCCGCGCGCCCGTCGAAAGCAATCCTGCGACTGGCCAGGTGGCCAAGGGTCGCGATCGTCGTAGCGGATGGACAGCGCGGTTGAAGGCAAGAAGGCGCCCGCTGGCTGTCGGGCGCATGCTACGATGCCAGAGTGGAGCGTCACATGGGGGGATACGTTGTCTTTTCCCAAGCTGAAGGACATAGAGGTTCCGCTTCTGGCTGTGATTGACCATCTCGGTGGTGAGGCAAGACCACGCGAAATCTATCCCCGGATCACCGAGAGATTCCCTGAATTGACCACCGAGGAACAAGAGGAGCGCCTTGAGAGCAGCCCCTCAACGCGAAGGTGGCACAACCTAGTCCAGTGAGTGCGGCAGAGACTCGTCGAGTCGGGTGAGATCGACGGTTCAACGCGGGGAATCTGGAAGATCACGCCGTCAGGCAGGCTCCGGCTTGCGGCCTCTTTGGCATCGCCACCGCAGCATCCAGCAGTCGGGACAAGCTTCCATCCATCTGGTAACTCAGAGGCCAACCTTAGGGACCTGCAAAACTCGAACCGGAACGAGATCAAAACGCGCGTTCTGGCTGAACTGAAGCAGTTGACCCCGCGCGCGTTCGAGCATTTCTGTCGGGAACTGCTCGGACATCTTGGTTTCCGCTCTGTCGAAGTGCGAGGCAGACTCAAGATGGAGGCCTTGGTGGATACGGCGACTTTCGCCAGGGAGCCATCAGCATCAAGTCCGCATTTCAGGCCAAGAGGTGGACCCAGTCCCCAATCGGGCGACCTGAAATCGACAAGTTCCGAGGCGCGATTCAGGGGGACTACGACCACGGCGTTTTCCTGACCACGAGCCGCTTCACGCGGGACGCAAAGCAGGCTTCCTACAAGAAGGGGGCCATTACCGTCCTCCTCCTCGATGGCGACGCGATCGCGGAATTGTTGATTGAGCGCAATCTCGGAGTCGTGCGCCAGCCGCTTTTCCTCTATGACATCGACCCCGACTTCTTCCAGATAGAGGACAAATAGCCCACCACGCCGACGCAGGTACCGCCGGTACCAGTTTGGGAACCGCGGCGAACAGGCGGCGGTCATGTGCCAGGCGATAAGAAACCCGCCCTCCCCGGTGCTCGGGGAGGGCGGGTGGTCGCTTCAGGGCCTCGGCGTCTGCGTCTGCGCCGCGGACCTCTCGGGCCTTGTGGGTAACCGATCGGGCCGCGGCGACCAAGCTGCCGAGGTTTCGCCTACCTCTGGTCCCAGGGCACGAACAGCTTCAGGTCTGTCTCGTGTCCGGGGAAGACGAGTACGCGTTCCGCGTCGATCCACTGCAGAAGCAGGGGCAGGATGTCGCAGACACCCTGTTCGTCGTAGGTGATGTCGCCGATCATGGTGTCTTTGAAGGTCCCGTTCCAGATCTGATCGCGGACCGCAGCCGGATCTGTCGAACCGGCCCTTTCGATGGCCTCCGCCAGGATCTGCACTTGGGCGTAGGGAAGGCCGACGCTGACCGAGGTGGCACCGTCATGAGACGCAGAGTACGCCTCGCCCAGTTCTTTGCAACCCGGGTAGGGGAGTTCTTCCGACCAGAATCCATCGTGAACGAAGTAGTCGGAAGCCGGGCCCAGCGCGGCCGGGAACTCCACAGGCCAGAATCCCCTGCCGCCCATTATGAACTTGGGCGACCAGTTCTGTTCCTGGAGTTGTTTGGCGAAGGTGATGGCGTCGGGAGGAGCCTGCAGGGTCACCAGAGCGTCGCCCCCCGCCTCCTTGAACTTGAGAATAGCCGAGGAGAAGTCCTTGGTACCCGGGGTGAAGGTCTCCCACGCGACTATGGTGGCCCCGAAGGCCTGTGCGGTCATCTCCATGCCCTTGCCAAAGGCCTGGCCATCGGCGTTGTCCTCGTTAAGGATGCACCACTTGCTCCACGTGGCGTCCGGGGGTTGTGGTTTCCACAGCAAGAACGGCATCGCGGCCGCGTCCTTCGGCGAATAGAAGATGTCGGTGGACCACTGCCAGTTCTGCTCCCGAGCCACCGAAGACCAAGTGCCCACCTGGTGATATAGGGCTTGGTATTTCTCTGCCACGATGGCCGCGGGCATGTTGATGGAGCTGACCATGGTGCTGAGAATCAGGTTGATGCCCTCCACCTTGATCAGTTTCTCAACGGCTGCCGCTCCCTCGTTGGGGTCGCTCTTGTCATCGACGAACACCAGTTCGAGTTCCATCTTCTTGCCGTCGACCATCACGCCACCCGCGGCATTGATGTCCTCGGCGGCCTTCTCCTGCGCCCAGATGGTCTCAGCGCCGTTCATGGCGTTGCCCCCGGTCATGCTGCCGAGAGCGCCGATCCTGATTGTGCCGTCGAAAGCGGCCGCCGCGGTCGTCTCCGTAGGCGCAACTGTGGTTTCGGTTTGCGCTGTTGTGGTTTCCGTGGATGCAGCGGTGGTCGTCGTTTCCGGTGCCGCAGTGGTGGTCGTATCGTCACTCGACCCGCAACCGGTGAACACCATCACCGCCAACAGGCTGAGAACGAGAATCACAAGAGTCCGAACGAGCATCTTCTCACGTCTCAACGGGATCCCTCCTGTCTGTCGGAGCATTGGGCGAAGCAGCAGCATGACTGCGCAGAGCAAACGGTGTGTGGTCCGACGCGCACTGTCGCCGCAAGCATCCCCCCCCGTCCGGCGCTAACTTCGTGCCACACGCAGTAGCGAGCACTACTCATGTTCACTACTAGCACACGCTACTGTTACCGGGCAAGCACTAGGTTGGTATCGCCCGCCGTTTGCGCGCGATACTTCGAGCAATCGATACGCGGCGCGGGGTATGATTCGGCCATGCTGACCACCCGCCCCTCATACCCCGGCTCACCGGAGCGGCCATGAACTGGACTGTGGCTCTGTGGGTGCTCGTCTTCGCCGCCGCCGTCGTCACGCTGGTCAAGTCCGCCGACTGGTTCACCGAGGGCGCCGAGGAACTCGGGGTATTTCTCGGCGTGCCCCCGTATGTGGTCGGCCTCACCATCGTGGCCATGGGTACCTCGCTGCCCGAACTCGTCAGTTCGATCTTCGCGGTGGTCCGCGGTTCCCCTGAGATCGTCGCCGCCAACGCGATAGGGTCCAACATCACCAACATCTGCCTGGTGCTGGCCACCGGAGCGATCATCGGTGGACGTCTGTTCGTGAGCCGCGAGATCGTGCGGATCGACCTGCCCATGTTGGCGACGTCCACAGCACTTCTGGGCCTGACGGCCATGGACGGGACCGTCAGCCGCGGGGAGGGCGTGCTCCTCTTCGCAGGAGCGATCGTCTACGCCATCTACGGGTTCCGGATGTCGAGACCCACCTTGGCCACCCAGGCCGAGGTCGAGGCCGCGGTCGAGGACGACTTCAAGCTGGTGCGCGGCCGTTTACGGCCCGTGGTACTCCTCAAGCTCGTGGGTGGTGCCGTCGCCCTCTACTTCGCCGCCGAATACACCATCCGTTCGGTCATAGAGCTCTCCACCATCCTGGGCATCGGAGCCGACATCATAGCCATTTCCGCGGTGGCGATCGGCACGTCACTTCCCGAGTTGGTGGTGAGCGTCATGGCGGCCCGTCGAGGAAAACTCGAGATCGCCATGGCCAACGTCTTGGGCTCCAATGTGTTCAACGCGTTCGCCGTCGTGGGCATCCCGGCCATGATCGCTCCGCTACCCGTGACCAACCCCGTGCTCATGATCGGCCTTCCCTTCATGGCGGTGGCCACAGTGCTTTACTTCTTCATGGCCCAGGATCGCGAGGTCACGCGCTGGGAGGGCATGCCGCTCATCCTCATCTACATCCTGTTCCTGGCTACTCTCTTCGGACTGTTCTAGGCGAAGCGCCGGTCGAGATGGCCGACTTGAGATCGATCCTTCTGGGATACGCCCAGGCTCTGGGCGCCCACCTGGCCGGCATCGCGGCGGTGGATGACCTGCGCGACGCGCACGAGGTCGTCTGGCCCGAAGGGGCCCTGAGCGTTCTGGTGGTGGCGGTGTCACACCCGCCGGACAGGCCGGAGATGGACTGGTGGTTCGGGCGTTCCGATCCTCCGGGGAACAAGATCTTGGCGGGCATAGTGCAGGCTCTGTGTGATCGGATCCCGAGCGAGTTCGGTGTCCACGCAGTCCACCTCCCCTACCACGTCGACCGGGGAGGTGCGTACCTCAAGGATGCCGCCGTCCTGGCCGGCGTGGGGCGTATCGGTCTGAACAATCTGCTGCTGACCCCGCACTACGGACCTCGGGTGCGACTGAGAGCGCTCACTCTCGACGTAGCGCTGCAACCGACAGGACCTGCTCTGTTCGATCCCTGCGCCGACTGCGCCGTGCCTTGCCGGGAGGCCTGCCCTCAGAACGCGTTTATGAGCAACGCCAAGGAGGGAGGCATCCCCGTGAATCGCTCTGAAGAACTCCGCAGCGCAGGTTGGGTTCGCCTGCCCGCCCGCGACGGCCGGTTCTCGCGCGCAGCGTGCATGAGGCAGATGAATCGCGACTTGGAGACCGCGGCCGCACTGGACACAGACCTGTCTGTCATCGAGCCGGACGCCGCCACGGGGGCCGCGGGGGCCGCGGTCGCGAGCGCGGTCGAGGTCGAGGCCGCCGCGAGCGCCGCCCGAGCCTCAGACGTCAGCGCCACCGACGCTGCCGCAGCAGCGGCTACGGGCGCTACCTTCACAGTCGCAGGCAAGGTGGTCAGATACTGCCGCGCCTGCGAGCTCAGCTGCCCGGTGGGCACATCAGCGGCCCGTCCCTGAGCGCCGAGCTCGAGGCCGATTCATGAATACCGTCGGTGGGTACTAACCCCATCGGGGACGAATCCCCACCAAGTCCGATCCTCAAGGAGGTAGAAGATGTCCGTTCCCTTGGAGCCGGTGACCAAGGTCAGCGACGAGCTGAAGGCCCTGCTCAACGACGCGATCGCGAGAGAGATCCAGGTCATCGTCCAGTACATGTGGCAGCACGTGCAGGTCATGGGTGTGAAGGCCTACTCCGTGAGGGACGAATTCAAGAAAGTCGCCATCGACGAGATGAAGCACGCTGAGAAGATCGCGGAGCGGCTCTGGTATCTCGGCGGGACCCCTACCACCAAGCCCTCGACCATTCACGTGGGTGAGAATCTGAAGGACTTCCTCGAGTACGACGCGCAGGCCGAGGTCGAAGCCGTGGAGATGTACCGCAAGATCATCGCCCTCGCCACAGAGGAGGGTGACGTCACCACGGCCTTCATCTTCAAGGAGATCCTGGAAGATGAAGAAGAGCACCACGACATCTTCACCACGATGCTCGAGGAGATCTGATCGACTGCGCGTAGCGCCATAGATGCCCGGGCCGAAACCCGTCCCCCTGGGGCCGGGTTTCGGCGTCTGAGGAGAGAGTCAGGGGCGCAGACGAGGCGCTAACTCACCATCGTGGCTTGTCGTTACTTGCACACCGTGCAATACTGCACGACATGCAATATTCGACCGACACAGGGCTACGCGAACAGAAGAAAGCCGAGACCCGCCTGGCCATCGAACAGGCGGCGGTGGACATCGCCTACGAAGAGGGGTACGAGGCCACCACCGCCGAGGCCATAGCCGGCAGGGCTGGGGTGTCGCTGCGCACCTTCTACAACTACTTCCCTAGCAAGGACGTGGCCATCGTTGGCGAGGGCCCCCGTCTGATCGACGAGGACGAGGCGTTCGCGATTCTTGATCAGGCCCACGGGAGGCTACTCAAGGGCATCGGCCGCATCGCCGTGGTGTGCTTCACCTCCACGAGTCCCGCGGCAGAACTCAAGCGCCAGCGGCGGCGCCTGATCCACCAGCACGCACCCTTGTTCCACCTGCATGTCATCGCCAACGCCGGGTTCGACCGCTGGCTGGCCGGCGTCGTCGCGACATACCTCGATAACCACCGTGCGCAGCGCCGCCTGTCCGAGAGCACCACGGTCGAAGAGGAGGCCCGCCTCGCCGTGAACATGGTCTCGTCAGCCGCCCTCTATCACGTCCGCTCGGCGATCGAAAACGATGTGGACCTGACCCTGACCGAGCAACTCGTTGAACGGACTATAGACATGATGGCCGAGATCCATAGGAAGGAAGCATGATCGACAGCGCCACCCCCGCGGCGTCTGCCGCGGCCGCGACACCCACGAAGCCCGCAACCACCTCGACGGGGCGTGCGCAGGTGGGTAAACGAGGCCTGACTCTTGTGATGGTCGCGCTCTTCGTGTCAATGCTCCTGGCGGCACTCGACCAGACCATCTTCGGTACGGCCCTTCCCACCATCGTGGGCGATCTCAACGGGGTCAACCTCATGCTCTGGGTCGCCACTGCCTACATCCTCGCCTCCACGCTGGTCATGCCCCTCTACGGCAAGCTGGGCGACCTCATCGGGCACAAGATGCTTCTCGTCAGCGCATTGGGTCTCTTCCTGGCCGGCTCCGTGCTGGGTGGACTGTCCGGCAACATGCCCATGCTCATCGCCGCCCGCGCGGTTCAGGGTCTCGGGGGCGGAGGGTTGATGATCCTGTCCCAGTCGGTCATCGCCGACATCGTGCCTCCTCGGCGCCGGGGCGTGTACATGGGTGTGCTGCTGGGGGCCTGGGCCTTTGCTTCGGTACTGGGCCCCATACTGGGCGGCTGGTTCGCGGACACCATCGGCTGGAGGTGGGCCTTCTGGTTCAACCTGCCCCTGGGCATCCTCTCTATCATCCTGGTGGCTGCGTTCCTGAGAACGGCCGCCCACAAGAAGGCTGCTCGTCCCTCGCTGGACGGCTGGGGCATGATCACGATCGCGGTGGCCACCACGGCTCTGGTACTGGTCACCACCTGGGGCGGCAGCACATACTCGTGGAGTTCGGGCATCATCCTGAGCCTCATCGGCGTCACGGTCGGCGCGGGCGCGCTGTTCATCCTGGCGGAGAGAAGGGCGGCCGAACCCATCCTGCCCCTGCGCCTGTTCCGTGACCGCAACTTCAACCTGGCCACCATGGCCGGCTTCTTCTGCTCCGCCGCCTTCATCGGAGTGGTCATCTACGTGCCCACCTATTTGCAGATGGCCACGGGCATGAGCGCTACTGGGTCGGGAATGCTCCTGGCACCCATGGCCATCGGCATCCTGGCGGCGTCGATGGGCTCGGGTATCCTGGCCAGCCGCACCGGTCGCTACAAGTGGATACCGGTAGTTGGGTGCTTCATCATCGCAGCCAGCCTCGTGCTGCTCTCAACCATGACCCCCGCGACCGCGGTGGCGCTGGTGTCCTTCTACCTGTTCGTTCTTGGCGTCGGTACCGGCATGTGTATCCAGACACTGCTGCTGGCCGTGCAGAATTCGTTCCCCATCACTGAGGTGGGCACCGCTACCGGGGCGCACAACTTCTTCCGCCAGATCGGATCTTCACTGGGTTCGGCCATCGTCGGCACCTTGTTCACCACCCGTCTCGTGGCCCTGCTGGCGGAGAGATTGGCGGGAGCGGGAGCGAGCGGACCCATGAGCATGGACCAGAACTCGTTCACGCCCGCGGCGGTCGCCCAGATGCCTGAGCAGGTGAGGACCGTCATCGTCACTTCCTACAACGAGGCCCTGGCGCCCATCTATCTCTATATGGTGCCCATCATGATAGTGGCGATGTTCATGCTCTTCTGGATGAAGGAAAAACCGCTGGCGCTCACCAACGAGGCACCGGCCGAGACTCGCGATGAGCGTGACGACAGGCCAGCACCCTCCGATCACGCTCCCGCGTCGGCGCCGTCGGCCGTCGAACTGCCGGCGAGTTCTTAGCCGCCGGCCCAATCCGTGCGGACGACTCCTAGCTGCCGGCCAGCCGGGCACCCATCTCGAACGCCTTCCGGCAGTCGATGGGAAAGACTTCGGCGCGCCTCCTGACCCTGGCTTCCGCGTCGAACACGGCCGCGTTCATGGCTGAGTAGTCTGCGAACTGGTAGTTCTCGTGCGAGGTCAGGAGTTCGGTCGCGCCCTTGAGGATCCCCATCGTGCGCGTATGATTCTCGAACAGGATGTCGTAGTGGAAGGTCTCAAGGAACTCCTCTGGGCAGTTCATGGTGAATATGAGGCCGCACGACACGTGGCGCCCGAAGGTCGACTTGCCAAACTCGTCGTAGGAGGCGCTGGGAAAGAGCAGGCGCTCCTGGAACGAACGCGTCTCTCCCGTGACTTCACCGAAGTAGATGGGCGAGCCGAGGAGAAGGACGTCGCTCTCCAGCACCTGCGCCAGCACCTCGCGCAGATCGTCGCGCATGGCGCAGAGGCCCTCGCAGGTGTTGCCCTTCCTCTTGCATGAAAAGCAACTCGTACACCCTTTGTAGGTGAGGTCGTAGAGATGGACCAAAGTCGTCCGCGCCCCCACGCTCTCGGCGCCCTCGAGGGCGCTCTTGAGCAGGTTGTGGGTGCTCCAATCCTTCCGCGGACCTCCGTTGACGGCAATCACGTTCATCATGGCTCCACTTCCTGGTAGTCGAGACACAGGCATGCTACCCCGTAGGCTCTGCGGCGACGAGAAGGCCCAGGCAAGAAGCACTACAGAGTACAATACCGGACACCATGAGCGCACTCGACAGCCTACATCTGCCCAAAGACCTGGCCCTGACCCTTGCGGCTGCGCCTGCCCTGCACTTGGCGGACGACGTTGACGGACTATTCGCCCTGGCTACGGGTGCCTCCGACATCGACTTCATGGAAGTCAGCTATCCCCTGCCCGACGGAACGACGGTCTGCGAGGCCACCGTGACCCGGGTCCGAACGGGATCTCCGTGAACTATCCCGAACCCAACATGAGAAGACGGGACCCCGACTGTCTGTACATCGGCGACGGAGGTCCGACGGACAAGCCGCGATACGAAGAGCGCTTCGGCCAGGACTTCGCGGCCGTTCGGAAGAGCACGCTGGACTGGCTCGGTGCCCAGGAGTTGGCCGCCTTCTGCTTTCGTACCGGCTTCGGCGACTTGGGCGCGAACGCGATGGCCGTGGTACCGGCCAACGCAGCCTTCTTCGGGCTTGGCCTCGCCATGCTCCAGGGGATCATCCCTCTCGCAAGCCTCACGGACGGCTTCAAGCCAACGGTGTTCGTGCTCGTCGCTCCCCCCTTCCGCCACACGCATTTCGGCGGAAAGCAGGTGGTGGTACACAACAGGCTCCCGGGACGACACGAGATCTTCTCCTACAACCTTTACCCCGGTCCCAGCGCGAAGAAGGGCGTCTACGGGACCCTGATCCGCAAGGGAGCCAAGGAGGGATGGGTGGCGGCTCATTGCTCGGCCGTGAAGGTCATCACTCCCTACGACAACGTGATTACCTTCATGCACGAGGGCGCGAGTGGCAGCGGCAAGAGCGAGATGCTCGAGCAGCCCCACCGCCTCCCCGATGGTCGCCTCCTCAAGGGGAGGAACCTCGTCACCGGCGAGGAGCGCTTTCTCGAGATCCCCAGGACCTGTGAACTCCAGCCTGTCTGTGACGACATGGCCCTGTGTCACCCCGCTCTCCAGCGAGAGGACGGCAAACTGAGGATCGTTGACGCTGAAGACGCCTGGTTCGTACGCGTGGATCACATCCGCAGCTATGGCACGGACCCGGATCTGGAGAAGTTGGCCACTGATCCTCCCGAGCCTCTCCTGTTCCTGAACATCGATGCGGTCCCCCGCAGCCGGGCGCTGATCTGGGAACACACGCTGGATGCTCCGGGCAAGCCCTGCCCCAATCCGCGGGTCATCATCCCTAGGCGCATCATCCCCAACGTGGTCAACGAGCCGGTCGCTGTGGATATCCGCAGCATCGGCCTGAGAACCCCTCCTTGCACGAGGGAGCACCCGTCATATGGGATCCTTGGGCTCTTCCACGTACTGCCTCCGGCTCTGGCCTGGCTATGGCGGCTGGTCGCGCCCCGTGGTCACGCCAACCCCAGCATCGTCGATGAAGAGGGCATGGCCAGCGAGGGAGTCGGCAGCTATTGGCCGTTCGCGACCGAGAACATGGTGGAGCAGGCCAACCTACTGCTCGATCAGTTCGAGAGGGCGGACCGCACCCGCCACATCTTGGTGCCCAACCAGCATGTCGGCGCTTGGCAGACAGGCTTCATGCCTCAGTGGCTGGCCCGCGACTACCTCGCCAGGAGAGGCAACGCCCGCTTCCGCCCAGGTCAACTCACTCCTTCGCGATGCCCGCTCCTCGGATTCAGCCTGACCAACATGAGGATCGAGGGCGTTCCCGTCGCCCCTTGGTTCTTGCAGGTCGACACGCAGCCTGAGGTGGGAGCGGAGGCCTTTGATATGGGATCTGCACAGCTCCGAGACTTCTTCCTCGAGCACCTTCGCGGCTTTCACGTGGCCTCGCTTGCCGCCAAGGGTAGGGAGATCATCGAGTGCTGCGTGGAAGGTGGCAGCGTGGATGACTATTCAGACCTACTGCCCAGCTTGGACGACCCGAGGGTGGCGCCCTAGCGGATGAAGTTGGTCACGGCCCTCGTCTCCACTTCAGGACGGGGCACAACGTCTTTCGCCACCTCGAGGCACTTAAGCAGCCAGGCCATGTTGCGGCCCAGGGTCCTCATGACCTGCATGCCCTCGAGGTCCTGCCTGACTTCGTCGGGCGTCAGCCCGTGCGTCGCGTTCCAGTACTGCGAGGGGACCACGGGCATGCTTGAGATGGTGAAGTACTTGTTCAGCCGGTCGAAGGCCGCGCTGGCGCCGCCTCTCCGGCAGTTCACGACGGCGGCCGCCGGTTTGTAAGCGTATCTCCCTGCTTTGGCGAAGAACATCCGGTCGAGGAACGCGCAGATGGACCCATCCGGCCCGGCGAAGTAGACGGGGGCACCGACCACGAGGCCGTCCGCTTCGGCGGCCAGATCGACGCAGGTGTTCACAAGATCATCTGTGAAGACGCAGTAGCCGGTCTTCAGACAGCCACGGCAACCGGTGCAGCCCTGGATGGGATCGCTCCCGATGTGAAGCATCTCGATCTCGATACCCGCCTGCTCGAGCTCTCCCGCGACCTCCGAGAGTGCTGTGTACGTGCAACCCTTCTCGTGGGGACTGCCATTTATCATGAGTACGCGCATCGCTCCGCCCTTTCTGTGTGTCGGCTCTGTGAATATAGCAACCGGAGGGTCGGGCGACCCACCGGGCGTGACGCCGCCCATACACGGCGATCACCTCCGGTCGAGGTGGGGGCGAAGGCAAGCACCACTAGCTGGCTCACACATAGGTGAGCCCGAAGCCGTACGGGTAGGCGGCCGGCACTCCCAGATGATCGAGTAGGGCCTGACCGTGAAGCTCGCCGTATTCGACAACCAACGCATCAGGGTCAAAGGACGGCAGGTGGTCCGCGCTTGTCGGGATGGCGAACGGCAGGCGGCCGGTCGGCTTCTCGCGGCCCAGGATGATGTCGGCGAGCGCGTGACCACCCTCCATGCCCGGATACCAGAGGATGAGGATGCCTTGCACCGCGTGCCGCCACTCTTCCATTACGACAGCCGAACCGCACACGAGCGCGACGACCGTCTGGTCGCTGGCGGCCGCAACCGACCGGATGAGCGCCTCCTCGTCCGCGTGCAGTGTGAGCGATCGCCGGTCCCCGCCGCCGAGGAACCCGCCCTCCCTCCGGCGCATGCGTGCGGCGGCCACGAGAGCTTTGGGCAGTAGACGTAGCGGCGGGCGGGGCAGGAGCTTCCTGAAGCCGGGAGGTGGGAACTCGCCCATGTACTCGCCCTCGTCGCGGTGGTCGTAGCCGGCGACCACGACGGCGGCGTCGGACGCAGTGGCGAGCGCCGCCGCCCTCTCCGGCTGCGACCCGTCATCGTAGAGCACTTCCACACCAAGCGCTTGGAGGGCGGCGCGCAGACCATCGAGGGGCGTCACCACATACGGAGGAGTCACGTTGCTGGAGCCGCGATCGCCGATACTGGACGTGCAAGCCAGGCGACCGATGACCGCTAAACGGCGCAGTTTCCGCGGGTCGAGTGGGAGGAGCAGGCCTTCCCCCACCGCTTCGTTACGCAGCAGCACGATGCTCTTTCGCGCTGCCTCCCGAGCCAGCGCCCGGTGTTCCTCGCAGCCTATGACCGCGGGGCCGTACTCGTCGTCACCCATCTGGGCGAACCGCAACTGCTGGCGTATCAGCCGCAGAGCCGCGTCATCGACCCGGGCTTGAGACACGAGGCCGCGCGCCACCGCCTTCGCTACCCGATCGTCGATGAAGATGCGAGTCGGCATCTCGAGGTCGAGGCCGGCGTTGACGGCCGCGACACCGTCACGGATGCCAAAGACCCAGTCGCTGACCACAAACCCCTCGAATCCCCAACGCTCCTTGAGGATCGAAGTGAGCAGACGCCGGTTCTGGCCGCACCAGTCCCCGTTGACTGAGTTGTAGGCCGACATGACGGCGGCGACGCCCTCGTCGACCACTCGCTTGAAGTGAGGCAAGTAGACGCGATCCAGCACCTCAGAACTGATACGAACATCCACCAAGAAACGCGATTCTTCGATGCTGTTGCAGGCGAAGTGCTTGGCGCAGCCCATGACGTGCCGTTGTAGACCACGAACGAAAGCCGCACCCATCTCGCCGATGTGGCCCGAGTTCTCGCCGTAGGTCTCCTGTGCGCGCCCCCAGCCCGGGTGGCGGAGCAGGTTGAGGCATGGAGCCAGACACACGTTCGCTCCCCGCGCACGGGCCTCCCGGCCGATCGCCTCGCCGACGCGTTCCTCGAGCCCGTAATCGAAGCTGGCGGCTCTGGCCATGGCCACGGGGAAGCACGTGGAGACGCCGCGAGCCACGCCACGAGGACCATCGACGAAGTACATCCCGCCCAGTCCAAGCCGGGCAAGAGCGGCCGCCGAGTAGAGCGGCGGCTCGAAGTCGCCGGTCGGGGACGCCGCGCCCAGCATGTCACCGTACAGATCCTGGTTCCCGGCCAGGAGAAGCAGTCTCTCAGCCAGAGTCGCCCGATCCAGCAGGTCACGCGCGCGTGCTTCGATCTGTTGCGTCACAGTCTTCATGAGTGCCCACTCCCAGATTGACGACCGAAGTATACGACTGGGGGAGCTTTGAACATGCGCCTGTCTTGGGTACATGAGGCCCTTAGGTCGAATGCCAGACCGCGGGCGCCGCGGAAGGCGGTGGGACTCAAGGCGTGCGCCGTTCCCCAAGACCGCTTTCCCGAGTTCGTCGCGTGGCTGTTACTGTTGCTGGGTCCCGATGATCGCGAGAACATGACGGGCGTCTGACAGATGCCGATGTCGCCCGAAGCGTTCGCAGGAGTCGCGCATCTCGTCCGGAAGTCGGTGGGAGAAGGCTGGCCCGAACTTACCAGGAGGATCCGCGGTCTGCGTGACTGAGGTTACGAGGACGTCCTGAAGATAATCGTGTGACGCCGTGATGCACTGGCCTCCGTAGCCCACACATGCATGTGATCTCCGGTCACCGCCGGCAGCCCGGCCGCTCGTCCGCCCACAGCACGCTTACGCCGACCATATACGGGGGAAGGTATTCTACGGACGAACTACTCAGGGGGAGAAGGCGTGAAGAGACTGGTAGTGTCGACGATCGTCGTAGTGGCATTCGTCTTCTATGCGATCTTCTCGCGCGGCGAGGTGCCGGCGCCGACCTCTGCGGCGAGCGGATGTGGTCGCCGCAGCGTCCTCGACCGAGACGACCGTGACTCAGACCACCACGACACAGACCGCCGCGACACCGATCGAGGACCTCGAAGACGATGCGGTGTCTTCGCCGCAGCAGACGACGACGTCCCAGCGTCCAAACCACCACATCGACGGCGCCTCGGACTGTACCGCGACGGTACGTACACCGGCTCCAAGGCGGCACTTATGTACGGCACCGTGCAAGTGCGAGTCACCGTCGGCAGAGGCCAGATCGCGGACATCGAGTTCTTGACCCTCCCCTCCGGACGCCGCGAGTCGGACCGGATCAACAGCTACGCTGCACCCATCCTCAAACAGGAGACCATCCAAGCGCAGAGCGCGCAGGTGCAGGTGGTCTCCGGAGCGACCCTGACCAGCCGCGCGTTCAGAGAGTCTCTGCAAGCGGCGCTCGATCAAGCGTAACTCTGATTCCGATGAAGGATCAGCGCATCGTCATGGGCATGCCTGTAGCGATCGAGATCATCGGTGAGGCCGACCCGACCGAGTACCTGGAGCAGGTCTTCTCGTACTTCCGGCACGTGGAGGACACGTTCAGCCCTTATCGAGCCACGAGCGAAACCAGTCGGATCAATCAGGGCCTTCTCGCTCCCGAGGACTGCAGCGACGAGATGCAGACCGTCAGGCGTCTCGCCGAGAAGACCCGCGTCGAGACGAACGGGTACTTCGACGTTCAGCGCGAGGGCAGCTTCAATCCGGTGGGGCTCGTCAAGGGATGGGCCATCCACAATGCCGCCGATATGTTGCGACGATGGGGGTTGTCCGACTTCTACATCGACGCGGGGGGCGACGTCGAGGTGGCCGGCCTGAATGAAGAAGGCGGATACTGGGCCGTGGGGATCCGAAACCCCTTCCACCCCCAGGAGATCGTGAAGGTCCTCTATCTGAGCGACATCGGCATCGCCACGTCGGGGACATACGTGCGAGGCGACCACATCTACGACCCGCACTCTCGCGAGCAGGGCCCCATCGAGGATATCGTCGGCCTCACTGTCATCGGACCGAACGTCTATGAAGCCGACCGCTACGCCACTGCCGCCTTCGCCATGGGCCGTGCCGGGATCCATTTCATAGAGGAGATGCCCGGGTTCGAGGGCTATCTGATCGATAGCGACGGCATCGCCACCATGACGTCGGGATTCGAGGACCACACCATCGAGCGCCCCCTCGGCCAAGAAGGAGGGTCGAAGGCGTGATAGCCGTACGCGACGGTACGTACACCGGCTCCAAGGCGGCACTTATGTACGGCACCGTGCAGTTGAGAGTCACCGTCAGCGGAGGCCAGATCGCGGACATCGAGTTCTTGACCCTCCCCTCCGGACGCCGCGAGTCGGACCGAATCAACAGCTACGCTGCGCCCATCCTCAAACAGGAGGCCATCCAAGCGCAGAGCGCGAAGGTGCAGGTGGTCTCCGGAGCGACCCTGACCAGCCGTGCGTTCAGGGAATCTCTGCAATCGGCGCTCGATCAAGCCTAGCGGTATTCCCGATGAAGGATCAGCGCATCGTCATGGGCATGCCTGTAGCGGTCGAGATCGTCGGTGAGGCTTGCCCGACCGAGCACCTGGAGCAGGTCTTCTCGTACTTCAGACACATCGAGGACACCTTCAGCCCGTATCGAGCCACGAGCGAGACCAGTCGGATCAATCAGGGCCTCCTCGCTCCGGAGGACTACAGCGAAGAGATGCAGACCGTCAGACGTCTCGCCGAGAAGACCCGCGTCGAGACGAACGGGTACTTCGACGTTCAGCGCGACGGCAGCTTCAATCCGGTGGGGCTCGTCAAGGGATGGGCCATCCACAATGCCGCCGATATGTTGCGACGATGGGGGTTGTCCGACTTCTACATCGACGCGGGGGGCGACGTCGAGGTCGCCGGCCTGAATGAACAAGGCGGATACTGGGCCGTGGGGATCCGAAACCCCTTCGACCCCCAACAGGTAGTGAAGGTCCTCTATCTGAGCGACATCGGCATCGCTACGTCGGGGACATACGTGCGAGGCGACCACATCTACGACCCGCACTCTCCTGAGCAGGGCCCCATCGAGGATATCGTCGGCCTCACTGTCATCGGACCGAACGTCTATGAAGCCGACCGCTACGCCACTGCCGCCTTCGCCATGGGCCGCGCCGGAATACATTTCATTGAGAAGTTGCCCGGTTTCGAGGGCTATCTGATCGATAGCGACGGCATCGCGACCATGACAACGGGACTCGAGGACCTCACTGTCGAGCGGCCCCTCGGTCGCGGAAAGGGGCACAGGGCGTGATCGCGAAGCTCGACCGTCTGCTCAGCGGGATGACCATGTATCGGCTGGTCCTCGTCTGGCTGATCGTGCTGGTCGTCGCGGGGGTGATATTCGGCCTCACGGGACTGCTCCCCTACAGCGCCATCGACCTCCTCGCTTCGACCGTCTTCCTACTGGCCGTCTCGCTAATCAGCAACACCATCTTCGCCAAGATCTTCGGGGCGGCCACGGGTACCGAGTCCGTCTATATCACGGCCCTCATCCTCGCCCTCATCATCACGCCGACCGATCCCTTTCACAATCTCCCGTTCCTCGCCTGGGCGGCCGTACTGGCCACCGCTTCGAAGTACCTCCTTGTCTGGCGGCGCCGGCACATCTTCAATCCCGC
The DNA here is from genome assembly GCA_963816155.1 of uncultured Actinomycetes bacterium. GTDB lineage: Bacteria > Actinomycetota > Thermoleophilia > RBG-16-64-13 > RBG-16-64-13 > JAXGXJ01. The sequence continues at coordinate 105,189 of CAWFJE010000007.1, read as the reverse complement.
CGCCTTGGCTGTAGTACTGACCTCCTTCTTCCTGGGCGAATCGGCCAGTTGGTGGGTGGGCAACGTCCCCATGCTGCCCATCGTGCTCGTCGGAGGCGTGCTGATCGTGCGCCAGATGCGACGGTTCGATCTTGTGTGGGCCTTCTTCCTGGTCGTCATGGCGACCATGCTTGGACTGGCGATCATGAATGGAGGCCAACTGGGAACCATGGCCGGGCAGATCGCGCTCCATTCGCCCCTGTTCTTCTTCGCCTTCGCCATGCTGACAGAGCCTCTGACCACGCCGCCGACTCGGGCCCTACAGATGTGGTACGGAGCCCTGGTGGGCTTTCTTGCCGTCCCCCAGGTCCACCTGGGTAGCTTCTACTTCACTCCAGAGATCGCCCTGCTCGTCGGCAATCTCTTCTCCTACCTCGTCGGCCCGAAGACGAATCTGATGCTCAGACTCGAGGGAATGGTCCAGCTCTCCACCGACACGTACGAGTTCGTATTCGCGAACGACTCGCGCCTCTCGTTCGCCCCAGGCCAGTACATGGAGTGGACCCTCCCACACGCGCGCAGCGACAACCGGGGGAACCGTAGGTTCTTCACGCTCTCGTCCTCCCCCGGCGAGCGAGAGGTCAGGATGGGGGTGAAGTTCTATCCGCGCTCGAGCAGTTTCAAGCGCCGCCTGCTGCGGCTCAGGCCAGGTGACCGCGTCGCCGCCGGCCACCTGGCGGGAGACTTCGTCTTGCCGAAGGATCGACAAGAGAAGGTCGCGTTCGTCGCCGGAGGCATCGGCATCACGCCCTTTGCGAGCATGATCCGCCATATGCTCGATACCGGGGATGCACGGGATGCGGTCGTTATCTACGCGAACTGGCGTGAAGAGGACATCGCCTATCGTGGGCCGCTGCAGGAGGCGGCGAGCCGACTGGGAATACGGACTGTCCATGCTCTTTCAGCATTGGAATCGATTCCCGAGGATTGGGAAGGCAGGCGCGGCTTCATCGATGCCGACCTCATCCGTGAAGAGGTGCCCGACTATCTCGAACGCACCTTCTATATATCCGGGCCTCAGGTGATGGTGGCCGCGGCCAAGAAGGCCATCGCCAGCCTGGGAGTGAAATCCAGCCGCATACGCACCGACTACTTCCCAGGATTCACGTAGTGCTGACTCCGGCACGGTTCGACGAAATCGGCGAGTTCCGTCGGCGAGACCGCGCGATGAGGCGCGAGCCTCTTCAGCGGCAACTGTAGTAGGAGAGAAAGCACGGGCACGGCGACAGCCACCGCCATGGCCATCCTCAGGCCGTATTGCTCTGGATCCCATCCCCCGGGCGCCCGCGACGCGAAGAAGTCGGACAGCCAACCGACCACCTGACCGATGGCGGCAATACCGAGGTCGCCCCCTCCGGCCAGCAGGGCGAAGATCAGCGCACCCGTCAGGGGCAAACGATCCGCGGCCACGATCAGCGTCCCCGTCCACAGCATCGAGGAACAGAAGCCGATGAGCCCGAAGGCGAGAAACACCACCCAGGCCGCCGGCGCCAAGGCCACCAGCGCATAGAGCAGGACGCAGGCCAGCGAACCCCAGATCATCAACGTGTTGAGATTGAGTCCGGCGCCCTTTTTCGCATATAGAAGGCGGGCGGCGGCAAGCATTGCCGCGAACAGACACAGACCCAGGACGTCGCCCAGCGCCTTCGGTAGCCCCAGGCCTTCTTCCAGATAGGTGGAGCCCCACTGGACGATGAGCAACTCGAGCGCAGTCATGACTGCCCCATTCTAGCGCCCAGGTACGGTTCGAAGTGATCGCCGGGTGTGCTACCGTTCGTCTTCTAACAGTGACTGAGGTCCGCCATGGCGGGGCGGCCGGCGCGATCAAACGCAGAAACGAGGTGTTCCCAGATGGAAGAGACGGATATGGATCCGACGGCCTCCGGAAATGAGACAGAGGCGGCGACCGACGCGAAGGTCGAGGCAGAGATCGAGGAGACCCTGACGCGCGCCAAGGTCATCTCCCGCCTCAAGGCGATCGTGCTGGAACTCGAAGGAGGCAGTCTGGTGGTTGGTGGTGTGCCTGTGGGTGAACTGACCGATCCGGTGGATTTTGAACTCGAGTATTCCCGCAAGGGAGACCGGCACGAGATGGAGATCGAGCTGAAGTGGTAGCACCGAGCCGTTGAGCACCGCGCAGGACGCGTGTCCAGGAAAGCCTACAGAAGGGGGCATCAAATGAGCGCCGAACCTCGATACGACGAACTCCTGTCCTTGGTCAAGGACAGACGGAGCGTGCGCCATTTCCGGCCGGATCCCCTGCCCGACGGCTGCGCGGAGAAGATCATCGAGATCGCGCGCTGGGCGCCCTCAGGCTTTCACAGCCAGCCCTGGGAGTTCATGGTGATCAAAGACAAGGCCGTCAAGGACAGAGTCGCGGCGGCACTGAGCACTGCTCCCCCGGCCCCCGCCATGAGAGACGCCGTCGATCCTTCTCGACCCAGCCGTCAGCCCGGGTTCGCCGACGCGCCCGTCTTCATACTCCTAGCCGGTGACTGGAGATCCCGTGTGCAATTCCCCGACATGCCCCCGGAGGCGCGTGAGCATGGGGAGGCCGATGTCTTCGCTTCCAGTCTGGCGAGCGCCTTCCTGTACCTGCATCTGGCGGCCACCTCCCTGGGGCTGGCCTCGCAATGGTGCAGCTCCGCCGCGCACGGTAAGTCTGGGGATGCGGTGCGACAGATCCTGGGGCTACCCGACTACATCAGGCCCTACGACATGATGGCCGTCGGCTACCCATCGGAGCCTGCCATACCCAAAGAGGTGAGGAACCTCAAGGACATGATCCACTACGACGCCTGCGGCCCGGATGACTTCCGCACGCCGGAGAAGATGGAGGCGGACGTCGCCAAGTCCACAGAGTGGTGCGTGCGCGCGCACTGAGCCGTCCCTGGTCCGACCCGAGCGCTGCGCCCGTCTCAGATCACTAGTAGTGCCGCGGTGCTCGCGATACGGCCAACTTGGCCTCGGTGTTGGCTTCCTTCTCGCTCGGGCTGAAGCCCTTGCCTACCTCTCGACTGCCCCAGAACACGTTCCAGACCCATAACGGGCGCTCGGGGGTCGATGTCTTGGCCTCCCGGATTTCGACTCTCATGGCGACCAATATCCTCTCATCTGCTGTAGCGCTTCCGCGCAAAAAGAAGAACCCCAAGAGAACCCGCTTCCCACCTGCGCCCCCCTACTTCGTCCCCGCTTCCACGTACTCGGCGGCCACTTGTCTCCGCGTTTCCTCGTCGGGTACCTTCGTAGGTTACTCAGATGATGCGCTGGACTCCTAGGACTCCGACACTCAGTATACTCGCATTTCGAGGAGGCGAATCGCGGAGGACCCAGAACCCACGGCGCGACGAGATCGTGTTCTTGGCTCCGTGCTATACTGCCGCCAAGCATTCGATAGGAATCTTCTCTAGGCCTGGCGCCGAGCCTCTCAACCTCTTCGCTACAGTCTCCAGTCTTTCCCTCTCGCTTGTCGCAATGTAACTCCGTTCATGGAGGCTGTAGTGAATTCAGCAAAACTGTACGTGGGCAATCTCAGCTATGAGACGTCCGAAGCGACCATCAGGACCGCCTTCGAGGCTCACGGTGAAGTGACCTCGGTCAACCTGATCACCGACCGTGACTCCGGTCGCCCCAAGGGCTTCGGCTTCGTGGAGATGGGTACGCCTGAGGAGGCGCAGGCCGCCAAGGGCGCCCTCGACGGCACCCAGCTCGACGGACGCGCCCTCAAGGTCGACGTGGCCAAGGAACAGGCACCCCGCGCTCCTCGTTCGGGCGGCTACGGTGGTGGTGGCGGCGGCTACGGTGGTGGCGGCGGAAACCGCTGGTAAGAATCGCGCCAAACGTGTGATTGTGAAACGCCGGCCTTCGGGCCGGCGTTTCTGTCTTTCTGGGGCCGATATCTCCCCGGTCTCGTAGGCCGACTTCTCCCCCAGTTGCGGCCGTAGCCTCCGTCTCCCACCGGGGTCCGCGCAAGATGATATTCTTCCCGGGTTGGCAGCTCGGGCGTGGGGACCCAAACCTCTGGGGACCGGCTTGGTTCTGACCTTTGCCCAGCTTGTTGCCGAAACAGCGCACAGCGTCTCCTGGTCAACGTCGGCCTCCTCATCTCGATCTGGAGACAAGATGCTTCTCTACTTGGTCAATCCGTCCAATCCTCTCGTGAGTATGTCCCTGAGCCGTGGCAGCTACTGGAACCGCTTCCGCCTCTGGAAACCCCTGAGTCTCCTGGTGCTCGCCGGCCTCACGCCCTCCGACTGGGAGGTCTCCATCCTCGACGAGAACCTCGCGCCTGTCGACTACGAGGCTTTGCCGCGCCCCGACCTCGTCGGCATCACCGCCTTCACCTCGCAGGCTCCGAGAGCCTATGAGATCGCACAAGGCTTCAAGACCCGGGGGGTCCCGGTAGTAATGGGTGGCATTCACGCAACGATGTGTCTGCCTGAGGCGAGCGGGCACGTGGATTCGGTCGTCACCGGTGAAGCGGAGCCGATTTGGGCGCAGGTGCTCGCAGACGTACGCTGCGGCGGCCTGAAAGCCCGCTATGACGGAGGCCGAGCGACCATGGCCCAAGTCGTCCCCGCCCGTCACGATCTGCTGCCTCAGGGCTATGCCTTCGGTTCCATTCAGACCACTCGAGGCTGCTCGCTCAATTGCAGTTTCTGCAGCGTCACCGAGTTCAATGGTGCGCGCTATCGCCAACGACCGATCCCCGAGGTGGTGGAGGAATTCAAATCGATGCCTGAGACTCGGGTGCTGATCGTGGACGACAACCTCATCGGCCGCAAGCCCCAGCACATCGAGCGGGCCAAGGAGTTGTTCCGAGCCTTGGCCGAAGCCGACACCGGCAAATCGTGGATAGGACAGACCACGATCAACTTCGCCGACGACGAGGAACTGCTCACCCTGGCCAAGAAGGCCGGCTGCGTGGGTCTCTTCATGGGATTCGAGTCCGTGGCACCCGAGGGCCTTCCCGAACTCGGACGGAAAGGGGCCATGCTCTCGGAGTGTGACATCCCTGCCGCGGTGGAGAAGACCCGCCGCCACGGCATCCTGGTGGTGGGCTCGTTCATCATGGGTCTCGATTCCGATCGACCCGGGGTGGGCAGGCTCATCGCGGAAGCCGCGAGCCGCTACGGCGTCGACAGCATCAACGTGCTGTTCCTGACGCCACTGCCCGGGACCCGTCTCTGGAAGCAGTTTGAGGCAGAGGGAAGGATCGCCATGGACTCGTTCCCGGAAGACTGGCAGTACTACACTCTCAACTTCCCGGTCGCCCGCTATATGCACCTGACCTCGAACGACATCATTCGCGAGATGACCGAGTGCAACAGCACCTTCTACTCAGCCTCGAACATACTCGCCCGCCTTGGCGGCAACCTGGTGGCACGAAGGAACCCTGTGTATGGCCTGGCCAGCAACCTCACCTCTCGCAGGAACTCGAGGCGATTCGCCCAGATCCACGAGGCACTTTGGCCGGCGCAACCCGCTCCGACGAGCGCGCCCTCGCCCGAGGCTCAGCTCGGTCTGGGCGACACGTGGAGGACGGTAGCCGATGAAGTTCGCCGAGTGGTGACCGCTCTCCGACTGCAGGCGACGGGGTTCTTCCGCCAGTCCTGAGAGGCCGCTGAACAATGACGCTTGGCCGCATGGGTGCGCTGGCCACGGGCTAGCCGTCATGACTCCTCCTCAGGGCGAATAGCGGCGCTGTCGATATCTATGTGAACGACGATGGTACCGACCGACGATCAAGGGGAAGCAGGTTCCAGGTGCTGAGCAAGAGTCAGCGTGCGCTCGCGATCCCGCGCAGGAGCACCCTTCGAACGTGGATCCCGGCAGTGGCGCTGCTCGTCACGCTCGCGCTGGTATCCGGTCTCGCTTGGGGCTGCGGGAGCAACGACTCCGCTACGATCGACCTCTCCCCGGCCACGGCAGCCTCGGCGGCGTCTGCGTCTGCTGCTAATGGTGCGACCGGGACTGCGTCCGCCACGACCACTCCCGTCGGCCGGGCGGGACGCGCGTCCGTCGTGCACGCGCGGGTCATGACTGAGCATCGCCTTCGAATGGCAGCGGTGGCAGCGGCTGCCGCGACCTCGACCACTTCCACAAGCCCACCTCAGCCCGAGCCGCCGGCGTCGGCCGCTGAGGCGTCTGCACTGAGCGCTACCACCGCCGTCGTCCTCGCGGGAGGGCAGACACCTCTAAAGGGGGTGTGGAGCGGTACGGCGGACCGACTGTCCGCCTTCCTCATCGCTGCCTGCCCCACGCCACGCTTCACCGTCCCCGTCTCGGTCCTGGCCGGCTACTACGTGCGCTACTGCGCTGAATCCGGGCTACGCGCCGACCTACTCTGGGCGCAGATGATGCACGAGACCGGCTACGGCATGTACGGGGGAGACGTGAAACCGGAGCAGAACAACTATGCCGGCATCGGGGCCACCGGCGGCGGGGAGCCCGGTGTGTACTTCCCGACCGCGGAGGCGGGCGTCATGGCCCACGTAGCCCACATGGTCGCCTATGTCTACGCCTCAAGTCCGATCCCATGGGCCGAGCATGCCGACCCGCGCTTCTACTTCGTCAGCCCGCGCGGCGCGGCCTCGGTCCTGGCCGACCTCAACGGACGCTGGGCCGTTCCCGGCCCCACCTACGGGGAGAGTATCGAGGGGATCGCCCGCGCCATCAACGCGGACTGATGACCGATGTGATGTCCAGTCGGAGGTGGGGAGCGCAGCCGGTACTCGAGGCGGCGATCTGACCCTAGACAAGCGGGGAGCCCGGCCGCGTGACGGCCGGGCTCCCCGCGGTGTAGGGGACTATGTGGGCCTAGGGCTGGGTCAGACAGCGGCGGCAGGCTCGCTCTTCCTGCGCAGGAACACGGTCCATACGCCTACGAGCACGAAGGCGAGGCCCGTCAGGATCATGCTCACCCCGGCCACGATGGCCACGGTCACCAAGCCGTAGGAGTTGACCGCCAGATACAGGTAGTTCTCAAGGTTCAGAGCCTGAGCGTAGGTGAGTTGTTCGGGTTTGCTCGGATCGAATCTTCCGCCACCGAGCACTTCGTTGTACGTTCCCATTTCGTGGCGATGCTCCCTGACCAAGTCACCTGCCGCCTGCGCTTCCGCGGAGGTGTCGACAAGTTCGCCGGCCGCGACCTGTTCCTCGGTCAGCTGGAGAGTGATCTTCTCCTCGTCCATCGCCGACTGAAGATAGCTCTGCTTACTCATGCCGATGCTGACGAAGGTGATACCTAGGCCCATGTTCACCAAGCCTAACACGATCACCACCACCGCCAGGATCTTCTTCGCAGTACTCATGTCACCCCGCTCCTTCTCTGTTGCGGTCTCTGTGGGTTCCTTCTTGGTCCCCAGAAAAGCGTTTACAGCCCCCTCTCCAACCGAGTCCCGAAACGCCGGAATGGAGACGATCGGTCCCCGTCGGCGGGGTGGCCAATGGCTATGTGTCAGTTTATACATGACTAAGATACTCATGTCAAGTACTTTGCTCATGTTTTGGTAGATATCGTGGTATGCTGTCTAGGAACTCGGTGAGCAAGCACATCCAATAGAACGGAAAGCGCAGCATGCTGGCAATCTCCACCAAGGGCCGATACTCCGTCCGAATACTGACGCTGATGGCTTCGCACCCGCACGGCAAGATGATGACGAAACAGGAGATCGCGAACGCCGAGATACTCTCTCCCGCCTACGTCCAGCAACTCATGATGACACTGAGAGCTGCGGGATTCGTCAGTAGTCACCGAGGCAAAGTCGGGGGATTCACACTCAACCGTGATCCGGCCGCGATAACTGTCGCCGACGTCCTCAGGGCCAGCGAAGGACAAATGGCACTGGCGCCTTGTCTGGCGGGCGAGAGTTGCGAACGAGAGCCTGGATGCCCGACCCAAGGGCTGTGGCGGAAGGCGACGACGCTGCTCGATGATTTGTTCAGCGGGGTGACCATCGCCGATCTGGTCGTGCGAGCAGTGGACACATGCTCCGAGGGCGGCGGAGAGGACTAGGGAGCCGCCGACTCGGTGGGCGCCTGCGACCACGGAGTCTTCTTGGGTGTCCGGAAGAAGGCCCCCTCCGGCCCGTTACACCGTATTTGGACCAGTATGGCGCTTTGTGCCTGCCTCTTGTATTCTACAATGTCAATGACGCCTACTTGCACCGGTCCTCTGGCCGAGGCGTCTTGACCCGTTGAGCAAGAGCAGAGGGGGGAAGTTTTCGTGACTTCGGATGAGGGAACACCTCCGGACCTTCTGGACGAATCAGCTTTGCCTGCCCCCGAGGGCGAGAAAGACGCTCTGACGTCAGCCGCCATCGATGCCCCCCCGGCCATCGATGCCGTCCCCGTGACCGATGTGACCGCCCCCAAACGCACCCTCGTCGGGAGCCCGACCGGCCTGCTCTTGGCCCTCGCCGGCATGACCATCACCCTGTACGGCATGCGCTATGCGTCGGATATTCTCAATCCCGTGTTGCTTTCCATGTTCTTGGTCATGGGCATGAGTCCATTCATTCACTGGTTGCGCCGAAAGGGGTTGCCGCCCTGGGCCACGTTGGTCGTCGTTCTCATCGTGTTCATAGTCCTCATTCTCCTGTTCTTTGCCGTCGCAGCCATCTCCCTCTCCCAGTTGGACGACAAGTTGCCTGTGTACAAGGAGAACTTGAGCGCCATGACGGCCGACATTCAGGCCTGGCTCTCCGGTCAGGGTGTCGACATCGGTAGCCTCACCTCTGGCTCACTCAGTGCCGACAACGTCATGAACGCGATCGGCACGCTCATCAGCGGCGCCATCAATATGCTCACCAGCATCTCGCTCATGATCTTCGTCGTGCTCTTCATGATCTCAGAGGTCTTCTCGTTCCCCCGCAAACTCACGGACAAAGTCAGCATACCCCCCAATTTCAGAAGGTCTCTGGACAACTTCAGCGAGACCACCCGCACGTATCTCTTCACCAAAGCCTGGCTGTCGGCCATCATGACGGTGATCGTGGGGGTCATCTATTTCGCCTTCGGCGTAGACTTCGCGCTCCTCTGGTGTGTGCTCTTCTTTGTGATGAGCTTCATCCCGAACATCGGCTTCGTTATAGCCGTCATCCCGCCGTTCTTCGTCACTCTGCTCGAATCCGGATTCTGGCCCGCCTTCGCCGTGCTGATGTTGGTGATCGTGGCCAACACCATTGTGGACAGCGTCATCTCCCCGAGCATCATGGGCAAGAGCGTTGGGCTTTCGTCGCTCGTGGTCTTCCTTTCCCTGATGCTATGGGCTTGGGTGCTGGGAGGGGTCGGAGCCCTCATCGCCGTGCCCATGACGCTGATGGTGAAGCTGCTGTTCTTGGATTCCTACGAGAGCACGCGGCCCATATCCGAGTTCTTGGCGGCGGGGCCCCTCGAGGAGCACCGTGAGCGAAAGAGGGCCAAGAAGGCAGCGGCCGCCGGCGGATCAGGCCCGGGCACCTAGGACAAGTGGCCGGCGGCGCCTTCGCCGCGGAGCGCTGCTCTTCCTAACCCCCAGGACGCTTGTCCGGCATTTCGACGCACCCGTCCGCGGGTGCTTCGCCGGACGGAGATACGTACATGAGGCCGTAGTATCTGCACAGCTTCCCTTTGTCAGCTTCGGTCAGCGCCGACGCGTCATCGACCTTGGGCGCGCCCGCCACTCTGGCCTTCATGTGATTCACCGAAAGGCGCTCGCTGGAGCGGCGCACTTCGGCCACCGGCACCAGGCTCTTCTCCTCACCCGCGGCCTCGGGACGCACCACCAGCCACTCCGGTTCGCCCGTGATCTCGCCGTAGATCACATCTTCTACCAGACCGATCCTGCCGCCCTCCAGATCGAACAAGTCCCGTCCGTTCCATAACTCACTTGCGCGACCCTCATCAACCATCGTCACTCCTCTCGAGAAACGACTGCCTTTGTGCGTATTGTCTCTTACCCGACGCGGGCAGAGCCTGAACCACGAAGTTCCCTTGCTAGGCCCACTCCCTGCCATTCAACCTCAGGGCCACCTCGCGAGCGTCGGCACAGCCGCCGACCAGGCCATCGAGATCCACGAGTCTCATGCGGACGATGTCCCCGGCCGACGACTTCCGAAAGTCGGTCTCGAAGACGTCACCACAGAAGAAGCGCGTCCCGGTAGCCACATCGCAGCCGCACGACGCTTTGGCAGCTTCGACGACCCGGAGCAGGCCGGCGTCGAACTCGTCGGTCTCGACACCTTCGACAAGCCGCTTGGTCAAGCGGTCACCGGTCACTTCCACATCGAAGACGCTGCGGACATCGAGGACGGCGTGCACTTTCCCGCCCGAGTACATGCCGATGAGAGAGCGGGGGTGGTAGGCCCGCTCAACAGGCTGGAAGTAGATGCCGAATCTCTTGAAGATATCGATGGTCCGTCCGCACGGAACGATGCGAAGCAGAAGGCGAGACCGTTCGAAAAGACCCATCTGATCGCAGAATTCCCGATAGCCATCGATGAGGTCTGCCATCGTTCCGCGCCGGCCTCCAAACAGCTCTCCCAGGGCATCGCTGATGGCTCCGAAAGTGATGTTCCGGAAGATCACGTCGGGATGGTTTCCGCGGATCATTCCCTCCATGACCCCGCCTTGGTGACCGCTCGAGTCCCGAGTCACCAATAGCAGGACCTTCCGATCCTCGTTTCCGAAGGAACTCGCGTGGCGAAGAATCTGATCCAGAGACACGGCTGAGTCGACTCTGGTCACGACCAGGATCTTGAAACCGCGCTGGATGATGGACCCATCCGCGGCCAGGTCCTTACCCGCTGGCCTAGGAACGATCTCCATGCCGATCTCTACCGGCTCGCCCACAAGACGGGTGAGAAGGTTGGACGCGGACGCCGCTGACTGGTCGTAGACCCGCGCTATCAACTGCAGGACACTCCCGGCAGCGGCGCTCTCCAGCGAGTCACACGTGTCAAAGTAATGGATCCCCGGCATCGACACTCCTTGGTATTCACACGGGCGCTGAACGTCGGCCAAACCGAGCCCCAACTCTACCATCAAAGGCGGGACGGTCGCCCCGTGAGGACTGCTGCCGAAGAACGCACAGCGGGCGGGCGGCGCATCAAAGCGCCGCCCGCCCGCTCATCGGTTCATCCTCCTACAAGGCAGGAGCGGATGCTCCCGCTCCCAGGGCTACTTCCCAGGAGTGGGCGGATCGATGTTGGGATCCCCGAAAGGTGAATCGAGACCGCTGCCGTCCTGGATGCCGTCGCCGGAGTTCGGCGCCGCCCCGGGTCCGGGTGCGCCGGCGGCCGGCGCTGCCAGCGCGACGGCGCTGATGCTCAACACGAGAAGCACCATCACCATGATGAGCACGAGTGCTCGTTTCGCCTGTTTCGACTTCATTCCTGCCCCTTTCGTGAGACCCATGAGTGGTGAGTGATCCGCAGCTCCCCATCATTAGTATCGACAAATGATGAGAGCACCGTTAGAAGAGAATGAGAAAGGTCTTAGGTCGGAGCGAAGCGCCCGCCACCCGCCGGTGATCGACGGTGCTAACACCTCAGTCGACTGACGCTCTATCATATAGGCCTTGACCCGTAGGATGGGCTTGGCCCATGCAGCATCCATAAGAGCGAGAAGCATCGGCACACGAGGGGACAGATGATCAAGTTCAGCGAACAGCAACTGAAGGCGCCCAAATACATGCGACCGGTCTATCTGGTGACTGCCGGTCAGTCAAAATACGACAGGGCGATCCCGCACATGAGGACCGAAGAACTCTGCATCGACGCCTTGACCATGGCGGCAGAACTGCTGGACCTCACTCCAGCCGAACTGAAGCGGTATATCCATACCTGCTACTACGGTCACTTCGCGGACCACTTCGGTGATCAGCTCTTGGGCGAAGCCGTCATCCACGACCGCCTGGGATTGGATCCCCTCGGCAACGTCGGCATCAAATCGGGCGGCGCCACCGGGGGCTCGACTCTCTGGGAGGCGGCCAAAGCGGTAGCCTCCGGCTACTCGGACTGCGTGCTTGCCATGGGCTGGGAGCGCATGGACGAAGTCCCCACCGACGAGGGCAACTTCCTGATCGCCTGCGCCGCGGACCGCGACTGGGAATCCCCCATGGGTCAGATCTACACCGGCTACTACGCGGTCATGGCCCAGAAGTACTGGCAGGTGTTCGGCAAGGCCGAAGCGTCCTTCCGGCGCACGCTGGCCGAGATCTCCGTGAAGCATCACGGCTACGCCCGCTTCAACCCCTTCGCGCAGAGCCCCATGAAGATCACAGTGGATGACGTTCTCATGTCGCCCATGATCGCCGACCCTTTGCGGGCGCTCGACGCCTGCCTCATGAGCACGGGGGCCGCCTGCGCCATCCTCTGCGATGAGGACACGGCCATGGAGTTGACCAAGAACACCAAGAACAAACCCCTGAGAATCTGGGTCACAGCCGGGTCGCACACACTACGCCCCGCCGACCGCCGCCCCATGGAGATCCCCCTACTCCCTAACGAGGCGCCCGACCAGTACAAGAACTTGGGCACGGAGTTTCCCGGCGGCGACCGCTACCCAGGCTTCACCGGCTTCTTGGCAGCCCGGATGGCGGCCTACTACGCCTACCACATGACGGGCGTCGTTGACCCGACCGCGGATTTCGACGTCATCGAACTGCACGACGCCTTCACCATCAGCGACGTGCAGACCTACGAGGACATCGGCATCAGGCCGTACGGCTACGGACGCGACTACGTGGAGTCGGGCGACTGCTACCACACGAACCCGCGCACCGGTCAGCCAGGCAAGCTGCCGTCGAACCTCTCCGGCGGCCTGATCGGCTGTATGCACGCTGTGGGCGCGAGCGGCATCATGCAGGTACTCGAGATAGCCACGCATCTCTGGGATCGCTGGGCCGAGATCCACGGCGACGAGAGGCGCTGGGAAGAATTCGGGCGCGAGAAGCCGGAGGACTGGACCGACCTGCAGGTGGAAGGCGCCAAGAGGGGCCTTTCCGTCAGTCACGCGGGCGTGGGGTCGCACGTGACGGCGACCATCCTCATGGACCCCGACCATCTCCTGAAACAAGACGCGTGAGAGAGGCCCTACGATGAGTCAATACGGACAGGTCCAGGTAAAGAACAATCGATACAAGTTCAGAGGCGATTTCCACCGTCTCGAGCAGCACATGCCCATCCGGGATGCGGACGATGGCTGGAAGCTCGTGGGCGTCACCAAGCCCAGGGACATGACCTACGTGCATACCTACGGAGGCGAGGCGCCTTTCTTCGAGTCCCTCTCCCAGGGCAAGCTGCTGGCGACCAAGTGTGAGAACCCGGACTGCGAAGCCAACGGGTCTATTTTCCAGCCCTTCAGGATCTACTGCCCGGACTGCCTATCCAAGTGCTCAGTCATCGACATGACCGACTTGGCACGAGAGACGGCCACCGTGCACACGTTCATGGTGTGTGAGAGATCGGGCGCGTTCAACGTACTCGACAAGCCTATCCGCTTCATCAACATCGAGTTCGAGAAAGTCAGCACCATTCTCTTCAGCTACCTGCTCATGGGCGAGCCGTTCATCGGGATGCGGGTCCGACCGGTGTTCAAGGTGTGGAACCCCACCTACAGCATCCTGGATCTGTCCTGGGTGCCTGCCGGCACGGTGGCCGAGTCACTGCCCGAAGGCTTCGCCTTCTAGAGCGGCCTGGCGTCGACGGGGGAAGGAGCCGTGGTGAGAAACTATGAAGCGCTGAGCGGCGAGGTCAATCTGCTCGGTGTGATCAAGGCCAGGACGGTCATCGACCGCTACCTCAACCGCACCAACCTGACCTACTATTCGGAACTCTCCCGGCTGGTGGGCTGCGAGGTCTTCGTCAAGCACGAGAACCACAACCCCACGGGTTCGTTCAAGATCCGTGGTGCCCTCAACTTCTTCCAGCACATGTCTGAAGAGGAGTTGGAGAGCGGCGTGCTCGTCGCCACACGGGGTAACCACGGCTTGGCCATGGCCTGCGCGGGCCGCTGGTTCGACGTGCCCTGCACGGTCGTCGTCCCCGAGCACAACAATCCCGAGATCAACCGCATCGTGGAGAGTTTCGGAGCCGAACTCATCATTCACGGGCTCGATTTCTACGACGCCCAATCCTACTGCGAGGAACTGGTCGACAGCGCCGGCTACTACTACGTCGAACAGGGTAACGAACCCGAGATCCTCAACGGCCTCGGCACCATGGGGCTGGAGATCTTCGAGGACCTCCCGGATGTCGATGCCATCATCTGCCCCATTGGCGGCGGTTCAGGTTGCGCCTCGCTCATCAAGGTGGCTCAGGCGGTCAATCCCCAAGTGGAGATCATTGGGGTCCAAGCCGAGCGGGTGGCGGCCTTCTACGCCTCTTGGAAGCAGGGCGAGTGGGTGGTCATCGAAGGGGCAGATACGGCAGCCGACGGACTGGCGGCGCGGAGCGTCTTCCAACTCCCCTACGCGATCATGAAGGACCGCATCACAGACGTGGTCCTGCTCGACGAGGAGGAGATCCTGGGCGGCATCCGGCTGGCTCTCCAAGTGACGCACAACCTGGCTGAGGGAGCGGGAGCAGCGAGCATAGCTGCAGCCCTCAAGATCAAGGACCGCCTAGCGGGCAAGAAGGTGGCCCTCATCATGTCCGGGGGCAACCTGGATCACGCGCACCTGCTGCAGGCGCTCGCGTAGTGGCCTGAAGGGGACACAGGGTCTCGGCGGCTTTCCTACCGGTACGCAGAGACCCAGCTACTCCTGCGTCACGCGTGGCAGCAGTAGTTCGGCCTCGCCGGTCATGACGGTGGTCCCGTCCTGGTTCGTCCACACCGAACTGACGATCACCCGGCGTTTGGCCTCTATCTTCGCGGTTATCTCCGACGTGACTGTGACGCTATCTCCGATCCGTACCGGAGCCTGGAAAGACACCGTCTGGGACACGTGCACAGTCCCATCGCCGAGCAAAGCCGTGAGCGTGGGCGTGACCAGCGCCGCGACGAGCATGCCATGCGCTATGCGTCCCTGCCAGCGGGTCTGCTTGGCGAAAGCCTCGTCGACGTGGATGGGGTTGAAGTCCCCCGAGATGCCGCAGAAGGCGAAGATGTCAGCTTCACCGATGGTCTTACCGAAGGAGTTGCGGTCGCCGACATTGACGTCTTCGTAGTTTCGCTTGCTTTCCACGTGCCCTCCTCCGGATCGACGCGGGCCGGCCGTTCCAGACGGTCCGACCGAGCTCAGCCGGCCGTCGGCGCCTGCGCCCCCGACCAGTAGACGTTCCACTTGGCGTCCACACGCGCCTGGATATCGGCGAACTGCTCGTCACCCAGAAGCCTGAAGCGCGATTGCATCTGCAGGTACTCCCTCACCGGGATCAGCCGCCGCCTTTCCACGAGCTTCTCTGAAGCTCCAGTGAGTCTGAACACGCCCCGCTCGACCTCATAGAGATCGAAGTAGCCCGTCTCTACGGCCAACCGGCCGATCTTGATGGAGTAGCGAGGATCGAAGCCCCACCCAGGCGGGCAGGGTGTATGGATGTGGATGTACTTCGTGCCCCGGATGGACATGGCCTTCTTGATCTTGTCATACAGATCCAGCGGATAGGCGGCCGAGGCCGTAGCCACGTAGTCGATACCATGCGCGGCCATGATGGCCGGGACGTCCTTCTTCTGCTGCATCTTGCCTTTGAGAGGAGTGTTGGCCGTGATAGCTCCCTGCGGAGTGGTGCCCGAACGCTGCACCCCGGTGTTCATGTAGCCCTCGTTGTCGTAGCAGAGAAAGATGAAATCGTCGCCGCGCTCAGCCGCTCCCGAGAGTGCCTGGATGCCGATGTCGCTGGTGCCGCCGTCGCCGGCCCAGCCCACGACCTTGATGTGGTCTCTGCCTTGAGCCTTCAGCGCCTCAAGCACGCCGGTGGCCGCCGCGGCCGTGGATGCGAAGGTCACATTCAGGCAGGGCAGCTTGGTGGAAGCCACGGGGAAGAGTCCCTGCAGCACGGTCAGGCAGCTGGGCGGCACGACGAGGATGGTGTCGGGCCCCAGGGCCTTGAGCCCGATGCGATAGGCGATGCTGAGGCCACAGCCGGTGCAGGCCCGGTTGCCGGGATGGACGAGTTCTTCCTTGGGCAGTGTGAGGATGGTGGTCTTGGTCGCCATGCTGGACGCTCCTAGAGCTTCAGCCCGATCCAGTCGGGTCGTTCGTCGGGCGCGCCGGTGATAGCGGCGCGCAGATTGGCAACAAGGTCGGCAGTCCGGATATCGCGCCCGCCTATGCCGGCGATCAGGCCCTTGACGAAGGGAGCGCTGCTCTTGTCTTCGACGTGCTCGTACAGAGCCGCTTTGACATCCGTGCAGAGCGCGCCCTCGTAGCCGTAGGACAACGCCTTCTCGATGACGACCACTCCGCGCGTATGGCGCACAGCCTCCACGAGAGCCTCATCAGGGAACGGCCTGTAGAGCCGCACGCCGAGCACGCCGACGGCCAGCCCCTCATCCCGCAGCACTCCCACCACGTCGCGGAGTTGATAGGTCAACGAACCCATACCCGCCACGATGTATTCGGCGTCGTCGCACCGATAGGGCTCCAGGAGGGCATCGCCGCCGCGCCCGAATATCTCCTTGAAACTATCCTCAGTCTGCTGGGCCACGGCCAGGGTGCCCCGCATGTCCTCCTGCAGCAGACGCCGGATCTCCATGTAGCCGTGGGCCATCTCGCCGTGTATGTCCATGCGCACGTCGGGCAGCGTCACGGTGTTGAGGTTGGCTGGGTTCTCCGGATCCAGGGCGTAGGCCGGCTTGAAGGGCTTCAAGAAGCGGGCGGCCTTGTCCTCTTCCGGGACCTCGAAGGGCATGTAGGTGTGCGAGAGAAGATAGCCGTCGTAGCAGAGCATCACAGGGATGCTGACGGCCTCGGCTATGGAGAAGGCTTTGAGGACGCTATCGATGATCTGTTGGTGATCGCAGGCGTACATCTGGATCCAGCCGGTATCGCGCTGGGAGATGGAGTCCTGGTGGTCGTTCCAGATGCACCACGGAGCCCCGACGGCGCGATTAACCACGCACATGACGATGGGCAGCCGAGCTCCGGCAGCCCAGTGGATCTGCTCGTGCATGTAGAGAAGGCCGTTGGCGCTGGTGGCCGTGAAGGCCCTCGCTCCAGTCGAACTGGCGGCGATGCAGGTGGCAAGAGCGGAGTGCTCGCTCTCCACCGGCACGTACTGAGCCTGCATCTCGCCGCCCTCGATGAGCTCAGAGAGCTTCTCTGTGAGCGGGGTCTGCGGAGTGATGGGATAGGCCGCGATCACCTGGGCTCCGGCCAGTTTCACCCCCAGGGCGGCGGCGACGTTGCCGTTCTCGATTATGTGCATGGCCGCGGTCCTTCGGTCGAGCATGCCTCCAGTTCCCCTTCCTCGGGGCGCTCCGCCTCGTCGACCATGGTGATGGCCTTGGTGGGGCACTCCTCGGCACAGATACCGCAGCCCTTGCAGTACTCGTAGTCGATGGTCGGGGGGATGGTGCGGGAGATCACGCAGTCAGGACAGTACAGCCAGCAAATGAAGCAGGCCTCAGAGCCGCGCTTGGCCGGGGTGCAGAGTTCGGTGTTCAGGATCGGTCGCTGGACGCGCCACGAGCCCGTCCTGCCGCCATCTCCGGGCCCCGATTCACTGTGCGATGTCTTGTACTTGTAGCCCCTCGTCCCCATCACGCCTCTCCCACGACCGTCTTCTCATAGACGAGCCTGGCCGCCTCTGCGTTGGCCTGCGGCTTCTTGGTCTTGAACTCCGTCTCGATCTCACCCAAGACCACGTCGAAGGGCACGATATCGAGCGCCCGGCACAGGCACCCGATGATACCGGAGTTGACCACACCCTGCCGCAGCCCGGCATCCACCGACAATGCCGTGACATCGGCTACGGCCAGACGCATGCCGTCGAAGGCATAGGCCGTCGCGGGTTTGGGCGTGTTGAGGACGATGAGCCCGCCCTCCTTCAGTCCATTGGTCACATCCGCCTCGGTAAGCAGGAGATGGTCCAGCACCACCACCACGTCAGGGGTCTCGATGGGAGAGATATCGTAGATCTTCTCCTTTGCCAACTTGAGCGAGGTGAAGACAGGAGCACCGCGGCGCTCCGTGCCGAAAGTGGGGGCCATGACCACCCCGGTGTAGCCGGACTTGAACGCCGCCGTGGCGAATATCTTCGCCGCCGTTATCGCGCCCTGCCCGCCCCTGCCGTGCCAACGTATCTCGATCATTCGACTCTTTCCTACTGTCTCGTATCGCGTGTGCAGGGTATTCTACTTTGTCTGAGACGTTTTCGACGCCTCGGACGTATGGAAGGTCGTAGACCGGCGGGCCGCTTGCGCGCCGCCGCGGACAGGAACGAGCGAAAGCGGGAGAACGTGGATTTCAATCTGACAGAAGACCAGCGGATGATCAGGGATACGGTGAGGGACTTCGCCCAGCGCGTGATCGCGCCCCGAGCCGCGGAGATCGACCGGACCGGCGAGTTCCCACTGGATATCTTCAAGCAGATGGCCGAACTGGGTCTGATGGGCCTGCCCATCGCCGAGGAGTACGGCGGCGCTGGAGCCGACTACACCAGTTACTGTCTGGCCTTGGAGGAGATCACACGGGCGTGCGCCTCCACGGGCCTTGGTTATGAAGCACACATCTCGTTGGGCTGCATGCCCATCGACTACTTCGGGACCGAAGAGCAGAAGCGCGAGTACCTCCCCCAGTTGTGCAGCGGTGAGAGCATGGGTTCGTTCGGCCTCACCGAGCCGGAAGCCGGCTCCGACGCCGGCGGCACGCAGACCAACGCTCGGCTCGAGGACGGCGAGTGGGTCATCAACGGCTCCAAGTGCTTCATCACCAACGCGAGCTACGCCAAGTTCCTGACCGTCACCGCGGTCACCGACAAAGGCAAGGGCACACGGGGCATCAGCGACATCATCGTGCCCACCGACACGCCGGGATTCACCGTGCGGGAGGGGTACGAGAAGATGGGCCTTCACGGCTCGAACACCACCGAGTTGTCCTTCACCGACGTGCGCGTGCCGGAGAAGAACCTGGTCGGCGCGACGCGGTGAGGGCTTCAAGCAGTTCCTCGTGGTGCTGGATGGGGGCCGCATCGCCATCGGCGCCATGGGGGTGGGCATCGCCCAGGCCTGTCTCGACGCCTCCCTCAAGTACGCCAAGGAGCGTGTGCAGTTCGGACAGCCCATCGGCAAGTTCCAGGCCATCCAGTTCAAGCTGGCCGACATGGCCATGAACATCGAACTGGCCCGGAACATGTACCTGAAGGCCGCCTGGCTGAAGGACAGCGGCAGCCCGTACTCCGCGGAGGCCAACTACGCCAAGCTCTTCGGGTCGGAGATGTCCACCAAGGCGGCGCTGGAAGCCATCCAGATCCACGGCGGGTACGGATACATCAACGAGTTCCCGGTGGAGCGCTACATGCGCGACTCCAAGCTACTGGAGATCGGCGAGGGCACTTCCGAAGTGATCAGACTGGTGATCGCCAGGAGTCTGGGACTCTAGGACAGCGGAGGGTACGGCGCGGCCGCGAGATTCGCGGCCGCGCCGGTCAGTCTTTGCGCCCGCGCGTGAGCAGCGACCTCAACCGCCCAGGCGACCAACGGTGTCCCCGATCCCGCTCGCTCTCATCGCTCCGCAGCACTGGATAGGGCGTGTAGTGGCTTTCCCACGAGGGTAAGGTAGCCGGCCAGGCGTGCTCTGCCAGCGGCCGTCCGGGGACGCGCCTCGCCACCAGCCCCACGTAACCCAGGTAACGTCCCTGGTCGACCTTGAGAGTCTCGCGATACCAGGCGGCGGAGTCGGTCGCGGCCGCCCAGTCGGACCACAGACGCCACCCGTCGGGCATATCGCCCGCGTGGGATACCTCGAACAGCCCGGTCTTTCCCACATGCTCCCGCCACCATCCCGAGGTGTGCAGAGTCCAGTAGTCGCCCGTCCACAGTCGCCGAAGATGCTCGGGCACGGGCCCTGCGAACTCGCGCATGAGACCCGCCGAGACGAAGGCCAGGGTCCCACCCTCGCGGATGAAGTGGGCGAGATAGTTCAGATATAGGTCGTCGGTCCCGAAGTAGTTGAAGGAATCGATACATACCACGACGTCGAAGGACTCTCCGGCAAACGGTAACCGGCGCGCATCCGCGTGGATGGGGATGACCCGGTCGGACACCCCCGCGTCCTCCACTCGAACGAGGTTCTCGTCGGCGCCGGTCCACAGATCGACCGCCCACACTTCCACGCCGAACTCCCGAGCCAGGAACACGGACGACTTGGCCTTGCCGCAACCCAGGTCGAGCACCCGCATCTCAGGCTGCAGATCCAGGTGCCCGGCGAGCCACTCGGTGAGCCACAGAGGATGCGCCCCCATGGGGTTCTCCATGATCCACTTCGGGTTATACCCGTTGGACCTGGGAAAGCGGTCGTTGTACAGCAACCCTGGCATGCACCTGAGTCTACCGCAGACGGTAGACTGATTCCGTTCGCTGATACTGACGCCGGAAAGGACGCACATGGCGGTCCACTACCTGCAGCACGTGCCCTTCGAAGGTCTGGGAGCCATCGAGGATTGGTGCTGCGCGCGTGGACACTCCATCACCGTCACCCGTCTCTACGCCGAGCCACTGCCCCGCCGCGTCGAAGGCGACCTGCTGGTGGTCATGGGTGGCCCCATGAACATCTACCAAGAGGAGCGCCACCCCTGGCTTGCTGCCGAGAAGAGTCTTCTCCGGGATGCGATCGCCGAAGGGGCACGTGTGCTGGGTATCTGTCTGGGCGCGCAGCTACTCGCGGACGTGTTGGGCGGATCTGTGACCCGTAACCCCGAGAGGGAGATAGGCTGGTTCCCGGTGGAGCTGGTGCCCGAGGCGGGCGCGATCCCCGGCTTCGACCGGTTGCCCCCGCGATTCATAGCCCTTCACTGGCACGGCGACACCTTCAGCATCCCCGAGGGCGCGTTGCGCCTGGCCGGGTCCGAGGCGTGCGCGAATCAGGCCTTTGCCTGGGACGAGGGACGGGTCCTGGGTCTGCAGTTCCACCTCGAAGAGACGATCGAGTCACTGACACTGCTGGTGCAACACGCGGCGCATGAACTCGCCCCACCTCGGGAGGCGCATTACTCCGCGGCGTCTGCTGAAAAGGGCGCAGAATCCGACGCGGGCCCGCGTTGGGTGTCCACTGCGACAGAACTCCTTTCTCCTGCCGCCCCGTTCTCGAGCTGCAAGACCCTGCTCTTCGAACTGCTCGACGGCATGATGGACACGAGACCATGAGGCGCAGCCTGAGAGAACCTGACTCGACCGCGGCCCCTGCCGCACCCGCGGATCAGCAGCCCTCCTCGAGCGAGTCCAGCAGGTGCAGCCCAAACACCACGAAAGCGCCGAGCACGATGGCTGCGCCCGTGAGCACAATGCCCAGGCCGATGGTGTAGGCCTGCCCCATGTAACCGAGGGCCAGCGGCAGAAGCCCCCCTCCCAACATGAAGCCTAGTGGCGGTGCAAACCCAGCAGCAAGGTTGCGCAGATTGGGCTGCACAATGCGGGACAGAGCGGCAAACGCCGGCGGGAAGAAGCAGGCGGAGAGCGTGGACAATACGATGATGCTCACCACCAGCGCTCCGCCGGACGCACTGCCCACCACCATCGCCGTCAAGCCTGTGAGCACCATGAACGTGAGTAGCGCGCGCTTCTCCCCAACGCGGTCGGTAACCCACCCGGCAAAGAACGCAGTCAAGAGAGGAGCGATGCCGGCCAACCCCAGAAGCGTGTTGGCTGCGGAGCTGGAGAAGCCCCGCTCCGAGGTGAGATAGAGGGGGATCATGGTGTAGAGACCTGCCTGGGCGCCGATCCCCAGTGCGAACAGGAGGACCATGAGCCAGAAGGACCGCGTGCCCAGCACGATCCGCAGTAGAGGCCGATTGGGAGGAGTGCCGGCGAACCCACCGCAGTCTCCCCACAGCAGGAAGGCGATGCCACACGCGAAGGTGACGACCCCCAGCACCGCCAGCGATGCCTGCCACGAGAACACCGAAAGCAGCCCCACCGCCAGGAAGGGGGCCACCAGGTAGCTGATCCGAGGCCCAAGCTGCTGTATGGAGAGAGCCTTACCCCAGTCCTCGCGCCTCACGATCGCTGCGGTGGTGGCGACCACTGAAGGCTGGTTCAGGCCGGCGCAGAACCCGAGTACGATCATGGCGACCTGGACGGCCCACAGCGAGCGGGCGAAGTAGCAGGCCATCAGAGTGACCCCGGCCGCGAGAACCGCCAGGACGAGCGTCCCGCGATGATGGATCCGCGAGGACACCACTCCGGAGAGGAAAGAGCCCGCAACCAGGCCCAGAGACCCAAGGAAGAACACCGTTCCGGCCTGCCCGGGGCTCATACCTACATCCGGGCCGATGGTGGGCATCAACGGAGAGAAGATGAACCGGCTTATGAACATGAGGAAGAACAGCAGGGTGAGGAAGATCACCCTTCCGTACACATTGCTCAGTCGTTGAGGAGTGGGGCAGAACTTATCCATGGAGCCGTCTCCAGAGTTATGATTAGGTCGATGTTAGCGCTTCCGGAGACGCGAGAAGACACGAGCACGCCATAGGAGGCGACATGGGGACACTCATCGACGTGGCCGCAGTGGACGATCTGACCGATGGCGGCCTGAAAGCGGTCACCGCGAACGATCGTGAACTCGTACTGGCCCGCGTGGGCGATACCTTCTACGCGGCCGACTCACGGTGCCCACATATGGGAGGCCGCCTGGCGGAGGGCCAACTTGTGGGGACCGTGATCGTTTGTCCGCGGCACGGCTCCCGCTTCGACCTGACCGACGGACGGGTCGCCACCTGGACGAATCTCACCGGCATGGGCCTGCGTGTGGCCCAGACCATCCGCAAGCCGCGGCCTCTTCGCACCTATCCGGTGTGGGTTCAAGAAGGGCGGGTGCTCGTCGATCTGGAGCCCGGCGCCTGACCATCGCCTCATGCACATCAACGTCCCGGTTGGAACGGTTGTCGAACAGCAGAGCGACCCCGGGGTGTGCAGCCAGGTGGCCGAACTTCCGCGTGGCGCGCATGCTCGGGAACACGATGCGGCTGAGATCATCGTCGGCCCAGAAGGCGATCAGACTCGCGTAGGATCCCGCCTCTGTACTCGTGGAGAGCACAGCGAAGCAGTTCCCGCACGAGTTTTGCCCGGTCTTCTGCTGACCCTCCAAGAGGGACCTCCTCTCGGCCAGTGTTTGTTAATCACTCCAATGGTGAACTGTAGGTCATAGGGGAGGGCATCAACTCCTGGGAGATTCCAGGGCCCTCAACAACCCAAGGAGGTACTTCGGATGAGGAAAAAACTGGCAATGATTACCCTTATGGTCACCCTCGTAGCGGCAACGAGCCTTGGGCTCGCGGCTTGCGGGGGGGACGAAGAGACAACCACGACCGCTGCACCCGCGACCACTGAAGCAGCCATGATGGACATCGTGGATACGGCTGTAGCGGCCGGAGACTTCACAACGCTCGCGTCGCTCTTGGAGGCAGCGGGGCTGGTCGAGACTCTGAAGGGACCCGGTCCTTTCACAGTCTTCGCCCCAACTGACGAGGCCTTCGCAAAGGTTCCGCAAGAAACTCTGGATGCGCTCGCCGCCGACCCTGAGGGGGCACTGACCGACGTACTGACTTACCATGTGATTTCGGGCAAAATCATGGCCGCCGATGTCACCGACGGGCTGGAGACTGAGACCTTGCAGGGCTCCACGGTCAAGTTCACCGTCAAAGACGGCTCGGTCATGATCAACGACGCCAATATCATTCAAACCGACATCGAGTGCTCCAACGGAGTGATTCACGTCATCGACGCGGTCATTCTGCCACCGGCGATGTAGGAGCTCTCCTTTCGTGGGCCAGCTCGCCTGAACATCGTGCAGGTCGGCCTCGCCGGCCTGCACGCTGACCCCCTCGAACGTGCTCACGCCCAGCCGAAGATCGGGTAGCCACACGATCGTCAGCCGAGCCTCATCGGCAGCGTGTCGGGTCGCGAGATGACAAGCAGTAGCGGTACGATGGGCTATATTGGCCCGCGAGGATGGGTCCCGCGACGACACGAGGGAGTTGAGCACGACCATGGCCAGGAAGAACGCCTTCTACGCGCAGTCGGGCGGGGTCTCCGCCGTCATCAACGCCTCCGCGTGTGGTGTCATCGAGACAGCGCGCAAACACAGCGACACCATCGGCGACGTGTTCGCCGGACGCAACGGCATCATCGGAGCCCTGACCGAGGACCTCATCGATACCTCCCGGGAATCCGACGCCGCTATTGCCGCGCTGCGCCACACGCCTGCGGGCGCGTTCGGTTCCTGCCGGTACAAGCTCAAGAGCCTGGAGGATAGCCGTCGAGAGTACGAGCGCCTGATGGAAGTCTTCCGGGCGCACGACATCGGCTACTTCTTCTACAACGGCGGGGGCGACTCCGCAGACACCTGCCTCAAGGTCTCACAACTCTCTGAGAACATCGGGGCCTCCATCCAGGCCATCCACGTGCCCAAGACCGTGGACAACGACCTGCCCATCACCGACAACTGTCCTGGATTCGGCTCCGTCGCCAAGTACATCGCCGTCTCCACGCGCGAAGCCAGCTTCGACGTCCGCTCCATGGCAAAGACTTCCACTAAGGTCTTCGTCTTGGAGGTCATGGGTCGCCACGCGGGCTGGATCGCGGCGGCCGGGGGACTGGCGTCCGACGCCACCGTCGAGATACCCATCGTCATCCTCTTCCCCGAGGTGACGTTCGACGAAGCGCACTTCCTCGCCAAGGTGGATTCTCTCGTCAAGCAGTTCGGGTACTGCACAGTCGTTGTATCGGAGGGGGTTAGACATCCCGACGGAACCTTCCTCGCCGATCAGGGACTGAAGGACGCCTTCGGCCATGCGCAACTGGGCGGAGTCGCCCCCGTGGTAGCCGACATCGTCCGTGAGGGATTGGGGCTGAAATACCACTGGGCCGTGGCCGACTACCTACAGCGGTCCGCCCGCCACATTGCTTCCAGGACCGACGTGGAACAAGCGTACGCGATGGGCCAAGCTGCCGTGGATTTGGCCCTGGCCGGTCGCAACTCCGTGATGCCCACCATCGTGCGCACCTCGACGCACCCGTACGCCTGGGAGGTGGGAGCGGCGCCACTCTCAGAGGTGGCGAACGTGGAGAAGATGATGCCCGCCGCCTACATCACGGAGGACGGCTTCGGGATAACGGAGGCGTGCCGCGACTATCTGGCGCCGCTCATCCAGGGTGAGGACTACCCCCCCTACAAGGACGGATTGCCTGACTACGTGACGCTGAAGAACGTGCCGGTAGACAAGAGGCTCTCTCCCTTCGACCTCTAGGAGCCCTATGAAGAGACAGCGGCTGATACTCCTGCTCATCAACATCCTGGGCGGGGGGGTGGTCGTCCGCAGCTACTTCCTCGGAATCGAGGGCGGGACCAGCGGAGCGATCCTTTGGGGCGGGGTGCCGGAGAGCGTCCGGCCTGTGTACTACGCCTCGATGATCATCTCGGCCGTGGGATATCTCGCCATCCTGTACTTCCTCCTGGTAAGAGCGCTGCCGGATGAGACCATCATCAGCGGTCGCTTCGGCTACAGCCTCTTCTACCCCATCTTCCTGTTCATTCTCATCCCGTCCGCCTTCTGGATGCCGCTCGCGAACCTGTACGCTAGCGAACCCACACCGGGCGTATGGATCGCGATCCGCGTGGTTCTAGCCGTCGTAGGACTCGCCGCTATCGCACTGACGTGGGCGCTGCTCGCCCTCCGACCCAGGAACCGAGGCGTATCGTACTGGGCGGCTGTGGTAGGCGCCGGCTACTTCGCCTTCCACACCTTCATTCTGGATGCGATCGTGTGGGCGTCACTATTCCGCGACTGACGAGCCCCAGCGCGAGAGCGCTCATCTGCCCTCTACGAAAAACGCAGGGCGTGCGACAATAGAGAAGGCATAGCTTCCTGCAATACTGAGAAGGAGAGCATCGGATGCCTGGTTGGTTAGGCCCCTGGGAGATTCTCATCGTCGTCGTCATCATCTTGCTTATCTTCGGAGGCAAGCTGCTGCCGCGGCTTGGTCGTTCGTTGGGCGGATCCATCACCGGCCTGAAGAAGGGCGTGAAGGAGGGCAGCGACGAGTTCAAGACGGCCATCAAAGAGGATGAAGAAGCCGCCGAGGGAGACGTGAAGGTCGACGCAGCTGCCGCGCAGAGTCCGCCCGCCGCTCCGGCCAATAGTGAGGGCGCCGCCAGCGACAAACCGGCGGACAAGACCCAGTAGAGACGAGGACCGGGTCAGGTCCACAACCGCCGGTGTACCGACAACCGATAGCCACCCTTTGAAGCGCGAAGGCCGCTGCCGGTAAGTCGCAGCGAGACGGCCTTGGTTTCACAGGCGCGAGCTTTCCACCCCGAAGTGGCGCCGTGTGGGGCGCGCCAAGGCGAGCACGACGATCCCCGCTCCCAGAAGTCCCACGCCGATCTGCATGTACGTTCCCGCGTCCGGCAGAAAGCCGAGCAGGCCGACTTCGGTCACGATCCAGATGATGAGGCCTGCGAAGATGCAGAAGAACGGCGACTCCCGACCCCCTGGCGTCGATCGGGAGTCGCCGTTCGGAAGGCCGGTATCAGTCGAAGACGATGATGTTGCGAAGTGCCTTGCCCTGCTCCACCGCCTCAATGGCCTCGTCGATATCTTCCAGCTTGTAGTGCTTCGTGATCAGCTCGTCCAACTTCAGCTTGCCTGTCTGATACATGGTCACGAGCTTCGGAATATCGTTCTTGAGGTTGGTGCTCCCCATCCAACAGCCGGCGATGGAACGTTCTTCGCGGAACAGGAGGAACGGAGAGACAGGGACGACATCCTTGATGTTGGGTATGCCGACCCACACCGTCAGACCCCTGGGAGCCGACATCGCCGGACCCTGTTCCAACGCGACCGGATTGCCCACGGTCACGAACACGTAGTCGGCGCCCCGTCCGCCGGTGATCTCCTTGACCGCCTGTATCGGATCGACCTTGCTGCTGTTGATAGTGTGCGTAGCGCCGAACGTCTTGGCCGCTTCCAGTTTGTCGTCGTTGACGTCGATGGCGATGATGGGGTACGCGCTGACGAGGGACGCGCCCTGGACGGAGTTGAGACCGACCCCGCCTACCCCGACGACCGCGACACTCGAGCCCAATTCCACCTTGGCCCGCCAAACTACGGCGCCGAAGCCCGTAGCAACGCCGCACGCGAGCAGGCTGGCCCGATCCATGGGCATGTCGGCCGGCAATTTGACGAGTTGCGACTTATGCACCACGGTCTTCTCGGCGAAGCTACCGATCAGGAAGGCTTGGTCTACGGGTTCGCCCTTCTGGTTCTTGTAGGGAGACACCGCACCGCGCTCCCAGGGGTATTCGCACAGGCTGGGAAGGCCGGTGGTACACATCGCGCACTCACCGCAGGAGATCAGCAGAGAAGCCACCACAGGATCACCTATCTCGAAGCCGGTGACACCTTCGCCGATCTCCTCCACATACCCGGCCGTCTCATGACCGGCCACCACGGGCGCGGGGAAGGGCAGATCGCCCCTGACCAGATGGATGTCGCTGTGGCAGATTGCTGTAGCCGCGTTCTTGACCAAGACCTCGCCCGGACCCGGCCCCCGGATCTCCAAGTCTTCGATCACCAACGGCTTGCCGAACTCATAGCAGACTGCGGCCTTCATGTGACTTCCTCCCTCTGTGTGTGAGCTAGTACAACGTAGGAACTCTAGTGCGCGATGTCAAATCCCATGCGGGCGCTACACCGCCGTCACTCCCCGAGGTGCGACAGCTGGGCTTCGATGACCGCCGCCAATTCCTCAGCCCTCTTGGAGCCGAGCATGACTCTGCGCTCGTCGCGCAGGATCAACTGAACGCCTGTGTCTCCGCTGACGTTGTAGGCCACGTTCTTGCCCGTCCACCCCTTGATCCCCCAGCCGCCGTATTCCTTGACAGCGTTGTATGTGCGCACCTCTGCCGTCTGGATGTCCGAGAGAGGGATCACGCGGCGCATCAGCGGGAAGAAGCGTATGGAGATGTGCTCCGACGTCACTTCGAATATCAGCCTGGACCGGAGAAAGAAGTAGGGTAGGGCTACTCCGATCAAGATCAGCATCAGCCATACTCCCCAGTCAGGGAGAGGGTCTTCGCCCATAGGCTGGCCCTGCCAGATCTGTCGGATGAACGTCATCCAGGTGAGCCCCGCCACGCCCAAGACGATGACCAGCACCCACGTCTGGCGGAAGCGTTGCTCCTCGTGATAGAGAGGCGCGTTCAAGGTACCATCGACCCTGCGTCTGGGCCGCGCATCTCCGGTAATGCCCGTGACTGCCTCATCTTCACTCCCTCATCCGCCGGACGCGCTGGACCCGATACATGCCTGCTTGCTACCCGTCCAGATGATACCCCGGTCGCGCCATCGGCGGACGGTATCAGGCTGCGCCACAAGGCAAGGAGTGGAGCCCTCTGGGGCGAATTATGTGCAGTGACATAAATGGCCGGCCCTCGGGCTGCGCGGATTCAGGAGGATGACAGTGGACGCACAGGGCACATCGAGCACGCCGGGCGCGGGCCCTCCGCCGCCCGCGGGACCGTCGACGGCTGCGACGCCGCCGAAGTCCTCCAAGAGCACCTTCCGGCGTCTGTGGTGGCTCTGGGTGCTGATCGGGATCATCGCGGTCTTCCTGATCGCCTTCTTCATCGGCAGAGCCACGAACCAGGCTGACGCCACCGATGCCGGGCCGACGCAACCTCAACCGCCCGCCTCCACCGTAGTTATCACCGAGGCTCAGGACGGCGCCACGGTGCCCGTGGGTACGGGCTGGGTGGTGCTGCTTAAACTCACCGGCGTCCCCGAAGAGTCGGTCTGGAATGTGAACGCGATGAACGCCGAACTGCTACAGGTCCTCCCCGGACCCCAGATCACGTACCCCTCCTATGAACCGGGCGCCGAAGCTCTCTACACCTACTCTGCCATAACGCTGAACCCGGGAAGCGTGCAGGTGGAGGCGAAGAACGTGGACATCGCAGGCAAGGTGAACAGGACTTTCAGCTGCACCATCCTCATCACATCTGAGGACGACCTCAGCACCACCACCACGGTCGCGGAGTCGACCACCACCAGCGAGTCGACCACGACCACAACTGAGGCCACAACGACCACCACGGAAGCGAGCACGACCACGACCGCGGCGCCCACTACCACGACGGCCCCGTCAACGACCACCACGGCGAAGCCCTCGACCACTACGACCAAGCCGCCCTCGACGACCACGACCACCACCAAGCCACCGTCGACCACGACTACCAAGCCGCCCTCGACCACAACCACCACCAAGCCACCGTCGACCACGACGACGACCGCGAAGCCGCCTTCGACCACGACGACCAGCCTTCCCTTCCCGCCCATCGACATACCTGACGGCACGGTCGTGCTGGGTCCAAAGTCCAATGGCCAGGTGGAAGTGGTCCCGACGACAGCAACAGGCCTGGCCCTGGTCCTGCCCGATGACCGCAACGACGACCTCATCTGGCAGCTCGACACCTACGACGAGTCCGTCATCAAGCTGAAGGGCGATCCGGTGTTCGTCCCGACCACCACGGATCCGAACCAGGGTGCACTGGTCTGGACCTTCGACGTGCTCAAGGCGGGCGCGACGGAACTGAGGCTGGTATACGCGAAGGAAGACGGAACGGTCACTCAGCAGTTCTTCGTGACCATAAGCGTCCAGGAGCTCGCGATCACGCCGTACTAGACCTTCCACCCAGCGCCTGGCAAAGGCAGCCTTGACACGAAGCCCCGGGCGTCCGCGAGGACGCCCGGGGCTTCGTCTTCTTCCTCAGATCCGCTCTGCAGCGACAGCAACGATGACCCTCGCCGCATGCGCTCGGCCAGACCTTAGTCCTCCTCGCGCCAGTGCCAGTCGCGATCGCCCTTGAACACGTTGGCGTTCATCTCGTTGCTCAGATGCAGAAGAGTGGCCGACGGAAACCGCTCGGCCATGGCGTAGTAGAACCCGCCGACAGTGTCCTGTCGGGCCAATTCTTCTTCGGTGGCCACCAGGTAGTCGCGAGTGAAGTCGAGCGAGCTGCGGTCGAACTGCATGCCCGGCTTCTGGTGGCCGGGGATGATGACCTCAGCGCCCATGGTCTCGATCTTGTCTATGGCTTCTTTCCAGAGCACCCGTTCCTCAGCCGTGACCTCGCAGGTGAAGGGATGGGCCTGGTTGAAGAGCACATCGCTGGCGTAGAGCGTCTTGATCGACGGGATCCACACCATGGTGTTGTATCTCATGTCACCGAGGACCTTGGAGATGATCTCCAGGCGCTCGCCCTCGAGTTCGATGTAGTCTTCCTCCAGAGTCTCGACCTGCACGCTCTTGCGGCACACGTTGTGCGTCCCGATAGTGGCTTCCCAGATCTCCATCTTGCCGAAGAACTGCGCGTTGATGATGTCGGCTTCCGACGGCACCGCCACCACGCGCGCGTTGGGGAAAGCCGCAGCGATCGTGCCAGCCCCGAAGTAGTGGTCTGGATGCGCGTGAGTGAGATAGATGGTCTTGAGTTCCTTGCCGGTGTCGATGATCTCCGCGATAACGCGGTGGGCTGC
Source organism: uncultured Actinomycetes bacterium (assembly GCA_963816155.1). GTDB lineage: Bacteria > Actinomycetota > Thermoleophilia > RBG-16-64-13 > RBG-16-64-13 > JAXGXJ01. The sequence continues at coordinate 74,473 of CAWFJE010000007.1, read as the reverse complement.
CGACAAGGTCCACTGGGCATCGATGAGTACGGCGTCCGTCTTACCCATCACGATCACCGACGCGACTGCGAAGCCTTCCTCGTCACTGAAGAAGACTTTGGTCGACAGTGAACTGGTACCGCTGGCGTTAAGTCTGGTCTCCATGTGCATGTTCTCCCGGATCGGGTTTGTGGCCAAAACTGAACAACGATTCTAGCACCCGAGTGCGCACGCCCCGCCGCGGCTTCTCACTCCACTCCAGGCGCCGCTCGATCTCCTCGAGACGCGTGATGGTCCACCGACCCTACCTCACCAGATGGCCGTAGACGATGAGGTTGGAGAGGTAGTGGCCGGTGTCGTGGTCGAACTCGCCCCCGCACGTGATGAGACGGATGAGCGGCTGCTGACTGCCGTTCCAGATTCGCTCGGTGGGAAGCTCGGTCTTGAGAACCTGCTCCTTCCCATCCACGAAGAAGGTCGCCACATCACCATCCTCACCGTAGACGACCACCGTATCCCCCAGCATGATGTCCCTCAGGCGGTAGAACACGTCGGGCCCCTTCGTGGAGTCCACATGGCCAAGGAGCACCGCAGGGCCGTTGGCGCCGGGAGCCGGCCCCAACTTGTACCAGGCGGCCCTGCCGAAGGGAGGCACTTCAGCCACTCCCTCCTCGCGCAGACCGACCTCCATGAGGACCGCGTCGATCTCGACGGTCGGAACGACAACGCGGACAGGCCGGGAGATGGCATGGGTATAGATGGTGACCGTGGTAGTTGATGAAGACACGGAGGTCGTGACGCTGGGGGGCTCGCCCGCTGCCGGCGTGTCGACGACCGTTGTGCTCGGAGAGAACCGCAAGGTTGTGCCAGAAGCAGTGACAGGCGGAGAGACGTCGACCGAAGCGTCGCTCGAAGCCACGGCCGAGAAGATGGGGGCGACCTCCGCCGAAGCCTGCGATCCTCTCAGAAGGGCGGTGCCGGTCAGCGCGGAAAGCGCCAGAGCCAGGGTCAGGAACAGAAGGGCCAGCCGCCTGCGCCGGCGACGCCTTCTTGCTGCGTAGTACTTGTGTCTCGAGACCATGGCCGCGGACCCAGACCGCTATCTTCGTCGGCGAGAAGCCGGGGGACGTCCCGCCGTCTTCCGCACGGGGATGAGAACTAGCCCTTCTGGTACATCCGGACTGCCGACCCGGCCAAGCCCACGCACAGGGCGGCGGCCAGAGCGACTACGGCCCAGAACCAGGCCCCCATCCCGGCTGTCCCTCCTCCACCCGTCTGGAAGTCACTCGGCGGAGGTGCGGAGGTCGCCGGAGCAAGTGTCGTCGAACTGCTGGTCGCAGCCGTAGTGGTAGTGGGCGCCTCGGTGGTAGTGGTAGTTGGCGCCTCAGTCGTGGTCGTGGTCGACGACGGAGGTGCAGTGGTGGCTGTACCGCTCCCCGTTGTTTCGGTGCCCCCGCTGGTCGACGTTCCATCGCTCGTTGACGTCCCGACACTCGTGGACGTACCGTTTGCTACCTGGTCGCCGTCCGATCCCCCTGCCCCGAAGGCGTATGTAAGTCCGATAGCCAGCGCAATGACCACCACCGCCCCGATGATGATGAGCTTAACCATTTACTCTCCCCTGGTCGCCTGGGCCGGGCCATCCGGCTCGTCCGGGCCTATACTGGTCTAAGACTGACGCATTCGCCGTACATCCATGCTTTCCTTCACTGTCGGCCAGTTGCATCAGAACCGCTTGTGTGTCGGCGGCTCTGGAGACGTCCCAGCACAGCACCGGAGGAACCCCGGGTGGTATAGAGGCGTCGGAGCCCGGGACAACCATCGTCCGCATATAGGTTATCGTCAGATAGGGGGACCGCCGTGAGCAGGAGCAACGCCGCTCCAGTTGGAGTGGGGACGAAGCGAAGAAGGTCATTGCCGGTGCCTTCGGCCGTTCTGGTGCTCGTGCTACTGCTCGCCGGCCTGGCCGTTCTCAGTGGATGCACCGTGGGCGTCAGCCTCGACACGAAAGTCAACGACGACGGGTCCGGGACGGTATCCGTGCGTCTGGCTGCCGACAAGGACCTCCAGGACACACTGTCGGGAGCTACCGGAGGCCTCGGGGGCCTAGGGTCGCTCTTCGGTGATCTGGGGGGGCTCTTCGGCGACTCTGGCGGCCTACTACCCGACATCCCCAAGAGCGTCGATGAGCTCTTCGATACCATCCTGGGCGAGATCCCGGGTGACTGGCAGGTGGAACGTGGCACCGACAACGATGGCACCAAGTGGGTAGCCATCAGTCGCCCGTTCGCCGATCCGGAAGAACTCCAGACTCTCCTGGCCTCCAGCCAGCTCTCCTCGGTGGTCAACATGGAAGCGCTGACTCTTACTCAGGATGAAGGGTTCTTCGGCACCAAGACCCGTTTCTCCACTACCGCCGATGTGAGCGGAGCCATGTCCCAACTCGGCGACGCCGCCGCCGGCCTGCCGCTGGATCTTCTGAGCGGAGTGTTCGTCATCCAGAACCGCGTGACTCTACCCGGCACTATCGGTGATAACAACGCCGACGAGGTACAGGGCAACACCTTGATATGGAATGTCGGGACCAGCGGCGCCCGCGAGATGCACGCAGAGAGCATGAGCTACAACTGGACCGCGATCCTCGGCATCATCATTGCCGGCGGCATCGTGATCGCTGTTCTCGTGGTGGTACTCGTGCTGCTGCTCGTCCGTCGCCGGCATACGTCGCCGCCTCAGGGGACACAGCCCGACGACGCCCCAGTGGCACCCGCGCCTGTGGTCGTCGCCGATGCTCCGCCCGCGCCCCCGAGTGCGGTCGAGGTGGACGGGCCGACTACGCCCTTGGCTGCGGCCGAGGTGGACGAGCCAACCGCCGCGCCGCCCTCGGAGACCGCGTCTGCGGCGCCCGGACTCGTCCCTCCTCCGCCCGCGGACACGCCTGAACCGGCAGTGACCGCCACCGATTCCCAGGGTCCGGAGCAAACCGCCCCCGAGGCGTCGGACTCTGTGGAGTCTGACGCCGACTCGGAGCCGCCGCTGCTCGTCTAGCCGATTATCGTGCGGGTCGCCGGGCCCCGCCGGGACCTGGTCCTTGACGACGACGCTGTGTCGATCGACCTTGGACCGGTCCCGGTGGCCCGATGACCTCGCAGATGCGACCCGGGGCCCCAAGCCGGAATACAACGGTGCTCCTCCGCTCCGGCGTGCGGCAAGGTCAGGCACCGACCTCGTGGTCCTCGTCCGCGCCTTCCTCACCCCTCCAACCTTCCAGTCCCTCTTTGACCAGCCAGGGCACCATCAGCAAGGCCACTGCCGGATCGGCCCACCACCAACCGAGAACGGCATTCAGCAACAGGCCCAGCAGGAGGGTGGCCGAAAGGTAGGCGCACGCGAGCGTCTCCTTCGCCTCGGCGTAGAGAGACCCACTACCCAGGCCCCGAGCAACTCTCATCTTCCCCCAAGCCAGAACGGGCATGATGAGGAGGGAGGCGGTTGCCAACGCTATGCCCACCAGGCTCTCCGCCGGCTGCCTCTGCGAGACCAACGAGTAGACGGCCTGCGCGGTCACGTATACCGCGAGGGCCAGGAAGGTCAGCCCGATGATGCGCCTCACCTTCTCCTCCGCCGCTCAGTCCGCTCCGAGATCCGCGCCTCGGGTCTCGAGGGAAAGCCGCCACAGCATCACCGACGCGGCGGCGATCTCGATGACGCTGTCCAGTCCGAAGCCGTATAGCGCGACGCTGTCCGCCTCGGAGCCGGCCCACAGAGCGATACCCGCCTCGACGACGTTGTAGGCGAGAGTGCCCGCCACCAGTGCCAGGCCCCAGCGGGCCAGAGAACCGCGGGAGGAAATCAGGCGTTCAGAAGGCATGGCGGCAGTATGCCACGCCGCGGACCCTAGTCGTCGAACTCGCGCAACAACAGCCGCCAGCCCGCGTCGTGCACACACCTGGGATCGCGGACGGCGGGGACGAAGACCAGTTCTTCCGCCGACGTCGTCAACTCGTCCTCCATCATCTCCTCGTGCTGCCCCTCACGCACGCCGAGGCCCAAGTGGACGAAGCCGGCCAAGAGGCGTGCTTCTTCACGGCCCAGGAGTATGGGAGAGAAGGGAGTTGACGAAACAGCCGCCCCACCCGACAACGCCCCTGAGGGCGCTTCAAGAACGGGCTGCTTCTGAGTGAGTCTCACCCCCAGGTTCTCGACTACCATGCGCGCCAGCGAGAAGGCCGGCACATACACGTAGGATCCTCTGCGCGCGGCGGCTGACGGTTCGTCTTGGCCGAAAACCGCCCCGGCCGAACTGATATCCGTCACCAAGCGCCACACGGCCAGACGAATGGTCGAGTCGGTGGCGACGCTCCTGGAAGTGACGGATGCAACCAGGGTGGGCAGGACACGAAATCCGCCCTCCGCCGGCTCGTGGGTCAGACCGCACGCCGGGCAGACGAAGAGCACCGCGTCGACATCGGAGTCGAGGCGGGTCCCGCAGTCCGTGCACAGGAGCGGGATGAGTTCAGCTCGAGTAAGGGTCGTGATACTCCACCTCAGCTTGTACGGGTGCACGCCAGAAGATCACCGCCGCCCCTGCAAGTGCCACGACCAAGAGAGCCAGCGCCGGCACACGGGAACCGGGCGACGCGAGAGCCAGCGCGGCGAGCAGCAGGACCAGGACTCCAAGCGGCGCGGCCTTCGCCGCGCGCGCCTTCAGGCGCGCGGTGGCCGCGGCCGGCGCCACAGCCGAGTTGACGCTGCCCTCGAAGCCGTTCACAACCATCGAGTAGCGTCGGGAATCTTGACGCTCGACGATCCACAGCGGATAGAAGAGCAGGCAGACCGACTCGCGGACTATCAGGAGCCGAGCGTGGGAACGCTCCGCCCGCGAGGTGGAACTCAGGACCCGCCTCCGCCCCTCCCCCGCCACGTCTGCAGGAGATCCGCTCTCGGTGAGCACCGTGGCCCCGGCGAAGTCCCCGCCGACGACGGGGAGCAGAGGCTCTCGCCCCGTGATGCGCGGCCTGGTCGCGCCGATGGCCTCCGCAGTCGCGGCGGTCTCATAGAGGCGGCGCTCTAGCAGGCGCCCCTCCTGGACCTCCTCACGGACGGGATGCAGCTCCAGCCTCTCGTTCTGCTCGTCGCCCACCTCTTCGCAGCGGATCCTGGTCTGGAAACCGAATTCCCAGCCGGCTACCAGCGCACTGTATTCCCAGATGGGCATGTAGACGAGGTCGACTCTCGTGAAGCGGGCAGTCTTCGCTGCCTTGACTTTGGCTATGTCTGTCCGGGACTCGAACCATGCGTGGGCGACCCGCTGGGCTTCCCGCGCATCGATGCGCAGAGGAAGACGCCAGCGGTCGTACCCGCCGCGGGAGGATACGAGGGAGTGCACCCCGCAGTGGCAGCACGCCAGCATCCGCAGACCGCCCACAGCAGCAAGCGGACCGGCGCACTGGGGACACTGCATCGCCCGCAGAGCCGCATCGGCCGCCAGGGTGGAGCCGCATGACGAACAGACGGTAACGTCGGCGTAGTCCGGCCACGACAACAACGCCGCGCACTGCGGACAGACGCGTTCAGCCGTCGCGGACTGCTGCGTAACCGCGGAGGACACCGCAGTCGACGCCTGCATCTTGTTCACGGACACGGGTGACAAACGAGACCGCCTTCCTCTCGCGCGGTGGAAGCTTTCACTCCCTTCCTCTATCGCCCGCGGAAGTCCTGGCCTTGAATAGGAAGCTGCCCTATCAGGCGCTGCCGAGGCACACGTCGCGGTCGTCACGCACTCTCTTCCGGTGCCACGACCGCCCCAGCCCGAGAGATGCCCTCCGCGGCCACCGACTCGGATCCGAAAGTCATGACGCGCCCGATGTGGCGCGGCGCGGGAAGCACCCACACCAAGAGGCCGGTGAGGAAGATGAGGGCGCCTGAGACCGCAAACCAGAAAGCTACCCCCGTCTGCTCGGCGAGAGGACCGGCCAGCAGGAGGCCCAGGGGAGAGACGGCCATAGCCATGGTCATGTAGAGCGACATGACCCGCCCCAGTTTGGAGGGGTCTATCAGCGTCTGGTACATGGCGGTAATAGGAGCGCCGAACAGCGGCACCGAGATCCCCATGACGACGCTCAATCCCGCGAACACCCAGAAGGCACTCGGCGGCAGTAGACCGGAGACGGCAAGCATGAGGCCGGCTGTCAGGATGCCCGTTCCGATCAGTCCCACGGCCGAGAACCGCGCCGACAGGCGCCCGATGACCAGAGAGCCCACGAGCATCCCGGCGCCGAAGACCATCTCGATGGCGCCGGCCGCCCAGGCGTCTCCCCCGAAGTGCTCGAAGGTCATGAGAGGAAAGAGCGCGTTGACCGGCATATAGAGGAACGTGACCACGGTGAGGATTAACGTCAGGTGAAACAACCCCCGGTGACGCACCAACTCACGCCATCCCTCCACGAACTCGGCCCGCAGACCTGTGTTCTGCTGCTCCTCGCGCGATCGCACCGGGTGAGGGATGCGCACCAGGAGCAGTGAGCCCACCGCGAAAAGCGCTCCCACGATGTCGAGACCCAGAACGGCGGTCATTGGTGCCACCCCCATGAGGAATGCCCCCAGCACCGGGCCGGCCATCGCTACTCCCGAGCCCAAGAAGAAGTTCCATCCGGCCACACGCATGAGATGCTCTTGTGGCACATACATGGGAACGGCCGCTTGACTCGCCGGCGTATGAAACGCCGCCCCCAGCGAGCGGGCGGCAAGAACGGCGATGACGGACACCACTGAATACCGGCCGGACAGGACCATGGCCATGAGCACGACGCTCGTGCCCGCGACGAACAGGTCGGCGCCCATCATGGTGCGTCGTCTGTCCCAACGATCGATGAACGGCCCGGCGAGCAGACCGACCACAGCCTGAGGCACGAGAGCGGCGATGGATGCGTAGGCCAGTATGCTGGCGGACCCGGTCTCCGCGGTCAGCCACCAGACCAAGGCGAAGTTGACCGCACTGCTGCCCAGCAGCGAGAACGCCTGCCCGACGAAGATGATCAGGAAGGTGCGCATCCAGGGCCTGGGAGGACGACTCAACACGCTCTCCAGTCGCGATGGTAACGAACGGTACGAAGACACGGGCGCCATGGTCAACCACGCACGGCCGACGGAGACCCGAAGATTCTACCTGAGCACGAGCGCGCCTTGACGCCCTAAGCGGCCCCATATATCGTCTGAAGGAGCCATGAATGTACAGAAGATCGACCTAGCCGCATGGGACCGAACGGAATACTTCGCCTTCTACAAGGGGCTCGACTTCCCCTACATAAACATCGGCGCACGGGTAGACCTCACCAACCTGACCCGTTTCGCACGCGTCCGAGATCTATCCTCCTATCTGACGCTCATCCACACGGCCCACCAGACCGCGCACGAGATCGTGAACTTCCGGTACCGGCTACTGGACGGGAAGCCTGTGCTACTGGACAAGATGGGACTGACCTACACCTACATGCCGCCGCACAGCGAGCTGTTCATCAACGTGGTTGTGGAGCACAACGAGGGACTCGTGGAGTTCCACGAAGCGGCTCAAGCACAAGCGAGCCGGCAGCGGGATGATCTGGGATTGACCACCCTCGCCGACCGCTTGGACCTCATCGGTTACTCGGCCGTCCCCTGGATCGAGTACACGCACTTCGTGAGGACCATCTCCAGAAGCGGGGTCGACTCCAACCCCAAGATATCGTGGGGCAAGTACTTCGAGGACGCAGGACGCGTGCTGGTGACCTTATCCGTGCAGGCACATCACGGCCTCATGGACGGCATCCATCTCGGACGCTTCTACGAGACCCTGCAGGACCGCATCGACGCCCTCGGCAATTAGGCCCGCCAAACGGCGCTCGACGCCTCCGAGGCGCGCCTGGCTTTCGCCGTCCTCAGGATCCCATGATAGCCAGCAGACGGAGGAGGTCTTCGTTGTCGGGGATGTCGGTCATGTCGTGTCCGTAATGGACGTAGCGGGCGACCCCGTTCTTGTCTACCAAGACCTGCGCAGGCATGCGCCCCCACTTGAAGAGCTTGATCTGCTGACCATACAGTTTGAGAACCGAGTGCTTGGGATCGGGCAGACCGATGAAGGGCAGGTCGTTCTTCTGCCAGTACTTCGCGAAGGCGTCGGGCCCCTCGGGACCGACGACGACTACGACCGCCTCGGCTTCCTCGAACTTGCGGTGGTCATGGCGCAATCGCGCCATGTGCGCTCGGCAGAACGGTCAGGTGAAGCCTCGATTGAAGACCAACACCGCGTGCTTCTGCCCGCGAAGATCGGAGAGCTTGAACTCCACTCCCAGGAAGTCTTCCAGGACGAACTCGGGAGCCGGAGCATCGATCTTGACCTCGGGCATCTTCGTCTCCAGTCATGGCGCAACCGCGCAGTCCATTCCGTACTCCTCGATGCTACCTATCCCACCCAGCCGGAACAAGACCCGGCGGCAAGCCGGGTCGACGCGGGCTCTGCCACCACGCTCTCGTCGGCGGCCGTCCGGCCCGTCGTTTACATTCGGAGCGCGGGGCGTGAGCATCATCACGCTCATCACCGACACCTCTGTCGAGCGCGTCAGCGCGCTCACCGGCAAATTGGGCAAGCTCCCGGGAGTCCAGGTGAGGTCCCTTCTCGCCAAGGCCCCCACACAAGGAGTCGCTCATGAGCCCCCACCCGACCACTGAGCTCCCTGCCGCTGAGTCGTCCAGCGTCGAGCAACCGTCCGGCAGCGAGCGCCCGCGGGCGGGCCTCCCACGTACCGATCACCTGATCGACTTCATCCCCGCTGTCCACATCGAAGAGTTGCGACAGCGCTCCCCCTAGCCTCGGGCGCGGCGCTCCGCCTGCATCAGCCGGCGGGCGCGCCACGTTACCCGCACGAAGCTGGAGAAGTGCGTCCAGGGTTTGATATCACTCTTCTCCGTGCCGTAGATAGTGGGGATGGGCACCCAGGCCAGCTTGTAGCCGCGTCCCAGGCAAAGCGCGATCTCCTCCACCTCGAAGGCGAAACCCTCCTCCTCGCTGGCCAGAGCGACCTCAGCCAGACGACGGCTGTGCAGACGGTAACCCGACTGGTTGTCCGGTATGTGCTCGCCCATGGCCCAGGAGAACAGCACCCGGCTGGCGCTGTTGGTGAACCAACGGATGCGCGGCATGGCCCCGTAGTCTCGCGCGCCGACCACCAGGTCGGCGCCGCTCTCTTCCCAGGTCCTGAGGAAGTCCGGCACCTTGGCGGGATCGTGTTGCCCGTCGGCATCGAGAGTCAGGAACCCGGCCCAGCCGTCGTCCTCGTCCAGGGCCTCACCGAAGCCGGCCTTCAGGGCCCCGCCCTTCCCTCTATTGGGCTCCAAACGAAGGACGCGCGCGCCGGCGGCCGCCGCCTCGGCACCCGACTGGTCGGAGGAGCCGTCATCCACAACCAGTACGGGTAGTCCCTGGGCCACCAGCGCCCTCACGACCTCTCCCACCCGACCCGCTTCGTTGTGGGTGGGCACGATGGCAAGCACCTGCCCCCACCGTTGGCCGCCGCCCACGCGCTCCTCGGCTGCCGAATCGCGCCCGTCCGCGGTCACAGCCGCGCTCCAGACCGCCTCATGGTTCCACACTCCCCGCTCGCTCGACGCCCGGTCCGGCCGTCCCCACCTCAGTCTGGCTCGGTGCCGGAGTCGCGGACCCTCTGCCGGACACAGCAAAGAGTACCCCCAACCCGATCAGAATGGCGATCATCCCCACCACCTCGTACACGGTCGGCTGCTCACCCAGTTGGATCCAAGAAGCCAGTAGACCCACCACAGGCGTTCCCATGGTCCCGAGGCCGGCGATACTGGCCGATAGGCGCTTGAGGACGTACAGCCACAGCATGGCCCCCATGCAGGCACCGATGAGCAGCGTGTAGGCCCACGACCAGATGAAAGCGCTCGTCCACTCCGGCCCGGTACCCTCCAGAAACACAGCCAGAAGGACGAGCAGCACGGATCCGAACAACGTCTGCCAGCCGGTCAAGGTGAGTGTATCGACCTCGTGCCGCTGCCGGAGGACCTTGGCCACGATGGAACTGGCCGCAAACGACACGGCCCCCGCGAGAGCCAGGAGGCTGCTGAGGACCCCCTGCAGGTGCCAGGGCGCGATGATGAGCATCAGGCCACCCAGTCCAAGAGCAACCGAGAGCCACTGCCAGCCCCGCACGCGCTCGCCGAGCAAAGGCCAAGCCATGAGTAAGATCCAGAACTGCCAAGTGTTCGCGAGGATAGCCGTGTGCCCCGCCCCGCCACTGACCAGGGCCCCCATGGTGAACGCGCCGAAACCGGAGGTCTGAAGGAGGCCCAGAAGCACCGTCAGGCGGAGGGGTCTGGGCCGGAGAGGGCGTCGCAAGATGACGGCTGCAATCAGCAACAGTATCCCAGCCGGGAACGCGCGCATGGCGGCGAAGACGAAGGGAGTGGAGTAGTCAAGAGCTATCTTGGAAGGGACCCAGGTATAGCCCCAAATGAGAGCCAGCAGCCCGAGTGTCAGCAGCGGGAGAAAACGGGACGGTCTCAATACACTCTCACTTGTCCGGGTCTGTACGCAGTTTCTGCCAGGCCATTCTAGGCTCTTAGCCGACGTGGTGCTGGAGGCGGCAGTAAGCTAGACCGGCTTCGATCTACACCGCCCGGGCGTATACTGCCGGCTGAGAGGCCGCCGAAACGCGGGGCGCGGACCGGCGACAAGCGCGAGTCGGACCAGGAGCGAGGGGTCGCAGATGGAACGAATGATCACGTATTTTGAGGTGGGGGGCAAGCGGAACACCGACGAGACGCTCCGCCTCGCCGCTCAGCGGGCCGCAGAGACGGGGATCAAGAAGGTGGTCTTGGCCTCAACCACGGGCGACACCGCCCGCCTCGCGGCAGAGCGCTTCGCGGGCACCGATATCCAACTGGTGGTCGTACCGCACCAGCACGGCTTCACGGAAGAACAACGATTCCCCCCGGCACTCGTCGCGCAACTGCAGGAGCAGGGTCATAGGGTGCACTTCGGCACCATGCTCTTCCACACGGAGAACTTCTACGGCGTGAGCGCGCCCGAGACCATGGCCATCCTCCTGCGCACGATTTGCCAGGGAATGAAGGTATGCGTGGAGACGGTGCTGATGGCTACCGACGGGGGGCTCCTGGCCGCCGGCGAGGAGGTCATCGCAGTATCGGGGACCGCGCGCGGAGCGGACACGGCCGTTGTGGCCCTAGCTGCGCCCTCCACTAGGCTGCACGAACTGCACATCACCGAGATCCTCTGCAAGCCCCTACGCAACCGATCGTGGGCCCGGGGCACGAGCCCCTACGACCCACCGACGCCCGCGCGGTCAGGAGACCGCTCGCCGCTTGGCGCGGCCGACGCGGCCGACGAGGAGAGAGGCCGGACGGAGCGGGACGCCGGCAGCTCCGAGCCACCCGCCGGGTAGTCCCTGGACACATCGCGAGTCGTAGAAGGTCAGCGCCCTTCGACTGTGTGCTGCCGCGCGCTCTGCGTCACCTCGCTGATGAACGCGGTCTTCTCCTCTGTGTAGCGAGCACGATCGCCGCGAAACTCAGCGGCAAGACGCCGCTTGAGTTCAGCGTACCGGGCGGCGGTCTCCGGGTGCGTTCGCAGGTAGTCGCGGAAAAGAACCCAGTCCCATACCTCCTGCCAGGCTATGTCCACCACGCGTATATGGTGCGTCCGATGCGCCGTACCCTGTCTTCCAGACTCTCCAACTATTCCTTTCGTCGGCAGAACGGGTGAAGTCCGGCCACCGTCAGGCCGATAATAGACTAGTCGGATGGTCCTCGGGTCACATCTCCAGTGGTCTCGGGTGATCCCCAAGAGTGGTCCGATTCAATGGAGCCTCCGGAGCAAAGGAGTCACGATGCGGAAGACGCTGATAGTGCTGGGGCTGATCGTTGCCCTGCTACTGACGGTGGGCGCCGTCGCCTGCGGCGACGGCGCGAGATCGAGTGGTCTCTCACCCGCGGACGAAACCCCGCAGGGGATTCTCACAGCAGCGATGGCAGCCGCGGAAAGCATGACCGGCGCCGCCGGCGATTTCGAGGTGACCATGTCGTTCGACGTTGATACGGCTCAGCTTCCGGAAGAAGCCAGAACGTTTGTTGAAGGTCCTATGTCCATTGCCGGCACGTTCGCTTTCGGAAGCGAGCCCCAGGCCGCCGATCTGACGATCGCCCTATCCATGCTCGGGGAGTCGATGGACATGGGCGTACGCATGGCCGGTGAGGAAGCGTGGCTCGAAATCGACGGGCAGTGGTACGAGGGGCCGCCGGAGATGGGACAGATGCTCGGAAGCGCCGCCGGACAGGAAGGCCAAGAGGCGGACATGCAGCAGATGCTCGTCGATCTCGGGATCGATCCCGTCACCTGGCTGAAGGACCTGACCCTGGTCGGAGACGAGACTGTAGACAGCGTCGAAGCGTATCACCTGGCGGGAGCGCCCGACCTGGCCAAGATCATGACCGATATGCTGGGAATCCTTCAGAACGAGGAGACGATGGAGTTGCTCGACCCCGCCGGTTCGGCCACGGGGATGATGGGCACCGGAGCCATGGTGCCGGGCCAAGAGGAACTCGACCAGATACAACAGCAGATGGCGACGATGTTCCAGGAACTCACGGCCGATGTGTGGATCGCCAAGGACACCCTCATGCCCATGAAGTTCGAGATAGCCGCGACGATGGTGCCCCCCGCTGGTGACGACGCACAGGGGATGAACGCCATCACGCTTGCACTGGCACTGAATCTGCGAGACATCAACGAGCCGGTTGTGGTGGAAGCCCCGGCGGGCGCTCTGCCGTGGAGTGCGTTCGAGAAGGCCTTGCAGGAGAACCCCGGCATGTTCTTTGGCCCACTGGGAGGACTGACGGGGATGGCGGGAATGACGGGGGAAGGCTCGATCATCAACTAGCCCGTGGAGCAGATGCGCTGGCTCCGCTGTAAGATGCGAGAGGAGCCTTTGACGCGCCCGCTGCGTCAGAACTCCCACGTATGGGGCGTCGCCGACTGCGGCCGGAGGCACCGATGACGGCAGGTCCGGACGGGCCACGAGTCTTGCGTGCGGCGAGGGATTTTGGCCTTCGCCGCACGGTCTGCCTGCCACTCCTCGTCTCCCTCCTCCTAGTGTTCTTGGCGCTGGCCTTCGCCGCCTGCGGGCACGAGCCGGCGTCTGTCACCGATTCCCAGGTCGCGACATCCTCTTCCACCAGCGAGGAGGGGTCTCCCGCGAGCTCGCCCGTCTCTGCCCGAGTGGAAGAGCCTCTGTTCGGGGAGACGACGCCCCTCATACCCGGAGAGGTGCTGCTGTGCGACGCGGCCCGCGACTTCGTTCCGCCCGCGTCCCTGCCGCTGTACCGCATCGTTCCGGTGCCCATCACTCAGTCCGGGTTGGAGGACCTGGCCGACAGGCTGGGCATGGCGGAGCCACGCGACTATGGTTCCCCGGAGCCTCCGGGCGACCGTTCCTGGGCCAACGACGGGCGGTGGAGCCTAGTTGTTCTTCCGCGAGGACCTGGAGTGCTTCCGCTTCGATGACGCAATGGGCGACCGCGAGGCAGGAGAGGCCTTCGAGCGAGGCGAGGAAGTGGTTGCCGTCTCGCCGGAACAAGCCATAGAAGTCGCCGACGAGTATCTCTCCTCCCGCGCATACGGAGCGGGATTGGGCTCTCCCCGGGTCTTCGTCCGTACGGCGATGGGCCGCTCGGGGGGCGACTTACCAGAAGTCAGTGATGTGGTGATAACCCGAGGTGTCTCCTATCCGGCGGAGGTGGGTGGCCTCCGCCTCATCGGCGCGAGTGTGCTCGTCGATGTGGCGCCGGGTGGCAAGGTGATCTCCCTTTCCCACACGGTCCAGCGTTCAGAACGGGATACCATCGAGGTGCCCATTCTGCCCGTCGAGGAGGCGCTCGAAGACGTCAAGGGTGGGAAAGGTCTCTTCCCGCCCGAGGCCAGGATGGATACAGTCTCCAGGCTCGTGGTGGAGAGCGTCGAGCTCGCCTACTACGTGCCGCCGGAGGGTCTGGACGAGACCCACTACCGGCCTGTCTACGTGTTCCACGTACAGATGACGGACGGGTCGGAAGGCTCCTGGGTGGTGTCGGCATATGAAGCAGGTCCGGAGAGCGCTCCCGCCGCCACGGAGTCCGTCGCCGATCCAGACGCTGTTGTCGCCCGGGCCTCCGGCCAGATCGAGGCCGTCCTGGGCCTGCCCGCCGGCGCCGTCACGGTATCCTCTGACCGCGCGGAGGACCTGAGCGGTGCAGATGTCATCCTTGCCTGGGAGGGCGAGGGCATGAGCAGAGCCTACCTCGACATCGACAGCGGACGCATCGTGGCCATCATCCCCGGTGGAGGCGGCGAGTCGCCTGGCACCCTCCTCAGCACAGCGGAGTTGGACGAAGCCGCGCTGCACATCGCTGAACTGCTGGGCTGGGACAAGTCCACGCTGTCGGTTGAGGGCTTCACCCCGGAGAAGCCGATACTCATGAGCCACGGTGATGCCCCCACCGAATACTCCAAACGTTGGGCGGGGCACGACGAGGGAGGCCTGCCCAACGGGGGACTGATCGACGTGGCCCTCGATGCGGGGAACGCCAAGCTGCTGCATTTCTTCTACCACGCGGGGCCTCGAGAAGCGGCCGACACGTCCGAGGCGATAAGCCGGGAAGAGGCCATCTCTATCGCCAAGAAGCACATAGGCGACAGGTCCCAGGTGCCCACCACCGTCACCGCCGCGCTTGGCGCTCTTGCGGTCACGACCGCCCCAGTTGGAGTCGTACTGAGGAGCGCGGAACTCGTGCACACCGCCGCGCCCGGCATCACCGGCGGGCGAGAGATGCTGGTGTGGATAGTCAAGCTGGGTGGCAGCCAACCCACCGGGGAAGTCAGAGCCACGGTCTACATCGACGCCATCACGAGCGAAGTCCTCGTCGATATCGTAGGATAGGGACTGACGAACACAACGACGCGCGTCGGCTGGTACATCGATCGTCGGGGAGGCAGAGATGAGCCGGGAAGAGTCAGGCGCATGGGGCAGATCGTCCCGCAGCGTCCGCATCTTGGCGACCGGTCTCGTCATCGGACTGGTCGTCGGGATCATCGGTGGCATCTACATCTACAAGGGTGTCAAGACCAGCTCCCTCACGGAAGCAGAAGCGGTGGTCTACGTGCGCTCCCACCCTGACGAAACCCAGCGCGAGGCCATCATCACTGAGATATCGGCGTGGCAGGAGACCGACAAGGTCGAATTCGTCAGCGAAGTCGATCGCTACGACCGTCTGGCAGGGTCTCTCATCGATAAACGGGCCATGGAAGGTATGACCGGGAATCCCTTCTTGCCCAGCTTTGAGATCGGACTCAATAGTCCCCTCACATCACTGCAGATACATGAACGACTATCCGCCCGTTTCGCCGACCTGGGCCTGTCGGTTACCAGCATTTACTAGAGAATGCAGTTCTCAGACCTCAACCCGGTCCTACAGGCCCTCCTGGCCACCATCTTCACCTGGGGCATGACGGCCATCGGCGCCTCCTTCGTCTTCTTCATGAAGACCATGAGCCGGAAGATCCTCGATCTCATGCTCGGCTTCGCTGCCGGAGTGATGATCGCGGCCAGCGTGTGGTCACTGCTGATCCCGGCCATGGACCTTGCCGAGGCCGACGGACTGGCTCCCTGGATGCCCGCCCTGGTGGGCTTCGCCCTGGGGGGGCTGTTCCTCGGCGTCGTCGACCGCATACTCCCCCACCTGCACCCAGGTCTGTCACCTGACAAGGCCGAAGGCATACAGGTATCGTGGAACCGCACCGCGATGCTGGTGGCCGCCATCACCCTGCACAACATCCCTGAAGGACTGGCGATAGGCGTGGCCTTCGGCGCCGTAGCCATGGAAGGAGGGACCACCCTGGCCGCGGCAGTCGCGCTGGCCATCGGCATAGGCATACAGAACCTCCCCGAGGGGACCGCGGTCTCCATGCCACTGAGAGGGTCGGGCATGTCACGCAGCAGGAGCTTCTTCTACGGCCAGTTATCGGCGGTGGTGGAGCCCGTGGCCGCCGTCATCGGCGCGGCCGTGGTGGTGGTGGCGCGCCCGATCTTGCCCTACGCGCTCGCCTTCGCGGCCGGAGCCATGATCTTCGTTGTGGTGGAGGAGGTAATCCCCGAATCACAGGGCAACGACAACACCGACCTGGCGACCGGCGGAGCCATGGCCGGGTTCGCCGTTATGATGCTGCTGGACGTGGCCCTGGGCTGACCCGCGGGCTATGATGCGGTCCGAGCCATCGGTCTCCCGGTACTACTCGCCGCCCACCTCCGTCGCCCCCCTACCCATCCCACCAACAACGCACACGCGATCCACGATCGGCCGCGCCCGTGGGTCCTGCACTTCTTCAGTCGGAGTGTTATCGTGATGAGGAGTGCAACGCACGACGTCTATCCGCAATGCCCGTCTAGCCGTCGATCGTATGAGCCCGCTCCACTAACTTGAAGCGAGAAAGGACGACCCATGAAGTCACAGGAAGTCACTTCGGACAGTAGGGTGGCCGGTCAGGAGTTCAGTGCGCGGATGCGCAATCTGCGCTGGTGGAACGTAGGCGTAGGTCTGGTCTTGGCAGCGCAAGCAGTGGTGCTTGCCATCCTCGCCAATGACTTCCGACTCCCCGTGACCGCGACCTATATGAGCGGCCCGCCCGGGAGCGAGCAGTCGCTCACTCAGATCGGCGGCCTGCCGCTGGCCTGGGGCACCTTCGCGTTCATGGCTATCTCGGCGGCGGCCCTCCTCCTCATCGCCTCGCCGGGAGTGTTCGGCTGGTACAAGCGCAACCTGGCCCACGACCGCAACTACGGACGTTGGATGGAGTACTCCCTCAGTTCGTCGCTCATGATCGTGCTGATCACCATGATCTGCGGGATCACCGATATCGCCGCCATGCTGGCCATCTTCGGCGTCAACGCCTCCATGATCTTCTTTGGCTGGCTGATGGAAAAGTACGAGAGCCCCGGGAAGCCGAGTTGGCTGTCGTACTGGTTCGGCTCCTTCGCCGGGATAATCCCCTGGATCGCCATTGTGGTCTACCTCTGGAGCCCGGGAGTGTCGGGTGGGGCCAGTCCTCCGGGGTTCGTCTGGGGCATCCTGGCGTCGTATTTCGTCTTCTTCATGAGTTTCGCCGTGAACATGGTGTTGCAGTACAAGCAGGTGGGCCGTTGGCGCGACTACCTGTTCGGAGAGAAGGCCTATATCCTTCTGAGCCTCACTTCCAAGTCGCTCCTCACCTGGCTGGTGTTCGCCAATACCCTGATCGATTAGTCGGTCGACAGCGCGCGCCGCACGTGGCGAAGCCCGCCCTGGAGGCGGGCTTCGCCGTCTCAGTGCTCACCCTGGCTCCCCCAAGAGCTGCGAACCGGGTCGGGGGGAACTGGATCAGCCCTCAGCCAACTGCTTCAGGTTCTCCAGAGTGTGACGCATGGCTCGCTCCTGGTTCCTCTCCACGAAGAGTCGATCGGCCACTTTGCCGAGCACACTGCCGGGGACCGTGTACTCCATCTCCGCCGTAACCAGGGTCTTGCCTTCTTTCGGTGCGTAGGTCCAACTCAGCCATCCCGCGAGCGAACCCTCGTTCTTGCCTTTCCAGAAGTACGCGCCGTCGTCTTCCTTCCGGCTGTCTATGACCGTGGTGGTTACGGGGAAGCGCATGCCGGACATGAGGTAGCTGTGTTTCACGATCATTCCCGGTGCATTGTCGCCCTCTACGCTCTCGGCATCACCGAGGCCGACGAACCAACTCGACCACTTGTGCGGATCAGCGGCTAGGTCGTAGACCTTCTCGGGAGAGGCTTCGATCAGGATGCTGTCTTTGATGCTGGTCATTGTGCACTCCTCTCTTCCTTTGCAAGCGAACGAGACCCTCGGAGCCACCCTGTCACGATACTTCGAGTGTAGGACGACACCGTGCGTCGGTCAACGGGGTGGCGTGTCCCGGGGGGCCCAGCCCTCTTCAGCTACGCACACGGGGGCAAGGACGGCTTTCCCTACCCCGTCGATCGCGAGAGCTACGACAGGAACATCGAGTTCCTACGCCGAGCCGTGGCGCAGGCGAAGATCGGACGGTCTGAACGGCTGGATGCCCTACGCCGCCCGACCGTGGCCGGCACCTAGCGGGCTGCTGAACAGCGAAGCCTTGGCCTCTTAGCGGCAGAAGCCTATGCAGTTCGTGTAGATCTTGGACCCCAGATGGGCCAGCACCTCTTTGGCTTCCGGGCTGGGATCGCCCAATACGACCACGTCGACAAGGTTCGAGACCTTCATAGACGCCTCGAGGATGGGCTGCACGCGGGCGAAATGCGTCAGGAAGGCTTCGGAATCCGTATAGTACTCGTTGAGGTAGGACTCGGTGCCTTCGTCATTGATGAAGAACTCGTAAGCGAGGGTACCGGGTTCTGCGGCCTCAGCATTGGCGGCACCCTGCTGGGACAGCTTCTGGAACTCCTCCAGGCCCCCGGGATTGATGGTCTGACGGACGATCAAGCGAATGGACTGGTCGGCCATATCGAGGTTCCCTTTCTGTTGGCGGATGGGGATTGCATGGTAACAGGCAGGAGTGGGTCGGCGTAGTCCGCTGGTATCAACTGCTATGCTGGACCGCCGCCGGCGCTCGCGCGGCGATCGAGCCACGACCTCCTTGAGCGGGAACGAAGGGATCTTGACCTGTCGATGGATAGTGACAACATGCAGGAGATGACCGGGTCGCTCGATTCGGGCTCCGCAACGCCCGACCTCCAGCACAGCAGGAGTCGGTGGCTGGTACTGGCCGTCCTGTGCGTGGGAGTGTTCATGCTCCTGCTGGATGGCACCATCGTCAACATAGCCATACCCAACATCATGACCAGTCTCGAGACGGGATTCTCGGAAGTCCAATGGGTCATGAATGCCTATCTGCTCGCCTTTGCCGTATTGCTCATCACCAGCGGCCGTCTCGGTGACCTCTATGGGCGAAAGCTGATGTTCATGGTCGGGCTCTCAGTCTTCTCGCTCGCCTCGCTTGCCTGTGGTCTGGCCCCGTCCATCGGTTTCCTCATCGCCTTCCGGGCCGTCCAGGGTGTGGGCGGCGCCTTGATGATGCCCAACACGCTGTCCATCATCTCCAACGTCTTCGCACCGGAGGAGCGCGGCAAGGCCATGGGGTTCTGGGGCGCCGTGAGCGGTGTATCGCTTGCTGTGGGGCCCAGCCTTGGGGGCGTGCTCGTGGACGCGGCTTCCTGGCGCTGGATCTTCTTCATCAACGTCCCCATCGGGATAGTGCTTCTCATCGTCGCCAATCGGTACGTACCCGAGTCGAAGGAACCAGGGTCGGTCCGGCAACTCGACTACCCCGGCGTGATCGTGCTCACCCTGTCGCTGTTCGCGCTCACCTACGCTCTCATAGAGGGCCAGAGCTACGGCTGGACCTCGCCGCTCATCCTGAGCCTTTTCACGGGGGCCGTGGTGGGACTGGTGCTATTCGTGTTCATCGAACGTCGCCAGGTCCAGCCGCTGATGCAGCTATCGCTCTTCAAGAATCGCAACTACAGCGTCACCAACGCCATCGGGCTGATCCTCTCCTTCGGCATGATGGGGGTGTTCTTCCTGCTCCCCGTCTTCCTGCAGGCCGTCCTCGGCTACAGCGCTATCAAGGCAGGTCTGGTGATGACTCCGCTGGCGGCCGTCGTCATCGTCTCGGCCCCCCTCTCCGGGACGCTGTCCGACCGCGTGGGCCCCAAGTGGCTCATGTTCAGCGGCATGCTGATAACCGCCCTTGGCTTTGCACTCACCCGGCGGGTGATGGTGCCCGACGCCTCCTGGCAAAGCATGGTGATCCCCTTCGCGGTCGCGGGTTTCGGCATCGGGATGACCATGCCGCCCATGACCTCAGCTGTCATGGGGTCGGTGTCGCCGGAGAAGGCGGGGCAGGCCTCGGGGGTGATATCGAGCATGCGCCAGATAGGTTCGGTGCTCGGCATCGCGGTCATGGGCGCCGTGCTACAGAACCGCGCAGTCACCTACATACAGACGGATGTAGCTGTTCAACTCGACGCGGTCCCCTTCGCGCTGCCTGCGGGCGTCAAGCAGCAGATCGTGGACGCGATCGGCTCGTCGGCCATCGACATGGGCCAGATGCAGATCGGCGGCGGTATCGGTGCGTCGCTGCCAGCCGACGTGCAGCAGATGCTGGACCAGGCGCCGGCATCCGTGGCGGGGCAGATCTCCGAATTCTTCCAGCACCTCTTCGACCCCGAGTTCCTGATGAGAGAGTTCGCGCACGCCATGCAGACCACATATGTCCTCTCCATAATCATCACGTTGGTGGGCGCCGGCCTGGCTTTGGCCCTTCGCAACCACGTCCGGCAGAAGTCCTGAGACCCGCACACAGGCCGCGAGGGTTCTGAGAGCCTGGGGCCCATCCAGCGACGAGTAGCAGTCGGCCCCCTCCGTGACTTGTCCGGCTCCCCGCGAAGCCGTTATACTTCCTTCTGGACTACGCTGCTGCCCCTCCACTCGTAGACAGGACTTCGCGGACCCCCGAAATGAGCGAACCCCGCCTTCTCGTCGAAATCCACAGAAGCCTGCCCGCCTTCACCCTCGATCTGCGCTTGGAGGTGGGGCGAGAGGTGATGGTACTGTTCGGCCCCTCCGGCTCCGGCAAGTCGATGACGTTGGAGTCCATAGCCGGCCTCGTGACTCCCGACCAGGGCGAGATAGTACTCGACGGGAGGGTGCTGTTCAGGCGCCGGAATGAGGGCGCAAACACCAACGTGCCCGCCCGCCGCCGCGGCGTGGGATACGTCTTCCAGAGCTATGCCCTCTTCCCGCACCTCACGGTGCTCGGCAACGTGCGCTACCCCTTGGGAAGAGAGAAGGGGGCCCAGCAGCGAGCCCAGGTTCTCATCGAGCAGATGGGCTTGGGTCAATTGGGCGAGCGCTTCCCCAATCAGCTGTCCGGGGGCCAGCAGCAGAGAGTGGCCATCGCACGGGCGTTGGCCCGTGACCCCGAGGTCCTCCTCCTTGACGAACCCTTCTCGGCCCTTGACCCGGGACTGCGCGAGCGACTACGGGCCGATCTGCGCGCGCTCCAGATCGAGCGGCAGCTCATAGTCATCTGCGTGACTCACAACGTCGAGGATGCCTTCGCCTTGGGCGACCGGCTGGCCGTGCTGCGCGACGGTGAACTGGAGCAGGTGGGAGCGGTGGGCGAGGTCTTCCGCCGGCCCTCGAGTATGAAGGCGGCCGAAGTGCTCGGTATCCGCAACATCTTCCACGCCCGCGTGACCAGTGCCACCGCCGACCGGGTGCTGCTCGACTGGAATGGGCTGCAGCTGTACGCACCGGCGCAATCGTGCTCCTCGGGAGACCTGATGCCCATCTACGTCGCCCCGGAAGACGTCAAACTCCTCTATCCCGACCGCCCCGTGCTGGGCAGCCTGTCCCACAATCAACTGGACGCAACGGTGCTCAGCGTGCAGCACCGCCACGATCTGCAGATCATCCGGCTCATGCTCGCCAACGGGCACGAGTTGGAGGCGCGCGGGACCAGCTACTTCTACCAGCAACTCGACCTCAGCCGCGGAGCGCCTGTGCGCATCACTCTGCGCCTGGAAGGATTGCGGATCCTCCACGAGGAGGACGCCTGCTGAAACGCTCCCGCGGCCCGTCGCTGCGCTCCGCGGGCGTCGGGCGTCGGGCGTCGGGCGTCGGGCGTCGGGCGTCGGGCGTCGGGCGTCGCCAAACAGGCTAGCAGGCCAGAGTGCGTGCGAAGTTCACCAGCATGCCCGCGGTCGCTCCCCAGATACGGTAGCCGGGGTACGGGATCACGTAGAAGACTCTCTCCGCTCCGTCGTGAAAGATGCTCCCGCTGTGGTGGTTGCTCGGATCGAGGATGAAGCCCAGAGGCACGAGGAACACGTCGGCGACCTCATGCACGTCGGGCACAAAGTGCACCGGCGGTTCCACCCAACCCACTATGGGATGCACCAGATAGTCGGACACCGTCCGATACACGGGCAGACTGCCCAGGATCTCGACCTTCTCCGGGGCCAAGCCTATCTCCTCGAAGCTCTCTCTGAGAGCCGCTTCGGCCGGCCCTGCATCTCCGGGCTCGATGCGCCCCCCGGGCAGGCTTATCTCGTTGGGGTGGTTGGCGAGATGGGGCGTACGCGTGGTGAGGATGACCTGCGGGCCGTCCGGCCCGGCCAGCAGACCGATGAGCACAGCCGCGGGAATCGCGGGCCCGTGGAAGGGAACACCCGGGTCGAGATCGTCGCAGGTCTGCTCCAGAAGAAGCCGTAGCTTCTCCGGGTACCACAGACCCGCTTCCTCCGCCGCCCCAGGCGCAGGCGGTGAAGGAGACGGACGTCGTATGTCAGCCTTGGGTGGGATTCGGCACTCTCCTTCCGGGACCGGCTCCCGGGACCGGTTGCCCGCACCGTGAGAAAGGTCAGGCTATGGTAGCCCCCGAAGACTCCCCCCGCCACCCTCATCACACTGCTTTGGGCTCCGCACCGGGGTGACCCTCGCCCAGCCTCCACTCGCGGGGGCTGAGAGCCGCGACGACACAGGACGCACACAAGCACGCGTACGGCCTTGCGGTATGGCACAATGGGCGAGCAAAGGAGGACTACCCAATGGATGACCGCTCGACCGAACCACGCCCTGTAGGCGTTCAGACCGCCGCCGTTCACGCTGGGGAAGCGCCGGACCCGACCACCCACGCGTCGGCGCCCAATCTCGTCATGTCGACTACCTTCGTCATCGACCCCGACGTCGCTTTTTCAGCCAACGAGATCACCGAGCAGACGCCTTTTGCCTACTCGCGCTGGGCCAACCCCACGGTGACTCAGTTGGAGAGGAAGCTCTCCGCGCTGGAGGGAGCCGAGTCCTGCCTGGCCTTCGCAACGGGCATGGCGGCCATCTGGACGCTCTTCTCGGGGATGCTCAAGAGCGGAGATCACCTCGTCATGGGCGATGTGACCTACGCAGCGGCCTCCGAACTGGCGAACGATACGCTTCCGGGCCTGGGCATAGAGGTCACCCGCATCGACACGTCCGACTTGGACGCCGTGCGCGCCGCACTGCGACCCAACACACGTCTTCTGTACCTGGAGACGCCGGGAAACCCTCTTCTGCGCCTCACCGATCTTCCCGCAGCCATTGAGATCGCGCATCAGGCGGGCGTCGTCGTGGCCGTGGATTCCACCTTCGCCACCCCTATCGGGTTGCGGCCCATCACGTACGGTGCCGACTTCGTCATCCATTCGCTCACCAAGTACATCTGCGGGCACGGCGATGCGCTGGGCGGCGCCCTCCTCGGCCGCACCAAGGACTTGGACAAGCTGCGTTCCACCGCTATCCACATGGGCGGTGTGATCAGCCCGTTCAATGCGTGGCTCATCATCCGCGGCGCAGCCACCCTACCCATCCGTATGCGCGCCCACGAAGAGGGGGCTCTGGCCCTGGCGCAGAGTTTGGAGCGCCATCCCAAAGTCACGCGCGTGATGTACCCTGGGTTGCCCTCACACCCGCAGCACGAACTGGCCCGCCGGCAGATGGACAACTTCTCGGGCATGCTCACCTTCCAAGTGAAGGACGGCCTCGCGGCCGCTCGTCTGTTCTCGGAGCGGCTACAGATCATTCACTACGCGGTCTCGCTCGGTCATCACCGCAGCCTGATGTGCTACCTGCCCACGGCCGACCTGCTGCGCACCTCGTTCCATCTGACTGAAGCTCAGGAAAGTTCATACCGGAGCTTCGCCGGGGACGGCATCTTCCGCGTGTCGGTGGGACTGGAGGACGCGGTCGACCTGTATGCCGACCTAGAGCAGGTGTTGGACCTGCTGTAGACAGGAAACGCGTCATGGCCGCGAGCGAGGAGCGCAAGAGGCTGAAGGAAGAGTACAAGGCTCAGGAGCGGGCCGCGGGTATCTTCGCCGTTACCAACACCATCGATGGCAAGACATTTCTCGGTTCCTGCCTCGATGCGGAGCGGCCGCTGCGCCGCATCGCCTTCGAGCTGCAGATGGGGTCCTTCCGGAACCGGGGGCTACAGGATGACTACGGCCGGCTGGGCGAAAGACGTGTTCCGCTTCGACGTCTTGGAGACCGTCTCCTCATCGGCCGAGGATCCCGAAGGCGAACTGGAACTGCTGGAGGAGAAGTACCTAGCCGAGATCGAGGAGACCACCCTCTACAACACCGATCCCCGCATCCGCTTCCGCTAGATATCAGTCGGGGCGCACTATCCGATCTCGCGCTCGCGCACGCACTCGGTCTTGACTAGGCGCACGAACTCCTGAAGGGCTCCGAAGACGTTCTCGCGGATGTCTCCGGCCACCAGCACGCGCATGATGTCGTCGCCGACCCGCAGGTGCCCCTCGTTGACCCACGCCCGCAAAGCAATGACGCCCGGGCGGGCCTCGATCTCCCGCATGACTTCCTGCAGGCGAACGCGGTCGCAGGACAGGTCCATGGCCGTCACCTCAGACCCGTCACGGGAGTTCCCCCGCACCACGCCGTTGTGCATGAGGTACATGCCCACACCGGGGCTCCCTGGACCACCCTTGATCTCGTCGAGCCAGTCGTCAAATGTCGGTTGTGCTTGCTGCATGCTGCCTAGCTTCACACGAAACGGTTCACTCTGCAAGCGGCGCACTCATGCGGCGAAGCGCCAGCGCTCAGCAGCCTCCCGGCGTGAGGACTGCTCCGCCCCCTCCTGTGGTATACCGCTGTTGACGAAGCGGGTCCCGGCAGCCATGCTCGGATCTGTGCCCCGGCACGACGGAGGGAGAGCGACGATGGACACAGATGTGCGCAATCTCCTTGGCACTCTGAGCAGTGAAAAGGGTATGGAGAGGAAGCGCGCGAGAGAGACCGTTGTCTTGGTGGGTGACTCGGCCGGAACTCAGGTGCGGTCCCTGCTGGGTAGTGGTGACAAGAGGCTACGGTGGGAAGCCGCCAAGGCTCTCTCGGCCATGGTCGACCCCTCCTCGCTGCCCGCACTCGTGGAGTTGCTGAAAGACCAGGAATCCGATCTCCGCTGGCTGGCCGCCGATGGGCTCATCAATCTGGGTCCACGCTCCGTCGCGCCCGTGTTGAGATCGCTGCTGGGCGGTCCCCCCAGCAAGGGGCAGATACAGATGACCGGCCGCGTGCTGCGCAAGCTCGCGACAGAGAACGACGTGCTGCAGGAGATCGTGGCGCCCGTCGTCGAAGTCCTCACCGACACCGTCGCGCCCGAGGTTCTTCAGCCCCGGGCCGCGCAGGCCCTCGCCGATCTGGACAGGCTCACCGGTCGGCTGCCCAGCCCCTGAGCCGCGACAAGGCGGGCGCCGTGCCCACGCCACCGGGCCCCCGCCGGCGATCGAGCCGGACCGGAGTGCGCGCGACTTGACGTTCGCCTTATGGCCGCCCCCTTAGACTACGGAGGTCGTTTGGCGAACAGAGAGGACCGGACATGTGGCAGGAACTGACGTCGGTATGGGAAAGCATGCAGTCCTCGCTGGGGTGGACAGAGGCTCTCATAGCTATCGGATTCTCCGTCCTCTTCTCATTGATCGTCTACTTCATGTACCAGTTGTTCTATGGCTCGCGCCACATAGGCGCGGGCGTGCATCGCATGTTCCTCATCGGCGGACCGTCCATCACGGCCCTGTTCCTCGGCATCCAATCCTCGATCCCCTTGTCTTTGGGTCTGTTGGGTGCGCTGTCGTTCGTGCGCTTTCGCACTCCTGTGAAGGATCCGGCGGAGATCGGGTTCTTGCTGCTGCTCATAGCTTCGTCCATCGGCGCGTCGTCGGGCAACTTCATGGTCACGGCCCTGCTCTTCTTGGCCGTGTTCGTGGTACTGGGGGTCAAGTGGCTGGCACGGGACCGCTCGGGCGTGGCGGCTCGGGGCAGCCTCATGCTATCCGTGGATCAGGGGAGCTTCGACCAAGTGGAGGGTCGGCTCAAAGACTTCCTGGGGGGACGCCTGCGCGGCCTGCGCCTGCAATCCATGTCGGTGGTCGACGGCCGGGTCAATCTTCAGTACCAGTACAAGCAGCAGCCCGATGTTGACTGGACGGCGTTCGCCAACGAACTCAACCGGACAACGGCCCCCGCAACAGTGGAGATGTACGTGGGCTGAAAGGGGTGACCGGGAGACGAGCCGCCCGGTCTCGGCCATGCCCCCGGCTCCGTGCCCGCGCGCCCGGTTCAGGCGCCCGTCACTCGGTCGAAGCGCTTGCTGTAGTTGTCGCGCCCGTCTTCGTATGACGGCAGGACCCACTTCATCTCCTGGAGATTCTCCAGCATGGTGGGGAGACAATCCCAGGGCACCGAGACCGTGACGTTGCCCTCGGTGCCCACCTCCCGGGCGATGTGTCCGAAGGTGAGACCGGTGACGGAGAAGTTGATCTTCCCGCTCAGGTACGGGTAGACGAGTGTCCAGGCACAACCAATGACGGGGGTGCCCTTGCTCTCATACATCTGGCCGGTGGTCCAACTCATCGAGCGGAGCACTATCTCCATCTGCCGCGCCCGACCGGAAAGCACGAGCACGTCCGGATTGAAGGTGAGCTTGTCAAGCGGGGCGAACGCGGTGTAGTTGCAGGTGCCCTTCACAAGGGTGGGGAGTACTTCGTAGATCCTGCGGTTCGCGCGGGCCTCCTTGAACACCTCCAGGCAGGGACCGATCTGGCCGCTGTGGTAGAAGGGCTCGAGCTCCATCATCCCCAGCGGGACTGGTCCGGCGCACTCGTGGTCCTCAAGGCCGGCGTAGAAGGCCTTGCCCTCCTGGGCCTCTGTGACCATCTCACAAAGACCGAGTTTCTTGTCCAGCCGCTGCAATCCACGGGGCTCGGTGAAGAGGAACTTGACCCCTACAGGGGGCTTCGCGAGTTCCAGCCTCGTGAAGATAGATAGGTCACGCTCCAGAGGCACCAGTTCGTCAACATGTTCAGACATCTCTTCTCACCTTTCCTTGGTTGAAGGCGAAGCGTTACTCCAAGCTCACGAGCAGCTGGCCGCCCTGGACCGAGTCTCCGCGATGGACGGCTATGGCTTTCACCGTGCCCTTGCTGAGCACGCTCAGCTCGTTCTCCATCTTCATGGCTTCGAGTATAACCACGACTTGGCCTGTCTCCACCTTGTCTCCGGGCTGGACGAGGATATCGACGATCTTGCCTGGCATGGGGGCAATGACACCCCCGCTCACCGAGTCGAGCGTGGGCTTGGCCTTCCTGACCCGAGTGGATATCCCAGCGGGGGTCAGCTCTCCGGTGCTTGAGACATCACTCACGATGACCATGACCAATTCACCGTTCAGTTCGAAAAGGTACTTCCCCGCCGCGGGGTCGCTGTCGACATCGACGAGGCGCACCTCGAAACTCCTGTCGCCGATGGTGACCCGCCGCTTCAGTGGGTTGAGCAAGGTGACGGTGGTGCGATAGCTGTCGGAGTCCACCGACAGGGCGCCGCCGGCACCGGCGGCGACGGGATGCTGCACGCCGTCGATCTCGGCCTTGAACCTCATCGCTAGTACCTCCAGCCGAGGATACGCTCCGTGGTCGACTCCCGGCGCGCGGCCGCACTCCACGGCGGAGGACCGCAAGGCACCGCGTGGGCTTCCTTCTGCGCCTCGTCTTTGACCCCCAGGATGTCGGCGAGCGCCGCCGCCAAGGCAGCCGTCTCCTCCTTGGGCCGCTCGGCGCGGTCGCGCCTCTCGAAGAACTCAAGCGCCACCTGAGGGAAGAGCGCGTAGGAGACGAGGTCTTCCTCGGAGTACTTGATGCCCAGTTCGTCCAACTCGGCCCGGCGCCGGGGGAGTTCTGGTTCGAGGAGGTCGGCCGGACGGACGGTGATCGGTTCCTCGTCACCGATGACCAGCTTCCGCACCTCCGGGTCGATGGGTCCGGGCGAGCGGCCGTAGTAGCCGAGAACGTAGTTCTTGGTCTCCTTGGTGATCATCTTGTAGCGACCCATGAGTACGTTGAGCGTAGCCTGGGTGCCGACGATCTGGGAGGCGGGCGTGACGAGCGGGGGATAGCCGAGCTCCTCACGCACGCGCGGGACTTCGGCCATCACCTCGTCCATGCGGTCCAGAGCACCTTGCGCCTCCAGTTGCGACGAAAGGTTGGAGATCATGCCACCGGGGATCTGCCACACGAGGACATCCGGATCGACGGCCGTGAAGGCGCTCTCCCAAGCGTGGTACTTCTTGCGGATCATGCGGAAGTAGTCAGATATCTCGGTGAGTAGTCCCACATCCATCCCCGTGGCGCGATCGGTATGGGCAAGAACGGCCACCATGGTCTCCGTAGGCGGACCGGACGTGCCCATGGAGAGGGAGGATATGGCGCAGTCGAGGATGTCGGCGCCGGCTTCCACGGCCTTGAGATAGGTCATGGAGGCCATGCCCGAGGTGTAGTGCGAGTGCATGTGCACCAGCACTTCGGGATGGGCGTGTTTGAGAGCGCTCACCAGTTCGTAGGCGTCGTTGGGTTCGAGTAGACCAGCCATATCCTTGATGCAGATACTCTGGGCGCCGCGCCTGACCAGCTCGTGGGCATAGCCCACGAATGAGGGGATGCCGTGTACCGGGCTCATGGTGTAGGAGATGGTGCCCTCCACCCACTTGCCCGCTTCGCGCACAGCCGCCATCGACGTCTCCAGATTGCGGATATCGTTCAGCGCGTCGAAGGTGCGGAATACATCGATGCCTGCCTCCGCAGCCAGCCGTACAAACTCCCTGACCACGTCGTCGGCATAGTTGTGGTAGCCCACGATGTTCTGACCGCGCATGAGCATCTGCAGCCGCGTGTCGGGCATAGCCGCTTTGAGCACCCGCACCCGCTCCCAGGGATCCTCATTCAGGAAGCGCATCATGGAGTCGATGGTGGCTCCGCCCCACATCTCCACTGACCAGTAGCCGGCTCGATTCAACTTTTCGAGAACGGGGAGCATGTGAACGGTACGCAGCCGCGTGGCCAAGAGCGACTGATGGGCATCGCGGAGCATCACGTCGGTGATATAGACGGGATCCGTTCCTCTTATGGGCTTCATCTGCTGCTGCATATCAGACTCTCCCGCCCCTACAGGGGGATGTTGCCGTGCTTCTTGGCAGGCCTGCCCTCGCGCTTGGTAGCGCAGGCCTCAAGAGCGGCGATCAGCCGGGGGCGGGTCTCCATCGGTTCGATCACGTCGTCGATGTATCCGCGCCGGGCGGCGATATACGGCGAGGCGAACTTCTCCCGGTACTCGGCCACGAGTTCAGCCTGACGAGCGGCCGGGTCATCGGCGTTCTTGATCTCGTTGCGGAAGATGATGTTCACCGCTCCTTCGGGGCCCATGACTGCTATCTCGGCCGAGGGCCAGGCTATGTTGTAGTCAGCGCGGATGTGTTTGGAGCACATGACGTCGTAGGCTCCGCCGTAGGCTTTGCGCAGGATCACCGTCATCTTGGGCACAGTCGCCTCGCAGAAGGCGTAGAGGAGTTTCGCTCCGTTCCGGATGATCCCCCCGTACTCCTGAGCCGTCCCCGGCATGAACCCGGGCACGTCCTCGAAGGTGATCAGCGGGATGTTGAAGCAGTCGCAGAAGCGGACGAAGCGGGCACCCTTGACCGAGGCATCTATATCGAGGCAGCCTGCCATGTAGGCGGGGTTGTTGGCCACGATGCCCACCGCCCGGCCGTCCAGACGGGCGAAGCCGATCATAAGGTTCTGCGCCCAGAAAGGCATGATCTCGAAAAACTCGCCGTGGTCCACCACGCGTTCGATGACTTCGCGCATGTGGTAGGGCTTGTTCGGGTCGACCGGCACGATAGCGTCGAGTTCCTCGTCCATGCGGTCGATGGGATCGTCGCACGGCACCCGCGGCGCTTCCTCAAGATTGTTCTGAGGCATATAGGAGAGGAGCCTGCGGATCATTTCGATGCCTTCGGTTTCGTCCTCCGCCGCCAAGTGGGCCACGCCGCTACGCGCGCTGTGAGTCATGGCGCCGCCCAAGTCTTCGAAGCTCACCTCTTCACCCGTCACCGTCTTGATGACCTGGGGGCCGGTGATGAACATGTGGCTGGTGCGTTTGCACATGATGATGAAGTCGGTGATGGCGGGCGAATAGACGGCGCCGCCGGCGCAGGGTCCCATGATGGCGGAGATCTGGGGCACGTAGCCGGAGGCCATGACATTGCGGAAGAAGATCTCCGCGTAGCCGCCAAGGGCGACCACGCCCTCCTGGATTCGGGCCCCGCCCGAATCGTTCAGGCCGACGATGGGGGCGCCGTTCTTCATGGCCAGGTCCATGACCTTGCAGATCTTCTGAGCGAACATGTCCCCGAGCGAGCCACCGAAGATGGTGAAGTCCTGAGAGTAGACGTAGACGATGCGACCATCGATCTTACCCCAGCCCGTGACGACCCCATCAGTCAGTATCTTCTTCTGCTCCATGCCGAAGAGGGGACAGTTGTGGGTCGTGAACATGTCCAACTCGACGAAGGTTCCTGGGTCTAGAAGCTCCTGCAGGCGCTCACGGGCGGTCTTCTTACCCAGGTTGTGCTGGGCGGCGATCCGTTCTGGTCCGCCGCCCAGCAGAGCCTCTGCCTTCATCGCCCGCACGCGGGTGATCCTCTCGTCGACGGCCATGGGTATGCCACCTCGATCCTAGCCGGAGCGCGCATACAGAAGCGCGCTCCGTTATTGTTGATGGTGCACAGTGGTCGTCTCCTGACGCATCCAAGACCGATGACGACCGGTATCGGAATATTACTACACAGGCCCCATGCAGCGGCCCTGCGCGAGACAGTCCAGGCCGTAAGAAGGAGGCACCGATGCGTTTCGAGTTCGCCACCGCTCCTCGCGTGGTGTTCGGATCGGGCACGTTGAGTGAAGCGGGCCCGGCGGCTGCGGCATATGGTCGTCGGGCGCTGGTCGTCGCCGGACGCGACACCGAGCGCCCGGCGCCTCTCCTCGACCTGCTCCGCCGGCACGGCGTCGACACGGTCTCCTTCCCTGTGACGGGAGAACCCGAAGTGGAGACGGTGAGAGCCGGGGCCGCGCTGGCCCGTGCTGAAGGCTGCGACCAGGTGCTGAGCGTCGGGGGAGGCGCGGCCATAGATGCCGGCAAGGCCATCGCCGCCATGGTCACGAACGAGGGCGACGTGCTCGACTATCTCGAGGTGATCGGGGGCGGCAGGCAGCTCACGCTGCCTGCCGCCCCGTTCATAGCCATCCCCACCACCGCCGGCACGGGGGCGGAAGTCACGCGCAACTCGGTGATCACGTCCGCGCAACACCGGGTGAAGGTAAGTCTACGCAGCCCCCTGATGATGCCCCGGGTAGCTATCGTCGATCCGGAACTGACCTACGACCTCCCCCCGGGCGTCACAGCGACCACTGGGATGGACGCCCTGACCCAACTGATCGAGGCCTTCACCTGCACCCGAGCCAACCCCATGACCGACGGCCTGGCAAGGGAAGGGCTGACGCGAGTCGCCCGCTCCCTGCGCCCGGCCTTCGCGCATGGTCGCGATGCCGCCGCGCGAGAGGACATGGCTGTGGCCAGCCTGTTCAGCGGCATGGCACTCGCGAACGCGGGGCTCGGGGCCGTGCACGGCATTGCCGCGCCACTGGGAGGTATGTTCCCCGGCCCTCACGGGGCCATATGCGCCGCCCTCCTGCCTCAGGTGGTCGCGGTCAACCTGCGCGCACTCGAAGAGCGCGCGCCCGACGACCCCGCTCTCGACCGCTACCTGGAGGTCGCGGTCATACTGACCCGGCTGCCGTCTGCTCAGGCGCACGACCTCCCTGGCTGGCTGGAGACCCTCGCTCGCGACCTGGGCATCCCCCCTCTGTCGACCTACGGCATCCGCGAGGAGCACCTGCGCGAATTGGCCGACAGGGCCGCCCGGGCAAGCAGCATGAAGGCGAATCCAATCGCTCTCGATGCAGAGGAGCTGATGGAGGCGGTCAGAGCGGCTCTCTGAGCCGCCCGAGCCGCGGCCGCGTCTTCTCGACAATCCCTCCGCTATAATGCACATATGTGCATAACGACGGATCGGGTCGCAATGGAGAGAGGCCGCAGGCGTGCCCAGGCCGCATAAGTGGCGCTGTCTCGAGTGCAGGCCGGGAACGAAGGTCTTCGGTCCCGTGGGGGTGCCCGGGCGGCAGCTCGAGAAGCTCGTGCTGTCATTCGACGAGCTCGAGGTGCTGCGATTGCTTCATCTTGAGGGAACCACCCAGGATGAAGCCGGGGCGAAGCTGGGAGTCTCCAGGTCCACCGTGAGCCGTATCGCGCGACGGGCCCACCATACTGTGACCGAGGCTCTTGTCCAGGGGAAAGCGATCCATATCGAGGGTGGTCCCGTCACCGTCGTGCGCATCAGTTCCACTTCGGTCGCCACAGTTCCAAGCAAAGGAGAGAACATGATCATCGCAGTGCCGTATCTCGAAGGCGACGTCAACGCCCACTTCGGAAGCACACGCACTTTCTTGATCGCGGAGACCAAAGACGGGAAGCTGGAGAGCACTTCCGTCTTCGAGTTGCAGGGTATGCAGCACAACCACGGAGGTATCGCTGACTTCCTGAAAGAGCAGGGAGTCGAGGTCATCATCGCCGGCGGCATGGGCGGCCCCATGCAGACCGCGCTCAAAGACGCCGGCTTCGATCTGTATTGTGGGGTCGGCGGACCGGCGGTCGTCGCCATCGAAGCCTTGCTGGCAGGTGAGTTGGAGCAGTCGGAGGCCACCTGCGGCCACCATCACGGAGAGTGTGGCTGAGGCCCACAGACAACGTCGACGGTAGACAGGCGGAGCCGTGAGACCTGAACTGGTCGGACTTCTTCGTTGCCCACTCTGCCGGGAGCCGCTCACGAGCAACGAACGGTCACTGCGCTGTCCGTTCGACCACAGCTTCGACATCGCTCGCTACGGGTACGTCAATCTCCTTCCCGGCGACGCTCGTGCCACGACGGCGGACAGCCCGCGGATGGTGGCCGCCCGGGAGACCTTTCTGGCCCGCGGCCACTTCTCCGGACTCCGTTGCGCCATCTCGGCGACGGCCATCCGCTGCCTCGAGGAAGGAAGAGGCGGGAAGCCTGATACCCAGGCCGTCATCGATGTGGGCGCGGGCACCGGCTACTACCTGGCCGGCGCCCTCGATCAGCTCCCAGAAACAGTGGGCCTGGCCCTCGACTTGTCGAAGTACTCGCTACGCCGGGCGGCCAGGGCGCATGAGCGCATGGGAGCGGTGGTCTGCGACGTGTGGAAAGAGTGGCCCCTCGCCGCGGGCTCGGCGACCTTGATCCTGGACATCTTCGCGCCCCGGAACGCGCCGGAGTTCCGGCGTGTCCTCGCCCCCGACGGCTATCTGATCGTGGTCACCCCCACGGAGAGGCACCTGCGTGAGTTGGTGTGCACTCTCGGACTGCTGAGCGTCGACACCCAGAAGCAACAGCGCATCGAAGAGACCTTCGCCGGCCTCTTCCTGCCCGCGTGGTCCGAAGGGTACGAGACGCAGGTGGCACTCGATCGAGTGGACATGACTGCTTTGGCCAACATGGGACCGAGCGCTCACCACCTGGCGGGCGATGATCTGAACATCCGCCTCGACACCCTGCCGCCGAGCATGACCGTGACCCTCTCCGTCACCCTGTCGGTCTACCGCCCGGCGCTCTGAGCGGGCGCCGCCAGGGCGCCGGCTTCCAAGACCGCAGTTACGTGTAACAGACCCGGGTCTCCAAGTAGTGCACGGCGTGAAAGACGGCCAGAGAGCCGCGAGCGCAGGCGGTGACCACCTGCTTGAGGTCTCCGTTACAGACATCGCCGGCCGCATACAAGCCCAGATGCGAAGTCAGCCCGTTGCCGTCGACCTTGACGAACCCTCCTTCGTCGAGTTCGCACAGATCGGCGACCAGACCGCTCTGAGCATCGATACCCACGAACTCGAACACCCCGTCCACCGGGATGACCTGCTGCTCGCCGGTCTCGGTCGAACGCAACCGCACGCCGCTCACCCTGCCGCCCTCTCCAAGGATCTCCTCCATCACGTAGGCGAGATGCATGGTGATGTCAGGGTTCAGGAAGCACTCTTCCTGGATGCACTCCGTGGCGCGCAGTTCCTGCCGGCGATGGATGAGGTGGACGTGATCCACGATCTTGGCCAGATAGAGCGACTCCTGCGTGGCCGAGTCGCCACCCCCCAGAACGGCGACTACCTTGCCGCGATAGAGCGGCCCGTCGCAGGTGGCGCACCAAGAGACACCTCGCCCGGTGAACTCCGCCTCGCCCGACACTCCGAGCTTCCTGGGGATGGCGCCCGTGGCCAAGACGACGGCCTTGGCCTCTATCTCCTCACCGCCCACCGTGAGGATGAAATCGCAACCGTTGGCTCGAATAGCCTCCACCGGGGATATAGTGCGGAACTCCGCTCCGGCACCTTGAGCCTGCTGCATCATGAGTTCAGCCAATTCCTGACCGGAGACACCGTTGGGGAATCCCGGGTAGTTCTCCACCCAGGAGGCCGACACGATCTGCCCGCCGGGAAGCCCTGTCTCGAACACCACCGTCCTCGCCCGAGCCCTCGCGCCGTAGATAGCAGCCGTAAGCCCCGCCGGTCCGCCCCCTACGATGGCGATGTCAATCGTGTCAGCCAAGGCCCATCCTCCTAGTCAGTGAGTGCCGCGCCGGATCATATCCGCCACAGAATCAGTCTACCTTCCCCCGCGACGCGCCGCCAACCGCCAACACGCGGGCACGCGGGCATGCGGGCACGCCGTACCGGACCGTGGCGCGCCGAGTCACCGCACCCGGCCGAGGCGCGCCCACCTAGGATGAGCGCTCCCCTTCTCCCGCGTCGGTCTCTACGCTCGTGGCGCCGGGCGCGGCTGCGGACGAGGCCCTCCGCAGCGCCGGCAGGATCATGGGGGTCACCGCGCGGTATTCGGCGTAACCCTCCCGGGTGGCGAGTGCGCGTCGCTCCATCATGGGGACGCTCACAAATACGAACATGATGCTGATAGCCACGGCCCCGACCCCCGTCCACCACCACTCCAGACCGGCCGCCAGTGCGAACAGGAACAACCCCCACCAGGTGGCTATCTCTCCCAGGTAATTGGGATGCCGAGAATAGGCCCACGTTCCCGTCCGGATACTCGCGCCCCGGTTCCCCTCCCCCCGCCGGAAGGTCCGCAGTTGCTCGTCGGAGACGAAAGCCAGCAGGATGGCCCCCAGCATGACGATCGCCGCCACCGCGTCGAGCCAGATGAGAGGGCCGGCCGAGACATTCATCACTCCGTAGAGCGGCAGGCAACCCAAGTAGACCATGAGGGTAGGAAAGAGATGGATGCCGAACAGGCTGACCGGCCAATACCACCGCCCTGTGCGGGCTCTGAAGTCCCGGTAGCGGAAGTCTTCATGAGCCAGACCGGGCCAATCGCGATAGAAGTTGCTCGTGAGCCGCAGCGCGTACAGGAATACAAGGGCGCTCACGACCACGGCCCGCATACCTGGACCATCCGGAAGGATAACCAGGTAGTACGTGGCTATGGCAGCCGGCTGCAGACTCCAGTAGGGATCATAGAGACTGGAATTGCCCGCCAACACGGAGGAGGCGAACACGACCAAGGTGGCCGTCAGAGTCCCTAGCCCGATCTGCGCCAGGGGATGCTCGATCCCACTCACGGCCACTGCGCCCACCGCCAGGGCCAAGGCGAACACGTACGTGAACGCGCTGAAAGCCCATGCCGGCCAGAGAGGGGCGTCGCAACCACCCGTGCGCAGCGGACCCCCTTTGAGAGCGAGCAGGTGCAGGGTGACCCCGCCTGCGACGGCGAGGAGGATCACCCGCATCACCGGAGAGTCCACGGCCAGCGCCGCGGTGAGCGCGAGTACACCCCAGAGGAAGAGGAGTGCGGCGAGGATCGCCTTCCACGACGGCCCCCGTCCCTCGAGATAGTCCCGCAGGTATCTTCCGAAGACCCGATTGGACATCAGCCAGCGGTGGCCTCGCTCCGAACTGCGCGCGTAGCAGAGGGCCGCCAGGATAAGGAACGGGGTGGTGGGAAGAACCGGGACGGCAACCCCCGCGATCCCCAGCGCCAAGCACAGGGAGCCGGCGATCAACAGGAGGACCCTGCGATAGCCCCGCACGCTCGAGCCGCTGTCCGGTCCGTTTCTCATGGAGCTAGATTAACCCACCCGCGCCGTCAGGCCGTCCGAGTGAGGGCGCCGACACGATCACGAGAGGAAGCCGCGGGAGGCCAGGCAGGATAGCCGAGTCGATCAAACGGGTACAATGGCCGCACAGTCAGGTAATGAGCCTCAGCACTCCCGTGACGAGTGACGGTCACTGAGAGCCAACCGCGAGAGAAGGAGGTCAACGTGCTGGTTGACACGTCAATGCTTCGAGAGTTCAAGATCTTTGAAGAACTGAGCGAGCGGGAACTGGAGACAGTCGCGAAGGCAGCCAAATGGGAGGAGTTGGGAGAGGGCGCTACCCTGACCCATGCCGGAACGCCGGCGAACCGGCTGTATCTCATCGTTGACGGAGGTATCTCGGTCAACGTTGAGGGGCCGCATGGCAAAACCATCGGGGCAGACGAACTGGGGCCCGGCCAGGTGTTCGGCTGGGGCGCACTCGTGGGTCCCTACATATACACAGCCACAGGCGTGACGGCCAGGAAGACGAAGTTCATCGTGTTCAGCGGTCCGAAACTGCGCGACATCTTCGAGGTCAACAACCACATCGGCTACCGCGTGTTGAAAGGCATGGGGGCGATCATCTCGCGCAGGATATCCACCCTGGAGAACAAGATAGTCGAGCAACTGGGCGAGAGAGCGGGAAGCTAGGCTCCCGCAGCGCGCTGCAAGCCTACGGCGAGAGAGCGCGCGCAGGCTGCTGAGAAGCGAAGCCTTGGCCGCATTGACGCACCGTCCGGCGCATCCCTGCGGCGAAGCGTCATCGTTCAGCAGCCTCCTACGCGGCCCCGCGCCCACTCTCCAGGTATGCTTCCAGCGAGCCGGCCAGGGTGCGGAGCATCCACTCCCTCTTGGCGTCGTCCGTCTCCAAGAGCGTGAAACGGAAGCCGGGATGCGGACAGCAGAACCCGCTGAGCGGCACCACGCAGATGCCCGTGGAAGCCAGAAGGTAGTACACGAAGCGGGCGTCGGGCGCAACTCCCTCGGACTGCCGTTCGATGATCTCACGCAGCCGCGGGTCGGCGATGGGTAGGGCGTTCTTGCTGCTCAGAACGCCGTCTTCGAAGAGAACGGTCATATAGAAGGCGCCCTGAGCCCGATTGACCTTCACCCCGGGTACCCCGCTCAGAACTGCATATGCCTCCTCAGCCCTGTCCGCATACACCTGAGCACGCTCTGTGAGATGCTCCCGGTAGCGGGGGTCACCGAAGATGCGGGGCACGGCCAGCTGCGGCCCGCTCGTGGAGCAGACCTCCAGCCTCTTGGCGGCTACGAGAGTCTCCACATACGCGGAGAAGTTCTCGTCGGCCGAACGGTTCAGCACCTCGATCCATCCGCAGCGCGAACCCGGCCAGGGCAGCTCCTTCGAAATGCCCCGCATGACGATGGCGGGGACGTCGCCGATGACTTCTGAGAGATGGGCTGTATCCACGCCGGGAAAGACCATGTGGATGTAGATCTCGTCCGCCACCAGGAAGAGACCGAACTCGCGGGCCAGCCCTACAACCTCTTGCAGCAACTCCCGGGGGTAGACAGCCCCCGTGGGATTGTTGGGGTTGATGAGGAGGATGCCGCTGATAAGGGGCATGGCCTCGATCTTGCGGCGCAGGTCGGCTAGGTCGGGCATCCAGCCGTTGTCGGGATCCAGGTTGTAGGTGATATGAGGCATGGCGCAGTGGGCCGACTCGGCCGACGAGTGAGTGCTGTAGGCCGGTGAAGGTCCGATGACCCGCGCGTAGGAATTGAGGAAACCGTAGACCTTGGAGACGGCGTCGGCCACTCCGTTGAAGAAGATGATGTCGTCGGCCGACACCCGTGCGCCGGGCCGGGCGTTGACGTGTGCAGCCAACGCCTCTCGGGCATCCGCGAAACCCTCAGTGGGACAGTAGCCCCAGGAGTCGGGCTGCTCGATGATGTCGTGGACGATCTCCCTGATCCAGGGGGCCACGGTCTCACCCTTGGCGATGGGGTCGCCTATGTTCTCCCATGTGATCTCCACGCCGAACTGGCGCACCAGATGGCCGACCTTGACGATGTCACGGATGGCGTAAGACAGGTGCGCCGATGACGGGCTGACCAGATTCGCCCTCATCGAACATGACCTCGCTTCTCGGGAACGCGGAAGCCCGAGTATACAGGGACCCGGTCTGCCGTCACACCTTCCAGGACGGCTATGCTGAAGAGCCTTCCGCCTCCTCCGGAGCGCCCAGAGGCGCACCCGCCACCCTGTGCAGATACAGCGCTAGAAGTGAGCCTGCTGTGGCGAGCACGAAGGTGAGCCCGAGCGCCGAACGGAATCCCAGACTCTCGGCCAGAGGCCCCACCAGATAGGGGAAGACGATTCGCCCCAAGGCACCCGCCATGATGACGGCAGAGAAGACCACGCCGGCATGCCAGCGAGGAAAGCGGGCCGAAAAACTGAGGATGAGGGGGAAGGCCGCCGAAGCGCCAAGCCCGGCGAAGAAAGACATGACCATCACCATGCCCACGCCCGTGGACAGCGCGATCCCCAGCGAGAATACGGCGAACGCAGCCATCCCCACGGTCAGGATACGGGCCGGATGGAAGCGGCGGGTGAGGGGGATGACCACCAGCCTGCCCAGTAGCAGCCCCAACCAGAAGAGTGTCATGGCTATGTTGGCAGTGCCCTTCTCCGCGCCAAAGACGTCGATCTGGAATTTGACCAGCCATACGTTGATGCTGAACTCGGCGCCGATGTACAGCACCGACGCCACCAGC
This sequence comes from uncultured Actinomycetes bacterium, assembly GCA_963816155.1. Taxonomy (GTDB): domain Bacteria; phylum Actinomycetota; class Thermoleophilia; order RBG-16-64-13; family RBG-16-64-13; genus JAXGXJ01. The sequence continues at coordinate 35,519 of CAWFJE010000007.1, read as the reverse complement.
ACCGCGATGAAGAGCCGCGAGTTGAAGTTGATCACCTCGACCAGACGCCGCGGGCGAAGGTTCTCCCTGCCTTCGATGTTGGAGATGGGCGACAGGGCCAGAGCAACGGCCAGAGCCAGGCATAACGCTCCTTCAGCGATGAACACCCAGCGCCAGGTGGCACCCAGATTGAGAGCCGCCCCGATGGCCAGTGGAGTCACCATCATGCCCAGGGCGAAGAAGACGAGAAGGATTACCATCATCCGGCCGGAGTCGTTCTTGATGCGCGAGCTCACCCACATGCCCGGCAGGCTGTTCAGAAAGACGCACCCCAGGCCTACGAAGAGGTAAGCGGCGAAGAGCGACCAGAGTCCGACAGTCAGAGCGCCTGAGGCCACCAGCCCGGCGCTCTCCACAAGGGCCGCGCCGACGAGCCCCCACTTCACCGGCACGCGGGCCAGGAAGAAGTTGAGCGCCACCACACCGAGGAGCATCCCCACGGAGAAACCTACGGAGATCAGCCCGCCTTGGGAGAGAGGGATGTCGAGATCCTTGAGGATGGGATCGAGCAGCGGTCCCAGCGTGATCATGGTGAGCCCCACCACGAAGGTCACGGCGTAGAGAGACCAATGCGAGGCGGGAATGCGTGTGGGAGGAGGTGGAGTCACAAACGAGAGTATGAAGGGCGGAACTCGACGACGCAAGCCCCCGAAAGGTCACCCGCGCCCGTGACGGCCGAGCGGGCGCGGACTTAGGGTTCCTGCTACGCTGGCACCATCATGCGCCCGGAACCCTTCACCCTCGAACGCTTCTTCGCCCGGACCGAGTTCACGGCCCGGCATCTGCTCGCGACCTCCGATTGCGAGGGACTCGCGCTGGCCGATCTGCTGACCCTGGCAGCCCCCGACCTGCTGGCCCGCTGGCACGGTCTACGCCTGGGGTACACGGAGTCTGAGGGGTCACCGGAGCTGCGTGCCGAGATCGCCGGGATGTACGAGTCCGCGCACGCCGCGGAGGTCTTGGTCGCAGCTCCCGAGGAGGCGGTGTTCCTCTTCATGAACGCGCTGCTCGACGCCGGTGACCACGTGGTCTGCACCTTCCCGGGCTATCAGTCGCTCTACCAATTGGCCCTTTCATTGGGCTGCGAAGTGTCCCGCTGGGAGCCTCAGGAGGCGGAGCGTTGGTACTTCGATCCCGATCGGCTGCGGGCGCTCATCCGCCCCGGCACGAAACTCGTGGTTTGGAACTTCCCGCACAATCCTACCGGCGCCCTGCCTTCCCAGGGGGAGTTCGAGGCCATGCTTGACGTGGCCGCCGAGGCGGGTGCCTGGGTCTTCTCAGACGAGATGTACCGGCTGCTGGAGCCTTCCACGGAGAAGTGTCTGCCGGCGGCAGTCGACCGCTACGAGAGGGCGGTCTCGCTCACGGGCATGTCCAAGGTCTTCGGCTTGGCCGGGTTGCGGATCGGATGGTTGGCGAGCCACGACCGGGGACTCCTGCAGCGCTGCAGAGAGATCAAGGACTACACCACCATCTGCAGCAGTGCGCCGAGTGAGTTGCTGTCCCTCATCGCTCTGCGGGCCCGAACCGACCTGCTGGACAAGCACCGCGCCAGGCTGCTGCGGAACATCGAAGCAGCCTCGGGGTTCTTCAGCCGCCAGGGAGAACACTTCTCGTGGGTCCCGCCCGAGGGCGGCACGCTGTGCTTCCCGCGGCTTAGGCGCGGCGGTGCCGAGGCCTTCTGTGCCCAGGTGCTGGAGGATACCGGTGTGCTCCTGCTGCCTTCCGCCGTGTACGGCTTCGACGATGCCCACTTCCGCATGGGCCTTGGGCGCGAGGACTTCGGCACCGGTCTCGAGGTGCTGGAAGGCTATCTGGACACAGCCGGCGACGCTCCCTGACCGTCAGCCAGGGAGCAGCCGCCGCTACGGCGTGACTAGAACCCGAGCGTCTTGGCGTTGGTCTCGTACAGCATGGTCTTCTCCTCCTCACTCAAGGGCAGCGAGGCCAGGAAGTCCATACACGCGTCCATATCCTCGTAGGGGAAGTCGGTGCCCAGGGTGATCCTGTCCATGCCCAGCCCATCCCTCGAGCAGTTGAAGGCCGCGGGAAGGTAATTGCCGCTGGTGGTCACCCAGAGGTTGTTCTGCACGTAGTGGCTCGCCCACTCCTTGCTGCCCGGACCGATCTCGGGATTCGGCGTGGAGTGCTTCTGCATGTAGGCTCGGTCTACGCGGAACACCAGGAAGGGGAAGGCCTCGCCGAAGTGCCCCATGATGATCTTCAGCTTGGGGAACTCGTCGAAGACGCCACGCACGATCATGCGCATGAACGCGTAGGCCACTTCCACTCCGAAGCCGAACGTGGGGCCGCCCAGCACCATGCCGAACTCGCGCAGTTGCGGGATCATGGGCACGGTGGGGTGCAGATAGATGGGCACACCCAACTCCTCCACCTTGGCCAGTAGAGGCCAGTACTGCTTCTCGTCGAGGTAGGAATCGCCGAAGTTGGAGTGCGTGTTCCAGCCGGTGAAGCCCAGTTCCTTGACGCAACGCTCGAGTTCCTGAGCCGACCACTCGGGGTCCTTCGGCGGTAGAGCGGCGAAGCCCCCGAAGCGATCGGGGTGACGCCTCATGGCGGCAGCGAGCGCGTCGTTGGTCTCGCGGGCCAGCCGCTTGCCCTCCTCGATCTCGAGTTGCTCCACACCCGGAGCCCCCAGCGATAGCACCGCGAAGTCGACGCCCGCCTCGTCCATGAGGCCCAGGCGGTAGTCGTCCATATCCAGAAGCTTGGGCTTGACCCTCAGCGGCATCCAGGCATCTTCCGCGAAGCCTATCCCTTTGTCGTCGTCGTAGGTGGGGTAGCCGTCGTTGGCTTTGAGCGCCTCCAGCCAGGACTCAGTGGCGAAGTGGTTCTCCAGGTCTATCGTCTTCAATGCACACTCCTTGTCTGATTGCCCCATGCGTCCGCATGAGTTGTACTACGTTTCTCCCGTCACCAAGCGACCCGTCGCCGCCCGCCGCCCCGTTCCTGAGGTAGTTGACCATCGTCCGGCTGAGCTCTCTCACCATGAGTTCGTCACTGAAGCCACCCCCCAGTTCCGAGGCTTCTCCGAAGGTCATCCTCTCTCGGAGTACGGCCATGCAGACCGCGTAGAACCAACGTGCGGCCAGTTCGGGGTCGGGATGCTCGATCTCATCCCGGTGGACCAGCAGGGCACCGGTGACAAAGTCCCGCCTCCTGCCGCTGATCCGCTCGCCCTGCGCCCGCACGATCGGATCGAAGACCGCCTCCACTATGAAGGCCCGAAACAGTTCGGGCTCAGCGAGCAGATGGTCTACGAGCACGCGCACCACGTGGTGCGCGGTTTCGTGGAGAGACTCCTCGGGGGCGTCGACGAGTTCTGCAGCCATGGCTTCTTCCACACGCCACTGGTAGCGAAGCTGTACGGCCCTCAGCAGGCCGCGCTTGTTACGGAAGCGGGCATAGATGCTGCCCACGGACGAGCCCGAGATCTGCACCACCTCCGCGATGGTCATACCGTCAAAGCCACTCTCCCTGATGAGCGACTCGGCCGCATCGAGGATGCGCTCGAAAGACTCTCTGCTCCGCTGCTGCTGCGGGGGCTTGTACGTCATACCCTTCGTCTCACAGTCGCTCGGAGACCGCCAAGACCCATAGTCCTCCCCAGGGATAGCCCTTCTGGGATTCTCTTTTTAGAATCCTCTTCTATTATGAGGGTGGAACCCCGGTGGGGCAAGTCCCCCAGCACGGGGCGCCCTTGATGCGCGGGCGCTTCACACGCGGAAGCGCTATAATCCTCTGCCCGGTTCGCGTCCATCCGTCTGAACCCTCAAGGAGCTCAAGGTCTCGATGTCCCCTGCAGCAACATCTGAACAGCACAGCAGCAGCGCCCTCGCGGTCGGCGCCGCTGAACGCATCCGCAATGTGGCCATCATCGCTCATATCGACCACGGCAAGACCACCCTCATAGACTCCATCTTCCGCGCCGCCCGGGTCTTCCGCGATAACCAGCGGGTGGAAGAGCGAGTCATGGACAGCAATGACCTAGAGCGCGAACGCGGCATCACCATACGCTCCAAGCACTGCACGGTCGAATGGGACGGCCATCTCATCAACATCGTGGACACTCCGGGCCACGCCGACTTCTCCGGCGAGGTGGAGCGCGTCCTCTCCATGGTCGACTCGGTACTGCTCCTGGTCGATGCCAACGAAGGCCCCATGCCCCAGACACGCTACGTGCTCATGCGCGCTCTGCGCCTGGGATTGCGACCCATCGTGGTCGTCAACAAGGTCGATCGCCCCCACGCTGAACCTCACGGGGCGTTGGACAAGACGTTCGACCTCTTCCTGGAACTGGGCGCCACCGATGAGCAGGCCGATTTCCCTGTGGTCTATGGGTCGGCCCTTGAAGGCTGGATCGTACGCGATCCCGATAAGGATCCTCACGAGGGCATGGATGCGCTTTTCGAGACCATCATCGCGGATGTGCCGGCACCCAAGGCGAACAGGGATGCTCCCTTCCGTATGCAGGTGTCGACCCTGGCCTGGAGCGACTACCTGGGGCGCATCGGCTGCGGCCGCGTCCTGGAGGGAGTCCACCGTCGGGGGGAAGAACTGATCCGCACCTCGGCCGAGTGGAGCGGGCTGGACAGAGTGGAGCGCGACTGGACTGTCACAGGCAGCGAGAGCGCCCGCAGTGTCCATCTGTGGGTCACGCGCGGTCTCGAGCGCGAGGAGGTCGACGAGATACAGGCGGGAGACATCGTCTGGGTCAACGGCTCCACCGACATCATGATCGGTGACACGCTGTCGGCTCCTGGTCTGCCCAACCCGGCCCTACCGCCTCTCGAAATCGAAGAGCCCACCGTCTCCATGTTCTTCCTCGTGAACAACGGTCCCTTCTCCGGGCAGGACGGCCAGGCGGTCACCCTGCGCCAGATCAAGGACCGCCTGGAACGTGAGTTGCGCGTCAACGTCGCGCTGCGAGTGGAAGACCTGGGACGTCCCGACGGGGTGAAGGTGTCCGGGCGCGGGGAACTTCACCTGGGCATCCTCATCGAAGAGATGCGCCGCGAGGGCATGGAGCTATGCGTGTCGCGGCCCGAGGTCATCACCCATCGCGACAAGAAAGGCCGCCTTCTCGAGCCTATGGAGGACCTCACCATCGACGTGCCCGACGAGTTCCAGGGCGTCGTCATCGAGAAGTTGTCCCAGCGCAAAGCCGAGATCACAGGCATGCACAATGCCGGCACCGGCATCGTGAGGCTGGAGATGAGCATCCCCACCAGGGGCCTCATCGGCTACCGCGGCGACTTCCTCACCGACACTCGAGGCCTGGGCATCATGTCCTCGCGCTTCGTGGGCTACGCGCCGTGGCGAGGTGAGGTATCGCATCGGGAGAGGGGCTCTCTCGTGAGCATGGAGGGTGGCCCGGCCACCGGCTATTCTCTCGAGAACCTACAGGCCCGTGGCACCCTCTTTGTCTCCCCTATGGAGTCCGTCTACACAGGCATGATCATCGGGGAGCACGCCCGTTCGGGCGATCTGGCCTGCAACCCCACCAAGACCAAGAAGCTGGGCAACTACCGCTCCGAGACCAAAGAGATCGACGTGGGCCTCAAGGTGCCCCGACGAATGACCCTCGATCAGGCTCTCGAGTGGATAGGCGATGACGAACTGGTGGAGGTCACGCCAGGGTCGGTGCGGATACGCAAGGCCGTGCTCGACGCGGAAGAGCGCAAGCGCGCCAACCGCAGCCCGGCAGGCGGATCCGCTTAGGAACCGCGACGGATCGCCTGCGCGCCGCCGTTAAGGCAATGCGATCGGTCCCGAGGGCGCGGCGAGTATCTTAGGGCAAGTACTGCTCCGCTATCTTGACCACGACGGGGCCATCGCGCTCGATCCACCAGGGCATGGCGTTCATATGTTGGCCGCCCTCCGGAGCGAACTCCGTCCAGAAGCTCCTGAAAACGTCCCAACTGACCGAGGCCTCCATGCCGCCCCCAAAGGTGGCCGTGGTGAGGACGGCGGAATCGGATACGGCGAATTCCCGCTTCATGGGGTTCACGTTGCGTATGAAGTAGTCGTTGGGAAGGAAGTCATCCTCTTCGAGTTCACCGGCTTCCCTTGCGGCCTCTATCGCTTCGGGACCGGTCAGCATCTCCGCATAGTCGATGCTGATGTAGCGGGTGCCGCCCTCTTCCCACACCTCGTCAATGAAGCCCATGGCTTTGATGTTGCCGTTGGGGAGACGGGTCTCAGCGCTGGAGAGAGACTCCGAGGTGGTGGAAGACGCTTGGGTGGTGGTAGTGGTGCTCTCGCCGCCGGTCCCGGTGGTCGAGGTCGTGGCGGAGGATGTCGTCGAGGACAGAGTCGTGCTGGAGGAGACGAAGACCTCGCCCCCGGATGTGTCAGTCGAGTCCCCGACGGTGGTAGAAGTCCCGTCTTCCGACCCACACGCCGCGAGAGCCAAAGCGATGATCACGATCGCCAGCAGAAGCGGTGCATTGATACGAGCTCTCATGACGGTCCTCCTATCCCGGTGCGCGACAAGTCTTGCCGGGGACTCCGCGACACCGACGCTCGCTCCCGGCGGCCCGAACGTGTGTTCTGCCGAACAAGTGTTCTGCTATACTGCCCTCATACTATTACAGACTCGGTTGTCCCGCCGCTCTTTGTCGAAGACTCGCCTGGATCAACTGCGTCTATAACCGCAGTGCATCTATGGAGACGCACGGCAAGGAGCCACGAACAATATGAGTTTTGCCGACCTTGGCCTGGAACCAGGCCTACTCAAAGCTGTCAACGACTTGGGCTACACCCAGCCCACCCCCATCCAGGAACAGGCTATTCCTTTCGCCCTTGCCGGGCGCGACCTCTTGGGCTGCGCCCAGACGGGTACCGGTAAGACCGCGGCCTTCATCCTCCCCGCCCTGCAGACCATGGGCCGCCGCAAGAGCATAGGCACACTTGTGGTCACCCCTACCCGCGAACTGGCAGGCCAGATCGAAGACGTGGCACGGGCCTGCTCCAAACACACGGGGCAGCGCGTGGCCGCCGTCTACGGAGGGGTGGGCTACGATCCTCAGATCAGGAAACTGCGCCGCGGCGTCGAGTTGTTGGTGGCCACTCCCGGTCGTCTGCTCGACCTGCAGCAGCGTGGCGACGTGGACCTCTCCCAGGTGGAGATCCTGGTCTTGGACGAGGCCGACCGCATGCTCGACATGGGCTTCTGGCCCGATGTCCGCCGTATCATCTCTCTGCTGCCCACCAAACGCCAGAACATGCTGTTCTCAGCCACGTTGTCGAAGGACGTCATGCGCGTGGCCGGACCCATGCTGACCGACCCGGCCCGAGTGGAAGTCTCACCCAGCGCCACACCGGTCGAGGCCATCACACAGGCCATCTACCCCGTGGCCGAGATGCAGAAGGTCGACCTTCTGGTGCGACTGTTGGAGAAAGAGCAACTGGACCGCGTGCTCGTCTTCACCCGTACCAAGCATCGCGCCGACCGGCTCTGCCGCCACCTGGAACACAGCCGCATCAAAGGCGCAGCCATCCACTCCAACCGCACACAGGCTCAGCGCCAGCGGGCGCTCGACGGCTTCAAGGACGGCACCTACCGCGTACTCGTGGCCACCGACATCGTGGCCCGAGGCATCGACGTCGACCGCATATCGCACGTCATCAACTACGACCTGCCAGCGGTGGCGCAGGACTACGTGCACCGCATCGGTCGCACGGCCCGCGCCGGCGCCTCCGGCACGGCCATCAGCTTCCTGGCCGCCGAGCAGGCGAACGAACTGCGCGACATCGAGCTCATGCTCGGTCAGCCTTTGCCCTGCAAAGACCTCGACGGCTTCACCTACATGCAGCGTCACGTCCCCGACCCGGACAGGGTCGCTCGGAAGCCCAAGCCCCGCTTGGTCTACAACGGGAGCAAGCGCCGCAGGTAAGCCGGCAGACAGTCGCGGTCGCTCACGAGTTGTATGTCGTGACTGGTCGCCGCGACCACCGATATCTGAGGGGCGCCCACGGGCGCCCCTTCTCTTGCATAGGACCGTACGGGTTCACGAGACCAGGCGCCGCATGGCCTCCTCGTACTTCTCCCGAGTCTTGGCCACCACATTGTCCGGCAGCGCCGGAGCCGGTGGCTCCTTGTCCCATGCGATGGACTCTAGATAGTCACGTACGTACTGCTTGTCGAAGCTGGGCGGCGAACCACCGGGCTGGTAGGAGTCGGCGGGCCAGAACCGCGAGGAGTCGGGCGTGAACATCTCGTCGATGACGATGAGCTCTCCCGAATCGAGCAGTCCGAACTCGAACTTGGTGTCGGCGATGATGATGCCTCGCTCCAGAGCGTGGCGGGCCGCGAATTCGTAGAGGGCGATGCTGGTATCACGCACTTTCTCCGCTATCTCAGCCCCCACAAGGGAGACCGCCGTCTCGAAGGGGATGTTCTCGTCGTGTCCCGAATCAGCCTTGGTCGAGGGCGTGAAGATAGGCTCGGGGAGGCGGTCGGCCTCACGCAGGCCGGCCGGCAAAGGAATGCCGCACACCGTACTCGAGGCCTGGTATTCCTTCCACCCGGAGCCGACCAGATAGCCGCGCACGATGTTCTCGATGGCCAGAGGCCGCGTATTCCGAACCAAGACGGTCCTGCCGCGCAACTCGTCGTAGAACCAGTCGAGCTCCGGATACCACTCCGGACCGGGGTCGGGGTCGACGATGTGGTTCGCGATGATGTGCTTGGTGCGGTCGAAGAAGAAGTTCGATATCTGGGTGAGCACCTGCCCTTTGCCCGGAACGGGGGTAGGGAGGATGTGATCGAAAGCCGATATGCGGTCGCAGGCGACGATCAACAGGTGATCATCGCTGGGCCTGTAGACGTCGCGCACCTTCCCCCGACGATAGAGCGGGAGTCCGTGTTCCTGGGATTCGAACATGGCTACAGACATGGTGATGCTCCCCCTTCTCGTTCAGGAGTCCGACCGGGCCGCAAGGCCCGCGACGTGATATGCAGTCGTCCGGAGCGCTAAGCTCAGATATTCTATCTTGGTAGTAGGATATTGGTCAGCCGGCGAGCAGCCGTGCGTGAGCGAGAAATGAGGCCACAGTGACCGATTGGTATCGTTTGGGCGCAGACGAGACCCTGGACGAGCTGGGCAGCACTCGACAAGGCCTCAGCGAGGAAGAAGCGGAGCGACGACTCGCGGAGCACGGCCCCAATGAACTGGTCGAAGCGGGGGTGAAGAGCCCTTGGCGCATCCTGGGCGAGCAGTTCACTTCCATCCTCATCATAATCCTGATCATCGCGGCCGCGGTCTCGGCCTTCCTGGGTGACTACGAGGACGCCATCGTCATCATGGCCATCGTCATCCTCAACGGCATCTTGGGGTTCCGGCAGGAGTACAAGGCCGAGAAGACCATGAGCGCGCTGCGCAAGATGGCCGCGCCCTTGGTGCGGGTCCGGCGGAGCGACACGGTGCTCGAGGTGGCAGCCCCCGACTTGGTGCCCGGTGACGTCGTGCTCCTCGAAGCCGGCAACATCATCCCCGCCGACGCCAGGATCATCCACTCCGCCAGCCTCCGCGTCCAGGAGGCGGCCCTGACCGGTGAGTCCGAGCCCGTGGAGAAGATCGACGCGTCTCTCGACCGGGACGAGATCCCGCTGGCAGACCGCGTGAACATGGTCTTCATGGGCACGTCAGCCTCCTACGGCCGCGCCGAGGCCGTGATCGTAGGCACGGGTATGGACACCGAACTGGGTAAGATCGCCGGCATGATCCAGAACGTGGAGCGCGAGCCCACTCCCCTCCAGAAACGACTGGGACAACTCGGACGCTGGCTGGCACTTGCGGCCCTCGTACTCGTGATAATCATCTTCGTCGAGGGGATCATCCAAGGAGAAGAACTCCGGCTCATGTTCCTGACCGCGGTGAGCATGGCCGTGGCAGCCGTTCCCGAGGGCCTGCCCGCCATAGTCACGGTAGCGCTGTCACTGGGTGCGCAGAGGATGCTCCGCCGTAAGGCCCTCATCCGCAAGCTGCCGGCGGTGGAGACCCTGGGCTCGGTCACCGTCATCTGCTCCGACAAGACGGGCACCCTCACCGAGAACCGCATGACCGTCGTGATCCTGGACGTAGCCGGGCACGAGATCGACCTGCAGCAGGAACTGAAGCATGGCTATCCGACACCCCTCGCGCTGATCGACACCGGGAAAGCCCGCGAGTTGCTGCAGGACAAACCGGCCGTCCCCCTGCTGGTCGCGGGGGGCGCTCTGTGCAATGACTCGATTCTGCAGACGGTCACCGTAGGCGACGATGAGGAGACCGGCCGCGAGGAGTACCGCGCCCTCGGTGACCCGACTGAGGGTGCCATCGTCACCGTGGCGGCGCAGTTGGGGCTCGTCAAACCCCAACTGGACGTAGCGTTCCCCCGCATTGGGGAGATACCGTTCGAGTCAGACCGCAAGCGCATGACCACGGTCCACGCCCCAGCGCGCAAGACCGTGGAGGGTCTGGAGGAACTCGACGATTACCTGGCCGCGCAGAGAGCCGAGGCCGTGTCGTTCACCAAGGGAGCGTTGGAATCCCTGCTGCCCCACACGACTAGGTTCTGGGATGGAGAGCAGGTCCTCTCCTTCGACGACGAGACTCGGCGACGTTCCCAAGAGGCGAATGACGAACTGGCGGCGCGGGGCATGCGCGTGCTAGCCGTGGGCTTCCGGGCGCTCGATCGTGCCCAGATCGAGGGAGACCAAGCTGAATGGGAAGAGGACCTCATCCTGGTGGGACTCGTGGGGATGATCGACCCAGCCAGGGCCGAGGCCCGGGAGGCGGTTCGCATGGCGCTCGCGGCCGGCATCCGCCCGGCCATGATCACCGGAGACCAGCCGCTCACGGCGGCGAGCATCGCGGTTCAGGTGGGGATCGTCACCGAGGAGCAGGCCCAGTCACCGGACTTCCGGGTCCTCACCGGTGTCGAGTTGGATTCGCTCACGCCGGAAGAGCTCAAGAAGGCTGTGGCGGAGGTATCAGTGTATGCCCGGGTGGCGCCGGAGCAGAAGCTCACTATCGTGCAGGCACTACAAGAACAAGGCCACATCGTGGCCATGACGGGTGACGGCGTGAACGACGCTCCCGCCCTGCGCAAGGCGGACATCGGGGTTGCCATGGGCATCACCGGCACCGACGTGGCCAAGGAAGCCGCCGACATGGTGCTGATGGACGACAACTTCGCCACCATCGTAGCCGCGGTCCGCGAGGGTCGCGCCATCTACGACAATATCCGCAAGTTCATCAAGTACCTCATGGCCACCAACGCAGGCGAACTGGCGGTCATGCTGGTGGCCCCGTTCTTGGGCATGCCCCTCCCGCTGCTCCCCCTGCAGATCCTGTGGATGAATTTGGTGACGGACGGCCTCCCCGGCCTGGCGCTGGGCTTCGAGCCCCCCGAACCCGAGGTCATGGAGCGTCCGCCTCATCCACCCACCGAGAGTATCTTCGCCCGTGGTCTGGGAACACACATCCTGTGGGCCGGTCCGCTGATGGGAATGGTCGCCCTGGTGGCCGGTTGGGCTTACTGGCAGGCCGACGACGAGGCCTGGCAGACCATGCTCTTCACGGTGCTCACTATCTCCCAGATGTTCCATGTCATGGCCATCCGCGTCGAACGCGAGTCCCTGTTCCGGGCTGGGCTGATGTCGAACAGGCTGCTTCTTGGGGCGGTGCTGCTCACCATTCTGCTGCAGTTCGCACTTATCTACGTGCCTTTCCTGCAGGATATCTTCGGCCTGGTGTCCCTTGACCTCTCGCACATCGTGATCGCGTTCGCTGTGAGTTCGACCATCTTCTGGGTCATCGAGGGGCAGAAATTGATCAGTAGGATGCGCGAGCACCGGAGGACGGCCTCGTGACCACTGATGCAATGCCCCCGTTCTTCTACGAGATCTTCGCTCCGTGTCTGGCCCGACAAGGTCCCGGCGACGACTCGGCGACCGAACGAGCATTCAGACGACTCACCGAGGCCGGGCTCGGACGCGGCACCGGCACCGATGGCGTGGCCGGACTCGGGAGTGATGCCGCCTCCATACACGCGGCCGAAGCGCCCCGCAAACTGCGCGTCTTGGACGTAGGCTGCGGGAGCGGGGCACAGACCCTCGTGCTTGCCCGCCAGACAGGGACGAGAGTCGTTGCCATAGACAACCACCAACCCTTTCTGGATGAACTGGAGGGACGCGCCCGGACGGCGGGGCTGGATCAAGACATCGAGGCGCGGCTGCAGGACATGAAGGCGATGGATGAATCGACGCTGGGTGGCCTCTTCGACCTCGTGTGGGCCGAGGGGTCGCTCTTTGTGATGGGATTCGCCGAGGGCCTACGCGCGTGCCGTCGCGTACTGAAGCCCGGAGGCTTCCTGGCCGCCAGCGAACTCACCTGGCTGAGACCCGATCCTCCGGAAGAATGTCGCGCCTACTTGGCCGCTGAGTACCCTCCCATGACCGACGTGGCCGGGAACCTCGCCTTGCTGACCGAGTGCAGCTACCGCCCCATAGCCCACTTTGTCCTCCCCGAATCGGCCTGGTGGCCCACCTTCTACGAGCCGCTGGCCGTGCGGGTCGCGGAATTGTGCGAAAAATACCCGAGCGACACCGAGAAGGTGGAGATGTTGGCCTGGGTCGACCGAGAGATCGAGATGTATCGCCGCTTCTCGAGCTACTACGGGTACGTGTTCGTTCTGGCGCAATCTGACGACGCCATCGGCTAGACGAAGGCCGAGAGCCAAGCGGGGCAGTCAGGGGCGGTCGACGTCTCGCCTAGGCGCGGAATCAGACCGCGCCTGCCAGACCCCGTCACTCCCCGAAGGCGAGCGTGGGCACGTCCACGATGGTGGAGCCACCGTCCGCGGTGATTACCGCTCCCGTGATGATCGAGGCTTCGTCTGATACCAGGAAGCGGCACACCGAGGCTATCTCCTCCGCTGTGGCCGGCCGCCGCAGGGGGACGTCCCGAGTGACGAGAGCATAGGCTTCATCGAGGGAGATGCCGTGCCGCTCCCGCAGAACCGTCAGCTCTTCGTCGGCCATGGGGGTCCGGACCCAACCCGGGCAGACGGCGTTCACGCGAACGCCGCGCGGTCCGTAGTCGCGAGCCAGAGAACGGGTGAGCCCGATCAGCGCGTGTTTGGTGGTGGTGTAGCCGCACACGTCCGCGCCGGCCACCAATCCGGCGATCGAAGAGATGATGACGATGGAGCCCTTGCGTTCGATGAGATGAGGAAGTGACACCCGGGCGGATACGAAGGCGCTGTTCAGATTGGCGTGCAGGCTCTGCTCCCAACACTCGTCGGACACCTCCAGAGCCGCCCCCATATCGTGGCCGCCGGCGGACGCCACTAGGATGTCGAGACCTCCGAACCTCTCGACTACCAGAGCGATGGCCCCGGCCATCTCGGCGGCATCGGCGGCATCGGCAGCGACGGCGAGACCTCCGGTCTCGGCCGCCACTTCATCCAGCAATGCCCGCCGTCGCCCCATGACGGCCACACGCGCGCCCTCTGCGGCGAAACGCGCGGCGCAGGCCGCGCCGATACCCGTGCCGCCCCCCACGATCAAAGCCGTCTTGCCCTGCAAGCTCATTGCCCCAGCTGCCTCCTTGTCCCGCTGCCCCTCATTCGGAGGGTCCGCTCGGATGTCATGCCTCCGGTCTCGAGTTGGGCGAGGCGATCCCACGGCGTCGCCCGATCACAGTCGCCGCCCCCAATTCCGGACTTTCCGGCTTGAAACGAGCCGCGATGGAACCGTACCAGGCCGCAACCGGCCCGGCCGAGAGACCGTGCAGGATCACGCTGAGAAGGATGGTCCAAGCAGCCGTGGCCTTCAGCAAGGTCACGTCCAACCCTTCTGCAGTGAGGTACTGCAGGGCAAGTATCAGGAACGCGACGCTTGCCAAGCCACGAGGTCCGAACCAGCCCACGAACAGAACTGTGGAGAGATGCATCTTCTTGCCCACAAGAGCGAGGGCCACCGCGAGCATCCGCACCACTGTGAGACTCAGAAGGGCGTAGACGATGGGCTCCCAGCGAAGTCCGTCCCCCACCAACACGGGAGCCATAACGGCCCCGAAGATGAACCACACGCCGAACGTAAGAAGTACGCCTGTCTTCTCGGTGTATTCGACCGCCTCAGTGGCCAGGCGGCGGTTCACCGATCCGAACGCTATGCCCCCCACAAAGGCTGCAATGAAGCCGTTGCCCTCGAGAGCCAGCCCTCCTCCGTAGGCAAGCAGCGCCAGCGCGAGAGCGGCGAACTGACGTGACGGCCCAGACGACCAGCCATGACGTTCGGAGAGACGCATCAGCAGGGCGCCCAAAGCGCCCACCACCAGGCCGATGCCTATGCCGATCAGTAGTTCCTCCACAGCCAGCAGCAGCGGATTCCCCTCCCCAGCGGCCTCGGCCAGCACCAAGCCGATGAAGAGGGTGACGATGGGGGCGGCCACCCCGTCGTTCAGACCGCTCTCCACATTGATCTCGCGCCGAACTCGATCGGGTACCCGCGGGTTTCTGAACATCGCGAGCCCCAGAGAAAGATCGGTCGGGGCCAGGATGGTAGCGAGCAGGGCACAGGTGGCCAATCCAAGGGTCGGCAGCAGGGCCCAGGCGAAGAAGGTGCCGAAGACGATCGCCAGTGGGAGACCGATGAACAGGAGTCTCGCGACTACCGAGGCGTCCTGTCGCAGGGCGGAGGCCCTGACGCTCGACGCATCCGAGAAGAGAAGCAGAGCGAGCGTCACGCCGGTGACTACCCGCACGATCTCCGAGCCGGTGCTGGATTGTATCCAGCCCGCGTACTCCGTACCCACCAGCGCATCCGACGACCACGAAGACGATCGGCCCCGTAACCAGAAGGTATTCCAGCTTGGCGGCCCCCAGCGCGTATAGGGCGATCAGACCCACTAGAACGAGATATCCGCTCAACTCGTTTCCCCTCTCTGTGCCCGTCGTGTGGCCCCGTGACTCCCAGACCTTTATAGCACGGGGTGGCAGGAGACCAGAGCCAGAGCGAGAACATGAACCCGGCGGCACGGGGGCTCTCGCAATCGCGAGCACGACCAACGACCATCGACCGAAGGAGAGACCGTTGGCAGACGATCGACCCAAAGAGGCTCATCAGTTCAGCAACGCCTACGAGATGTTCACGCTCGTGCTCACCGTGCTCTCGCTCGTCATCATGGTCCTGCTTCTGGTTCCGCTGCCAAAGGCCACCAACCAGTTGCTGACGGTGTACGACAACGTCATCTGCCTCGTGTTCCTCTTCGACTTCACTCTGAGAATACGCAGAGCGCCATCAGCCAAACGATACTTCTTCCACGAGGGCGGCTGGCTCGACCTCTTGGGTTCCATCCCCAGTCTCGGAGCCTTCAAGTACGCCGGACTGTTCCGGCTCGCACGGCTCAGCCGGCTGGGACGGATCATTCGCCTCATGCGCGGGCAGCGGGGCAAGGAGATCATCGCCGACGTACTCGCCCACCGGGGGCAGTACGCGGCGTTTGTCACCATCCTGAGCGCCTTCATCCTGCTCGTCATAACGAGCATCCTCGTCTTGACTTTCGAGACCCGAGCGGGTGCGGGCAACATCGTGACCGGTGGCGATGCACTCTGGTGGGCAATGGTCACTCTGACCACGGTCGGCTACGGAGACACCTTCCCCGTCACGGCGGCCGGGCGCATAACCGGGGTCATTGTGATGCTCGCCGGCGTGGGGATCATCGGCTCCCTGGCCAGTATCCTCGCGAGCGTTCTGGTCGCCCCTGCACCCGAGGACGACGACGACACGACCGAGTTGTCCGCTGAACCGACCGCCGCCTCACCCCCCGCGACGGCTCCGGAACTCCAGGTGGAACTGCGGGCCATCCGGGCTGAATTGGAGGCCCTGCGGAGATCTATCGAGGTCCCGAGCGTCGACCCGTAGATATCCTCCCCAAGGACGGGGGCGCCCCCGTGCCGAACTCCAACTCCGTCAGGCTGGAATAGCTTCCGCCAGGCGCGAGCACAGCCGTGCCCAACTCCGGCCGGTTGGGAGTGTCCGGGAACAGCTGGGTCTCGAGCGATACGGAGCCATGGACATGGAAGGGATCCCCCAAGTGATTTCCCGTATACACCTGGATTCCGGGCTGATCGGTCCGCACGACCATCCACCGACCGGACGCCGGCGCATCGAGCACCGCAGCCGCGCGCAGGTCACCCGGCGCGCCGTCGACGGCGAAACAGTGGTCAAGGCCCGGTGGTGACAGCGCCATGACCGGCCCCAGCTGAGTGCGGCTCCGCATGTCGAGCGGGGTGCCCGCGACCGGCTGGAGCGGCCCGCTGGGTATGCCGGCCTCGTCCGCCGGTAGCACCAGCTCTGCGGCGAGGGCCAGGTGATGCTGGTCCACCGTGGGCGATCCGTCCAGGTTCCAGTAGCCGTGATTGGTGAGGTTGACGATGGTGAGAGCGTCCGTGACCGCACCATAGGCGATCCGCAACACGGCGCCTTCCACCACGTACGTGGCAGTGGCGGTCAATTCACCGGGAAATCCCTGGTCGCCATCCGGGCTCACCAGCCGGAACTGCGCCGCGCCTCCGTCCGTGTCGCTGCGAACATCGACCAGGTCCCACACCCTCCGATCGAATCCCTCAGGCCCGCCGTGCAGCTGGTTGGAGCCCTCGTTGGGCGTCACTCCGATGCTGCGGCCGGCCAAGGGAAAGCGGGAGCCGGCGATGCGGTTGGCGTACCTACCGATAGATCCGCCGAGATGGGGATTTCGAATCCGATCCTCGTATTCCGCCAGAGTCGCCAGGCCGAGGTGCACCGGTCCGGGCCGTCCCCGGACATCCGGGGTCTCCACCGAGCGGATGGCCGCACCCAGAGCGAGCAACCTGACGGTGAGCGCCGGACTCGAGATGACCACCTCGGGCACGTCGACCGCCGGGCGCCCGGACACGGTCGTCGTCGTGCCGATGCTGCCCAGTTCAAGCATCAGCGCGGAAGAACTCGCGTACGGTGTCGATCACTGCGGAGCAGGTTCCCATATACACTGATATCTACCCAGTCGTCAGAGGGTTCGAACCATCTGCCCTTGGGTGAGAAGAGTGAGTGCGGGAGAGCGCGGGTAGTGTGCAAGAAAGTGCATTTGACTGGTATCGCCGCAAGGGAGGCTGACTATGGCCCTGCGTATCGAGGAATACGGACTGATAGGCGATCTGCAGACCACTGCGCTCGTGGGCTCCAACGGATCCATTGACTGGCTCTGTCTGCCACGTTTCGATTCCCCCGCCTGCTTCGCTTCCTTACTCGGCACGGACGATAATGGCTACTGGTGCATCGCGCCGGCGGGTGAGGTGCTCCACACCACGCGCCGCTATCGCGGGACGACCCTGGTGCTCGAGACGGAGTTCCAAACCGCCGAGGGAGTCGTCAGGCTCGTGGACTGCATGCCGGTGCGCGAGCAATACCCTCGGGTGGTCCGTGTGGTCGAGGGCGTGCGGGGCACGGTGCCGATGGTCATGACCCTGCAGGCCCGGTTCGACTACGGCCGCGTGAAGCCCTGGGTCCGGAGGGTGGGCCATACGTTCACCGGAGTGGCCGGCCCTGATGCATTGGAGCTATCGTACGATGCCCATATCGTCAGCGAGAGCGATGCTGGGACGCTCGATTTCGTCGTAACCGAGGGGCAGAAGGCCCAGTTCGTCCTCAGTTGGCACCCGTCTCATGTGTCGCCGCCGGCGCAGGGAGACGCGCTGAAGATGCTGGCCGACACAGAGGCACTATGGCAAGAGTGGTCGGGTCGCTCCACCTACCAAGGACAGTGGCCCGATGAGGTCATGCGCTCTCTGATCACTCTCAAGGCACTGATCTACGCGCCCACCGGCGGCATCGTCGCTGCCCCCACCACCTCGCTACCGGAGTTCCTTGGCGGCGTGCGCAACTGGGACTATCGCTACTGCTGGGTCCGCGACGCGGCCCTGACCTTAGACGCCTTCACCAGCGCAGGCTACGTCGGGGAAGCCAAGAGCTGGCGTGATTGGCTCCTCCGGGCCATCGCCGGTGATCCCGAAGACCTCCAGATCATGTACGGTCTGGCCGGCGAGCGCCGCCTGGACGAATACGAACTCGATTGGCTTCAGGGCTACGAGAACTCACGCCCGGTCCGAGTCGGCAACGCCGCGGCCGGCCAACTACAGCTCGACGTGTACGGTGAGGCTCTCGATGCTCTCTACGAGGCGCGGCGGCTGGGGATGCCCGCCGCCGAAGACTGGGGCATGGAAGACAGGCTCATGGGTTGGCTCGAGTCGCATTGGCGCGATCCCGACGACGGCATCTGGGAAGTGCGCGGTCCTCGGCGTCAGTTCGTCCATTCCAAAGTGATGGCCTGGGTCGCCGCCGACCGCACGGTCAAGATGCTCGAAGGCGGGCCCTCCAACGACCTGCTCGAGCGCATGAAGAGACTGCGGTCCGACATCCATGACGAGGTCTGCAAGGAGGGGTTCGACCCCGAACGCAACACCTTCACGCAGTACTACGGATCGACGCAACTCGATGCAGCCCTGCTCCTCATCCCCAGCGTGGGCTTCCTGCCGCCATCCGATCCGCGAGTGGTGGGCACGGTGGAGGCCGTTCAGCGAGAGCTGGTGCGAGACGGGTTCGTGATGCGCTACATACCCGACGAGGATGCGCGGCCGACGGTCTGCCTCCGGGAGAAGGGGCGTTCCTGCCCTGCAGCTTCTGGCTGGTCGACGCTCTGACCCTCATCGGACGGCGTGAGGAGGCCTTGGAGCTGTTCAACCGCCTACTCTCACTGCAGAACGATCTGGGGCTGTTCGCCGAGGAATACGATCAGAAGAACGAACGTCTGATCGGCAACTTCCCCCAGGCATTCACACACCTGACCCTCGTGGCAAGCGCTCAGACCCTCTCGAGACTGTCAACGACGTAGTCCACGATCTCATCCACGGGTAGCCCGGCATCGACCGTCAGCGCACTGGAGGGCTCCTCCAGTGCGCTGAACTGGCTGGTCAGCAGAACCGGATCCATGAAGTGCCCGGTACGGGCAGCGATGCGGGCACAGACCAGATCGTAACTGCTCTTGAGGTAGACGATCTCCACCCCCTGATTGCCGGCCAGCAGGACTTCACGGTACCGCTCCTTCAGTGCGGAGCAGGCCAGCACACCCGGACGCCCCAGCGCCAAACACGACGCGATCAGGTCGTGCAGTTCCGCTAGCCATGGGGCGCGGTCGACATCGTCCAGCGGGATGCCCGACGACATCTTGGCGATGTTCTCGGCGGGGTGGAAGTCGTCCGCATCGTAGAAGTCCCATCCCAGCCTTGACGCCAGAGCCCGGCCCACGGAGGTCTTCCCGCAACTTGAAACGCCCATGACTATGAAGAAGCGCGGAGGCAAAGCCCCTCCTTTGCGATGCGGTTCGCAGCGGCCCACGCCAGCGGCCCAGTGGATTGCGGCCGTCGCGGTCGTCCACGACTCTCGTCATAGAGTAGCGGACAGCGTCCGAACAAGCATAGCCGCACGGTCTGCTACCCTCGTCGATCATCGAGCACAGCAGCGCCAATCGGAACATCCCAGGCTTCTCGTTGATCGAGGTGATGCGCTTAGGCCGGAAGAGCCGAGATGAGGAGCGAAACAGTGCAGCTCAGTTGGAGTATCCGGTATGGCGTCCGCCGAGCATGGCGGTAGGTCAAGGACGGCGTGGAGGCCGGCGCTACCGCCGGCCTCCACGGGAACGGCCCTCGTCGACTAGACCATGGCCTTCCGCTTGAGCTCCTGGAACTCCTCTTCGGTGATGGCGCCACTGTCCTTCAAGGCCTGAGCCTTGGCGATCTCCTCGGCGGCGGAGTAGCCGGCCGCCCGCTGCTGACTGGCCTGGGCTTGTTGCATCAGCTGCTTGTCCTGCTCGGTCATCTTTGGCCGGGCGATCATGTAGACCAGAAGTCCGAGAAGCGGGATGAAAATCAAGAAGATGGTCCATCCGGCTTTGGCCCAACCGCCGATGTCGTTCCGGCGGAAGATGTCGGCGAAGACGGTGATGAAGATCCAGATGTAAATCATCCAGAAGAAGAAGACGGTCATGGTCCAGATGACGCTGCCGGTGCCCCAAGTGTCGCCGCATCCGGTAAGAGCAAGCGCCACAAGACCGAGCAGCATGATAAGGACCAGCCACCGTTTCGAGAATTGTTTCATTGACCCTCCGTTTCGTTGTAGCTGTGATCTACTACGTTCGTAGCACGCGGCCCACCGGTTGAACTTACCATCGTCTTAGGACCGGCTCTCATCGCCACCAGCATCTCGGGCGACAGCCGAGGTGCGTCGCCCGCGTGGCACCATAGGTTCAACGATGAAGAGAATCGTGCAGACCAGATAGAGCACGACAGCAGCCTGCGGTGACACCGCCGTCAGGCCGATGGCGACGACCAGCAGGCCCACCGACCACCACCGTCCCCTCACGAAACCGCGCAGATCTTCCTCGGCCGCTTCGTCTTCGATCATCTCCTTGTGGCTCGCGAGATACTGTCCGAGAAGGCTGAGCGCCAGCGAAGCCAGCAGTAGCGCGACACCGAACACCATGGTCGCGACTCTCGCGCCTGCGTCGTTGCTGTGCTCACCCATGAGGCTTGCCGCAAACGGCAGAACCGATACGAAGAGCAGAGCCAGCAGATTCAAGCGGAAGAAGGTTCCGGTGCCAGATTTCACGAACTGCGAGAGATTGCTGTGCGCCACCCACCAGCCACCGACAAAGGCGAAGCTCACCAAGTAGGCAAGATAGGTACGCCACTCCCCGAGTAGTGCAGCACCGAGATCATCCGACTCGGCCGGCACCTTTATCTCCAGCACCAGAAGGGTGATGACGATGGCCAGGACGGCATCCGAGAACGCCTCGAGGCGCTGCTTGGGGAGAAGCTTGTAGCTGCGAGTCATGCGGCCTCCTTGATGAGCTGCGCACCGGTTCACGGAAGAGACCGGGCCCAGCCGACCTCTTCCCGAGAGAACGGCTGGAGCCTTGGGCCTGTTACTCGGCCAGTGCCGCCTCGTCCTCGGGCGTTACCGGTTGCGACTCTATGTTCAACTCTGCCATTGCTTCCTGGAGGTCCTGATCTTCGAGGTCCTCTGGGGCCATGCCCGTGGATTCCTCGATCTTCTGGGCGTCCTGCTGGCTGAGTTTCACGGCCTTCGATCCTGCGCTTGCCGCCAACACGACGGCTCCGCCGATCATGATTCGTCTCCGCCGGACTTTGCGCCGGACCCGCCGCCTCATCGCTCGACGGCCCGGGCCGCCTACACCTCTACGCACGATTCGTCTCCCTTCGTCGGTTACCTTGAAGCTGAGTACAGCCTACTAGCCTTCCTCGTCCGCCCTCTCGAGCGCCGCCAGTTCCTCAGCTTCCTCCGCCGCGAGCAGACCGAGCGCGACCAAGTCGCGCGGCCGGATCATGTCGCTGGAGATGTTGAAGCCGCCGGCACGCCAGATGGCGTCGCGCAGGGGCACGGCCCAATGATGCTCGATGAGCACAAGGGCGATAGCCGAATCGTTGGGAGATGCCGCGAGGTTCCCATCACCGCGTACACGAGCAGCGAGACCACCATCGTGTACAGGCCGAACTGGGGTGGCAGGCCTGCAACGCCGGCAAACGCCATCGATTGCGGCACGATCAATCCCCACGTTGTGAGTCCAGCGATAGCGTCAGCGGACAGCCACCTCCGATCGTAGTCGGGCAGCCACCCTAGGATGGGGATACCCCGCGTCAACCGAGAAGTCTTCACGGTATGGTCTGTCTCCTACTCAGTGCCTGCACCGTTCACACGCGCACCGAGCGGCTAACCCAGCCGCGTGCCTTCGGCTTCCAGCCCGCCTCCCTGGGGAAGCTTGCTCCAGCTCCTTGCCCGCCACTCCTCTTCGAGCACTTCGACCGCCGCCTGCTCCAGGAATTTCGGCGCTGCCCACTCGTCCACATCGAAGTCGTTCTTGATGTAGCCATGGCTCAGCATGAAATCCTTGCCGATCTTGATGCACTGGATATTCTGCGCACTCAGGCTCGGCACCATGTCGACATGCTTGATGCCTTCGTAGGTGTGCTCGGCATCCAGGTAGAAGGTCTGCCGGTTGAGGATCGCCGCCGCGGCCCGCTTGTGCTCGTTCGCCCAGCGCCCGACCTTGATCATGGCCTTCATGTAAGCGACGACGAGTTCGGGATGCTCCTTGGCCATCACGTCGGTGCAGGTGATGACAGCGGGGGTGTTGGCTACCTGAATCGTCCAGTCCGGGAGCTTGGACAGGTCGAAGATGGCCTTGATCTCGCCCGTGGCCTCCGAGAGCTGTCCCAACTGTCCCATCTGGTTGTAGATAGCGTCGACGGTACCCGCGAGTAGTGCCTTCTCCAATGGCCGGAAGGCATAGTCGTGCTTGTGGTCACGCCTCATCCACAACTCGGACGGGTTGTTCATCGGCGGGGTCAGCATCTCCGGCTTGTCATACCAGTCGTCGGGGTAGGGGAACTCGACGAGCTCGATATCGTCCATGGTCATGTCGTTCAGCATCAGGATGTTCTCGATGCCCATGTGTTCCTGGATGCGCCACCAGTCGTTCTTGATGGTGTTGAGGCTCTTGGTGATGCCGATCTTCTTGCCCTTCAAATCCTTCACCCGGAAGATCTTGTCGCGGGCGCGCACCTGCATCACCCCACCCTCGTAGACCCACGTCGCCCCCAGCAGCACGGTGCGGCGAAGGTCGGCGTGGACTTGGATCGGCGGGTAGAGGCCACCGAAGCGGACGAGGTTGTCGAGGTTGTGGACATAGTGCGGGTAGAAGTTGTTCTCGGGTGTGGAGCGGAAGTAGGCATACTCGACGCCGATCTTCTTGTACTCCTCACGGCACCAGCCCAGCTCCTGGTCAACGTTGTTGGCGGATATCATGGGGCAGTTGGTGAACCACACCTCGTTCCAGTTCAACGGCACCGTGGTGGACACTTTTGCTTCAGACACGGTCTGCTCCTCTCTCCTGGGATCACTCGCTCGTTGAGATCGATTACTCACTCTTCGAAAGCCACAGCAGTTCGGGATTCACCTCGTACGTCCAAGGCGAGCCCGAGTTCTTCCACCCGTTCTTCATCCTCTTCCCGTGGTAGGCGCTTTCCGGGTCGTCCACCTTGTCGCCCTCGAAGCCATCGGTGATGTTGTAGGCGTTCAGAAGACCGGCCTTGGCAAGGGCGTTCACCGCCAGGGCACTGCGGCCCCCGGACCTGCAGATGACCAGGAGCGCGTCTGCAGGATCGAACGCGCCCATAGCGCTGGAGATGAACTCGGGGTTGGGAGCCACGACGGGCTGGTTCTTGTCGACGTCCCACGCGTACCGCACGAAGAGCAAGGGGATGTTCCTCGCCATCGCGGGATGGCCGACGAAGATGTACTCCTCGGGTATGCGGACGTCCAGTATCTTGACGTGGTCGGGGTCTGCCTTCCACATCTCATAGGCCTCTTCAGCCGTCACGTAGAGTCCCAGGACGGTCTGCTTCTTCGCGGGCACCTGGTGACTTGCCTGGGGCGAAGCCCCTTCGTTATCGCGCACAGTCTCTCCTCCCCCTGTCAATCGAGCTCCGCACTCTCCATATCGGCCCGCGTCCGAACCCCGTCGCAAGTCCCGCACTGCCGGCCTCGCGCTCACCGCGACGACTATCGCAGCAGCCCGACCCCGTTACGACGACCGACCCCACCAACGGGCCCGGGAGGGTTCGGTCCGCGGCCCACGCCGCCCACAGGTCCGGGAGGGTTGGGTCCGCGGCCGACGCCGCCCACGGGTCCGGGAGGGTTGGGTCCGCGGCCGACGCCGCCCACAGGTCCGGGAGGGTTGGGTCCTATTCTGGGTGCCATGATGATGCCTCCTCTTTCAGGATGACGACTGACTCACGATGAACCGCGAAGCTTCCCTCTTCATTCCGCCGCTAGATCCTGCTTGAACTCCTCTACCACTTCCGGGGCGATTTGCACCCGCTCCACCAGCGTGCCACCGGCATCGACGATCGCCTCGCGAAGACCGGCGACCCACAGGTTCTCCCACAGGAAGAGCACGGCTGCCGAATTGTCGGGGAGTCTGCTCGCAGCGATCTCCAGGTCATCGTTGGTGAGAAGACTGGAGACGTGCTCGCCGATGGGAACGAAGATCTCGTACGTTTCGGGGTCGAGGTCGTTGAGTTCCAGGGTGCGCGTGCTGCCGTCCGCCTCCTTCTGGATGAAGACGATATCGAGGAAGCGCACGATACCCTGGTCCGACAGACGCAGTAGTTCGGGGATGATCTTGCCCGAGAACTTGGGGTCCTCGAAAGCGATGAGTGCGTACTCCAGGGGAAGGTCTAGCATGGTCTCACTCCTATTTTGGCGGTCTGAGAGCTCTCGAATTGCCCGTGACGGCTTGGCTCCATCGGGTCTGGGACCTCGGGCGCGACATCGCGTCACCTTGGCCGGGGAACTTAGAGTAATATTATCAGTAGTTCCATATCTATTCTAATACTAATCACGGCACCATGGAACGGGGACAGGCATTCGCGTGAGGCCCATCGTCCACAGCCGAACGTAGCATCCGACCGGAGGGAACAGACTTGCCCAGGAGACTCGCGAACGGCCGCGCGGAAGAGTTGCTTGAAGGAGTCATGCGCATCGTCGCGGCACAAGGATTCGCGGAGCTAAAGATGACCTATCTCGCGAAGGAACTCCATTGTTCCATCGCTACTCTATACAAGCTCGCGCCCAGCAAGACCGATCTCGTGATCCTCGCCCTGCAACAGTGGGGGATCCGCATGCTCGCCGACGTCGAAGCGCGTGCAGACGAATGCTCGTCGCCTTCCGCCCGGGCTAGGACCTACTACCGTGAGGGAGCCGACAGTCTTCGCGAGTTGACGTCCACCTTCCGCCGCGATGTGGAGTACTTCGAGGCGACTCGGCGGGCATACCGCGAGATCATTTCGGACCGTTTCATCGAGCGGTTTTCCGCGTTGCTGGAAGAAGCCTCGCAGGCCGGCGAGATCAGGCCACTCAACATCCGTTTTGCGGTCGGCATGTTTCGATACATCGCCATGGCGATCCGCGATGAAGACCTGCTGACGGCGGCCGGGCTCACTGCCCGCGAAGCGTTGCTCGAGGTAGACAAGATCATCTGGGATGGCGTCCGGTGCGACGACCGCCAGGCCGGAGTCCCCACGCGATGACGCGGGAGCAGAGACCTATCTGACTCCTGCTTGTGACTCTTCGAACACCGCGACGGCCGCGCGCACCGTGGGGTAGATGTGGTCCTCGGGGATCACGTCCAGGAGTCCGGCCCGACGCCCGAACTCACGCACCGGCGCGTGGACTTCGGCCAGGTAAACGGTGAGCCCGCGGCGCTCAAACTCCGCGAACAACTTCTTCAACATCTCCGCACTGGTGACGTCCAGGTCGTCCTGAGCGGCAAGGTCGAGAAGGAGAGCCCGCGGCGGAGGATCAGCATCGTCCACGAGAGCCATGACGTGGTCGCGCACGCTCTGGGCGTTGGCGTAGAACAGTGGACTGTTGAGGCGGAGGATCATGAGTCCCGGCACCGGGACGTCATCAGGGTGGCGGGAGATATCGGAGAAGACGTCCCTCGCCCCGGAGGCGCGACCCAGCGAAGACAGATTGGCCCGAGTCGACCGGTAGATGAACCAGAGCAGGGAAGCCACCAGGCCTATCATCATGCCCTCGAGAACGTCGATGAGAAGAACGCCCAGCAGAGCCAACCCCCCGAGCACGAACTCGATGCGCGTCTCCAGCCACACGCGCTTGAGCTTCCGCGCGCCGATGATATGCCACAGGGCGTGGATGATCAGCGCGGCAAGCACCGCCTCCGGCAGGCTCTTGAAGATGGGGGCGAGAAAGACGAGGCTGACGATGACGGCCACCCAGGCGACCAAGTTGGAGACCTGGGTGCGGGCACCCGCCCCTTCTTTGACGGCGGAAGAGCCCATGGTCCCGGCGGTGATCATGCCGCCCAGGAAACCGCTGACCAGGTTGGTGACGCCGTAGGCGCGCAACTCCTGGTTGGCGTCGACCTCGTAGCCGTGCTTCTCGGCGAATTCTCGGGCCACGCCGATCCCTTGGCTGTAGGCCACAAGGACGATCCCCAAGGCCGGCAGGACCATGTCGAGCACCGCAGACGCGGGCACATCGGGCACCGCCAAGGATGGGAGCCCCTGGGGTAGCTCTCCTACCACCTCCACACCAAAACGAGCGAACAGATCCAGCACGCTGCTGAGCAGGATGTAGAGAAAGAGCACCACGAGCCCCGCCGGGATACGTCTGCTAATCCGAGGGAGGATAAACAACAGGGCAAGAGCCGAGGCTCCCACCAAGAAGGTGGTCCAGTTGGCCTCAGGAAGGCTCTCGATCACGTGCCAGAGCTTCTGGAAACTGTTTCCGGTGCCCTTCTCCACGCCGAAGAGTTTGTTCAGTTGGCCGATGGCCACGTAGATGGCCAAGCCGGTGACGAAACCATCCATCACCGGCTTGGAGAGGAACTGCGTGATGAAGCCCAAGCGGGCCAGACCGGCCACCGCGAAGCCGACGCCCACGATCAGGACCAGCATGACGGCGTAGGACTGGTAGGTCACCATATCTACCGTGGAGACGCCCAGCGCGGCCAGGGTCGAGGCTATGAGAGCGGCCGTCGCCGTGGTGGGTGCCACAGACAAGTGACGCGACGTACCGAAGATGGCGTAGACGAACAGCGACGCCAGCAGCGCATAGAGCCCCATCTGCGGGGGGAGGCCGGCGATACCTGCATAGGCCATGGCCTCCGGAGCCACGAGCCCCCAGAGCGTCAGCCCCGCGATGGCGTCGACGCCCAGCCACCCGCGCTGGTAGCCGGGCAACCACCCTATGATGGGGACGTAGCGGGAGATGCCGCCTTGGCGTTTCTCCTTCACTGTGTCGGCGCGGTCCTACAGCCCACTCGAAGGACCCTCCGAGCCCGCCGGGTAGTCCAGCAGCGGCACCATGCCTTCCGTCCATGCCTGCACGACAGGCTCCGCGATACGCCAGGATTCCTCGGCCTCGTCGTCGCGGATGGTCAGCATCGCGTTTCCCCGCAGCATGGAGAGCAGCAGGTTCGCGTACGCGGGTCGGCCCTCAGCGAACGAACACAATTCCATATCGTGCTGGCGGAGGGTCAAATCGGGATCGAGAAGGCTCACCGACAAACGGACGGAGGGAGCCATCAGTCCCAAGCGTAGGACGTTGGCCTCCTGAGCACGCGACCTGTGGGCTGCATCCGGTACCTTTCGGAATGTGACGATCACTTCGCCGCGGTCCTCGCCAAGCGCCTTGCCCGATCTCAGAGTGAACGGTACTCCCGCCCACCGCCAGTTGGCGATCTCCAGCGTGACTTGAGCGAACGTCTCTGTGCCGCGCTCCGGATCGATGTCGGGCTCGTCCACGTAGGCGGGCACAGAGCGACCGCCGATCTGTCCGGCCACGTATCGACCCCGCACCGAGTGCCGTTTCACCTGTTCAAGCGTCATCGTGGGGATAGCGCGCAGAACGGCCACGCGGGCATCGCGGTAGGACGGCTCGTCCAGTCGTGATGGTTGATCCATCGCCACGATGGCCAAGACCTCGAGCAGGTGGTTCTGGATCATGTCCTTCAGCGCCCCGGCCGTGTCGTAGTAGGACGCCCTCCCCTCGAGGGTGAGCGTCTCGTCCCACACGATATCCACTCGCTCTATGTGCTGGTTGCTCCACAGGGGCTCGAGGAACCGATTGGCGAAGCGCAGGGACACGACCTGCTGGACGAGTGCGTCCGACAAGAAGTGGTCCACACGGAAGACGGTCAGGGTGGGGAAGTTCTGACGCAGTAGTGCGTTCAAGCGGACGGCCGACTCCAGACTGTCGCCGAACGGCTTCTCTACAGCGATCATGCTCTTCGCCGGCAGTCCCGCCTGGGCGATGGCCAGGAGCGTGGGCTCGAACAGATGCGGTGCCAGGGCCAGGTAGACAAGCGCAGGTCGATCGAGACCCTGCAGAGCCGCGCCGACCTCGTCGGCGGCGGTCACGTCGGTGCGCCGGTACTCGATGGCCCGCACGAGGTCCTCTCGCACCTGAGGCTCCACGCCAGGCGCGTGCTCCTCCAGAGCTGCCGCGATCTTCTCGCGGAAGGCGTCCGTGTCGTATTCATGGCGCCCCAAGCCCAGGATCTTAAGATCCGGCGAGACCTTGCCATCCCCCAACAGCACTGCCAGCGACGGGAGCAGCAGTCGGGCAGCGAGATCCCCCGTCGCGCCGAACAGGACGATGCGTTCTATCATTCCGCCTCTCCTTTCACGCCTTCAGTGCCGTGTTCGCACAAGCGTATCAGCCTTCAGCGGCGAGATTGCGCAGACGCATCTCCTCCCACTCCGCCATGCTGGAAGGAACGTGGAACCACTCCTCCTCCGAGACCGGCTCGAGCTTGATCGCATCGACCGGGCATCCGATCACGCACACACCGCACCCGATACACTCTGCCCTGTCCACCCGCGACTTGCCATCTTCATCTTCGGCGATGGCATCTACCGGGCAGCGCTCGATGCACGCACCGCAGGCGATGCATTCTTCCGCATCGATGATGGCACGATAGTTCGACCGCTGCGGCCCTTCCGACACTCCGGCGATCTCCTGGCCGTGAAAGACTCCGCAGCAACACGAGCAGCAGTTGCACGTGCCGACGAACTGCGGAGAGTCCGCGCTCATGGTGAAGCCGTAGAACGCGAGGTGGACGTGCCCCGAACGCTCCAACTTCCCGAGGAGCTCGAGGGCTTCCTCCCGACCGAGGACGGTCTCGCCGAGGGGGGTGTGCGCCGGCAGCCCGACGAAGCCACAGCGCTTCACCTGCTTGTCACAGCTGTGGCCGTGCAGTATCTCGACCTCCCGTTTGCAGACGCAGGGAATGACGAGGAAGCGTTCATGCCGTTGGAAGTGAGCGTCGATATCGAGGTGGGGCTCCATCTCCGCCATCTGCTCAGGCATGAGAGAACCCCGCACCGGGACGACGCCCAGCACACCGGGCCGCGGCGCGAAGATGCGCTCTCCACCGCCCTCGATCACGAACTGCTCGAAGAGCTCGGCGAACTCTTTGTCCAGTAGTCGCATGTTGGCCTCGTACCAGCCCACCAGGAACGGTCCCAGCCGGTAACGCTTCTCGCCCGCCGCGGAGGGTGCAAGTCCAGGCGCAGACATGCCCGGGGAGTCGAGACGGACGAGACGCCGCGGGCATGAGGCTCTCGAGTGTCACCGTGACCTCGGCCTCCTCACGACCGACCCGTTCGGCGATCGCAGCCGCCGTCTCGGGGAAGCGTGTCAGCTGGCCCGCGAGCCAGACCTCCTCCTCCGTGAACGCCATCTTGATCAGCTCGATCTCCACCCCGGATTCCGTCCTGGCAAAACCGTGCGGAAGCGCATCCAGCGCATCAGCCAGCCGTTCGTAGACATCGACTGATTTGTCAGTGGTACTCATTACGCTCCTTTGTATCAGCCACTACCAGACTGACGAAGATGGCCGCACGCTTCGAGTGCGTCCCCGACCTCATGCCCGCCAGTACTTCTCCGCGTGAATCTGCCCGGGTTCGTCCTTCGTGTCCTCATTGAACCCCTCTTGCACAAGCAGCTCGGTCATGGATCCGATCATGTGTGGACTGCCGCACATGAAGACGTGTGTGTCCTCCGGAACGGGACGGGAACCCCACGCCCGCTCGAGGAGGTCGCTCTTCCACACGTCCTGAACGTGGCCGGTCGCACCTTTCCAGGGAACCGGCTCTTCCTGTGGCCGGCTGACGACGGGGATGTAGGTCACGTTGGCGCGGAGATGCTGCATGGCCATCAGTATCGACCGATACCCCAGGTCCCACGAATGTCGCACACCGTGAAGAATCACGACCCGACGCTGCGACGGGAACTGCAGGTGAGTGCTCAGCATGCTGACGAAGGGTGCCAGGCCTGAACTGGTCGCTACCAGGACCAGATTCGCGTCCGGCGAAATCCGCGCGTCGTCGTAGGCGAACCTGCCGACTGTCCTCGGCGATAGCCAGACACGGTCGCCGATGTTGAGGTTGAACAGACGAGGTGTGAGGGCGCCGCCCGGCACTAAGGCGATATAGAACTCCAGGAAATCGCGGTTCACGGGCGACGAGGCGATGGAGTAGGCGCGCTTGATCAGTTTGTCCGGATCGGCGACGGAGTTCTCGGGTTCGGCAAGAGCGCAGCGAGACGCCAAGCCGAACAACCCTAGAGAGGCGAACTGCCCAGGCTCGTATTCAGGAAGATCCGAGTCGTCCGGTACCACCTGCAGGATCATGAGCCACGGAGAGACCTCGTTACGTAGTGTGACTACCGCGTTCAGTGCTTGATCGGCCATATGGTCACCCCCACCGCGTCAGGATTGATCGCCCGAGGCTTCCTGCGCCGCCAGATACTCAAGACGCCGCTCTTCCCAGTCCTGGAAGCTCGATGGAACCTCGAACCATTCCTCCTCGGAGACCGGCTCCATGCTGAGCGCCCCCGTGGGGCATCCCATGACACAGGCGCCGCAGCCTACACACCGATCGCGATGATATATAGGCTGAGTATCGACCGCCTTGTCGAAGGTATGCGCGAAGAACTGGCAACGCCTGACGCACTCTCCGCAGGAGATACATTTTTCTGGATCTTTGGCGGCGCGGTAGTTGGAGCGCTGAACAGTCTCCGTCACCTTGGGGTCCACGCGCGCGGCGCTCATCCAGCAGCAGCAACCGCAGCAATGACAGCCACCGACGAACTGAGGCTCCTCCGCCCCCATGGTGAACCCGTAGAACCCCTCAGTGATCATGGTCCCCATGGCGTCGAGTTCATTCCAGAGCTTGACGGCCTCCTCCCGGTTGAGCACGTTCTCCGAGAGCGGGACCCCGGGAGGCATGCCCACGAAACCGCAACGCTTGATGGGCATATCGCAACTGTGACCGTCGTGGTAGACCTTCTCCTTCTTGCAGACGCAATCGATCACAAGGAAGCGGTCGTGCCGCAGGAAATGGGCGTCGATATCATTGTGAGGTTCCCGCTTCAGCCACTCGGGCTTGAGCGACCCGCGGTAGGGAATGACGCCCTGTGGGCCCGGCCGAGGATTGAATATCTTCTCGCCCCCACCCTCGACGACGTACTGCTCGTAGATACGGGCGAATTCCTCAGAGGTCGGCTTCCTCTCCTGAAGGTATGATTCGTACCATCCCACCAGAAAGGGCTGCAGCCGGTACTTCTTGAGGCTTTCGGCTTCGGACGCCCCACCGGGACCGGCCTCGACTTTGCCCAGTCCTTTGACGCCCGTTTCGAGCGCGACCGTGTCGGCCCGAACCATACGCCGCGGGATCATGCCTTCGAGGAGTACGGCTACCTCCTCTTCCGAAAACGGCACGCGCTCCGCGATCTCGGCAACGGTCTCAAGCGTGCGGCTCATCGTGCTGGCTATGAGCGCCTCCTCGGGTGTGAACACGATCTCGAGCAGCCTGATCTCCAGCCCGGAGGGTGTCCGCGTGAAGCCGGCAGGCAGAGCGTCCATGGCGTCGGCCAACCGTTCGTAGGCGGTGATAGCTTCCTCAGCAGCATTCATAGTCACTCCTTCCGTTCAAACTGCCGGTTCGGGAGGCCGCCCCGGCTCACAGCCCCGTCCCGAGATAGATACCTAGCGACTGGGCGATCCTCATGAACTCGCTGTCGCGGGGCATGGTCCTGACCTGATCCACCGCTTCCGCCAGGGGCACGAAACCGATGTCGGGTGGCACAAAAGCGACAGTCACCCCATTGTGGCCCGCCCTCAGCACCTGCACGGCTCCGGCACCATAGGCCATCCCCAGTTGCTGGTCTACGGCCGTGGGGTTTCCTCCTCGGGCCCAGGGACCAATAACGAGAGAATAGGTTTCCCCGTCGATAAGCGGCTGCAGCTTCGCGGCCACGGTTTCGGCGACTCTGCCCGGTGCCGGGGCAGGAGCCGACCCCCCCACCTGCTCGGGAGCGTCATCAACGAGCTGAGCCCCTTCAGCCACCACCACCAGCCCGTAGGGCCGCCGAGGCGATAGCTTGTCCTTCAGCCTCGCTGCCAGATTATCGATGTGGCAGGGAATCTCGGGCATCAGCACGGCATCGGCGCGCGCAGCGATGCCGGCCTGCAGCGCGATCCATCCCGCCTTCTGTCCTGGAACCTCGACCACCGCGATCTTACGAGCCGACCGGGCTGCCTGGTAGGCCTTGTTCAGCATGTCGATCGTGACACTGAGAGCACTGTTAAAACCAAGGGATACTGCAGTTGAGGCGATGTCGTTCTCTATCGACCGGGGGATGCACACCGTGTGCAACCCCTTGCGATGGAGCTTGTACAGGATACCCAGGCCCTGGCCGCCCACGACCGAGATCAAGGCGTCTATGTTCCTTTCCCCGAGCCTTTGGAGCAGCTCATCGGAAAGGTCGGCGTCTTCTCTGCTCGAGGTGCGGGTATGAAACGGGTCCTCCTCGGGTGCCTGGCCGAGGACGCTCCCGCCGGCGGGGTCCAGGTCTTCGATCAGTGCAGGGCTGAGGGTTACCGATCCTCCATCCGTATAGCGATCCGGGTGAAGCAGTCCCTCAAACCCATCCCGGAGACCGATCATCTCCCATCCCAGCTTGCCGCCCGCCAAGGCCGCACCCATGAGCACGGAGTTCATCCCCGGGACGAAGCCCGCCCCCACATTGATGGCCACGCGTCTGTGCAGACCGGCGTGACCCAAGGTTTCAATCACAACTTGCCTCCCTCACAACTGGATATCGGGTCATTGCTGAGCGGAGTCCGGGGCGAAAGCTCTGGTCCTTCCTAGAACCCGGTCGTGCCGCACCCCGCACCGCGCGCTACCCCTCAGCGACCTCTCGGCCAAAGGCCTCGTCTATGATGGCCTGCAGATGAGCGACGAGCTCAGCGGATGGGGTCTTGTAGTCGTCCAACTCGTACACCTCGCCCAGCAGCTCATACTTGCCCAAGCCGAAGCGATGGTACGGCAACAACTCGTAGTCGATCACGTTCCTGTAAGGGCGGATGAACGCCAAGACCGCCCGGATATGTTCCTCATCGGCGTTGATGCCGGGGATCAGTGGCGTGCGGGCGATGAAGTCGATGTCTGGAAACGTCTCGTAAGCCCTCTGGAAGTTCTCCTTGATACGAGTGTTGCTCGCCCCTATCCACTTCTTGTGCCGCTCGGGAACCGTCAGCTTGTGGTCGTGGAGCATCGTGTCGACATGGCCAAGCACCTTCTCCATGAAGGACCAGGGAACGTTACCCGCTGTCTCGATCGCTGTGTTGATTCCACGCTCGTGGGCTCCGGCGAGCAGCGCCGCGCTGAAGTCGGGCTGCAGCAGGCACTCGCCGCCACTGAGAGTGATCCCGCCTCCACTGTTGCGGTAGAAGGAGGCGTCCTTCTCGACTTCGTCCAGCACCTGATCGACGGTCATGATCTGACCGAACATCTCGAGTGCTTTTGTCGGGCAGAGCGACGCCAAGGCCTCGTCGCAGTCCGCGGCCAGATGCCAGTTGACCTTGACCTTGTCGTCTTCGGCGCCCTCCACGACGTAGAAGGCACCCTCCGGGAAGGGCGGCTCCAAGCATAGGCCGCATTCCTTCTTACCGGCGCACAGCTTGGGATCGTAGGCGATCTCCGGCTTCCGGGCGATGCTCTCGGGATTGCCGCACCACTTGCAGCGCAACGAGCAGCCCTTGAGGAAGACGTTCGTGCGGATGCCCGGGCCGTCGTGGCTGCAGTAACGCTGGATGTTGAGAACGATCCCGGTCGGAGCAACTTGATTCTCGGGTTGGTTGCTCATAGCTCCCTCCCCAGGAAGATGCCGAGAGAGCGCGCGATCTGCACAAACTCGCTGTCTATGGGCACCGTTCGCACTTTGTTGATAGCCTCTGCCAGCGGTACGAACTTCATGTCTGGCGGAACGAAGGCCACCATCGTGCCATATAGACCGGCGTTCACGGCCCGAACCGCCCCGGCTCCGTAGCCCAGTGCCAGTTGGCGATCGACGGCGGTGGGAGCTCCACCTCTGACCCAGGGGCCGATAACGAGCGGGAAAGTCTCCTCAGCCATGAGTAGCTGGAGTCCGCTCGCCACCGTCTCCGCAACCTGGCCCGACCTATGGATGACGTGCTCACTGGCCTCGCCGGTCGCGAGCGGCGAAAGCGAAGCTTTGAGCGTGGATGGTTTCTCCTGAGCCTTGGCCTCCTTGACGATCTTGGCGCCTTCGGCCACCACCACCAGCCCGTAGGGCCTCCTCGTTGTCAGCCTGTCCTGCAGCCTCGCCGCCACCGTCTTCAAATGGCAGGGGATCTCCGGGATCAGCACTACATCGGCGCGCGCGGCGATACCGGCCTGCAGCGCGATCCATCCGGCCTGCTCACCCAGGACCTCGACCACTGCGATCTTCCGAGCCGACTGAGCCGCCTGACGCACCCGGTCGAGCATATCGATGGTGAAGCTGAGCGCGCTGTTGAATCCGAACGACACCATGGTGGCGGCGATGTCGTTCTCGATCGAGCGCGGCACGCACACCACGTTGAGCCCCTTCTGCTGGAGCTTGTAGAGGATGCTGAGACCGCGGCCACCGACCACTGAGATCACGGCATCTATGTCCTCCGCCCCCAGCGCGCTCAACAACTGGCCCGACATGTCCACTTCTTCCACCATGTCGTTCTCGTCCACCTGGCGCACGTGGAACGGGTCGACCCGAGGCGCCTGGCCGAGGAGACCAGAAGCCGTCGGATCCAGGTTGGCGACCAGGTCGGGGCTGAGGGTCAGCAGTCCCCCTTCGGGGTAGCGCTCCGGGTGCAGCAACCCGTCGAAGCCGTCCCGGATGCCCACGACCTCCCATCCCAGCCTTCCCGCGGCTAGGGCGGCGCCCAAGATCACGGCGTTTATCCCGGGAACGTAGCCGGCGCCCACCATGATGGCGACGCGCCGCTGAAAACTGGCGTGACCGACTTCCCTGCTCACTCTGCTACCTCCGCTGCTCGTGCGGCGTGGCCCTACGCCACGCCGCACCGTTGAGTTGAATCTCAGTTATTGCCGAAACTCTGCAGGGTACGGGCAATGACCTCGTCCTGCACACCCGGGGCCAGTTTGGTGAAGAAGGCGCTGAAACCGGCCACCCGCACCACCAGGTCGCGGTAGTTCTCGGGGTGCTTCTGTGCGTCCCGGAGAGTCTCAGTGTCCAGAACGTTGAACTGAACGTGGTACCCATCGTTGTCAAAATAGGTCTTGACAAGATTCAGCATGTTGTCCCGGCCCTTGCGTGTCTTCAGTTGATCGGGCGGGAATTTCATGTTCATGTGCGTTGCGGTGTACTTGATGGCATCCTGGCTTCTCGCCGCAGACATCACCAGCGCGGTAGGACCGTTGACGTCGGTGCCCGGCATGGCCGACAGACTTCCATCGGT
>CAWFJE010000006.1:0-78049 GCA_963816155.1 uncultured Actinomycetes bacterium | reverse complement strand
TGAGAGCTATCGCCTGCAACCAGGTCGACAATCCTAGCGAGAAAGGATTTTCGGAAGAACAAGGTGACCGCGATGGAAAAGGAGGCAAGGAAGAGACGATGATCGAAAAACAGAAGCTGATAGAGATAGTCGGGGGTGCGAACGTCAGCGACGACGCTGAGACGCTCGAGTCGTACTCCAAGGATCTGAGCTTCGTCAACCGGATAAGACCGGCCTATGTTGTCAAGCCCCAGAGCGCCGATGAGGTGAAGAAGCTGGTGGCTTCAGCCAACGAGACGCTCACTCCTCTGGTGCCGGTCAGCTCCGGCGCGCCCCACTTCCGCGGAGACACGGTGCCCAGCACCGGCGGCGCGGTCATGGTGGATCTCAGCGGCATGAAGAAGATCGTGTTCGTCGACCGGCCGCGCCGCGTGGCCATGGTCGAGCCGGGCGTCACCTTCGGGGAGCTCATCCCTGCCGCGCAGAAGGAGGGCATCAGGCTCAACATGCCCCTGCTGCCCAGGAGCACCAAAAGCGTGCTTGGGAGTCTGCTCGAGCGTGAGCCGGTTCTCATGCCCAGCTACCAGTGGGACATCTCTGATCCCGTCGCCTGCTTCGAAGTCGTTTTCGGCGCCGGTGACGACTTCCGCACCGGACAGGCAGCCGGACCGGGCACGGTGGAGGAGCAGTGGTCCGTGGGCGGTGTGCAAAAAGCTCCCTACGGCCCGCATGTGGCCACCTGGCACCGCTTGGTGCAGGGTGCGCAGGGCACCATGGGCATAGCCACCTGGGCCTCGCTGCGTTGTGAGTTGCTGCCGAAAGTGCAGGAACCGTTCGTGGTCGGTTCGGCCGAAGTAGCCCCATTGCTGGAACTGGCCGACTGGCTCATCCGGCTGAGGTTGGTCAACGAGTGCTTCGTGCTCTCGGCCTCCGACCTCGCCGCCATCTTCGCCGCCGACTGGCCCACCGACTTCCAGCGCCTGCGCAGCGAGCTACCTGCATGGACGCTCTTCTACACAGTGGCCGGCTACGAGTACTTCCCCGAGGAGAGGGTGAGCGTCAACATCAAGGACATCACCGCCCTCACCCAACGCCTGGGAGTCGAAGCTTCCAAGGCGGTGGGCTCCGTCTCCGCGCGCGACATCCTCAAGGCCGTTCAGAAGCCCTGTCCGGAGCCCTACTGGAAGGTTCGCTACAAGGGCTCGTGCGAAGACGTGATGTTCCTGGCCCAGATCGACAAGATCCAGGAACTGGTTGAGACCATGGACGCTCTGGCCGCAAAGGCCGGCTACCCTGTCGCCGACAGAGGGGTGTATGTCCAGCCCACTGTGCAGGGTACGAGCTGCCACTGCGAGTTCAACCTGTTCTACGACCCCGACGATGCTGCAGAGGCGCAGCGGGTCAAGGAGCTCTCTCTGGCGGCCACCAAGGCGCTCATGGAGAAGGGTGCCTTCTTCTCCAGGCCCTACGGCGAAAGCGCCAGGATGGTCATGAACCGCGACTCCGCCAGCGTCGACGTCCTCCGGAAGCTCAAGGGTATCTTCGACCCCAACGAGGTCATGAACCCGGGCAAGCTGTGCTTCTAGGACGACGCGACGGGATCGACTTGATTAAGGAAGGAGCAACATGGCATTAGAAGACTATGCCGGCGATATGAACATGTGCTGCCGCTGCAACACATGCAAGTTCGTTCCCCTGCAGCAGGTCAAGGGTTACGAACATGCGCGGCAATGCCCGAGCATCTCCAAGTACAGCTTTCACTTCTACTCGGGTGGGGGCCGTCTCAACATGGGCGCGGCCGGGCTGAAGGATGGTTTCGAGTACACGCCCTGGTACGTCGACAGTGTGTACAACTGCACCATGTGCGGTGCCTGCGACGTCTCCTGCAAGTACGGGATGGACATGGAAGTCCTCCGCCCCATCCAGGAGATCCGCATCAAGGCCGTAGAGGACGGTCAGGCGCATCCGGAGCTTCAGAAGGTCGTCGACCGCATGAACGCCACGGGCAGCATGGTTCCCGCTCAGGGTGCCAAGCGCAGCGACTGGGCCGAAGGGCTCGGCCTCACC
Source organism: uncultured Actinomycetes bacterium (assembly GCA_963816155.1). Taxonomy (GTDB): domain Bacteria; phylum Actinomycetota; class Thermoleophilia; order RBG-16-64-13; family RBG-16-64-13; genus JAXGXJ01. The sequence continues at coordinate 76,003 of CAWFJE010000006.1, read as the reverse complement.
GACGCCACCCAGGAGAAGGTAGACGTTCTCTACCACGTGGGCTGCCTCACCAGCTACGACAAAGACATGCAGAAGCTGGCCCAGGCCACGGCGCGCATCCTACAGAAGGCGGGCGTCGAGTTCGGCATCGCCGGCGATGCCGAGACCTGCTGTGGTGGTCGGGCCTACGAGATGGGCCACGAGAAGGACTTCCTGGCACAGGCCGCCAAGAGCATGGAAGTGATCAAACAGTCGGGTGCCAAGACTCTGGTCACCAGCTGTGCGGTCTGTTACAGCACCTACGCCGTCCTCTACGACCGCTTCGGTCTCAAGGGCGACCTGGAGGTTCTGCACACCAGCCAGATGATCGAGCGGCTCCTGAGCGAAGGCAGGCTCTCGCTCGACAGAGCCACCGACCTCAACGTCACCTACCACGACCCCTGCCATCTCGGCCGCTTGGGTGAGCCGTGGATCCACTGGCAAGGGACGAAGGTCCCCGGCGATCGGTTCGTGTTCGATCCGCCCAAGCCCTACCGGCGCGGCACCAACGGCGTCTATGAGCCACCGCGCGCGATCATCGACGCTCTGCCCGGCTTGAGTCTCACCGAGATGGACCGGATCAAGGAATACGCTTGGTGTGGCGGGTCGTGCGGTGGCGTGACCGACTCCAATCCTGAGTTCGCCGAATGGACGGCCGCCGAAAGACTCGAAGAAGCCGCCTCCACCGGTGCCGAAGCTATCGTCTCGGCCTCCCCGTGGAGTGAGAAGCTCTTCTCCGAAGTCATCGAGAAGAATGGCGGCAGCATGAAGGTATATGACATCGTCGAACTGGTCGACCAGGCCATCTAGGAAGGAGGTCGGAAAGTCTTGGCACTAGAAAAGCATATCCATAACGCATTCGCGGACGTGGTGGGCGAGGCACACATCTGCAGCGACCCGGCTATGATGCCGTCCTATTTCCAGACCGACTTCGCAGCCGTTATCATGCCCAAGGACACCGCTGAAGTACAGTCGGTCGTCAAGCTGTGCAACAAGTACAAGCTCCAATACAGACCCATCTGCACGGGCTGGACGGGCGTGTTCGTACCCGGCAGCGTCCTGCTCGATCTGCGCCGCATGGACAGGCTCATCGAGATCAACGAGAAGAACATGTACGCGGTGGTGGAGCCATATGTCTCTTCCGCCCAGCTGCAGGCCGAATTGTTCAAGCGGGGTCTCAGCACCAACTGCAAGGGCTCCGGCTCGCAGTGCTCGGCCATGCTGCGCGGGCACGGTCACCTCGACCAGTCCATGGGCGCCGACGACAGGAACCATCTGGCTGTGGAGTGGGTGACCCCAGAAGGTGACCTGGTCAAGATGGGCTCCCTGGGTTCGACCGGTGAATGGTTCTGCGGCGACGGCCCCGGCCCATCGCTCCGCTCTCTCATCTCCAGCACTGTGCCGCCGAGCTGCACGCCCGGCGTGTTCACCAAAGTGGCCATGAAGCTCTACCATTGGGCCGGGCCCGTGCGCTACGACCTCAAGGGCAATTCGCCCCGCTACACTCTCGCCGAGAAGCCGGCCAACATGATGGTCCGGTACTACAGCTTCCCCACCCTCGAAAAGATGTGGGAAGCTGAGCTCAAGATCGGCGAAGCCGAGATCGCCATGGAAGTCATGGGCTTCAACGCAGCCATGGTGGCCGCCAACATCACCAACTCCAACGAAGACGACGAAGCCATGTTCGCGCGCCTCGCCAAAGAGGTACAGGGCTTCGGTTTCATGGTGATCCTCGCGGGCAACTCCGAAGGTGATTTCGCGTACAAGAAGAAGGTGCTCGAGGCCATCATGGCCGAGACCGACGGAATGTCCCTCACCACGGTCGAGGACCCGGACATCGAAGGCATCCTGCTCACCCAGTGCACCAGGATCAGCGCTTCCATCCGCGAGACCTTCCGTCCCGGCGGCTACTTCAAGTCCATACCCATCATGGGTCAGCGAGACCTGACCATCAAATGGGCTGTAGGCGCGGGCAAAGCCAAACTACCTCTGATCGAGGAAGGACTCATCGCCGACGATGGCGGTGGCTTCTTCGGCTGGGGGGTCGAGAACGGTCACCTCGGCAAGACCGAGATCTTCTGCAAGTTCAGCCCCCAGAACCCGGCGGCCTGGAAGGGCGTCGACGCCTGGTTCGACGAGCAGAGCGCCAGGGCGCTGGACGAGAAGTACTTCTCGCTCACCATGGGCGAGGAAGACGTGATCGAGAACACCGTCGGCCCGGCTCTGTCCAACTACCACGTGTGGTGGGGCAAGACGTTAGACGCGCTCGATCCGAACGAAGTCATACCCGCGAAGGGCATCAGCAAGCTCAGTCCCTGATCTCGCCGCCATCCTCCGGGCTTTGAGACTGGTTCACTGCCCGGGGACGCCAGTGGAATGAAAGGGGAAGCCCCGCTTTCGCGGGGCTTCCCCTTATGCAGAGGGGGGCTGATTTGGTGCAACAGGCGTCCCTACTCGCCGGGAGGCGGCTCAGCCGATGGCTTCACCTCCGCGTTCGCCCGTCCTGATGCGGATGGCATCGGTTAGCTCCTGCACGAAGATCTTGCCGTCGCCGATCTCGCCGGTGCGGGCGCCCGCAATGATGCCCTCGATCGTGGGCTCCAGGAACTCGTCGTTCACGGCGATCTCCAGGCGGGTCTTCTTGAGCAGGTTGACCTCCATCTTCACGCCTCGATAGGTCTCCTCGTAGCCCATCTGCTGACCACACCCGAGCGAGTTGGTCGCCGACATCTTGGTGATGCCCTTTGACACGAGTGACTGCTTGACGTCGTCCAGCATCTCCGGCTGTATGTACGCGATTACCAGCTTCATTGCGATTCCTCCTCGCTCCGGTCTGCCGACCGCCCCGCGAGAGAGGCGATCGGGCAGACCGGATGGCATTCCTTGACTACCGTTACCTGACTAGTGAGTAGTGAAGATCTGGAAGCCACTGTACGCTTCCATGCCGTGTTCGCCCACGTCGAGACCACGGAGTTCTTCTTGCCGCGAGACTCTCAGACCTATGGTGTACTTGATGGCAAGGAAGATGATCAGACCGATCCCGAACGCCCAGCCGAAGGCGGTGACGACACCCAGGGCCTGCACGCCGAGTTGATGCCAGCCGCCGCCGTAGAACACACCGCCATCAAGAGCGAACAGGCCTACAGCCAAGGTACCCCAGGCGCCGCACACGCCGTGAACGCTCACCGCACCCACGGGGTCGTCTATCTTGAGCACCGAGTCGATGAAACGCACACTGCCGACCACGATAACGCCCGCGATGGCGCCGATGACCATGGAGCCGACACCGGTCACCGAGAAGCAACCCGCGGTTATGGCCACCAGTCCGGCCAGAGCGCCGTTCAGAGCCATGGAAGCGTCAGGCTTCTTGGACAGGATCCACGAGGTCATCATCGCGAACACGGCACCGGCGGCGGCGGCCAGGTTGGTCGTCACTGCGATCCGGCCGATCTCGGGAATGGCGGCGGTGGTGCTACCGGCGTTGAACCCGAACCACCCGAACCAGAGGATGAAGACGCCCAGTGCGGCGAGGACGATGCTGTGCCCAGGAATGGCCTTGGCTTTGCCGTCGGGCCCGTATTTGCCGATCCGGGGACCCAAGACCACGGCGCCGGCCAGAGCGAGCCAGCCACCGATGGAGTGCACCACCGTGGAGCCGGCGAAGTCGACGAAGCCAAGGTTCTCCAACCAACCGCCGCCTGAGCCGAGACTGCCCCAGGCCCACGAACCGAAGATCGGATAGATGAACGCGCAGATGAGCACGCTGTAGATGAGGTAGCCGACGAACCTCGTCCGCTCGGCCATGGCCCCGGAAACGATGGTGGCGGCGGTGGCGGCGAACACCGTCTGGAAGATGAGGAAGGTGAAGTTCCAGTCGCCACCCGCCCAGTCGACTCCGCCGAAGCCGAAACCTGTGGTTCCAAAGACGCCATTGGTGGCCCCGAACATCAGACCGAAGCCGACCAGGAAGAACGCCAGGCTTCCTATCGAGAAGTCCATGAGGTTCTTCATGATGATGTTCACGGCGTTCTTGGCTCGGGTGAAGCCGGCCTCCACCATCGCGAAACCTGCTTGCATAAAGAAGACGAGAAATGCGGCCACACAAGTCCAGACGATGTCCATGTTCGTCTGAAGCTGTGCTGTGGCATCGGTCAGTGCTTGCGTGTCCATAACCGGTGCGCTCCCTTCGCTGAGTTGTGGTTACAGATCGAAAACGTTTCCGCGGACAATGTACGGGATGGGGATGGGTGCCGGCCATATACACATGGCCAAGATTGATTCGGTCCATCTTGGCCTGAGCGCTGGAAAACGCTAGGGGGCGCCAATGAGCATATACATGTGTACAAAGCCGAAGACCCGCCGGTCGACTCTTCGGCAGACGCCGGAGACTCGGCTTCTTCCGGTCGCCTTCACCGAGGACAAAGAAGGCGCGGTCGGCGTCGGCAGATGGTAAGGTTTCACTCGGACATCATGTTGCGCTTCTTCAGAACACCCGGCATGACCCCAACGAGGGTCGAAGCGTTCGTTGCCGCGGCCGAACGCGCCCTCGGCCACCCCGTTGACAGGGTGGAGACGGAGTACTGCTACTACATAGAGGTGGATGGAGAGCTCGGCGCCCAAGAAGCGGACGTGGTCGGCTACCTTCTTTCGGAGACCTTCGAGGCCCGGCAGTTCGGACCGGTCAGCTTCCTGCACGGTCGTTTTCCGACTGTTCTGGAGTACGGTCCGCGCCTGAACTTCGAGACGGCCTGGTCGTCCAACGCTGTCGAGATCTGCCATCGCTCGGGCGTCCGCTCGGTTCGCCGGTTGGAGCGGTCGGTACGTATCGGGCTGCCGACGGACGTGTCCGAAGGGGAGGCCGACCGGATACTCAGCCCCCTGTACGATCGTATGACCGAGATGCGCTATTCCGAGCCCCTCTCCTCCTTCGAGACCGGTCTGGCGCCCCAGCCCGTGAGGGTCATCCCTCTGCTGGAACGGGGGCTGGATGCCCTGTGTGAGTTCGATCAAGGTCATGGTTGCAGCTGGGATACGAGCGATCTGGACCTCATCGCCGATATCTTCCGGCGCTTGGGGCGAGACCCCACGGATGTGGAACTCTTCCAGATCGCGCAGGCCAATTCCGAGCACTCTCGCCACTGGGTGTTCAAGGGCGAACTGTGGGTGGACGGCGAGCGCGTGCCCGAGAAGAACCTCATGGACATCGTCAGACAGCCCTTGGCGGTTTCGGCGCCCAACTCGGTGATCGCCTTCTGCGATGACAGCTCAGCCATCCAAGGGACGCACGTGCGTGTTCTGGCGGCGTCAGATCCCATAGGGCCTTCGCCGCTCGAGCCTGCGCCTGTGGTCCTTCATCCCACACTCACGGCCGAGACTCACAACTTCCCCTCAGGCGTGGCGCCCTATCCCGGTGCGGCGACCGGCGGGGGAGGGCGCATCCGCGACAATCAGGCTGTGGGGCGGGGCGGGCTGGTGTACGCCTCGGGCGCCGCCTACTGCACCGGGAACCTGCACATACCCGGCTACGAGTTGCCCTGGGAGGAGGACGACTTCTCCCATCCTCCCGACCTGGCCTCACCCCTGGACATCCTCATCGAGGCCAGCAACGGGGCTTCCGACTACGGCAACTGCTTCGGCGAACCACTCATCTACGGCTTCACGCGCACGTACGGGTTGCGCCTGCCCGACGGCTATCGCTCCTGGTACAAGCCCATCATGTACAGCGTGGGAGCGGGGCAGATACGGGACGGGCAGACGGTCAAGGGCGCGCCGGAGAAGGACATGCTGGTGGTCCAAGTGGGTGGTCCCGCATATCGCATCGGCATGGGCGGAGGGGCCGCGAGCAGCATGGAGCAGGGCCAGAACGTCCAAGAACTCGACTTCAACGCTGTGCAGCGCGGAGATCCGGAGATGGCACAGCGGGTCAACCGGCTCATGCGCGCGTGCGTGGAACTGGGCGAAGGCAATCCCATCGTCTCCGCCCACGACCTGGGGGCCGGTGGTGACTGTAACGCTCTGCCTGAGATCGTGGAGCCCACCGGAGCCGTGATCGATCTGCGGGCCATCCCCGTGGGGGACCAGACGCTATCCGTGCTCGAGATATGGGGTAACGAGTCCCAAGAGAGGAATGCTCTACTCATCCGGCCGGAAGACCTGGCGATCCTCGAGACCCTGTCCGAGCGCGAGAACGTGCCCCTGGCGGTGGTGGGCCGGGTGAGCGGGGACGGTATGCTGGTGCTCCTCGACAGTATCGATGGAAGCAGCCCGGTCGATCTGCCTCTGGACGACATCCTGGGGCAGCTGCCTCCGAAGAGGTTCGACTTCTGGCGCCGAGCCCCACGTGGTGAGGTTCGCGCAGACCTCGTACCGCTTTCGCTCCCCCCGGTAGCTGAACTCCGCGAGATGCTCGATCGGGTGCTGCGCCTTCCGGCCATCACCTCAAAGCGCTTTCTCACCAGCAAGGTCGATCTTGACGTCACCGGTCTTGTGGTCCAGCGACAACTTGTGGGCCCGCGTCACCTGCCTCTGTCCGACTATGCCGTGATCGCGCAGACGTACGATGATCCCTCGGGGACGGCTCTGAGTCTCGGGGAGCAGCCGATCAAGGGACTCATCAGCCCAGGCGCGGGCGTGCGCATGGCCGTGGCGGAGGCGCTCCTCAACATGGCCGGCGTGGTTATCTCCGACATCCGCGACATCAAGTGCTCGGCCAACTGGATGCTGGCCGTCAAGCAGCCCGCCGAGGGCGCGTGGCTCTACGACGGCGCCTGCGCGCTCCGGGACCTTCTTGCGGAGTTGGGCATCGCCATCGATGGGGGTAAGGACAGCCTGTCCATGGCCAGCAGAGGAGTGAACCCCGAGGGGGGGAGCGAGTTGGTCAAGGCACCGCCGGAACTGGTGCTTGCGCCCTACGCCCTCGTGCCTGATGTGGCTGTGCGCGTCACTCCTGATCTCAAGCGCCTCGGGAACAAGCTGCTGCACCTTCGGCTGGGAGACGAGCAGCGGCTGGGGGGGAGCGCGCTGGCTCAGGTGCTTGGTCAACTGGGAGACGAAGTGCCCGACATCGAGGATGCAGCCGCACTCAAAGCCCTCTTCCAGGCTGTGCAAGAGATGGTGAGGAGCGGCGCCATCGCAGCCTGCCACGATGTGAGCGACGGAGGCCTCGTTGTCACCTTGCTGGAGATGGCTTTCGCGGGGGAGAAGGGTTGGCGTGTCGAGCTCGAGGGGGGCTCAGAGGAAGGGGATCTCTACGCTGCGCTGTTCGCTGAGGAAGCGGGCGTGGTGGTGGAGGTCGCCGACGAGGGGCGGGCACGCGAGATCATGCAGAGCTACGGCGTACGCGTCACCGAACTCGGCTTCGTACAGGATATCGATCTCGACCTGAGGTTCAATGGGGAGGTCGTTCTGCTGGAGTCGCTTCAGGGTCTGCATGCCGTCTGGGAGGAGACGGGCTACCAGTTGGAGCGCCTGCAGATCAATCCGGCCTGCGCTGAGCAGGAATGGCGCTCGCACCAGGTGGGACCCAGCACGAGACCCTATCGCCTGGGTTTCGACCCCGATGCAGACGCCTTCGACGCCGTCCCTGCGGACCTCGGTCTCAGCTCGGCGGGCGGCGCGTCATCGCCGGCGGGGGTCAAGCCCAAGGCCGCCATCCTGCGCGAGGAGGGCACCAACGGCGACAGGGAGATGGCCGCCGCCTTCATAGCGGCCGGCTTCGAGGCCTGGGACGTGACCATGATCGACCTCATCGCCGGGGCGGCCGCTCTGGACGGCTTCCAGATGGTGGTGTTCCCGGGCGGGTTCTCCTTCGCGGACGTGTTGGATTCTGGGAAGGGGTGGGCTTCGGTCATCCGAAACAACGACCGATTGGCTGAGGAGTTCAGTCGCTTCTTTGCCCGTACAGACACTCTCTCGCTGGCGGTGTGCAACGGCTGTCAGCTCATGGCCCTGCTCGGCATTCCCGGCTACGATCTGCCCGACTCCCTCAAGCCCCGCTTCATCAAGAACGAGTCGGAGCGCTTCGAATCCCGCTTCAGCACCGTGCGCATCGAAGCCGGCCCGGCGGTCATGCTGCGAGGGATGGAGGGCTCTGTCTTCGGGGTGTGGGTCGCTCACGGCGAAGGCCGGCTTCACGTGCCCGAGCGGGCCACTCTGGACTGGATCGTCGCCAATGGTCTGGCGCCTGTGCGCTATGTCGATCCGGAGGGGGAGCCCACCACCGCCTACCCCTTCAACCCTAACGGGAGCCCCCGGGGCGTGGGCGCCCTCTGTTCTCCCGACGGCCGTCACCTTGCCCTCATGCCCCATCCGGAGCGCAGCTTCCAGCTTCGTCAGTGGCCCTGGGTGCCACCCGACTGGACGTGCAGCGCCAGTCCGTGGATGAGGATGTTCCGCAACGCGTACTCCGCTTTCAGGTAGCGGCAAGCGAGACCGAGTATTTCGATCGTGGGCGTCCTATCGCGGCCGAGCATAGATGCTGCTGTGCCGCTGAGGCTAAGGCATGAGAATCCCTCCTTGCGTCGAAGTATCTCCCTGGTGTTTATGGGATGACAGCAGGGTGGACTCGAATGAAAGGGGCACATATGGAGACAGAAGGAAAATGGGACTTCGCTATCACGCTCGGCGCGATCATCATGATGATCGTCGGGGCCTTCAAGCTCCTCACGGGGATCATCGGTCTCTTCCGTGACGAGTGGCTTCTTCTCGGCTACAAGGGATACATGCTGGTGGACATCACCGGTCTGGCCATCTGGTGGCTCGCCGTCGGCGCCCTCCTGCTCTTCGCCGGCATGGCGGCCCTACAGAGCAAGACCTGGGGCCGGGTGGTGGGCATCATCGCCATCTCCTTGGCGGCCATTTCTGAGTTCTTCATGCTGCCCGTGACCCCCATGTGGTCCATCATCATGTTGGTCCTGTATGTGGTGGTCCTGATCGGCTTCATCCAGTGGAGGGGCAAGGCCGTCGAGCCCTATTGAGAAGATGCGCGGCCTGGAGCCGCACCGACCCGACCCTGATCTGACGGAAGAGCCCCGCCCTCGCGGGGCTCTTCTCGTGCACGGCGAACATGCGCCGTGGGAGAGCGCTACAATGCGAAGAAGCTCGGGGAGACGGGCGGTCTCTGCCGGCCGGCGCGTTGTCTAGAAGGAGAGGTCGAGGTCATGATCATCGGATGCCCCATGGAGATCAAGAACAATGAGAACCGCGTGGGGATCACTCCGGCGGGTGCCTGGGCCCTCACCCAGGCCGGCCACACGGTGCTCGTGGAGCGAGGGGCAGGACTCGGGAGCGCACTCGTGGATGAAGAGTACGAGGCCAAGGGCGCGCAACTGGTGGACGACGCTGTCGAGGTCTGGAGCCGGGCTGAGATGGTGGTCAAGGTCAAGGAGCCTCTCCCTTCCGAGTACCAGTATTTCCGGGACGATCTGGTCCTGTTCACGTACCTTCACCTCGCCCCGGCCAAAGATCTGACCGACGTTCTTCTGGAGAGCGGGCTCACCGGCATTGCCTACGAGACGGTCCAACTGGCCGACCACAGCCTGCCCTTGCTGGTGCCCATGAGCGAGGTGGCGGGGAGGATGGCGGTGCTGGTGGGCTCCTACTACCTCGCCTATCCCAATGGAGGCCTTGGACTTCTTCCCAGCGGTGTTCCCGGTGTGTACCCGGGAGAGGTGCTCATCATCGGTGGCGGCATCGTGGGCATCAACGCGGCCAAGATGGCTGCCGGCCTTGGGGCTCGCGTGATCATCTTGGATGTGTCGGCGGAGCGCATGAAATACCTGGATGACGTTCTGCCCCTCAACAGCAAGACCGTGCATTCCGACCGTTCCAGTCTGGAGCACTATCTCGCCTTGGCCGACCTCGTTATCGGAGCCGTGCTGGTCGCGGGCACGGTGGCACCCACGTTGGTCACGCGTGAGATGCTGTCGCTCATGAAGCCTCGCTCCGTGGTGGTGGATGTCGCAGTCGATCAGGGAGGGTGTTTCGAGACCACCCATCCCACCACACATCAAGACCCGGTGTACTACGAGGAAGGCATCCTTCACTACGCGGTCGCGAACATGCCCGGAGCGTACCCTCGCACTTCTACCTTGGCTCTCACCAACGTCACTCTTCCCTATATCCTTGACTTGGCGAACAAGGGCGTCGCTGAAGCCGTCAAGGAAGACCCGGCTCTGGCTTCGGGTGTCAACGTCTGCGGCGGGCATCTGACTTGCGAGGGGGTCGCGCTCTCCCAGAAGCGAGTCCACACTCCGCTGAAGACCGTGATGGGCGGGTAGCGGTCGTCCTTTGCCTGTCCTCGCAGGCAGTTGAACCGTGGTTTCGGGAGCGCTGCAGGAACAGCGCACTCCTGGGGCTTAGTGGGGTTCGAGTTAGCGCTCGTCGGTAGTCGCCGCGCCTTCCGCCGCCGGGGCCGAATCCTCGTCTTCACTCTCATCTTCTTCGTACGTAAGTTCATCTTCTACGGCGAGGTCCGCAGGCGCGTTCTGGGCCGGTGTCCTGCGCATGGTGCCGCGATACGCATAGGCGCGGGTGATCTCGGCCCCGAATAGGATGATGTGGGCCGTGTAGTACATCCAAATCATGATGACGGCCAGAGAGCCGGCCGTTGCGAAAGCGGAGCCCGGAGCGGTGCGGCCCAGATAGCGCCCGATCACATAGTTGCCGATGCTGAAGAGTACTGCTGTGATCGAAGCACCCAGGAGGATGTGAACGAACTTCACTTTGATGTTGGGCAGCACCCGGAAGATGATGGTGAGGAAGACGGTGGTCACGACAAGTGAGAAGACGACACCGATGATCTGCAACAGCCATCCGGGCATCGGGAGCCTGTCTGAGAAATAGCCGGTGAGCGCGCTCACCGCAGTGTTGGCCAGCATCGAGGCCAGGAACATGAAGCCGATAACCAGCACCATGCCCAAGTCCACGAGCTTCCCCACCACGAAGCCCCTGAAACCGGTGCCGCCGTATCCATGGACGCCCCAGATGTCGTTGAGAGCTCCCCGAACGGCTCCGATGATGCGCGTCGAGGCCCAGAGAAGTAGGAGGATGGCGAGCACGGTCGCCACCGTGAGTCCCCCGCTCTGATACAGACCCACCAGCATCGACTGGATGAACTCGGCCGTGTCCTCGCCGAAGATATCGGTGAGTTGACCGACGATGAGACCTTCAGTGGCGCTCTTTCCAAACACCAGAGAGGCCAGCGAGACCATTATCACCAGCATCGGGGCCATGCTGAAGGCGCCGAAGTAGGCGATGGAAGAAGCCATGCGAGCGACGTTGTGTGCCCACAGGCCGTCGTACGCGTCCTTCACGATGGTGCCAAGAGGGGCAAAAGGACGCAACAACTTCTTGAAGGGCCCAGAGACTACCCTGAGCAGGCGGCGCATGCCAGTCCTCCCGGTTGTCGTGCCCATACCCTGTTGCACGGTGCCCTCGCTCGATCGGTCTGTTTCCTCTCGCGTTGTACTGTACCGCCTGCGCTGCGGGGCGGGAAGATGCTTCTGATCGGGAGCAGCGCGCCATCCCGGCCGGACAGCGGCATTCTGGACCATCAATGGCCCGTTTCGGTGCTCACGGGAGGTCGGCTGATGCTGTACATTGGGATGCAGCACATTCATGATGCCGTTTCGTGCTGCCGAGCGCGGGGAATGTGTTGTGAGATAGCCAGAAAAGGGAGGGAGCATATGTCATTGGGTCCAGTCCACTTCATGGTGTTGGCGTTTCCGGGCAACAAGTTCAAGGGCGAGATCCTGCCCGAGTTGGGCCGGCTCGTCGAGAGCAAGACCATCCGCATCATGGACCTGGCGTTCGTGAAGAAGGATGCCGACGGATCGATCCTGGCTCTTGAGATCGAGGACCTCAATACTGATGAAGCTGCCCCCTTCGCCGCACTCGAGAAGGAGATCGGCGATCTCATCAACGAGGAAGATCTCGTGGCGGCCGCTGAGGCTCTGGAGCCGGGGTCATCCGCCGCTGTCATGGTGTGGGAGAACCTGTGGGCCAAGCCCTTCGCCGACACACTGCGCGGAGCGGAAGGGGTGCTTCTCGCTTACGAGCATATCCCCCTTGATGTGATCAGCGCCGCGATAGAGTACGCGGAAACCGCCGAGTAGTAGGAGAGGAGGAAAGAAAGTTGAGAAGAAGACGAGGACCAAGTCTGGTGCGCGTCGCTGCAACTACCGCCGTGGTGGCGGGGACTGCGACGGCGGTCTCGGGAGGGATGCGTGGTCGGCAGGCCGGCAAGGCCGCTCAGGCTGAGGATGCGGCCGCCTATCAGGCCATGCAGCAACAGGCGGCCATGGATGAAGCCGCTGCACAGGCGGTAGCCGCGCAGCAGGCGCAGTATGCGCCTGCGCCGGTCGCACCTGCGGCGCCCGCGCAGGATGACACCTTTGCTCAGTTGGAGAAGTTGGCCCAGATGCAGCAGCAGGGCATCATCACGGCCGAAGAATTCACCGCCATGAAGGCGAAACTGCTCGGGCTCTAGAATAGGCTGTGCTGTGAAGTTGTGGCCGGACGTCAGTCCGGCACCACACAAGCGAAAGGGAGGGGTTCTATGGATTTTTGGGACGTAATGTGGTCGATGATGGTGTTCTTCTTCTGGTTCATGTACATCTGGCTGTTCATCACCATCTTCGCCGACATCTTCCGCCGCAACGACATCGGCGGCTGGGCTAAGGCTGGGTGGCTGGTCTTCCTCATCTTTATCCCCTTGATCGGAGCCTTGGTATACATGATCGCCAGGCCGAAGATGACGGAGCAAGACAAGCAGATGATCGACGAGGCGCAGGCGCGTCAGAAGCGGGCGGCGGGCTATTCGTCGGCAGACGAGATCGCGAAGGCTCAGGCTCTCAAAGACTCGGGTGCCATCACCGAGGAAGAGTTCCAGGAACTCAAACGGAAGGCCATGGTCTAGGAACGCGCGGGAGCATCGAAGGGAGTCCGCATGTGTTGTCTCCTCACTGTAATGACGTTCCTGGGTCCACGGGCTGCCGTGCTCGTGTGGTGGCTGGCTCAGTGGAATTTCTGGCAGAAGGCGTTTGAAACGGCGTTCTGGCCCATCGTCGGCATCATATTCGCTCCTTGGACGACGCTCTTCTATATGATCGCCTTCAGGAGCGGTTTGGGCATCGCTGGGGGATGGGACTATCTGCTCGTCGTCATCGGCATCCTGCTGGATGTGTTCTCGTATTTCGGCGGCGCGTGGAAGAACCGCCAGCGCGCGCCTGGATACGCGAGCTAACACTCTCGCGTATGGCATCGACGGGGCGGCAGACCGGCCAGTGGGCCGGTCTGCCGCCCCGAACTACCTGGGGAAGTACAGGGGTATCGGCGTAGGCAACTGCTTGAGGCGTATGTCTAGCGGGAGACCGGCGGGGGCGTGTCTGAGGAAGAAGTGAAAGGTGGTAAGGGGTCGACCGGGGCCTCCATCTCATACCTGGGACACAACACCCTGGAGATATCGGTCGACGGGGTGCGCGTGCTGACCGACCCCATGCTACGCATGGTCTTCCAGATACTGCGCCGCCACAGCGCTCAGCCCGACCTCAGCGTGCTGGAGGGCTTGGACGCGATCCTCATCTCGCATCTCCATCTGGACCACGCCAATCCCCATTCGCTGCGCCTGCTTCCTGGTGACACACCGCTTGTCGTTCCCACCGGAGCAGGTCGGATACTGCGTCGGTACCACTTCCACCGCCTCACCGAACTTGCTCCCGGCGAGACGACGGCCCTAGGGGAGGTCACCGTGACGGCCACGCCCGCCCGCCACGACGGCAGGCGCTATCCCTGGGGACACAAGGCAGGGGCTGTGGGTTACATGATCCAGGGGTCCAAGAAGCTCTATTTTGCCGGGGACACCGGTCTGTTCGACGGACTGGCCGACCTGGGAGACGATATCGATGTAGCTCTGCTACCCATCTGGGGGTGGGGGCTCCGGTTGCCCGACGACCATCTCTCGCCCCTCACAGCCGCGCAGGCCCTGCGGCTTCTGCGGCCTCGGATGGCCATTCCCATCCACTGGGGCACCTTCCTTCCTCTGGGCGCCGGGTGGTTCTACGGCCGCTATCTCACCGACCCGCCGCAGGACTTCCTTCGCTTCGCGGGAGAGTATGCCCCCGAGGTGAACACCGTGCTGCTTCAGCCGGGAGAATCTATTACACTTCAGGGGTGATAGACAGGCTTGGACCAAGAGAAGCGACGCACGAGGTCGACACGGTGAGCTCCGAACACGACGAAGCCAGCGATACGAGCGAGAACGAGGGTCTTGCCTCCGCACCCGAGGTGACGCCGTCCGGCAAGGCGGCCGAGGTTCCTCGCAAGAAGTTCTTGCAGCGGATACCGGTCGTCGGCCCCGCCCTCGGGATCTACACGGGGTACAGTCGCAGGAACGGTCCTCTGCTCAGTGCCGGCCTAGCCTACTACGCGCTCTTCGCGGCGGGCCCGCTTGTGATCCTCACGCTGCAGGTGGCCTCGCTGATCGTGGGTCCGGCAACCGCAAAGCAGGAGCTGAGCGCGAGGCTTCAGGATTACCTGGGGACCTATCTCGCGGGGATCATAAGCGACATCGTCGTCCAGAGCCAGACCTCCAAGTCGAGCACCATCGCGTGGGCGGTCGGAGCCGGTTTTCTTCTTTGGGCCGGGATACGCCTTTTCATGCGGCTGCAGGTGTCGTTCAATATCATGTGGGACGTTCGCGTTCGCTCGAGAGAGTTCTCGTTCCGGCGCTTTCTCTCTCGCATGTTCGCCTTTGCGTTCATACTCGTCCCCGCGGTCCTTTACCTGGGCTCGCTCTTTCTCAGCGCAACGATCACCTGGCTCGAGGACCTTCTCGGTGGGCCTGGGTTGTTGCTGAGCATCGTTCAGGCGGTCCTCCCCCTACTCATGACCTGGGTGGCGCTCCTCCTCATATACGTCATACTGCCGGATGTGCGTCTCTCGTGGAGGGACTGTTGGCTCGGGTCACTTGCCGCGGCCGTGGGGTGCGCCGTGGGAAGCACCGTGTTCGGTGCCTACCTGGTGTGGGCGGGCAACCAGAAGTACGCCGGCTCCGCGGGGGCGTTTCTGGCCCTGATCGTGTGGGCGGACTTCCTCGCCCTATTCACGCTCCTTGGGGTGCGGCTCAACAAGGCGATCTACGAGTGGAGGGGAAAGGTCATAGAGCCGTATCCATATGCGGCCCTCATCACCGAACTGCCGGACGGAGAGAGCACGGGAACTGTCGGGGGCGATCCCACAATAGCCGGATAGAAAGAGAGAGGTCAACATGTGGTGGAAGGGCTGGGCGGTCTTTGGGTCCATTTTGATGATGATAACGGGGGCATTCCAGTTGCTCGCCGGTATCTTCGGTCTGTTCAACTCGGAATTCGTCGTGCAGGGCTATGACGGCTACTACCTCTTCGATGTGAGCGGCCTCGCCGTATGGCTGTTGGTGCTGGGGGCAGTTGTCCTGCTTGGAGGGGTCGTCGCCTTGGGGGGGACTACGTGGGGCCGGATCGTTGGCCTGGTGGCTGCGGCGCTTGCCATCCTCTCGCACCTCTTCATGATGCCCGTCAATCCCACGTGGTCGGTGATCATGATCGTCGTCTACGTGCTCGTTCTCCTGGCCTTCATCTTCTGGCAGCCGCCGCAAGAGGAAGAGGCAAAGGGGTAGTCGTCGCTCGTACCACTCACCAACCCGTACGGCCCGCCGGCCATGACTCCGCCGGCCATGACTGGGTGACGGCGGGCCGCCTCGCGGCCAAGGCGTAGTTCCATGTCGGTCCCGGGAACTACCCGGTCGGTATTTCACGTCTCTCTTGAGATTGCCGATAGGTGCCGGGGTATACCGCTTGCGACCACGAAAGACATCATGAGACGCCACTCTGGGCTGAACGGGGACCTCCGCACGTGCGCTGCCACGCCACCAGCGCACGGCGCCAAACGCGTTCTCCTTGTCGTGGGTGGGTCGGCTGCGCTGGTACTTGCCGTAGTGGGGGCGATTCTGCCGGTCATGCCTACCACGCCGTTCCTCCTTCTGGCCGCATACTGCTATGCCCGCAGTTCCGATCGCTGCCACACGTGGCTCACCACCAATAGGCTCTTTGGGCGGTACGTGACCCTCATGGTGGGTGGTCGGCGCATGTCCGGACGCATGAAGGCGGCGCTGGTGGCGTTCTCCGGCGCGACGGCTCTGCTCTCTGCCATATTCATCGCCCCCAATCTGACCGTGCGCGTCGTTACCCTTTGCATCGCCGCAGGCATGAGCACCTACATCGTCCTGCAGGGGCGCGGCCGCCACGCACAGGTAGGCAGGGAAGACGCCGCCCGCGGATAGGTCGGCGCCAGCCCCGTTACTCCAAGGGTCGGCTCCGGCCCGGTAATCTCCACCTCGACTCCGCGCAGCGACTCCCTCTCTTCTCGTGCGCAGCGCGCCCGCTTGTACCGCGACGTTATTCCAGTCATCATGAGGCGAGCGCATCTGGATGGTGAACATGAACAAGGAGGAGAAGCGAACATGATGGGAAGGATGAACGGAGGCAAGTGGGCCCCCTGGGTGATGCTTGGTTCGATCCTGATGATGATAGCCGGGGCTTTCAAGCTGATCGCGGGTATCACCGGTCTTTTCAGAGATGAGTGGCTCCTGCAGGGCTACAACGGCTACATGCTTGTGGATATCACCGGACTGGCTTGGTGGTGGGTGATCGTCGGCGCTCTACTTGTGTTTGGCGGTTTCGCGGCCATGCAGGCCAAGCGCTGGGGCTACATCGTGGGCATCATCGCTGCGTCGGTGGCGGCCATCTCCGAGTTCTTCATGATGCCTTACTACCCCATCTGGTCGATCATCCTCGTTGCCATGTACTTCGTCATGCTGGTGGCTTTCATCAAAGCCCCCACGCGCAAGTGAAGTAGGCCTGCGCATCTCACGTGTATGATGCTGGAGAATTGTGAGCGATAATGGGAGGCTGTTGGGCATGGACACTTCGACGATGGGCTTTCTGAGTTTCTTCTTCTTACTGCTTATTTGGATAGCGCTCTTTCTGGTCTGGTCGTTCTCCATATGGGACATCTTCCGCCGACACGACATGAGCGGCGGGGCCAAGGCCGGCTGGTTCTTGTTCGTCATCATCATCCCGCTCATCGGGACGTTGGTCTATCTGCTCACCCATCCCAAACCACCCGCTCATGAGTACAGCGAGCGCGTCGAGGGATCGACTCCTGTGAGCACCGCCCAACAACTGGAGACCCTCGCCCGGCTGAAGGAAGAGGGACATCTTACGGATGAGGAGTTCGCGGCGCAGAAGGCGAAACTCAGCTAGTCGTTCTTTCGCTCACCGGGCGACATGTCGCCCGGCCTTCTATGCAGTACGGACGCCGACGGGGCCGGTCTAGACCGGCCCCGTCGGCGTCTCGGCTACTAGAGAGTCGCCCTGATCTTCGCGCAGCGACAGGAGTTCGAAGAGATGGTGGCCCCACGGGGGCAAGTCGAGGTAGAGCCCGGGGGACATGAGCGCTTCCCCATCCCTACGATAGCCGGCGGTGCTCAGCATGTCCTTCAGTATCCAGCGTGAATCGCCCAAGTCGCTGAAGGGCAGTGGTAGGTAGCACTGGCTGCGGTTGGGGGCGTAGTTGACCACCGCTACCAACCGCGTACCCTCGTCGCCGCGCCAAGCCTGCGCAACGAAGCAGTCGTCCGTCCAGTTGCCATCCCAGGCCGGGAGGCAGTCGATGAGGTGCCAGTATCCGGCGCGCAGAGCCGGGTTCTCGAGGCACTGGAGTAGGCGGCTGTAGAAGTCTGACAGTGCCTGGTCGATCGGCTCCGGGGGGCGCCTGCAGAGGTGCACCGGGAGGCGGAGCTTGGCTCCCTCGAACTGACCCTGGTGGAAGAACCTCAGCCCCGGGCACAGGAAGGTGACCACGGCCGCCGCGAGGTGCTTGTCGTCGGGGAAGATGGCTGCTGCCCGGGGCTCGTCATGGTTCTCGAGGAAGCGGGCTGAATGCTCCTGGAAGTCGAGCGCGGCCCGAAGATGGTCGCGTACTCGAGCGACGTCGCCCTCCACCAGTCTGTCGTACAGTCGCTTGTCGTACGTGTAGTCGAAGCCCTGCTGCTGCAGCTCCCATTCCAGATCCCAGTAGACCTCAGCCATGAACAGGAAGCCCGGGTGCTCTCGCTTCACGAGTTCGATGGTGCTGGGCCAGAAAGGCTCTGTGCTGATGCCCCAGGTGCGTTCGAACACGTGGGGTAGGACGAGCATGGCCATGTCGCAACGCACCCCGTCGCAGCGGTCTGAAATACGCCGGAGCTCTGCTCGCATGGCCTCCTGCAAGGCCGGGTTGCCGTAGTCGAGTTGGAACGTGTCGGGCCATCCGTCGAAGTAGGGGTCGCGCCCGTACGCCAACACCGCATCGCCCGCGCGGGCATAGTTCTGAGGTTCGCGGGTCAGTTCCTCCTCAGACCGCACCACGTAGTATTCGGTATGCTCGGCCACCCAGGGGTGGTCCGGAGCAGTGTGATTGGGCACGAAGTCGAGGATGAGCCTGAGACCTCGGTCATTGAGACGGCGCCGCAGTCGCTCGAGGGCTTGGTCGCCGCCTAGTTGCTCGGCTACCACGTAGCCGGTGACGGCAAAACAGGAGCCGCAGATGTCTTCCTCATCGAGGTCGGGTAGCAGCCGCTCGAATTCCTCGTGCCACTCTTGGTTGGCACGCGATACGGCTCGCCCTGCCGCGCCGGTCTGCCAGACTCCGAGGAAGTAGACAAGGTCGAAGCCTGACGCAGCCCAGGCGTCGAGATCGGCATCGGGTACGTCGTCGAGGGTGGCGGGGCGGCCCAGCCCCTCTGAGAGTTCGGCGAGCCACACGCGGGTATTCACCTGGTACAAACAAGGATTCCGCCCCGCCGCGCAGCGTGCTCCCAAATCAGCCTCGCGTACGCCGTTCGTGCTCACCCCACACCCTCCTCATCAGACCTGTAGGTGAGTGTCTTCGCGGTCTCACCCGCGAGGACGGCCTCCTTCGTGAGCGTGGAAGACATGCGCACGAAGCGGGCGACCAGTCCCGACCATCCGGTCTGGTGACTGGCTCCTATGCCGGCCCCGTTGTCTCCGTGGAAATACTCGTAGAAGAGGATGCAGTCGCGCCAGTGTGGGTCGTTCTGGAACTTATCCGCCTCCCCGAAGACGGGCCGGTGTCCTTCGGAGTCGTGCAAGAAGATGGCCGACGAGCGCTTCATGATCTCCATGGCCGCGTCGAAGAGGGTGGCTTGTGTTCCGGAGCCGGTGGGACACTCCACCGTGAACTCATCTCCGTAGTAGGCGTAGAGGTTGAGGAGCGCACGGACCAGCAGCACGTTGGTCGGGAACCAGATGGGACCGCGCCAGTTGGAGTTGCCTCCGAACATGCCGCTGTCGGACTCGGCGGGGAGGTAGCTCACTTGGAACGACTGTCCGTCGACGTCGACCACGTAGGGGTGCTCCAGATGGTAGCGAGAAAGGGATCTGACGCCGTAGGGGCTCAGGAACTCATCCTCATCGAGAAGCCGCGCCAGTACCTTGCGCAGCTTGGTCTCATCCAAGAGCGCCAGGAGATGTTTGCCATTGTGTACTGCAGGCGAGACGATGTTGGCGGTCAGCTCAGGATTATTCTGCGTGAACCACTGGGCTCGTTCTCTGAACTTGGGCAGCTTCTCGATGGCTTCGTGTGGAAAGACGGTGCTCGCACACAGCGAGAGCAGCCCGACCATGGAACGGACCTTGAGCCGAGTAGCGGAGCCGTCGGGCAGGCGGAGAAGGTCGTAGAAGAAGCCGTCCTCCTCATCCCACATCTCGTCTTCGTGCTCGCCCATGCGGTCCATGGCGCCCGCGATCCACAGAAAATGCTCGTAGAACTTGCAGGCCAGCACCTCGTAGGCGGGGTTGTTCAGCGCCAACTTCACCGCGATGGAGAGCATGTTCTGGCAAAAGAAGGCCATCCAGGCCGTCCCGTCCGCCTGCTCGAGATGCCCGCCGGTGGGCAAGGGGGCGCTGCGGTCGAACACGCCGATATTGTCCAAGCCCAGGAAGCCCCCCTCGAACACGTTGCTGCCGTTGCGGTCCTTGCGGTTGACCCACCAGGTGAAGGTCATGAGCAACTTCACGAACAGGCGCTCCAAGAAGGCCGTGTCGCCCTGCCCGGTGCTCTCCTGCTCCAGATTGAAGATGAAATCGGCCGCCCAAGCATGCACGGGCGGATTCACATCGCCGAAGTCCCACTCGTAGGCCGGGATCTGGCCGTTGGGGTGCAGGTAGTTCTCATCGAGCATCAGCTCGAGCTGCTCCTTGGCGAAGTCGAGGTCGACCATGGACAACGCGATGGTGTGAAAGGCGAGGTCCCAGGCGGCGAACCAGGGGTATTCCCACTTGTCGGGCATGGAGATGATGTCCTGGTTGACCATGTGGTACCAGTTGGAGTTGCGGCCTCCGGACCGCCCCCCCGTCCCTTTTGCCGCATCGCGCTGCCGGAGCCATTTGTTGACGTCGTACGTGTAACACTGCTTGGTCCACAGCATCCCCGCCAAGGCTTGGCGCATGACCATGGCCTCGTCCGCTCCCATTGCGGGGGGTGTGAGGGAAGCGTAGAACTCATCCGCCTCAGTCCGGCGTGCGTCCAGGATCCTGTCGAATTTGTCGGCCGGCAGTGCCGCCGTTGCTGGGCCACCCTGATCGGCGACGAGCCGCACACGAACGGCGGCTGATTCGCCCGGCGCGATGGTGACCTGATAGTGCGCAGCCGCCTTCGTACCTTCGCCCGCGGGATTGACCGCATCATCGGCGCCTGCGACCAGGTAGTCGTTGATGCCGTCCTTCACGTATGTGCTGCGGTTGGGCGTGCCGAAGACCCGTGCTTCGTTGGTCTCATTGTCAACCACCAAGAAGCGGGGATCGCCGTCGCAGGCCAGGTGATATGTACCCAGGTCGGGGTGAGTAGCCTCCAGCAACCCGGCGCCGGCCGCCGAGGGCAGGACCTTGATGTGTGGTATGACCTCGCCATCGGGCGCATCCCACCAGGTATTCCGGAACCAGAGCGTGGGGAGGAGGTGAAGGGTCGCCGGGTCGGGGCCGCGATTGTGGGCCGTAATCCGAACGAGGAGATCATCGGGAGATGCTTTCGCATACTCCACGAAGACGTCGAAATAGCGGTCCTCGTCGAAGACTCCCGTGTCGATGAGCTCATATTCCAGTTCCTGCCGCCCGCGGGAGGCGTTCTTTTCGACGAGGTCGCCGTAGGGGAAGGGGGACTGCGGGTACTTGTACAGGGACTTCATGTACGAATGGGTGGGAGTCGAGTCGAGGTAGTAGTAGTACTCCTTGACGTCCTCTCCGTGGTTGCCTTCGCTGTTCGTAAGACCGAAGGCCCGTTCCTTGATGATGGGATCCACCCCGTTCCAGAGGGCGAGGGCGAAGCATAGGAGCTGCCTGTTGTCGGAGATGCCGGCCAAGCCGTCTTCTCCCCAGCGGTAGGCGCGGGACCGGGCCTGGTCGTGGGTGAAGTAGTTCCAGGCATCACCACCCTCGCTGTAGTCCTCGCGGACCGTGCCCCACTGGCGCTCGCTGAGGTATGGACCCCACTTGCGCCAGTCGCCACTCTTTTCTCTCACCTGCCGCAGTCGCAGGTGCTCAGCTTTGCCGGCCATCCTTGTTCTCCTTCGTGAGTGGCCTGTTCGGAATACCTCATGGTGTCCGCGGGGTCTGGTGGTGAGACCGGGCGGCCCGGTGCGAGCACCGGGCCGCCCCAATATGTCCCTGGCGACCGGGTTAGGCCATCGCCTTGCGCTTCAACTGTTCGAACTCCGCCAGTGCCTGTGTCGCCGCATCCCAGAGATCCACCGCTGACTCCTCTCTACAGCGGGTTGATCTGTAAGTAGGGGCCCTTGGAGATGAGCAGAAGGACTGTCGCCTCGGGCGCGACGGAACTCTCCGGCGGTGGAAGCTGGGCCGCTACTTGGCCTTGGGGAACGAGTTCGGTGAAGAATTCGAAGCTCGCGACCTTCAGCCCGAGGTCCTCCAGTGCCGTGGTGGCCTCCTCGAGGGTCATCCCTGTAAGGTCGGGTACGATAACGAAGTCCTCGGCCGGCCTCGGTCCATCGGACAACAGGATGGCTACTGTGATACCGGGCTCGGTGACAGTCCCGCCCATCGGCGCTTGTATGCCGACGGCGTCCAGCGGGACCACCTCACTGTACGTCCGCGCGGCGGCCACCTGGTAGCCGGCGTCCTGCAACAGCTTCACGGCCTCGTCCTCTGTCTTTCCTATCACGTTGGGCACCGTTGTAGTCTGGGGGGGATTGGGTCCCTGTGACACGATGAAGGTGACCACGCTGTCGCGTTGGGCCGTCGTCCCCGCTGCCGGATCCTGACTGACCACCTGGCCAACGGGAACGGTGTCGCTGAAGGTCGAACCGGGAATGGGTTGGAAGCCCGCGTCTTCGAGTGCCTTGGCCGCGTCCGCCTCGCTCATTCCCACCACATCGGGCACCTTTGCTTCGGGATTCTTGCCTTGCGAGACGACTATGTCGACTCTGGTGTTCGGCTCGGCCACGGAGCCGGCCTCAGGTGACTGGCTGATGACGATGCCCTTTTCCACCTTCTCATCGTAGGTACCCTTAACCTGGACTGTGTACCCGGCTGCCTGGAGGGTGGCCGTCGCGTCGTCCTGGGTCATGCCCACCACTTTGGGAACCAGCGTCTCGGTCTTGCCGGCTGACACCACGAGAGTGACCTCGGCGCCCGGCATGACCATCGTCCCGGCAGCAGGCGACTGGTCGACCACCGTGCCGGGCTCGGCTTCGTTCTCGACCTCCACCGTCTTCACTGTGAAGCCGGCTTCCTCCAAGGCCTGCGTCGCCTCGTCCACCATAAGTCCGACCAAGTCGGGAGTCTCGACCTCGGCCTTCCCGGCCACGAGCACGTTCACAGCCGAATCCCGTTCCACCTCCGTTCCGGGGGCCGGATCCTGGGTGACGGTCTGTCCCTCTTCCACACCGGCCGGGATCTGCGACGTGTAGGAGACCTCGCCCAGTAGCAGGCCCGCATCCGTGAGGGCGGACACTGTCGCGGGCAGGGTCAGTCCCGACAAGTCGGGGACCTCCGTGGTCTTGCTCCTGGTCACGCCCAAGATGATGGCGACGACGATGATGGCAAGTAGGACGGCCCCTACGATCCAGAGCCAGAGATGTCCGCCCTTCTCTTCAGGGGGCGGGGGGGCGCCGATCGGCTGAGTCTGTTGGAGATCGGTGGTCGCGGGCATGACGTGCACCGGGGGCGGCGCTACGATCGGTGCCTCGGCCGGCGGCCGAGGCGGAGGCCAGTCCTGGGAAGAAGCGTCGCCCGGGGCCGGTCCGGGAACTGGTGCGGTCTTGTCACCTTCGGTCTCGTCCATGCGGCCGATGTCTTCACGTTCGTCCATGTTTCCTCCGTGCCTGCGGTCAGGTCATGTCGAGCAAGTGGCGCGACTACATCCATCTCGTGTCTTCCGGCTGCGTCTCCTCCATGCGGCCCATCCACGGTGTCATCGCGACGAGGGCACGGACCGGTCCACGTAACGCATCAGCCGAGCTTCAGTCTAAGTGAGGCTCGGGGTTCGCCAGAAGCACCCTAATGGGCTAATCATGGTGCATCCGATAAGCAGGCAGATCAATCTGCCGGTCATTGCGCCGGACCAGCCCACGATAAGACTACCCTTCTGGTTCGATGGGTCAAACGCCCCCCGAGGGCCCGCTCCTCCAGCCGTTGGTCGCCCGGCTGTGTGCCGGGTGTGCCGGTGCGCGAGCAAGCGGTTCTTGCCTGTGGGCCGGATGCGCTATTCTGCCTCATATCACACGTCAAACCAGAGAAGGTAAGGGGTAGCGCGCCATGCCAAACCAACCGCTCGACGCGGTGCCCTTGTGGGCTCTGTACCCGCTGACTGTGGTCGTCTTCCTCGCAGCTCTCGCAGGAGGGTTCTACTTCGCCAAGGGCAGAGAGAAGACGCCATCCAAGTCTGACCGAGGCGTCGGTGCCATCTCGGGAGCCACGCTGGGCCTTCTGGCCTTCCTCTTGGCTTTCGTGGTGGGCTTCGGCGTGAACGTGTGGCAGGAGCGCCGGGTGGTGGTCGTCTCGGAGGCCAACGCCATCGGCACCACGTATCTGCGGGCCGGATACCTCGACGAGCCCTTTCAGACGAAATCGCGACACCTGCTGATGGAATACGCAGACCAACGTGTGTCCATCTACGAAGAGGGCGACTTGGAGGCGGCCAAGGCTCCGCTCAGAAGAGATCCACAACGAGCTGTGGGCGTTGGTGCAAGAGATGATTAGGGGTGGAGATACCGCCCCACGACCGGTCTGTACGTCTCCTCTCTGAACGAACTCATCGACATCCACACCGAGCGCGTGAACGTGGGGCTGTATATCCGCATACCTCCGCCGATAGTCCTGCTCATGTTCGGCATCGCTATCATGACCTTGTTCGTCATCGGCATGCAACTGGGCTACACGGAGAACCGAAGCCTCGTCGCTCCCATAGCGCTCATTATCGTACTCGCGGCGGTCCTCTATCTCATCGTAGACCTCGATCGGGCTCGCAGGGCCTGATGCAAGTCCCGATCCAGGCTCTGTTCGACATACAGGCGCAGTTGCCGCTCTATCCGTAGAGGAGGCTGCGCCGCCGGGGAGTCGTGATACAGGGCCGGGGCGCGCGGCCGCGCGGAAGTAGCCGCTACCTCATGCCCGGGGCCGGCCTACATATGGGGCTGAGAGCCTTTCTTCCCAGGGCTGCCGGTATCGCCGGGGGACCGACGAGAGATCCATTCCTCCGCGAGAGCCTGAGCATCGTAAACAGACTCCCCTACCCTGTCCGCCTGCGAGAAGATGCTTGTAGCCGAGACAGAACCGACGATACCGGCCCGAGATAGCTGATCTCTCACCGGAGGCGAGACCTCAGCCAGCATCAGACGACTGTCGTGCTCCACCAGATCATCAGCGTAGCGTTGGACGACCTGCATGAAGGTACTGCCGAGTTCCGAACGCCCTCGCAGATTCACGATTACCACGGCGTTCTTGGTCGCCTCGTCCACCACCGGAAGCTGGCCTTCGAACACGGGGGCGGCGGCATAGAAGAGGCTTCCGTACGGAACCAACACCGTCACCTCTCCCGGGGGCACCGTGGCCGGAGGGGCTTGTTCCAGTGGGAGTCGGCCTTCATCGAGCAGCCATGCTTTGACCATCACGCGGTTCGACTGCCGGACGACGTAGAGAAGGATGGAGAGAGACACCCCGGCAAGCACCGCGTACTGAAGCGGCACCGTCAGAACGAGCACGAAGGTGATCACCATCACGACTCGTTGGATATTCCCAGTCCGCCATACCGAGAGGACGGCGCCCGGCTTGAGGGCTCGGAATCCGATGATGATCAGCAAAGCGGCAAGCGTAGGCATCGCCAGCCGGCCGACGGCTCCCGCGAAGAAGAAGATGGTCACAGCGATCACCACTCCCGCGAATATGTTCGCAAGACGCGTGCGGGCCCCGGCGGCGACGACCAGAGCCGTTGCCGAGACCGACCCGCCTACAGGGATGCCGCGGAAGAAGGAGCAGGCGATGTTAGCTGCTCCCTGCCCGATGAAATCCCGCGACGGATTGGGGAATTTGCCGTCCGGGTTCACGTAGCTCTGGCTGACTCCGGCTCCCTGGATCAGACCGATGGCGGCCAACGAGATGGCCGGGGTGATCAAGTACAAGACCTGGGAGAAGTCAGGAAGCATCGGCAGGGGGAATGAGCCGCTGATGTCGGCGATGTCCGACACCACAGGCACCGAATCCCAGTTGAAGAGAGAAGGGAGAAGGGAAGCGACGACGATGGCCACGACCATGCCGAGGTACCGAAGGCGCGTTTTCTCCAGGACCAAGATCAGAATGAGCGCGGCCAGGCCCACCACAAGGGTGGGCAGGTCCACCTGGGTGAGATTGAAGAGGAGGTCGACGGTGCGGGTTATCCGATTGCCGAAGTCACTCACGTACCCTGTGAAGTCGCCCAGTTGGCCGAGGATGATCAGCAAGGCGACTCCGTTCATGAACCCCACCATCACGGAGTTGGAGACGAAGCGCATCAGTCGGCCCAGTTTGAGGAAACCGGCGATGAGCATGACGATACCTGTCATGAAGGCAAGGGTGAACACCGTCCGGGGGTCATAGCCGGTCCCAGACGCCCCGGGCACGCTCGCCACCACGAGGGACAGGGCGCTGGTGGTCTGGACGCTAAGGAAGGCCGAACTGGCGAAGAGGGCCCCCACGGGCGTGGAGAGCATCACCGCGTAGAGGGCGTAGAGCGGGTTCACCCCGGCCAGCACCCCCGAGGCCAAGGCATCGGGCACGCTCTGCACACCCAGAACGAGACCGGACATCAGGTCCGGCCCTATGGTCCTAGGGTCAAACTTGAGATGTGGCAAAGAGCCTGGCAACTTCACGTGTGGTCAGCCTTCACTGGGATAGCTTCCCCTGCTCCATGGCCACCGGGTCTCTCGCCTTTTCGTGCCTGCAGGAGAGAGCGTATCTCGTACCGAGCCATCGAGGGCGTGTGCACACCGCCGGTTTCACAGGCTCCTCCAAGGTTGGACGAATCGTGCAAGAGAACGGCTACGCATAGTAGAGCATACCGACCACCTTTGGCGCTACTGGGCCCATCTCACTCGGGTGCAGGCCGGATCAAAGGGGCGCATCCCGGTTGCTCCGGGAGGCGCCCCTTTCAAGTCCGAGGGAACAAGGGCAAGGCTTTCGAGGCTCCCCAACAAGGAGGGCCCACGGGCGCCGCTACCGCATCCCACTCCCGGAGGCATCCTGCAGCGATTCCAGCACGCGGTCGAGGTTGAACGACGCCGGTTTCTGCCGGGGTGGGAAATCCTTGAAAGACTGTATCTGCTGGGCCACCAGGGCCTGGGCCCCGTAGAGCAGGTAGGCGTGGTCGATCATCCAGTCGTAGTACGTATTGGAGTTCTCGTCCGCCCGCTCGAAGGGGTCGCGGCGCAGGTGGAATATCTTGGGTACCCGTAGCGACACGAAGGGCTCGGCCCAGCAGGCAAGTTGCTTGGCCCTCTGCTCCATGAAGACCAGTTTCCAGTCGTTGTGGCGCACGGCGACCACCTGGCCGTCATCATTGATGTAGAAGAAGAATTCCCGGGGGCTCTGCTCCTCCGCGCCGGTGAGGTAGGGGAGCATGTTGAGACCATCGATGTGCGCGCGGAAGGTCTTCTCACCCACCACATATCCCTCCAGGACCTTCTCTTTGACCTGCGGCTCGCCCGCAGCCGCCAGGAGCGTGGGCAGCCAGTCCTGGTGAGAAACGATTCCGTTGAGGGTCTTGCCCGCCGCGAACCTTCCGGGCCAGCGCACGAAGGCGGGCACGCGCCAGGCCCCTTCCCAGTTGGTGTTCTTCTCGCTGCGAAATGGCGTGATGGCCGCATCGGGCCAGGTGTTGTAGTGGGGGCCGTTGTCGGTGGAGTACATAACGATGGTGTCGTCGGCGATGCCCAGTTCGTCCAGCTTGTCGAGCATCAGGCCCACCAGTTCGTCGTGGGCGACCATCACGTCGTTATAGAAGCCCTGGCCGCTCTTGCCCAGGTGCTTCTCGGCGGGATGGGTGCGGAAGTGCATGGCGGTGGCGTTCCACCAGAGGAAGAAGGGTTGTCCTGACGCGCTGACCTCTTCCATGAAGCGGAGGGCGTGTTCGGTGGCCTCTTCGTCGATGGTCTCCATACGCTTTCTGGTTAGCGGACCGGTATCCTCGATGCGGCCATCGGCGAAACTGTGGATGACCCCCCGGGGGCCGAAACGCTCGCGAAAAGCGGGGTCCTTGGGGTAGTCGACGTCCTCCGGCTCTTCCTCCGCATTGAGGTGGTAGAGGTTGCCGAAGAACTCGTCGAAGCCGTGGTTGGTGGGTAGGAACTCATCCTTGTCACCGAAGTGGTTCTTGCCGAACTGGCCTGTGGCGTAGCCCAGCGGCTTGAGCAGTTCCGCGATGGTGGGGTCCTCGGGGCGCAGTCCTATGTCTGCCCCCGGCATCCCCACCTTCGTGAGCCCGGTGCGGATGGGGTTCTGGCCCGTGATGAAGGCCGCCCGTCCGGCCGTGCAACTCTGCTGGCCGTAGTAATCACTGAAGGCCAAGCCTTCCTCAGCCACCCTATCGATGTTGGGGGTCCGGTACCCCATCTGACCTCGGTTGTTATAGCTGATGTTCCACCAGCCTATGTCGTCCCCCCACAGGACTGAGGATGTTGGGCTTCTTCGCCTCCGCCATCGTGGCCTCCTTAGAAAGAGCGTAACCGTTGGGTCAGCATAGCGCGGATGCGGCCTCGCGCGAAGCAGGAAACGATGATGCGAATGGGTATTTGAGTGCAGATCAGCTTCGAAGCGGCAAGCCGCTGCCTGGAACCGCATCTACGCCAGTTGCGCCGACGAAGAAAAGGAGTGCTCATGACTACGCACAACGACGAGCCGGCCGAGGTCTCTCAAGAAGGCCTGGAAGGCGATCCGGGAAGGATGAAGACCGCATATCAAGGCATTATGGGTCGCCCCACGGGCCTGCTCCTAGCCCTAGCGTGCGCGACTATTGTCCTCTACGGCATGAGGTACGCTCGCTCCATCCTGGCTCCCGTCCTGCTGGCCACGTTTGTGGTCATGGGCCTCAGTCCGGTGTTGCACTGGCTCAAGCGCAGGGGGATGCCCCCTTGGGCGGCCATCGTCATCGTGATGTTGGGGTTTCTCGTTGTCGCCGGCCTCTTCGTGGGCATCATCGCCGTGTCCCTGGGGCAGATCAACTACAAGGTCCCTGTCTACCAGCAGAACCTGAGCGAGATCATGTCCAACGCCCAGGGTTGGTTCGCGGATCGGGACATCGACATCAGCGGCCTGACCGGCAATGTCATCAGGCCCGACAAAGTGATCGGCTGGGTCACCTCCTCGGTTCGGATGCTGATAGGGCTATTGTCCAACGCGTTCCTGCTGATACTCATCGTCGCCTTCATGATCGCCGAGGTGTATTCCTTTCCGCGGAAGATCCACCATCGTCTCCAACTTGGCCCTGTGCTCGGTCAGGCCTTTGAGAATTTCGCCGTGGTTACGCGTACCTTCCTGTTTACCCTCACGTGGCTCAACGCGCTCACGGCAGTGCTCGCCGCCATCGTCTACTATGCCTTCGGGGTCGATTTCGCGCTGCTCTGGGCGCTGGTCTTCTTTCTCCTTAGCTTCATCCCCAACATCGGGTTCGTCTTGGCGGTCATCCCGCCGTTCTTCGTCACTCTGCTGGAGTTCGGCTTCACGCGGGCAGCCATAGTGGTGGCGATAGTGATCGTCTTCAATGGGTTTGTCAACAACGCCATTGCGCCGCGCTTTTTGGGGCAGAAAACGGGCCTGTCCACTCTGGCAGTGTTCCTCTCCCTGGTGTTATGGGGGTGGATACTGGGACCCATCGGGGCCTTGATGTCGGTGCCACTGATGCTTATGGTCAAGCTGCTGTTTCTTGACTCTTACGACAGCACGCGGCCTATGTCGGTTCTGATCAGCCCTTTGCCCAGAACGCCGACGAACAAGAAGGGCGGGAAGGACAAAGGCACTTCAGACAAGGGTGAGGCGGCCCGCGACGGCCTAACAGGATTCTAGATATCCAGTGGCCCACAGCACGAGGGCGACCGCCGGCTACCGGCCGGTACTTCCGTGGCACCTCTTGTACTTCTTGCCGGCCAACACGGACTGCGGCTCGATCCCCAGGCGCAGGAACAGCGGGATGAAGATGGGAGCGAGAAGCGCCCACTTGGCGATGGCCTGCGGCATGATGATGCCCACCGCCAGGGTGATCAGCATGGCCAGGATGAGCAGACCCACACTGCTGAAGCTGAGTCCCTCCAGCGTCTCGCCCAGGCTGACGGCTATCACCTGGGGGATGTTGGAGTAGTTGAAGTAGGCAATGAACTGGGCGATGAGTAGGAACAAGAAGAGCAGCCCGGCCAGTCCGGCCCAGCCCTTCGTGATCATCGTTATGCCGTCGGTTGAGTTCTTGATGGTCCCCGTCGCTTTGCCGTAGAAGGCACCGGCGACGAGGAACACTATCGAGATGAGCACGATGAGGCTGTCCATGAAGGGAGAAGTTCCGATGATGCTGCCCGTCTCCGGATCACGCAGCGGCGCGCCGGGGATGACGGTCAGTAGTGCGATCACGACGACCGTGATGAGGATGCCCAGTCAGATCGGCTTCGGCCAGGACCGCCTTCTCGAACTCATCCAGCAGCACCCGCTCGTTTGGGCCGTGAATGTTCGCGTAGCCGTCGGTGGTGCCGGCCAGTAGGATGTCGGCGGCGGGGACCGCACGGTTGAGCGCGTCCACCAAAGGGATGGAACCGCCGCTACCGGCGAAGACCACCTCAGTGCCCCAGGCTGCGGCCCAAGCCTCCCGGGCGGCCTGGTATGCGGGGCTGGAGGTGTGGGCGGAGAATCCGTTGCCGGTCGGTCCGGCGACGATATCGAGTCGGATACCGAAGGGCATGGCCTCGCGCAGATGCTTGATAAGCGCCGCCTGGGCTTCGACGGCGTCCTGCTCGGGGTGCACGCGCATGTTCATGGACGCCCGCGCGTGTGGGCACACGGCGTTCATGGCCCGGTCGACGGAGGCGACATCGATGCCGGTGATCGTGATGGCCGGCCCCGACCAAACGCGCGACCCGAGGGTTCCGGTGCCGATGAGGGGCAGGTCGTCCAAGACCTCGGCCAAGGCGCGGAACTCCTTCTCGGTGCTGCCGCCCCCGGTCCATCCCTCTCGGAGGAGGCCTTTGACCGCGACATCGCCCTTGTCGTCGTGTAGGGAGGCCAGCGCTCGGATCACCGCGAGAAGCGCGTCCGGAGCCGCGCCCCCGTATTGCCCGCTATGTTTGGCCGACTCGAGGGTGCGCACCTCGACGGTGACATTGGCCATGCCCCGCAGCGCCACGGTGAGCGTGGGGACCCCCGGCCGCACGCTGCCCATGTCGCCGATGAGCATCACGTCGGAGGCGAACAATTCGGGGTGCTGGGGCGCATAGGACAGAAGAGCGCCGCCTCCCACCTCTTCTTGGCCTTCGATCACAAGCTTGATGCCCACGGGCGGCCGTCCGTCCCAGGCGCGTAGGGCTCCTGCCAAGGCTACGATGTTCGATTTGGTGTCGGCCGCTCCCCGCCCGTACACGGCACCTTCGCGCTCGGTGGGCTCGAAGGGCGGCGTGTTCCATTCCGACTCGTCCCCGGCCGGGACGACATCGTAGTGGCTGTAGAGGAGCACGGTGGGTGCTCCAGGGGGCGCGGGTATCTCGCCCAAGATGATGGGCGCGGTGTCCGGCAACTCCAGCGATTCGACGTGTTCGCAGCCGGCGCCGGCGAACAGCTTCACCACGGCGTCGCGAGTCTCTAGAAGCGCCGGCCGGGTTCTCTCCGGATAGCCGGTCTCCGACACAGAGGGTATAGCCACCAGTGCAGCCAACTCCCCTTTCAGCTGCGGCATCAGGCTCTTCACCCGAGCCGTCAAACCGGCACCCCAGTCGGTACTTCCTGATCCTTGGCTAATCTCCACCGCCCCTCCCCCCCCATGCTGCCAGGCCAATAATCACTGCCCATGATACAAGAAAATCCTGGACATTTGAGTGGCCCAAGCGCGAGGATGACCGTTGGCTACCGGCAGGCACTTCCGTGACACTTCTTGTATTTCCTGCCGCTTCCGCAGGGGCAGGGGTCGTTGCGTCCGGCCGAAGCGAAGCTTCCGGCGAGCTGTCGCTCCTCCTGCGACAGCACGGCCATGACATCATCGGCGGGTCGGCCTCGACGAAGGAGATCGGACATGAGGCGCATAGGGTGGTCGGCGTGCTCGAAGAAAGCCTGCAGCCCCTCACAGAGCCAGTTGAGCCCTGGTTCGCCGTCGGGCGTGGTGAGCACGCGGTTCTTGGGACATTCGCCGTGGCAGGTGAACAGCCAGCGGCAGTCGCGGCAATGGCCGGGCAGCGTATCGGTCTTCGCGACGCCGAACGTGCGCTGCCTGTCTGACGAGACCAGTTCTCCCAGCGGGGTGTCGAGGATGTTGCCCAGCAGGTAGCCCGGCTCCACATAGTGATCGCAGGAGTAGACGTCCCCGGTATGTTCGAGAGCGACGCCCTCGCCACAGGTGGGGCTGAGCACGCAGAGGCTCGAGTAGCCGCGCACGTACGCGGCCAGGACCCCGTCGAAGAACAACACGAACATCTTGCCCACGTCGCGCATGACCCATTCGTCGAAGATCTCGATAAGGAAACGTCCGTACTGGGCGCCTGGGACAGAGCGCTCGGTGACAGCCGTGCCCTCCTGGTCGCCGGAATCGTTCGCGCGCTCCACGATGGGGATGAACTGGATGTAGCGGGCCCCCAGTTCGTCCCGGAAGAAACGGTAGACTTCGAGCGGGTGCCGGCTGTTGACCGCGTTCACCGTGCAGAGGATGTTGAACTCGACCCCGTGCTTCTGCATCAACTGGGCCGCGGCTACCACCTCGTCGAATACCGACCCGCCTCGCTTATCGTGTCGGTAGGCGTCGTGGAGCTCGCGGGGGCCGTCCAGGCTCAAGCCCACCAGGAAGCCTTCCTCCCGAAGAAACTCGCACCATTCGTCATTCAAGAGCACGCCGTTGGTTTGCAAGGTGTTCTCCACCCTCACCCCGGGTGGAGCGTACTTCTTCTCGATCTCGACGGCCCTTCGGAAGAAGTCGAGACCCATGAGGGTCGGTTCACCGCCCTGCCAAGCGATAGTGACCTCGGGCACGTGATGTGCCTCTATGGTCTGGCGGATGTAGGTCTCGAGCACCTCGTCGGACATGCGGAAGGTGCTGCCCGGATAGAGTCGCTCCTTCTTGAGGAAGAAGCAGTAGGCGCAGTCCAAGTTGCAGCGCGCACCGCTGGGTTTGGCCATCACGTGGAAGGCTTCGACGGGGTGCGTGATCTGACTCATGTGCTGTGGCATACGGGCGACCGCGGATGTCAGGCGGTCATCTTCGTCCAGTGTTTGAGGTTCCTGTAGACGGATTCGGCGCCCATCAGTTCCGGGTCGGTCAATTCCCACTCCGCGGGGTAGAGGAGGAAGGGATGCATCTGCTCCCCACCCAGCCCTCCGTGGTTACCCACGAGTTCTTCGAAGGCGGCGTTCTCGTGGGTATCGGGCCAGTAGGTGCTCACGATCAGGATATCGGGGCAGTTGCCGAACCCGGTGGTGCGGCGCAGGTGGCGGGCCGAGTTGGGGCCATACGGTTCCAGTGGGTTCTCGCCCTCGATGCGATCGTCACTCAGGTAGTAGCGACCATTCTCTCCGATCGCCACCGTGTCGGGACCGGCGCCGTTGCCGGAGGTGGCGACCAGCACGAAACCGACGCCGGGATGGGTCACCAGTTTCTTGATCAACTCAGGCTGGTCGCGCTCGATCTCCTCGAGGGTCACGCGATGCTTCGGTCCGGTGAAGGAGATGATGCCCAGGTTGCCTGAGGCCATGACCACGAGGTCGGTCATTTCAGTGGGGACGGGGTCACCGGCCTGGAGGCGTTTGCCCAGCCATTTGCCCACACGTCCTTCGGCGAGACCGGACTCCCGCGCCGCTGCATCGACCGTAGCGATGTGTTCCCAGTCACTGCCCCCTTTCGACACCCCTGCCCCTGCTCCGCTCTTGGCGTAGGTGCTGGGGCCGCCCACGGTAGTGCCTGTGGGGACCGACGTGCGGACGAATTCCTCCAGGTCGTAGCCGTAGCGTTGCAGGAAGGTGGCGCCCATGGTCTGCCCGTGGTCGGACAGGAGTACGAACTGGTAGTTCCTGGGTGCCAGTTGGGCCATGAGTTCGAGGTTGCGCAGACGGCTGTCGATCTTGCGCAGGACGACCAAGGCATCGTGACGGTCCAAGCCGGAGTGATGGGCAACTTCGTCGTAGCCCGCCAGGGTCACATACGAATAGGGGGCGCCTTTGAGCATATCGCCCATCACGCCGTTGAGGCTGAGGTCGCGCAGAGCGACGGTCATGCCCGCCCGGATGATGCTGTACTTGAAGTGGCGTTCGACGCGCGGTTCCACATGGCGGAGGCGCTGTGACCACTTCGACCCGGTCTCAAGGAGAATCTCCCAGAAGAAGAGCATGACGGTGTGGGTGAAGCTGAGAGGAGAGGCGAAGAAGGCACGGTACGTCTCTCCTTTCTCCTCCAGAGGCCGGCTCGCGACCAGCATGACCTCGTCGGCATCGCCGGAGAGCAGGCTGGCCCGTGCAGTCCCGCCATGGGCAAGAAGGCCGTTGCCGTCGGAGTGTGAGGCTTCGAAGGGCCCCAGGATCTTGATGTTGCTCGAGACTATGACCCGTCCCAGTTCTTTGTCGAACCAGCGGAACGCAGGTATGTCGCTGTTGTTTCCGTGCAGGATTCCGGCTTGG
Source organism: uncultured Actinomycetes bacterium (assembly GCA_963816155.1). Lineage (GTDB taxonomy): Bacteria > Actinomycetota > Thermoleophilia > RBG-16-64-13 > RBG-16-64-13 > JAXGXJ01. Next base: position 41,558 of record CAWFJE010000006.1, on the reverse strand, counting down.
GAGGCACTCGTCTGCGAGGAGAGGTCTGTCTCCCAGGGCACCAGAAGGTGCGAGCCCGACTCGAGCCATTTCTTGATGTTGGGCGCTTTGCCGGCGGCTATCGCTCTCTTGAGGGCATCATGGGCGAGGCCGTCGATCTCGACGAAGATCACCCCCGTCTTGCCGAAGATGCTGGGGTCGAGCTTGCGCCGCTGACGGAGAAGAGCGATGCGTTTGAAGGTGCCCCTGTCCTGGAAGGAGATGAACCCCAAGAAAGCTGTGAGGAGGATCGTGGCCAAGAAGGCGAAGAGGACCGCCCAGCCGAAGTTGTCGACCACCAGATCGGAACTGATCCAGCTTGCCAATTGCACGATGAATCCGTTGACCAGGACGGTGATGAGACCGGCCGTCCATATGACGAACTTGAAGAAGATGCGGATGAAGAGCGGCCACACGATGAAGGTCGCGATAAGCATTGCGACTGAGACAGCTATGGAGGCCCATGGGCCACTCAGGGTGACGCCAGGCAACAACTTGGCGACGAGCCATAGGGCAAGGGCTTGGACGACTGATGATGCCGATCATATGCCCTATGCCGAATAGAAGGCGCCTCCACCAGACGCTCGTGGTCGAACGGGGCTGCGCCGAACTGGTCGCCACTTGCGGCCTCCTCAAGAAGTCAGATGCTTACAGCGCCACAATAGCGTACGGGAAGGGGTTGCGACAGGGAGGGGTCACGAGACCGAGGTGTTGCGATGGGGTGACGGGTACTGGGGCGCGCCCGGCCCGCGGGCCGGGCGCGCCCCAGTACCCAGAGGTGCTCCTAGTCGATCGCCTCGTCGATGGCCTTCTTGATCTCGTCGGCGTCGGCATCCACCTGCTTCTTGAGCACTTTGGCGGCCTTCCCCAGGAAGCGCTCCATGCCCTCTTCGGGTGTGAACACGCCCACCAGGACGATGCCCGCTTCGCCCTCATCGAGGAGTTCGCCCAGGTCTTTGATGTCGCCTCGGCTCAGGCCCTTGGTGAGTTGCCCTCCCAGGAGTCCCACGCCTCCACCCACCAAAGCTCCGGCCAGGAGGGTCACTGGGAAGATGATCCCCACGGCCGCTCCGATCGCGGCCCCCAGTTTCAGTCCCTTCGCGCGGCCGGTCGCGTCTTGGTCGTGGATCTTGACCGAACCGTCGTCGTTCTTGGTGAAGAGCGCGGCTTCGTACTTGCCGATCCATTTCTCCTTGTGCAGATCCTTGATGCCCTGAAAGTCGTCCTTGGCGTCGTCAAAGGACTCGTATGCCGCTGCGTAGACGATGGTGTATTCCGCCTCTGCCATGTTGCTGCCTCCTGTGATGTTGTGGCCGTCTGCGGCCCGAGGTACCTGAGTTGTTTATGCCCATGAACAGGCTTGGTGCTAACATCCATACATGGTCATGGCGTGAGCGGCTCCGGATTCGGCTGCGCAGAAGCTCACGCCAAGGCCACATCGCGCGGGCTGTAGTGGACCCGTATGTGTACCAGCAGACGCGAAAGGAGACAGGCCGTGAGTTTCGGAAAAGCAGTACTTGCAGCTTTTATCGGAGGAGTCCTGGCAGGTGTGTTCCTGCTCGCCTATCGGGCGTCGCAGGAGAACGAGAAGAGTATCCCCGCTTCCTTGCCCGACGTGCCGGCCGAAGCGCGCAAGGTCTATTCGGACGTTCGCGGAAAGGCTACCGACATCGTCAACAAGGGGTTGGACAAGGTTCACGGCCAAGCGGATGAATTGGCTGAGAGTGTCGATGACGCCGTCGACGAAGCCCTCGACGCGACCGTCTAGGCTGGGTCGCCGGCTCCGCTCTTCCAGATTCGACCCCCGAGATCCGACCTTCCAGAGGACTGACCGCGCGAAGCGCGGTCAGTCCTCTGGGTCTTCCGGACCTTGTTTGCCGCGCATCCTCTGGCGACCCAGGTTGCTCACGAACAGTGCCACCACGACCACCAGGTACAGTTGTCCGCCGACGGCTTCGACCACCGCCGTCATCCTGCCGAGGTCACCGGCCGGGGACAGATCACCGAAGCCGAGGGTGGCAATGGTGACGAAGCTGAAGTAGATGTAGTCCAGGCCGCTCGGAGTGTCAGTCTGGGTGAAGAAGGGCGCGCTGCCCGCAAGACCGATGAACTCGTAGACTGTGGCGAAGAGGATGGCCACGAACAGGTAGAGGCATAGCGACCCAAAGACCGTGCGGCGCGTTACCTGAGCGTGGGTGGCGAGCCGGCGCGCGATCAGCAGCACGCTGGCGATCACGAACGCCGCCGACACCAAGGGAGACAAGGAGTCGATCGAGAATCGTGACCCGAGCACGTCGCCCGCCACTCCCAGCGCGAGAACGAAAGGTATCAGCACGGCCAGGCGCGAGATCGCGTGTCGGGAGACACCCGACGTCTGCATCGTCAGGAAGAAGATGATCAGGAACATCAGTACGGTCACGGACCTGGCTCCTGGGCGACCACTGACCAGCCCCGCGACGATGAGGCCGGCGATTATGGCGAGGAGCACGATGCCGTAGTGATCCTCGATGCCCTGCGCCCCGGGGCGCAACCTCCGCTTCCGGATCGTGTCCAGTGTGTCGCTCACCGGAGTCAGTCGCCGCCTCCGTCGGTCGTACCAGACACGGTGGCCGCCTGAGTCGCGATGTCGCTCTGCTTGGCCAGGAAGAAGACGAGCGCCTCAAGGACGACCACAAGCGCCGCCACCAGGATCACACCGAACAGCGGGGGAGTGTTCCAGAGTACCAGCACCAGGAAGCCGAGAACGAGGATCACGACGGCCAGCAAGGTGCGATGAGCCGCGATCCATCTGCCGAAAGCGCCGTAGTCCTGCCCGGATTCCGCCGACCTCGTGGCCATCGCCGTCATCTTCTCGCCCCGGATCAGGTCGACGATGCGAGGATGGACCAAGAGGAGTACCCCGAGGAAGAACAGTCCCCAGAAGCTGGCCCGTAGCGCGATGGTCAGCGTGCTCCATATGGCTGCCGCGGCGTCGTGGGAGAAGCCGGCGTTGTCGATGGCGTTGAGGAACACGACCCGCACGATGAAGAGGATCACGATGAAGACGGCTGTGGCGATCATGATGCCGATGCCTGCCCGCACGGCCGCCTTCCGGCGTCTCTCAGAGACCAACACCGAGGCGGCGAGCAGTAGCACGGTCAATATGGGCAGAACGATGAAGACCTTGTTGAGTACGTTGAGCAGGGTGGCGACCGTCCCCAACTGCTTGACCTGAGCGATGGGTATGACGCCCAGCTTCGGGTCTCGGTCGGCAGGGAGGGTCAGACCGCGCTCCTCCAACCTCTGCGTGATGCCTGCAGAGATGTCGGTGAGGTCGATCTGTATGACGCCCTCAGGCCCTAGTTGCACCCGGCCGCTCCCGTTGAGGAAGCCGACAAGGGTGGAATGGACGCCCTCGAGCGCCTTTGACCAGATGGCGGGGAACTGATCGCTGGTCACCAGGCGCAGGGTCACCCCTTCCGCCCAGACCTCCAGCCTGTCGACCGCAGGCCCGGCCAAGAAGCCGAGTCTGTCCGGAAGGGCATCCTGCAGTTGCGCCTCGAGATCGAGTCTCTCGAACGTGCGCTCGGTAAGGGAGTGCGCAACAGCCTCTTGGACGGCGGGCTCCGAGGCCAGGGGCGCCATGGTATCGACGAACCCTTGGGTGTCGAAGATCGTGCCGCGTACCCAGCCACCCGTGACGGCGAGCGGCAGCATGATGCAGCCGATGACCAAGAGCACGATGGCCACGATGGCCCGCCACTTCTTGCCCCCGGACTGCTTGTTCTTGGGCGCGGCTGCAGGCTCAGCGCTCTGCGCTTCGAGCCCGGCTTGGTCGTCCATGGCGACCCCCTTCGGTTTAGGGACAGCTCAAATCGTGATCAGGCAGCCCGGAGCTTGGCTTCTTCCTTATCCGCGCTCCTGACCATGAAGGCAAGGACGATACCCAGGACACCAAGGATGGCGAGCCAGATACCCATGAACCAGGCCAGAACAGTCACCGACTCGATGGGCCAGGCCAGGAGGACGATACCGGCGATCACAGAGAGGATGGCCATGAAGATGGTGAATCCGCGTTGAGGGTAGGTATTGTCGGCCACGGACATGACGAACTGGATAATGCCGTGGATTAGCCAGTAGATGCCCAGGACAACCGTGAGCAGAACCACCGTCTCGGCGACGTTGCGGATGACAATGATGCCCACGACGAGGGCGAAGATACCCATCAACACCGACCATACGCGGTGTTGCTCACCATGCGAGAAGGATCTGATGATCGAGTAGATCCCTACGACGAAGAGCTCGAGTCCGAAGAGGACGGTGAGCAGTCTGAGGGTCTCCTGCGGCCACACCATCACCAGGATGCCTATGACGAGCGTCAGAAGCCCAAAGAACAGCACCCATCCCCACGAACGTCCGACTTCTTCCATGCTTGCCTCCATTTCTCGCTGACAACATATCCGGCGTCCCTGCAGGCGCCATGAGGCTACGTAACAGCAGCCTCGCAAAGCCAAACTATCACCGGCATGCCCTGTTCTCCAAACGTCAGAGGTCTTGGGAGCTACGAAAGGCCTCTTCGATCAAGCGGGCCTCGCGCTGACAGAAGGCCTCCCGGCCCTCGGCATACGAAGGAAGCACCCATTTCATCTCCCTGAGGCTCTCCAGGATGACGGTCAGCTTGTCCCAGGGGATGGAGATGAGTATCCAGCCCTCCGGGAAGACCTCCTTGGCCTTGGAGCCGAAGCTCATCCCGGTGACCATGTAGTTCACCTTGCCGGTGAGGAAGGGATAGGCATAGATCCACGAGCACCCCAGGACGGGAGTCTTCTTCGATTCCCACAGTTCTCCGGTGGTGTAGCTCAGGGCGCGCATGATGATCTCGGCCTGGGAAGCGTCGGTCATGAGGATCATGAGGTCAGGCTCGAAATCGAGGGCGTCCAGGACGGCGTAGGCCACGTAGTTAACGGTGCCCCTCTCGAACTTCATGATGTGCTGATAGATCCTCTGGTTCGCCCGGGGCTCCTGGAAGACCTCGTACCGCTCGCCCAGTATCCCCGCCTCGGCGAAGGCAGGCACGTCGTCCATGCCCAGGGCCATCGTGCCGAAGCAGTCCTCGTTCTCCTTGCCGAAGTAGAAGGGGGTGCCTCGCTCCTGCGCCTCGCGCACCATTTGGCAGAAGGGAAGAGTCTTGTCGAGTTGCTCCATCCCTTCGGGCCGGTTGAACAAGAACTTCACGCCCACGGGGGCGTGCACGAACTCGAACTGTTTGAGGACGGCCAAGTCCGTGCTCAGGGGTCTCATCACAACCTCCGTGTCGGAGTGAACGGTCTCGGACCATCGGAGTCTAGACGCGCCCGGTCTTCTGTGTCAAAGAAACGCGCGACGAGCGCTCGCGCACTGCGTGCGGCTTCGGCGCCGCTCATAGGCAGGCCATGCCCGCCGGCCACCACCAGCGGGCGAAGACCAGCGAGTGTGACGGCGGAACGCTTCGCCAGCGTCCAGTCCCACGTGGTGTACCAAGGCGGTCCAGAGACCTGCGGCCGTGCAGAGAGCAAGCCGCGGAGCGAGTTCAGATCCCGCGTCATCAGGGCGTCTCCGGTGATCAGGACCCTGTCGCGGGGGCGGAAGAAGGCGACATGTCCGGGGGTGTGTCCCGGGGCAGGTACCAGTTCCCAGTCGGGCAGACCAGGCATGGGGCTCTGCGGGTCGAGCGGACGGATAACATCCTTGAGGCTGGAGCGCTCGATCACGGCCTCCATCCGCGTTCGCCCCAGAAGGCGGAGAGTCGGCAGTATGAGCCAGCGATCCAAAGGGTTCGCATACTCAAGGATGGCGGTCACCTCGCTGTTGGCGATCGGGATCTCCTCCGGATGCGCGTAGACTGGGCACCGCCAACCGCTCGCGAGTTCGCTGGCTGAGCCCTCGTGGTCTGGGTGACAATGGGTGAGGAGAATCGCTGACGCTGCCGAGTAGGCGCCGAATATGGAGGCCGCCGCGCCTCGGATGGCGGATGCGCAACCCGCGGACGCCGCGTCGATGAGTACCCACGAAGAGCCTGCCCGCACGAAGTACACGTTGGAGCGCATGACACCTCTGCCCGCTTCCAGAAAGTAGACATCGGAAGCGATCTCCACTGGACTGCGCGGGACACTGGTCTTTGGAAGGCGTGTCATGGCCCGGTCCTTTGCGAGAGGGGCGACTATCCGACGCTACTGCCTCGTCGTCTCACCGTCAAGCCCATTCGGTCCTCCTCCCACCGGCTTCAGAAGGTACTCTAGTGAGGTTCCTGTACGCAGATGTCAAGGAGGCTACGCATGGGCGAGACCGTCAAGTTCTACCCCGCCTACTGGGGTGGGAAGAAGCTGTCGTATCCGAACGTACCGGCTGAGTCGCCGAAGTTCGCCAACGCGGTCGTGGCCGGCAACCTCATCTTCGTGTCTGGTTGCCAGGGCCAGAACGACGATACGGTCACGGTCGACACTGACGTCTTCGAGGAGCAGATGATCGTGGCTCTCGATAAGGTGCGGCGCGTGATGGAGGAGGCGGGCAGTCGCATGGACAACGTCATCAAGACGATGATCCTGCTCAAGGACGTCACGGACTACCCGAAGATGCGCAAGACCGAGTTGGAGTACTACCAGAAGTACGCTCCGCGCTTGGTGGAGGATCCCCCGGCCAGTACGTTCATGGAGGTCGGTCTGGCCAAGCCTGAGTTTCTGGTGGAGATCGACGTTGTGGGGGTCATCTCTCGAGACTGAACCACAGGCGGAGCGCCGCGGCGCCGCGGCTGAACCGAACGCGTGCGGTGGCGCTCCCGCCGGACGGTATCGCTATCGACTAGAGAAAGGTGTAGCCAATGAGTTTCAGCATCGAGCACATCGAGTGGCCGGACAGACCGGATGTGATGATGCCTTACGCGCCGGCCATCAAGGTGACCGGGGGGAGCCTGCTGTTCTTCGCGGGCGTGACGGCAGCTCCGGTGTACCACAGCCATCCCCACATCCCGGCTGAATTCGACGACATCCCACCCGACATGGCGACGCAGGCGCGCATGACCATGGAGAACCTCAAGAAATCCGTGGAGGCCGCGGGCGGGAGCCTACAGAACGTGGTGCACTGCAAGCGCTATCTGACGAACCTGGACCTGCAGGATGATCTCAACAAGGTCTGGAACGAGTACATGGGCGCCTTCAAACCCACCAGCACCACTGTGCAGGTGCAGCGGCTGGCCACCGACCCCCGCTGTCTGGTGGAGATCGACGCCGTCGCGGTAGTGGAGGGCTGAGCCGAGGGCCCCGCAGTGGGGCCCCTTGTTCACACTACGTTTGATGTGGGGCCGGCGCCGCGGCGCCGGCCCCGGGGAGTGCTCAGTCGAGGTAGGTCACGGTGCCTCGCGGAGCCCGCTCCTCGGCGGGGAGGCTGAACTTGTTCTCCGCCGCCGCGTGCCCGCACAGCACCCCACAGTGGAACACGTAGCCTTCGGGGATACCCGCTTCCCGGGCGAGAGCGGTGTTGGTCTCTCCCTTCAGCACCATGGCCGCCGACATGAAGAAGCAGGAACCGAGCCCCAGGGCTGTGGCCTGAAGGAGCATGTTCTCTGCCACGAGCGCGCAGTTGAGGGCGGCGGCGGGGCTGTCGGCGGGTGCAGACAGAAGAATTGCCACCGGGGCCTCGTAGAGCGGTTGGTAGCCGGGGAGTGCGGCCCTCTCCTCCAGGAATGGTATGCCCGACGCCTTCATGCCGGCGAGGGTCTTGTCGTTGATACGCTGTTTCAGACCGGGATCGCGGATGACGGACAGGTGGAAGTCCCCGTGATTGGGGGCCCAGCGCCCGGCTTCGATAATCTGCTCGACCGCGTCCGAGTTCACCGGATCGGCGGTGTAGGCGCGCACGCTCTTTCTCGTGGCGATCGCTTCCGAAATGTTCATGACCGTCCTTTCTCTTGGCCGTATCTCCTTCACCATACCCCTTTGCGGGAGGCGGGCGAAGGAACCGCCCCGAGTTCCCATGTCGTGCGCCCGCCGCGTCGTGTTGTCGGCGCCGAGAGATGGGCCCAACGTTGTACTATTGAAGCATGACCGCGTATGAGGATATTCGCCTGGAGGGGCACATCATCGACTCCCTGCTTCTCCCGCGGGTGCTCGACGAGATTTTGGAGCGCGGTGGGGAGTATCAGATACTTCAATTCCGCGTAGGGCAGCACAAAGACGACCCCTCGGACGCCGTTCTCCGAGTCACCGCGACCGGCCAAGCGGATCTGGAGAAGATCCTGCACAGCCTTCAGCGACACGGGGCGGAGATCCTGCAGCAGGAGGACGCCGCAACCGAGCCCGCCCCCGCCGACGGAGTCTTCCCCGATGATTTCTACTCGACCACCAACCTGGAGACGTTCGTTAGGTTGGAAGGCCTCTGGATCCCGGTCGAGTGGCCGGAGATGGACTGCGGCATCCTCATCGATCCCGAAACGGGGACGGCCCGTACCGTGCCTCTGATCCAGGTCAGAGCGGGCCAGAGCGTGGTGGTGGGCGGCCGTGGCATCAGAGTGATCCCTTTGGGTAGAGAGCGGGCCGGAGGAGCATTCGGTTTCATGGGGTCGGCGGTGTCGTCCGAAAAGCCCAAACGCATCGTGGTGGCCCGTGTCGCGCGCCTCATGCGCGAGACGCGCGCGGAGGGCAAGAAGACCGTCGCCGTGCTCGGGCCCGCCGTGGTCCACACGGGCGCCGCGCCTTCCTTCACCCGCCTGGTGGCCGGAGGTTGGATCGATGTGGTCTTTGGGGGCAACGCCGTCGCCGTACACGATATCGAAGCGGCCTTCTTCAACACCTCCCTGGGCATCGACCTCAGCAAGGGGGAGTCGATGGAAGGTGGTCACGAACATCACCTGCGCGCCATCAACCGGATACGTGGCTGTGGCGGCATTCGCGAGGCAGTGGCTCAGGGGGTGCTCACCTCGGGACTCTTCTACGAGTTGGTGTGCCGCGACGTTCCGTACGTGCTCGCCGGCTCGATCCGGGACGACGGGCCCCTTCCCGACGTCATCACCGACTCCATGACGGCCCAGCAGGCCATGCGCGAGCATGTGCGCGGCGCTGGGCTGTGCCTGATGTTGTGCACCATGCTCCACTCCATCGCCACCGGCAATCTACTGCCGGCGTCCGTGCACACGGTCTCTGTGGACATCAATCCGGCCGTGGCCACCAAACTGTCCGATCGCGGCAGTTCACAGACCATCGGTATCGTCACCGACGTGGGGTTGTTTCTGGACGAGCTGCTGTTGGAACTCGGAACGGCACCCGGCCCCGAGCGCGGGGCAGCGCTCTAGCGGGCGCAGTTCTCCAGACTGCCCGGTCCGGGGCATCGCGGGTCCTCGGCCGCCGATGTCGGGCGGCCCAGCGGGTGGCTCAGGAGGGCTGCGGCGCAGCCCCAAAAGCCGCCAGCACATCCTCGACCTCCGCTACCCAACCAAAGAGGTTCTCCACGTTCCAGATGGTCGCCTCCACGGTCACCGGCGGGCACTGCGAGTATGTCGCGTCGGGTATGAGTATGGGCCAGTAGTCGTGGGAGAACGCGTCCATGAGAGTGCTGGCCACACAGACGTTCGTCGCCCCACCGATGAACATGCAGTACTTGACGTCGAGAGTCTTCAGCACCAGGTCGAGATCGGTGCCCACAAAGCCGCTGTAGCGCTGTTTGTGGACCACAGGCTCGCCGGGTAGCGGAGCCAACTCGTCGATGATCTCCGCGCCCCATGTTCCCTCCACCACGGACTGTTCGGTGAACTCCGGATGCTCCCGCATCAGGAGCATGCCGACCTCTTTGTGATAGTTGGGTGAGTCGGGCCCTCCCGCGTTGGTGAGCCCCGGCTTGAAGGCCATCTTCACGAAGACGACCTTGGCCTCGGCCGCCCGGGCGGCCTCGATCACCTTGCGACACGGCTCGATCTTGTCTCTACCGCTCTGCGTAGGCCATCCGGCCAGATCGAACATGCCGCCCTGACGGATGAAGGCGTTCTGCATATCGACACAGACCACCGCCGTCCGTGCGATGTCGATCTCGATGGGGTGCGGCCTGCTCTGCAGAGTGACTGGGCGCGGGTTTGTCATCACCATGCCTCCTTTTGCGTGTTACGCGGTCCGGCGGCTGCGCCGGCCGGGGAGTGGGGGGCCGAGCGGCGCAGCCGCTCGGCCCCGACAGTGTTACGAAGGTACCACCGGCAGGATCACATGTGAGGGCCGCTGCGCATCGTGGTAGTAGGTGTCGGTGCCCACCTTGATGCCGTAGTAGTGGCCACCGAAGTCCAGCGGCGGCGAGTCGCCGCAGGCCACGTCTATGCGAATGCGGTGCCCCTTCTTGAACACGTTGCTGGTAGGCCAGATCTCGATCTCATACTTGTAGATCTTGTCCGGCTCCAGCATCTGCGGTTCGTCGTGGAGGTAGTAGGGACGATCGGGCTTGGATAGGTCTTCGCTCTTCGTGCAGGCATGCGAGGCCTTGAGCCAGCCGCGCGTGAGGATGAACCCCCTGAGAGGCATACCCGGCACCTGCTCAGAATCCGGCGCTTGATCCACCAAGCGCACGCAGAAGTCGGTGTTGATCTGGTCGGTGGAGGCGTAGAGCACCAACACGATGTTCCCCGTGACCTGGAGGTCTTCCGCCAGGGGAGGGCTGGTGAAGGTGGGGATGCGGCGCTGGCCGTAGATCACGCCCTCGTCGACGACGGCCGTCCCTCCGCCTGAGAAATGGGTCCAGTCCTGGTCGGGGTAGGCGTAGGTGAAGGAACTCTCAGCCTCGACTGGAGATTCCCAGGAGAGACTCCCGTCGTTCAGCGATTCCACGGCTCCGCTGGGGGCCTCGCTCAAGTACAGCTTGCGGTACTCGGTCTGGGGGAGGGGCCAGTCGTCGACGAGTCGGTACTCGTCGGCGCCGCGCACGAACGTCCTGACCGGCGGTTCGTCCATGAAGCCGGTGTCGTTGCCCTTGAGCCAGTGGTCGTACCAGCGCAGCATGAGGAGCCGCATCTCCGGCGAGTTGTAGATGGCCATCTCGTCGCCGTCCATGATGCCGTGGATGAGCATCATCTTCTTGGGCGTCTGCACTTGCTCGTAGCCGCGCACCACGCCGCGCAGGTGCAGCCCCACCTTGTGGAGGGCCCCGATGACGAACACCGGGCATTGGATCTTCTTGAAGTCGGGGCTGCGCAGCTTCCAGAAGTCGTCGCAGGTGGGGTGTTTGATGACGTTCCAGACCAGGTCCCACTCACCCATCTCCGGGTTGGGAGCCGGGGTGCCGAAGCGGTCGGGGATGCCCAGATGGTAGTGGCCTCGTATCTCCCACATGTGCCAGGCGGTGGGGAAGCCCACGGACATGAGGCCGCCGTGGTAGGAGAGGTCGCGATACATGTCGGCTCCCGCGTCCCAGGGCAGGATGCACTTCAGGCTGGGCGGCTGTTGAACGGCGCAGAACCACTGGCTGAAGGCGAGCAGGGATTCGCCCAGCATCCCCACGTTCCCATCGCACCAATCCTGGACGGCGATCCATTCGGTCATGTCGTAGAGGTCGTTCTGCATCTCTTGGCCGAAGAGGTCCCACTGCCCGGTGGGGGAGTGGCCCGTTCCCCGGGAGTCGGTGTGGACGAACACGTACCCTCGGGATACGAAGTAGTCGATGTCGTTGGTCTCCCGCATGTGGAAGACCGGGAGGGAGGGTAGGTGATCGAGGTCCTTCTGGTAGGAATCCGCGGCGTGGATGGCGGGGTACTTGCCGGGCGCATCGGGTTTCCAGATGTTCGCGGCGATGAGGGTGCCGTCGCGCATGGGGATCATCACATCCCGCAGCACCGTCACCCCGTACGCGGGCGGGCTCAGCCTGTCGGCCGGGAAATCCTCGGGGAGCATGGTTCTCATGATCTCGGGCTTGAGGGTCTTGGAGTACACCAGCCGACCTCCTTGATCTGCCGCGCCGCCGGCACCGTCAGAGGGTCCGGCACGACGACGCACTTGACTGAGTGAGCGCTCAACGATGCTCACCATACGTCCGGGCGGGCCTTCGGTCAAGACTCGAGCAGGTCATCGTGGGCTACGGCGGCGCCCCTGACGGGGCGCCGGTCGGCCTGCGGGGAGGGTGTTACGCCTCGGGGATCACGGGCAGACACACCCGCGACTGGTACTGACGATCCCGGTAGACCTTGTGCAGTGTGGTGGTGGCGTTGCAGACATGCCACATGATGTCGTAGGTCTCGATGTCGGTGGGGATGTCGATGCTCGAGATCTCCACCTTGATCCGATCCCCGGCCTTGAACTGATGCGACATGGGGCGGAGCTGGACCACGTATTCGTTTATCTCGCCCGGAGCAATGGGCACGTCCGTGGTGTGGTCGTGGGCGATCTCCCACGCGGTGCTGCGGGCATCGTCGAGCGTCCTATGAGCGGCTCTCAGCCAACCGGAGGCCAGGGGATAGATGGCGTCGGAGGAAGCTTCGCGCACTTCCACACGCCACTTGGTGTCGGGTTGGTCGATGGCCGCGTAGAAGGTCACCCGAGGGGGCCCGGTGACCTGGAGGTCTGCGGCCAGCGGCGGGGAGACGTAGCTCACCCGTGCGCGTTCCTCGGTCACGAACAATGGCTGCTGGACGAAGGCGTCCGGTTCCGGGTTGTGGCAGTCGGGTTCCAGCCCCAGGCCGCCCAGGCTGTGAAAGTAGAAGTCCGTCCATTTCGTCGTCTCGAGCGGCCACTCCTCTGAGTCCTGCCATTTCTGCAGGCCGGTGGTGTGGTAGCGGACGGGGGCCTCGTCCATGATCCCCGTCTCGTAGCCCTTGAGCCAGTAGTCGTACCAGCGCAGCAACTCGTCGTGGTGGGCCCTCCAGGGACGGGTACCCATGTCGGTGTACAGGAACATCTTCTTGGGCACGTCGACGCGGTTGAAGACGTTGATCTGCGGCTGAGAGAAGAAGCTGAAGAGCGGTCCGCCTACGTAGCAGGGCACGTTGATCTTGTCGAGGCGCTCGGACACCGAACGTTCCCGGTAGTACGGGCCATCGTTCTTGTGCAGCATGAAATCGAAGAGGATGGGGTTCTTCTTGGGATACTTCAGCAAGTGATAGAGGTAGGGATACTGCCTGAGGTCGGGGTCGGCCGCTGCTTCATCGACCAGCTTCTTGAGTTCGTCCTTGGGCGTGTACATCTCCATCCACGAGCGGACGTCGTTGGGCGCGTAGCCGCAACGGGCTGGGTAGGTGCCCGTGTAGAGACCGTAGAGGAAGATGTTGAAGACGCCGCCCTCATACTGCCCGTGGTTGTAGAGATCGTCGCCGAAGATCTCCCAAGGAGCGATGCATTTGAGGTGGGGAGGCTGCTCGGCGGCGGTATGGAGTTGCATGGACGAGAAGTAGCAGATGCCTGCCGCACCCACGTTGCCGTCGCACCAGGGCTGGCGGGCAAGCCATTCCACCAGGTCGTAACCGTCTTCGCCCTCATGCCTGGAGAACAGTCCTTCGTAGACACCCTCGGAATGGCCGATGCCACGCAGGTCGGCGATCACGTAGACGTAGCCGCGCTGGGCGTAGTAGGTGGCGTCTCCGCACTCGATGGAGGCCTCGAAGATGGACTTCCCGAAGGGTTGCGGTGGGGTCTCGAACATCTGGGCATCTTTGCCGTACGGCGACATGGTGAGTAGGGCGGGGAATTCGCCCGGAGCGTCGGGACGGTAGATATCGATAGCGATACCAACTCCGTCACGCGCGGGGACGAAGACGTCCCGTTCCACGATCATGCCGTACTCCGGCTGCGAACAGCCCGGCTCTCTGTTATCTGCCATAGTCGCTCCTCCTTGTTCGGCAGTGCGATATCGGGCCGCTCACTCAACCCCGCCCGATAGGTCGCGTTTAATGAGTGGTTACTCATTAGAGTACACTACCCTGGCGGGGGACAGGTGTCAACACCCTCCGTTTGCTCAGGTATCCTATGGCATGGCTGGCTGAAGGGTGTGGCCGGTCGGATGTTCAAGAAAGGAGTGCGCGTGTCATCTGGAGCAGCTCGTCCCCGGCGGCTTCCCCCCGCTGAGAGGCGTCGCCAGATCGTGGAGGCCGTGAACCGCGTGGTGGCCGCACACGGTGTGGCCGGGGCGACAGTGGCCCGTATCGCGGCCACGGCTGGTGTGTCCGAAGGCACCCTCTACGTGTACTTCGCCAGTCGCGAGGACATGCTCATGGCCGCCCTCGACAGCCTGTTCGCACAGATGGCCGACTTGATCGACGGGGCGCCCGAGGGCACCGTTCCCGAGGTGCTTCGCGACATCGCCCGCCGACACTCGCACATGATGAAGACCGCCGGCGAGGGTTTCACGGCGCCATGGATCGAGTTCATCGCGGCGGGGTCTCACGCGGGCCTGCGCGAGGCCATAGCGCAGACTCAGACCAAGGCCTTCAGCAAGATGATGAGCATCATCGAACGTGGCCAGGCCGAGGGGACCATCCGCGAAGATGTTGATGCACGCCGTCTCACGTGGCAGTGGTACACGGTCGTATGGGCTGAGAACCTGAGCTCTCTCATGGGCCTCAGCGAGTACATCGACCAAGGCCACTCCGCCTACTCTCTCGAGCTAATGCTGCGTGAGTCGGCGGTCACGGTGCCGGAGCGAGAAGCCAATGGTCCATCGCAGACGCCGAAGCGAGGTGATGCAGTGCACGACTACCGTTTGATCGGGCAAGGACGACGGGAGATACGCTTCGCTATCCCCGAGGGGTGGCGTGTGACCACATACGCCGAACTCGAGGCGGAGGGACTGGAGGTATCCATACCCGACCTGGTGCGGCGGGCGATCGAGCGGCCCGTCGGCGCGAAGCCGCTTGCTGAACTGGTCCAGGGCAAGGAGCGCATCGCCATCGTGGTGGACGACCTCACCCGGCCCACTCCCCGCCGTCCCATGTTGGAGGCCCTCCTGGAGTTTCTGGGAGAGCACGGAGTGGACGACGCCCAGATCGACGTGCTCATCGGCGGCGGCACCCACCGGCTGCTTTCACAGGCTGAGATCGATGGGGCCTTCGGCGAAGAGTTGTGCCGGCGGCTGCGCATCGTCAATCACGATTGTCACGCTCCCGACCTCGTCTGCGTAGGCACTTTGCCTCATAGCGGAGAGGTCTTCGTCAACGCGCTCTTCGCCGGCGCCGACCTGCGTATCACTCTTGGCTCCATCCTGCCCCACCCCTGGAACGGTTTCGGCGGAGGGGCCAAGTTGGTTCTGCCCGGCGTGGCCGGCTGGGACACCATCAAGCGCCATCATCTGGCCCTGGTCACGGCAAAGGGCGTGAGCTACGGCAACCTTGCCGATAATCCCTTCCACGACGAGGTGCACCAGGCCGGCCGCATGGCGGGCCTCGACTTCATCGTCAACGCCCTCTACAACGCCAATGAGGATGTGAAGGGCATCGTGGCCGGCGATCTGGAGGAGGCCTATCGCTTCGGGGCCGATCTTTGTAGGAAGGAGATCGGCATCGAGTTCCTCGAAGCGGCGGACGTGACCATCACCTCCGCCTTCCCCTACTGCGAGGCCCCCCAGACGATGAAGCCGCTCGGCATCGCCACCTTGGTGACCAAGAAGGGGGGTACCGTCATCCTCTACGCGGATGAGGTCCTGGGAGGATGCTATCCGGAGTCGATGCTGGCGGCCTTCGGTCACGCTCTGGATCTGGCCGCCGGAGACCCCAAGGGGCTCGTGCGCGACTACCTGAGCAGAGGGGAACTGATCTCTCCCGACGCGCCCATGGATGTCAACTCGGCCATCAACACCACGCTGCTGTTCCTCAGCCGCGTGAAGGTCATCCTGGTGACCAAGGATGCGGATGAGCGGCAGGCGGCCAGCCTGGGCTTCGAGTATGCCGCCACTCTGGATGATGCTGTGGCCCGGGTAGCGGGGAAATCACCCCAAGCTACGGTCAACGTACTGCCGGCGGGGGGATTGGTCCTCCCTCTGGTGGCCGAAGATATGAAGTTCGAGTACTGAAGGACGGAGGATGGTATGAACAACGGAAGCATCACGTATGACTCTCTAGCCGCGTATACGGCGGCCGTGCTGGCGAAGCTCGGCTATTCGGACGCGGAAGCTCAGACGACCGCCCGCACGCTCGTGGAGGCCGATGCTCGGGGCGTCCCCTCGCACGGCGTGGCCCGTCTCTCCTTCTATGAGTCGAACATCAAAGCCAAGGCCGCGTTCCCGGGAGCCGAGCCCGAGGTGGTGCATGAGACCCCTCTGTCATTGGTGGTAGACGGCCACAACGGCATAGGCCCGTATCTGGCCGAGTTCACCATGACGCGCGTGGTGGAGAAGGCAAAGACCGTGGGGGTGGGCTTCGGGGCCGTCCGCAACTCCAATCATTTCGGCATGGCCGGGCTGTGGGCCGAGAAGGCTACGGCCGAGGGCTTCATGGGCATGTCGTTCTGCACGACCAGGGTGAGCTCTATCCCCACCTTCGGGAGGGAGCGCATCATGGGCACCAACCCCGTCTGTTTCGCCATACCCACGGCGGGCAAGACGCCCTTCATGCTCGACATGGCCACCACCGTGGTCGCTCACGGCAAGGTAGAGGTCTACGAGCGGCGCGACAAGGCCATGCCTCTGGGCTGGGCCGTGGACGAGAACGGGGTCGACACCGCAGACACTCATCACTTCCAGAGCCTGTTCCGCAGCGATCAACCCCTCGGCGGTCATCTGTTCCTGGGAGGAGCAGGCGAGGAGTTGGGCGGGCACAAGGGCTTCGGTCTGGGCCTGTTCGTGGAACTGCTGTGTGCGGGCATGTCGATGGGGAGCTGGAGTAACGACAGCTTCCGCGGGAATGGGGCCGCCCTTTCGTGCTTCTTCGGGGCCATCCGCACGGATCTCTTCGGTGACGCCGACGCGATCGCCGGGCATGTGGAGTACATCCTCGAGGGAGTGCGGAGCAGCGCCAAGGCCGAAGGCCAAGACCGCATCTACATCCACGGGGAGAAGGAGGCCGAGGCTCGGGCGCGGGCCCTGACCGAAGGCGTCGCGTTGGATGACGCCACGTGGACCATGCTGCGCGACTACGCCACCCGGTTCGAGCTGGAGTTGTAGAGTCGAAGACCCACGAACCCTGGGAGGATCTAGATGACATCCCCGGTTGAGCAAGGGTCCGGAGGGTCCGGCCAAGAGGGGCCCGTCTGCGCCATCTGCCGCGCGCAGTCGTGTGAGCACATGCCGGAGGCAGCCGAGACAGCGGAGAAGAGACGGCCTTCCTGCTGTCCCATGCTGAGCGACGCCGAGTTGCTGGCGCAGGTGGAAGAGCGCTACTCGGCCGATCCCCTGTTGGGGCGGGTAGCGGCCGAGTCGGCGCGCACCGAGGCGGCCGGGTACTGCGAGCTCACCCGGGTGGAGGAGATCATGGACTTCGCCCGCCGCATGGGCTGGAGCCGCTTGGGTATCGCCCACTGCATCGGCCTGACCGAGGAGGCGCGGATGGCCAGAGCCATCTTCAAAGCCGGCGGCTTCGAGGTGAACACGGTCTGCTGCAAGGTGGGGTCCATCGACAAAGAGAGCGTCGGCATCGCCGACGACGAGAAGGTACACCCCGGTCAGTTCGAGGTCATGTGCAACCCCGTGGCCCAAGCCGCGTTGCTCGAGGAAGCCGGGGCGCAACTCAACATCGTTATCGGTCTGTGCGTGGGGCACGACAGCATGTTCTTCATGCACTCCCGAGTACCCACCACCGTGTTGGTGGTGAAGGATCGCGTGCTGGGGCACAATCCGGTGGCCGCCCTCTACACCAGTCACTCTTACTACCGTCGTCTGACGGAGAAGACAGAACCTCAGGACTGAGACGGACAGCCCGCCGGGCGACGCTCGGGGCGGCGGAGGGCCGGGGCCGCCGCGGCGACGCCCCGAGGCTAGCGCGTCCGGGACAGCGTCGCCGCCATTCTCTCCAAGGCTTCTTCCAAGAGAGCGCGGCGACAGCCGAAGTTGAGCCGCACGTAGCCCGGAGCGCCGAAGGCGGCTCCGTCCGACAGGCCCACCCCGCCTTCCTCGAAGACGCGCGCCGGGTCTTCGACGCCAGCGCCGCGGGCGTCTATCCAGGCCAGATAGGTGGCCTCCACGTGGGTCATCTCCAGCCCGGGCATGCCTGCCACCCAGGACTCGACCACATCACGATTACCGCGCAGATACGCCAGAAGCGCCTGTCTCCAGGACTCGCCGTGCTCGTAGGCCGCCTGAGCCGCCACATAGCCCAGCACGTTCACGTGGGGCACGACGCCGTCCATGACGCGGCAGAGCGCGGCGCGAAGCCGCGGGTCGGCGACCACCGCGAAGGAACAGCCCAGGCCGGGGATGTTGTAGGTCTTACTCGGAGCCATGAGCGTGATGGTCTGGGCAGCGACCTCGGGTACCAGCATAGCCAGCGGGAGATGTCTCTTGTCCTCGTCGAGGATCAGGCCGGCGTGGATATCGTCCGAGGCGATGACCAGATCGTGACGTCCGGCGATGTCGGCAAGGGCGCACAACTCCTCCTCCGACCAC
This sequence comes from uncultured Actinomycetes bacterium, assembly GCA_963816155.1. Classification (GTDB taxonomy): domain Bacteria; phylum Actinomycetota; class Thermoleophilia; order RBG-16-64-13; family RBG-16-64-13; genus JAXGXJ01. The sequence continues at coordinate 23,039 of CAWFJE010000006.1, read as the reverse complement.
ACGCGGCCCACGGGATTGTGTGGAGAGCAGAGGAGGAGCAGCCGGGAACTGGGGGAGAGGGAGGCCTCGAAGGCCGCCAGGTCCATCTGCCAGCGTCCCTCGGCTTGTACGAGCGGCACCGTCACCAGCGCGCGTTCGGCAAGGCCGGGGGCCGAGAGGAACGGGGAGTAGACGGGGGTGAAGGTGACGACCTCGTCCCCGCGCTCGCCCACCGCCCGGCAGACGACGTTGAGTCCCGAGACCAATCCGGGGAGCCACAGCAACCATTCGCTGGGGACGTGCCAGCCGTAGCGGGTGAGCAGCATCTTCCGGACGGCCGTATCCATTCCCGGCGGCGCCTGGCCATAGCCGAAGACTCCGTGGTCCACGCGCTCGTGAAGGGCGGCGACGACGGCAGACGGTGAGTGGAAGTCCATGTCTGCCACCCACAGGGGGATGACGTCACGTCCCTGGTACTTGTCCCACTTGAAGCTGCCGGTGCCCGACCGGTCTACGACGGCATCGAAGTCCATGGAGTCCGGCACGGGGCAGTCCCCGCTATCGTCTGCGGAGCGCGTTCACCAGCATCAGGATTACCCAGATGATGAAAAGCACCAGAGCGATCCAGAACAGAGTCTTGACTACGAAACCGAGACCGAAGACCACGACCACGATGACAAGGAAGATGATCATGAGCCACAGCATTGCGACTTACCTCCTTTCTCACGGCTGCCGACTTCCTGGCCGCTTGTGTACCCATATCAGCGCCCCCGTACGCGCCAGGGCGTGAAGCGTGTCCGCGGAGGCGGGTCACTCCAGGAAGATCATGCGCCGTTTCTCGAGATCGTCAAGGTTCACGCGCATGGCCACAGCGCGCCGCTCCCGTTCCTGGGGGTCGTCTATCCGCGCCACGTTCTCCATCTCTCCTACGATCACCTTGTCGGCCTCCAGGCGGCAGCGCTCATAGTAGGCCTCGGTCCCGCCGTAGAAGCCGTAGTACTCCCGCTGGTCGATGGTGAAATCCAGGGAGCGGTAGATCATGTCGAGGATGTCGCTCTTGCCCAGGAGGTCGGTCTCGTAGTTCAGCCATTGGTCCCAACTGGGTTGAGAGAGTCCCTCCACGTACTCCTCCAGGTTCTTGTAGAGCAGGCGGTACCCATGAGTCTCAGGCTCATCGAAAGCTCGAGAGCCCGGGTCGAGCACGATCGGTCCCAGCACTTGGCCACCGATGGGGACTGCGTCGGCGATGTCGCCGAACTCGCCGCCCGCCAAAGCCTCCTGGTTGAGGGCGTCGAGTTCCGCCCACAACTTCCACGTCTCCTCCATCTCTCGCTCGGTCTCGCCGGCAAGGCCCACGGAGAAGAAGTTGGTGACGGGGATGCGGTACTTGAGGCAGGCCCGCATGGTCTCGCGGATGGCCTCGTTCGTATAGTGGCGTCCCAAGCGCTCGCGGACCTTGTCGGAGCCAGTGTCCGGGCATAGATGAAAGATGACGTTGCGGCCTATCTCGGCCACCTCGCGGATGTAGTCCTCGCCGGCGGGTACGAGCAGGTCGAGCGACAGGCGCTCGAAGGCGGGGCGCTCGGCGCTGAGCCTCTGGAACAGATCCTGCCAGTACGACGTGCCGCCCACCCGGGGGTCCTGGTACAGGCCGATGAAGCGGACGTCCTGGTCGATCAGGCGGTGCATGTCGGCCACGAGCTTCGCCGGACTACGGAAGGCGGGACGCGGCATGCCCAGGTACTTCTTGTAGGTGTAGGCTGAACCGCCACAGATGGCGCAATCGTAGGCGCAGCCCCGACAGACGGCCAGACTCCAGCGGCTGGGAGAGTCGGGGATGTGCACCGACGTCTGGGGGTCGAGCAGGTCGAGGCGGGTGAACTCGAACTCGTCGAGGTCGCGGCTGGCCTCCATGAGGGGAGTGACGACGATGTCGGCGGGTCCGCCGTGCCGGTCGGTCCCGCTGCGATAGGTGAGGTTGGGGGTGGGTGTCAGCTTCCCGTGGGTCTCGTAGGCGCGTAGCAGTTGCAGGAGGGGTTTCTCCGCCTCCGCCCGCACGACCCCGTCCACGAACTCGTACTTCTCCACGATCTCTTCGTGGAAGCGCGTCGCGGTCAGCCCACCCATGAGCACAAGGGCGTCCGGGTGCAGTTCTTTGCAGAGCCGGGCTATGGCCAGAGCGCCCTGAGCGTGCTGCTGGAAGTTGAGACCCACGGCGAAGACGCCGGCGGAGTAATCGCGGAGGTGTTGCTCCACGTCGAAGTCGGGGACCGTCAGCATGCGGTCACACACGTTGTCCACGACGACCCGATAGTCGTGGCGGTCGAGGTAGTCGGCGATGCTGAGCATGCCGATGGGGACCTTGTTGAACTGCACGGAAGCGACCGTGCGGCCTAAGGCCCCCGGAAAGATGGGCCTCCGGCGGAAATCATAGATCGCCGGTGGATGGATGAGAACGATGTCGTATGCAGGCATTGCGCCGATATGATACGCCCACCCACCCCGCTTGACTATGCGGGACAGGTGGGCGGCGTTCGTGAACTCGGTTTGCGCAGTGGTGCCTAGACGCCGCCCTCAGGTGTCTTCCCGGCCAACCACCGACTTGTCAGAACTGGCTCTTGAGGAAGCCGGTCAGCTTGTCCGAGAGAGCGTCGGGATCCGGTACCACCCCGTCGGGAGTGAGCTTGTCGACCACACCGGGGAGCACTTCTGCCAGCTTGTCTGCAGCCATGTCTGGCGAGATGCCCAGTTTGTCGGCCACACCCTGCACTTCCTCGGAGCTGAGGACGGTTTTGATCTGGGCGGCGCTGATGCCCTTGTTGTCGCCTTTGCCGACCCAGGATTCGGCAATGTCGCCGAGTCCGCCGGCGCCGAACTGGCCGAGAAGTCCGGACAGTCCTCCGGCCCGGCCTTTGATCTCGTCGGCTACCGCTGCCTCGACAGCCCCATCAGTCGCAGCGTCCATCTCGCCCTCCTCTCGTCATTTCGCCACAGCAGACTGAGAGTTCCCAGTGCGGCCGATCCAGCAAACAAACCTGGTCCGGCGAGCCCGTGCGGAGATCACTGCATGGCTGTCTGCAGTACCCGGGCCAGAGGAAGTCCCGGTGGCCAGGAACCGTTCAGTCTGCCCAGGTAGTAGGCCAGCGTCGGCCTCTCAACAGGGCCTGAGGCTATGAGATCCACCGTATCCACCTGGGTTCCAGCAACTGTCACCAGGAGCGTACCCAGGCGATCGCCTGCCTCGACGGGCCAATGCACGGCCCGTTTGCGTATCGCCGTCTGCACCTCGTCTTCGGCGAAGGCGGTGAGCGTCAGCGCCTTCGCGGCCACGACGTGGAGCGGTTCATCGGGCCGGAAGGGAACGGTGACGTCGTAGACGGGTTGGTTCTTGCTCACCACCACGACCGTGCGATACAGGCTGAAGCCGTACTCAAGCAACTCCTTGCCATCCGCGAACCGTTGGTCGGAGTCGGCTTCGCCGAGCACGACCGCAATGAGGGAGATGCCCTTCTTGCTCCCCGAACTCACCAGACAGGCGCCGGAGGCCGGGGTGGAGCCGGTCTTGACGCCGGTGACCCAGGACACTTCCTTGACCAGTCTGTTGCTGTTCTTGAGCTTCAGGCTGGTTCCGTCGGGACGGACCAGAACGTAGCTGGACTTGTTGACGATCTTCCTGAAAGTCTCGTTCTTCATGGCCACCATAGTCATCATGGCCAGGTCGTACGCGGAGGAGTACTGTCCCTCTCTGTTCAGGCCGTGGGGATTGAGAAAGCGGGTGTGCTTCAGGCCGAGAGAGGCGGCCCTTTCGTTCATGAGGCGTACGAAGGCCTCCACGCTGCCGGCTGTGGCTACTGCGAGGGTGATGGCTGCGTCGTTGCCACTGCTGATGAGGAGGGCGTGGAGGAGTTGCCTGACCGTGAAGGTCTCGCCCCACCGCAGCCCGGCGACAGAGCCGATCACTCCGGTGGCCTCCAGGGGTACGGTCAGAACCTCGTCGAGGGACAGCCTTTCCAGGACCAGGATGGCCGTCATGATCTTGGTTGTCGAGGCCATGGGGCGTTCGTAGTTGGCCTTCTTGGAGAAGAGGATGTGCCCGGTATCCTGCTCGACGAGGATGGCCGACTTCGCGGAGACGCTGGGAGGCGCGGGAAGCTCTCCTGGTTGAAGGGCCGAGAAGCCCGGATTGCCGGACGCATCCGCTGCCGGAGTCTCCGCGGATGCAGCAAGCACGGGAGAAGCTGCCGGGCCGACCAGAGTGAGAAGGGCCAGAAGTGCGAGAAGCACCACTGCCAGGAAGAAGGGAAGAGTTGCTGGGGCGCAGGCCGCCGCAGTGCAGCGGCCTGCGCCCCGGGTTGTCTCCGCGTATCTTCGACCCATGGTTCCCCCGACTCCGATGAGATCGTGCGGTGGTTCCGCTACCTCTCGGCCGTCGCTTTGTCGATGACCACCTGTTCTACGGGCACGTCGGAATGGGGTCCCGAGCGGCCTGTCTGCACCTGGGCGATGACGTCCACCACGTCCATGCCCTCCACTACCCGCGCGAACACGGTATAGCCCCAGCCTTGAGCCGTCTTGGCCGTGTGGTCGAGGAAGCGGTTGTCCTTGAGGTTGATGAAGAACTGACAACTCGCGCTGTGGGGGTCGGAGGTCCGGGCCATGGCCACGGTGCCTCTCTCGTTGCGCAGCCCGTTGTCGGCCTCGTTGGTGATCGGTGCCGAAGTGGGCTTCTGAGCCATGGAGCAATCGAAGCCGCCCCCCTGGATCATGAAGTCGGGTATGACACGGTGGAAGATGGTGCCATCGAAATGCCCGGCTTCAGCATAGGCCAGGAAGTTCTCCACCGTGATCGGTGCCTTGTCGGTATCCAACGCAATGGTTATGTCGCCCTTGGTGGTGCTGAGGATCACTTGTGGGTTGTTCTGCTCGGCCATGGGTCGCCCCTTTCTGGTTCGTACGGGCACATTTTCCCACGAAGGGGCGCTGCCTGTCTAAGACGTCTCAGCGACCGTGGGGTGGTTCCCGTGCCTGCACGAGTCTGTTGCCCGACATCGGGGCTGCCTGTAGCATGAGTAAGGAAGAGTCCTTCCTCTGGAGATCGCTCTGGAGTGCGACCCGGGAATCGTGCCCGGGCTGACAGGCGCGGACTCCGCAGTGGACCTCTGAGCGAGGAGAACCGAATGGACATATCGCCCCTGGATGCGGAGAGCCTTTCCGAACACGCCGCCAAGAATCGGGCCGCGTGGAACGCCGACTGCGACACGTATCAAGCCGACCACGGGCCGCAACTGGCGGAATCGAAGGGGCATGGCTGGGGGGTGTGGCAGATCCCCGAGGCCGAACTGCAGGTGCTGGGAGACGTCCGGGATTGTGACGTCCTGGAGCTGGGCTGCGGCGCGGCGCAGTGGTCCATCGCCCTGGCACGGATGGGGGCCCGTCCCGTGGGGCTCGACCTGTCCGAGAACCAGCTGGCTCACGCCCGCCGTCTCATGGCCGAAGCCGGCGTCGACTTCCCCTTGGTGCACGCGAGCGCCGAGGTCGTCCCTCTGCCCGACGAGAGCTTCGACGTCGTCTTCTGCGACTACGGGGCCATGACCTTCGCCGACCCCTATGTCACCGTGCCCGAGGTGGCACGTCTGCTGCGGCCCGGCGGTCTGTTTGCCTTTTCGGGCTCCACTCCCATCATCGAGATGTGCTACGAGGAGGACGAGGAGCATCCCGGCGACCGTCTTCAGCAGGACTACTTCGGCATGTGGCAGCTGCCCTGGGAAGGGTACGTGGATTTCATGCTCCCTTATGGGGCCTGGATCCGCCTATTTCGGGCCCACGGTTTCCTCATCGAGGATCTCATCGAGGTGCGCCCTCCACGGGGGGCCACCAGCACCTACCGTGACGAGGCCGATCTCGTCTGGTATCGTCGCTGGCCTGGGGAGCAGATCTGGAAAGTGCGCAAGGAGCCCTAGATCGACGCCATAGAGACACTGAATAGACTCAAGGAATGTCTGGCCGCTCGTGACAGGGAACGGGCGGTGGGTACTATCCTGGCCGCCGCCGATTCTGGACTGCCTCTGGACGAGCTCTACAGCGGAGCGCTCGTGCCGTTCCTCGAATGGCTGGGGGACCGCTGGCAGGCGAGAGAAGCGGCTGTCTGGGAGGAACACCTTCTCACTTCCGCGGTGCGAACCGCCATCGATGCACTCTACCCGCGTGTGCTGGCCGCCAAGTCGAAGGTCGAGCCTCTGCCGTTGACGGTCGCTCTTTTCTGTCCCCCGGAGGAGACGCACGACGTGGGCCTGCGCATGCTCGCCGATCGCTTCGACCTGCGCGGGTTCCGCACCGTCTACGTGGGGGCGATGACCCCCTTCGAACAGATGGTGATGTGCGCCCGAGAGACGGGAGCGGACGTGGTCTGCCTTTCGGCGTCGACGCACTTTCAACGTACGGTCCTGCATCACGGCGTGAACCTTCTGCGCTCGGCCCTTCCCGGCGTGCGCATCGTGGTGGGCGGCCCGGCTTTCGCGCGCTCGTCGGAAGGCTGGGACGACCTTCTGGCCGGGTCGATCGACGTACTTCTGGACAGACTGGAGCAGGTGGCCCGCACCACGCCGACCGCCGTCCGCGCGGACGCACTTCCAGGCGGCGGCCAGGGCCTCGACGGGGACAGTCGCGGGGACGGCAACCATGCTTGAGCTTCGCATAGCGCGTCGTTTCCTCTGGCGGAGCAAGGGTCAATCGCTGCTGATCGTGCTCGGCATAGCCGTGGGCATCGCCGTGCAGGTCTTCGTGGGGTCTCTCATCACCAGCCTGCAGGACTCTCTGATCGAGACCACGGTGGGATCGAGCTCCCAGGTGACCATGCAGCCGGCCGAGGGGGACGCGTCGTTGACCTTCTCCTCAGATATGCGCTCCCAGGTGGAGGCCGATCCCAGGATCACGGCCGTGGCCCCCGTGCAGGTGGTTTCCGCCCTCATACCATTCGGTGAGGGGGGTTCGCCCGTAGTGGTCAAGGGTGGGACCCTGGCCGACCTCGATGCCATCTACAAGCTGTCCGACAGCCTCATCGCGGGACAGGCGACGCTGGCCGGTGACGCCATCCTGCTGGGCAAGGAGTTGGTGGAGGCGAACAGTCTGGCTTTGGGTGACTCCGTGTCGCTCGTGACGGCCGACGGGTCCCGGACCGCGGGCACGCTCGAAGGCGTGTTCGACCTGGGCACCAAGGTCGTCAACGAGCAGTCGGTCTTCATGGGCATCGAGCAGGCGAGCGAGGCACTCGGTCGCCCCGTGGAAGAGGTTAGCGCGGTGGAGATGCAGATAGAGGATGTCTTTGCCTCTCAGGAGGTGGCCGCCGACATCTCGGCCCAGTTCCCCGGGACCCAGGTCACCCAATGGCAGGAGACCAACGCCGATCTGCTCACCGCCCTACAGAGCCAGAGCACATCGTCCATCATGATCCAGGTATTCGTGATCATTGCCGTCATGCTCGGTATCGCCTCGACGCTGGCCATATCGGCGGTCCAGAAGACCAGGCAGATAGGCATTCTGAAGGCCTTGGGCATGAGAGACGGCAAGACCGGACTGGTCTTCCTCTATCAGGCCGGCGTCCTCGGGGTCGCCGGCACCGTGCTGGGCTTGGCCATCAGCCTGGCGCTGATGCAGGTCTTCAGCGCTATAGCGGCCCAGGGCGATGGTGGCTTGTTCCCCATCGAACCCCAACCCGGCTTCGTCCTCATCTCGGCGGCTATTGGCATCGGCGTCGCGCTGGTGTCGGCCATCATCCCCTACAGGAAGACGTCGCGGCTCGATCCCATCGAGGTGATCCAGGGTGCCTGACGTCATTGCGGTCAGCGAGGCGACCAAGGAGTACGGCACCGCCGTCAAGACCTTGGCCCTGCGCGGGGTATCCTTCCGCGTGGAAAGCAAGGAGTTCCTCTCCATCATCGGGCAATCGGGTAGCGGCAAATCGACCCTGCTCAACCTGCTGGGCCTTCTTGACACGCCCACCCAGGGCACCGTGCGGCTTCTCGGCACCGACGTGGGCGGTCTTTCCAAGAGGGAGAGGGCCGGCTTCCGCAACGAGCATCTGGGCTTCGTCTTCCAGTTCCATCATCTACTACCCGAGTTCTCCGTGGTCGAGAATCTCTTGCTTCCTACCTGGATAGGTCCGGGGCAGCGCAAGGGCAGCGGCGGCACGCGCGAGCGGGCGGAGGAGGTCCTCTCCTTCCTGGGCCTGGACGGACTGGCCGACAAGAGCGCCGATCAGCTCTCGGGGGGGCAAAAACAGAGGGTGGCCATCGGCCGGGCCCTCATGAACGACCCCGACATACTCTTGGCCGACGAGCCCACCGGGAATCTAGATACGCAGAATTCGACCATGGTCTACGATCTCTTCCGGCGCATCCATGACGAGATGGGGACCACCTTCATCATCGTCACCCATGATCGCGGCATCGCCCAGCAGGCCGATCGCATCATAGAGATCACCGATGGGCTGGTGTCGCAGGACGTGAGGAACGACTACCTGAAGTAGCGCCCCCTGGGGGGCCGAGGGCCGGGCGCGAGACGGGGCGGCGCCTCCTCCAGCGGAGGAGGCGCCGCCCCGATCATCGTCCGCGTCACCTACCGGCGCATGGCGCCGGCCCGCGATGGCCTAGTAAGCTTCTACGAAGAGCTCGTAGTAGGCTTGGGCGTGCTTGCACGCCGGGCACTCATCGGGAGCCTCCGTGCCCTCATGGATGTAGCCGCAGTTGCGGCAGCGCCACTTGACAGGCGCCTCGCGGGTGAACACGCGGCCCTTCTCGACGTTGTCGAGGAGCTTGCGGTAGCGGGTCTCGTGCCCCTCTTCCACCTCGGCGATCTCTCGAAACGATTCCGCGATTTCCGGAAGACCCTCTTCGTCGGCCACGGCCGCGAAGCCGGGATAAAGGTCGCCCCACTCTTCGTGCTCGCCCTCGGCGGCTGCCAAGAGGTTCTCCGCCGTGCCCGCGATCTTGCCGGCCGGGTACGTGGCCGTGATCTCCACGGGCCCACCCTCCAGGTGCTTGAAGAAGACCTCGGCGTGTTCCTTCTCATTGGCCGCTGTATCTTCAAAAATAGCCGCTATCTGCTCGTATCCTTCCTTCTTGGCCACACTGGCGAAGAAGGTGTACCGGTTCCTGGCCTGGCTCTCGCCGGCGAAGGACTTGAGTAGGTTCTGCTCCGTCTGGGTCCCCTTGACACTCATGGGCGGCCTGCTCCTTTCGTTGGATGCGCACCTGCAGCGTAACCTGTCCGGCGGACATCAGCAATCATGCTGTTTGGGTCCATAAATCCCCGATAATGTGGGTATAGAAACGTGGGTCAACGACGGCGGGAGGATACGATGGCGCGCGCGCTGTGGAGGGGAGCGATCAGCTTCGGCCTCGTGACCATACCTGTGGCGCTCTATCCGGCCAAGAGCACCCAGGGCGACGTCAGCTTCCATCTGCTGCACAAGGATGATCTGAGTCGCATCCACAACAAGCGCGTGGATGACGAGGGCCATGAGGTCTCCTACGAGGATGTGGTCAGGGGCTACGAGTACGAGAAGGACCAATACGTCGTCATCGACGAGGAGGATCTTCGCAGTGCCAACGTGGAAGCCACCCAGACCATCGACATCATCCATTTCGTCGACCGCGGGGAGATCGACGTCGCTTACTACGACGCTCCCTACTACACCGAGCCCTCCAAAGCGGGTCGCAAGGCCTACGCCCTGCTCCGCGAAGTCCTCCGAAGCTCCCAGAGGGTGGGGGTGGCCAAGATAGTCATCCGCGAACGTCAGCACCTCTGCGCCCTGGTCGCCGACGGGCCCGCTCTGCTGGCGTACACCCTGCGCTGGCCCTATCAGCTGCGGGACGCGTCCGACCTCGACCTGCCCGCACAGGATCTCGGTCAGACCGGCGTAAGCCCGCAGGAACTCCAGATGGCGGAACGACTGGTGGAAGCCATGACTTCCCCTTGGACACCGGAGCAGTACGCCGACACCTACCGTGACGATCTGCTGCATCTGATCGATGACAAGGTGCGAAGCGGCAAGGTGACCGAGGTGGTGTCGCCACGCGCGGAGGCGCGCGACGCCGAGGTGGTCGACATCATGACCCTGCTCAAACGCAGCATGGAAGAGCGCGCCGGCGCGGCCGACGCGGAGATGGCGGGCTAGGTCGGCATGGCTGCCCTCGAGGCCTACCGCGACAAGCGACGTTTCGACAAGACGCCGGAGCCGGCGGGCGAGGCTCAGGGCGGCGCCGGGGGCCTCGTCGCGGGCGACCGCGGGCGCCGCTGATGACGTCGCCGCGGGCTCGGCCCAGGAGGCGGCTGCGCCGGCCCGGCTCTCGTTCGTCATCCAGAAACACGCCGCCCGCAGGCTCCACTACGACTTCAGATTGGAGCTCGACGGCGTGCTGCTGTCGTGGGCCGTTCCCAAGGGGCCCTCGCTCGATCCGAAAGAGCGCCATCTGGCCGCTCGCGTGGAAGATCACCCTCTCGAGTACGGCGGTTTCGAGGGCATCATCCCCAAAGGTGAGTACGGTGCAGGTACCGTCCAACTGTGGGACCGGGGCGAGTGGGAGCCGGTGGGTGACCCTCACGAGGGGCTGCGCCGGGGGGACCTCAAGTTCACGCTCCACGGTGAGAAGCTCAAGGGAAGCTGGGTGCTCGTGCGCATGAAGCCGCGTCCCGGCGAGGAGGGCAAGGAGAACTGGCTGCTCATCAAGCATCGCGACGATGAGGCTGCTGGACGGTGACGGCATGGCCATCCTGAAGGAGGAGGACCGCTCCGTGGCCAGCGGACGGACGCTGGAGGAGATCACCGCCGCAGGCGAGGCGGGAGACGAACCGCCGCTCGACCCGTCGACACTGTCCGGCGCGCGCGCCGTGGACATGGTGCCCCGCTTCGTGTCTCCGGAGGTCGCCAATTCGGTCGAACAGGCGCCGGAGGGCGATTCGTGGCTGCACGAGGTGAAGTTCGACGGCTATCGGGTCCTCAGCCGCATCGAGCGCGGCAGGGTGGATATGTACTCGCGCAACGACAAGGATTGGACGGCGCACTACGGCTTGCTTGTCGAGGAACTGGCCCGCCTGCCCGTGGAGAATGCCATGCTCGACGGCGAGGTCGTGGCGCAGATGCCCGACGGCCGCACCGACTTCCAAGCCCTGCAGAGCCTCCTGGGCGTCGACAGGTTCGGCCGCTCCGTGACTCGCGGCGCAAGCGGCGGCAGCGGTGATGACGGCGATAGGGGCGAGGGGGGCGGGGACGGCGAGGCCTACGAGGCTACGTAACGAGGCTGGCAAGCCCGGCGAGTCCGCCCCGCGCTCTGCCGAGGAGGGAGCCGGGAGGCTGGTCTACTACGTCTTCGACATCCTCTATCTCAACGGACATGAGTTGTTCGATGTCGCCCTGGAAGAGAGGAAGGAGCTTCTTCGCCGTCTCCTCGCCGGTCTTCCCCAGGGCGGCAGGATCCTGTATTCGGCGCACATCGACGGTCGCGGACCCGAGTTCCTCGAGCAGGCATGCAGTCACGGCCTGGAGGGCGTGATCAGCAAGAAGATGGGGAGTCCGTACCGGCCCGGCGCCAGGGGCGGCGAGTGGCTCAAGAGCAAGTGCCGGCTGGAACAGGAGTTCGTCGTGGGCGGATGGACCGATCCTGCCGGCAGTCGCACAGGTTTCGGCGCCCTCCTACTGGGGGCCAACGTAGGCGGCGAGCTGAGTTACGTGGGCAAGGTGGGGACGGGCTTCAGCGAGGACCTCCTGAAGGGCCTGGGGGAGAGGCTGCGCGGGATGGAGACGGACTCTTCGCCCTTCACGGCGCGCGACGACCGGACGCCCAAGGGCTCGCACTGGGTGCAGCCCCTGCTGGTGGCACAGGTCGCCTTTGCTGAGTGGACTCGGGAGGGAGGTCTCCGACACGCGAGTTTCAAGGGCCTGCGCGACGACAAGGCGCCGGCCGACGTGGTGGTGGAGCGGCCCGCGATGGATGTCACGTTTGACGACGCGCCTGATTCCGCGGCGCACGTCGCAGCTGACGCTGCCTCGGACGCCACGCCTGACGCCGCGGCGCCGGGCGCGGCCGCGGTCGTCCACGGTATCACCTTGACGCACCCCGACAAGGTCCTCTGGCAGACGGAGGGCCTGACCAAGAGGCACTTGGTGGAGCACTACGACCGGGTCGCCCACTTGATGCTGCCTTACGTAGTCGGTCGTCCCGTGGCGATGGTGCGCTGTCCTGAAGGCGTCGACGCCTCGGCGCTGGTGTCCAAGGGCAAAGCTCGAACTCGGGTTGCGCCCTGCTTCTTCCATAAGCATCCCGGCCAGGATTTCCCCGGGCCTTTCGAGCGCATGACCATCGAGGAGTCGGCCGGCCCGGCCACGTATCTCGCCATCACCGAGGCCGGTAGCCTCACCGCGCTGGTTCAGATGGGAGTGCTCGAGATCCACGTGTGGGGATCGACCTGGCCGGACATCGAGCACCCCGACCTGCTGGTGTTCGATCTCGACCCCGATCCCACGGTCACCTGGAAGGCGTTGGCAGACGGTGCCCGCCTCATGCGCGAAGTGCTCCGCGCACTGGGACTGGAGAGCTTCGTCAAGACCACAGGGGGAAAGGGACTGCACGTGGAGGTCCCTCTCACGCCTTCCGAGGATTGGGAGACGGTGCGGACCTTCTGCAGAGCGGTGGCCGATGCTTTTGTGGCCCACGCGCCCGAACGCTATACGGCCAACATGTCCAAGGCCAAGCGGGGGGGCAAGATCTACGTGGACTATGTGCGTAACAACCGGGGGGCGACGGCCGTGGCTCCCTACTCCACGCGGGCTCGGGAACATGCCACCGTGGCTGTGCCTCTGCGCTGGAGCGAATTGGGGGGGAGCATCCGTCCCGACTCATACACGGTCAAGAACATAGGCGATCGTCTTCAGCGGTTGAAAGGTGACCCTTGGGAGGGCTGGTCCGAGACTCAGCGTGCCCAGACGCTGACCGAGGCCATAGGACGGATCGCAGGTTCGAGCTAGGCCGGACCAGGGCCGGGGCGGAGGGCCGACTCAGGCGGGTCTCAGAGCTCGCGGTAGGCCCACTCCACCATCTCCGAGCCATACATCCTCTCCAAGCGCTTGACGGTGAAGTGGCCGCGCGCCATCTCCTGGAAATGGTGCATGAACAGGTAGTTGACCGTACCTCCGGAGACGGCCCCGATCACGGGTATGGCCTTGGCCGCGGCCGCTTGGGTGACCACGGTGCTGAAACGCGAGCCGATGAGAGTGATGACGCGGGCAAGGGCGGGGCCGCCTTCCTTGGTGACCCCCTTTTCCGCGATGTAGGTGGCCGCGTTCGCGATCGATTGAGCCAGAGCCCCGCGCACCACCCAGTAGGCGCTGTCCACGGCATCGTCGGCCGCACTGCGGCCACCGAAGGCCATCACTTCGAGGCATGCCAGTTGCACCTCGGGTTCGGTGAGGTCGAAGCCTTCACTCTGCGCGATGTCCGCGATGGAGCGCAGGATGACGAGGGTGGAGAACGGCAACTCCACAGCCAATGAAGCCAGGCCCAGGGCTCCAGACGCCGCGCCTGAGCCGGTGACGACCAAACGGTGCAACCTGTCGCGAGACCGGCCCACCCGCCCCTTCTTGATCGACGATATCGACACTTGCAGACCGCGCATGAGCGCGGTCTCGACCACAGACGACATGCGGTCGTCCCAGCCTCGAGGAAGGAACTTGACGCCGGCTTCGATGGGGCGGCCGAAGGCATCGGCCAGCCTGGCGGCCAGACCTGGGTGCTCCAGCCGGGCCCTGGCCTCTTGGAGGTCGCTCAGATCGCTCTCGGTCAGCGCGTACGCCATCGTTTCTCCCTCGGTGTGCGGTCGCCCGTGCCCGTGATGCGGCGAATGATACCCGCTGACGTCTTCGGAGACGATCGATCGCGCGCAGCGGGACCGTGGCTCACCTTCAGGTGGAGGAAGAGGATAGTGGCTTCTTGGGGAGGAAGAAGGTGAGTAGTACCAGACCCAGGGCCGGGGCCGCGGACAGAGCCAGCGCGGGGCGCATGCCCAGAGCCTCCGCGGCTGGTCCGACCACGTAGGCGAAGAGGGCTCCGCTCACGATCACCGCCAGCGTGATGAGGGAGTAGACCAGTCCCGAGTACTTCACGGGGAAGCGGTTGATGTAGCTGGAGAGCAGTGGGTACGAGGGCGAAGCACCCACCCCGGCCAGGAAGATGGTCAGTTCCGAGACCGCGAAGGTGGGAGCCATCGCGGTCAGGACAGCGAAGAAGGCCATGAGTAGGCCGGAGACGGCCAGTATGCGCGAGGCCACGAACTTCCGCGTGAGGGGCACAGTCACGAAGCGTCCTCCCATCATCCCCCCGAAGAAGAGGGTGAGCGCGAGGGCCGCGGCCCCCTGCCCGACTCCGAAGGTCTCGATCTGAAACTCGGCCAGCCAGATGTTGAGGATGTGTTCGGCGCCGATGTACAGGAACATGGCTCCCAGCACCACACCCAGAAGGCGGGGGTCGAACCTGAGCAGTTCGCGGAACTGGGGCAGACGGATGTTCACCCTGCCGGGGACATCGGCCAAAGGTACGGCGAGGAACGCGATTGCCGTAAGCAGGGCGAAGACCGCCTCCCCAGCCAGGATCCAGCGCCAACTCGCGCCCAGCGCAAGGGCCACCCCGATGGCGAGAGGAGTGGCGAGCACGCCTGCCGCGAAGAAGATGAGGGTGAGCGTCATGGCCCTCTCGGCCGTGCGCTTGGCGTAGGTGCCCACCCAGATGGCGGGCACCACCACGGGGATGGTGGCCGCCAGTCCCACCACGGCCAGGGCCGCCAACAGTGACCATAGGGTCCCTGTCAGCGAGGCCAGGGTCAGGCCGACGGCCTGGGCGGTGGCTCCGCCCACCACCAGCCACTTGAGGGGTACGCGTGCCAGACCCATGTTGAGGAGGAGCAGGCCTACGACTCGGCCGCCGGCGAAGCCGGCCGCCAGCAACCCTCCCAAGGAGAGAGGGATGTCCAGGTCGCGAAGGACGGGGTCGAGGATGGGCCCCAGGGCGATGATGATGGTCCCGGAGAGGAAGCTGACCGGGTAGAGATAGGCGAGTGAATGCGGCTGCGCGGGTTCCCCGAGCGGCGGGGTCGGTCCGCCGCCCGGGGCGGAGTCGTTCGCTCCGGCCTCCTCAGGCGGCCCGGTAGTAGGCTGCGCGGCAGCGGACTGCGCCTCGGGCGCCGGCCGCGCCGGCCGCGCCCGTGACTCCGTCATCCGTTCACCGTCAGGAGTCGAGTCGCCACGTCTGCGGGCGGAGCCCCTTGGTGCTCGGGAATTCGTAGCTGCTCCCGTCCACGTGCAGGATCGCCGCTTCCGGCGTCACGTCTATGCTCCGAGAAGCCCGCGGGTGCCGCACCCCCAGGATGCTGGCCAGCAGCACCACCTTCTCCACTCCGTCCCCGCGCCGGTAGTTCCAGACCTCGTCGGGTTGGGCGAGACGGCCCTCCTCGTCGTAGACGGACTCGTTCTCCAGACCTTCCACCGCGGCCACCACCTCGTCGTCGCTGAGGTCGGCGGTGGCGACCAGACACACAGGGCAGCGCTCCATGGCCGCCCTCAGGAAGGGTTCCGCTGAGGTGCGGTTAAGGTCTCGGTAGGCGTAGAATGCCAGTTCGGCCAGTTCGTTCGTCTCGCGGATCTTCTCCAAGCGGGCGATGATCTCCTCCCGCTCCATGCCCACCTCGATGGCCAAGCGGGGCTGCATGCACCTGTACGTCTTCTCGGCCGGATCGGGCAGGCGCGGATCCGTCCAACAGAACCGACGTAGGTGCTCGATGGCATCCTGGGCGTTCGGACACGATTCGCCCACTTCCCTCACCAGCAGCGCGAAACCATCGTCGGTGCGGATGTCGATCTTCTTGTCGATGACCAGCCGTTCCAGGTCGTCGAGGATGATCCGTCCGGGCAGAGGCCCTGATTCGAAGTCCTCGCCGGCCACCTCCATCATCAGCCGTTCCCGCGTGTCGTCGTTGAAGCGGTAGGGGGCTGTGGATTCGTAGTCGATGAGCTTCTCCATGGCGATGTACTTGTGGGCGCCGAAGTTGAACCAACGGGCCTGGAAACACTTCTGAAGATGGGGACTGTGGCGGATGAAGTTGCCCAGCAGTTCCGGGGTGAGTGGGGTCTGCAGGAAACGCCGCAACTTGGTGGAGAAGCGCTGGTAGTCCTCGGGGTCGATGGTGGCATCGGGAAAGAGGATGTGGATGAACCCGCTCTCGTGGGCCACGACAGTCACGCGCTCGTTCTCGAGCGCTCTGCGCGCCTGCGCCGATAGGGCGGTGCCGTTGAACCACATGGTCTTGGTCACCAGCCGGCGGTTGTTGGTGAGGATGCCCGTGCTCACATCGACGAAGTTCTGGGAATGGAGGGGCGTGGCCATCAGGAAGATGTCTTTGAGAGGGATTCCGGCGACCACGAACAGCGCCGCCGCGTAGAGCGCGGCCAGCGAGACGCACTCCCCGGCTCCGGTGCCGTATCCGGGCTTGTGGCAGAAGGCGTCCATGGCCTCCACGGTCTCAGTCTTCCAGTAGGGGATGATGTCCCCCTCGTACTTGTCGAGGCCGAAGTGCGTGCGGATATCGAGGTCGAAGTAGTACTTGTCGCCTTCGTATCCGAACAGGGCGTTGGACCGCGCCAGGGCCTCGGCTTGGACGAGGTCTTTGAAGCGCTCCATCTCACGTTGCTTCGTGGTGAGACCCCAGGTGTCGAGGTCGAGGTTGAAGGCGTAGTGGTCCATGACGTACTGCTTGACCCTGGTGACGCGGCGATAGGGGGTCATCTTCTCCATGCCGTCGAACCACCGGTCTTCGCGCCAGCGCCATATGCGGGGGGACATGATGTTGGCCAGCACAAGGCTGTACATCAGCTCAGGGAAGATGAACACCTCCATGTCGGAGAGTGTCACCGCCGATGACTTGCGCTCCAGGTCTCGGTGATCCATGCGAGTGACTACGGTCACGGTATTGTCGCCCTTCGTTCGCTCTCATCCGCTCGGAACCCCATGCTAGGCGCTTGCCGCGCGGCCGTCAATGCGAGGGTTTCTCTCTAGTATCATGGCTGTCGTGGACATGTACGGCTAGGTACCGGCCCGGCCGGGGCCAAGAGCGGAGGCACGCAGATGGACGAGAGCGCCTTTCACATACTGGGCATCCCCGGCAGCCTGCGGCAGGGCTCCTTCAACCGTGGACTCCTGCGGGCGGCCGGCCAGTTGCTCCCCCAGGGAGTGGATCTGGAGATCTATGAGATCGACCAGATCCCTCACTTCAACGCCGACGTCATGGCCGGCGGCGATCCTCCCGCCGTCAGCGAGTTCAAAGAAGCCATTCGCGCGGCCGACGCGCTTCTCATCGCCACTCCCGAGAACAACTACTCCATACCGGGAGTGCTCAAGAACGCCATCGACTGGGCTTCGCGCCCCAACAAGACCTCAGTGCTCCGGGGGAAGCCGGTGGGCATCATCGGGGCCTCAGGTGGAGAGGGCGGCACCGTGCGGGCCCAGCTGGCTCTGCGCCAGGTCTTCATCCAGACCAACTCCCTGGTCATGGTGCAGCCCGAACTGCGTGTCCCCATGGCCGGCCAGAAGTTCGACCCTGCCGGCGAGCTCATCGACGAGCAACTGCGGACGAGGCTGGCCGCGTTCTTGGCGGCTCTCGTGGAGTGGACCCGTCTGGTGACCGCCGGGGCGGCCTCCTAGGTCTTGGTCAGTGCGCGCCGGTTCGAGATCACGCCGAGGATGTGCTTGCTGCCCGAGACCGCGGCGAAGGCAACGGCCACCCACAGCAGATACAGGGACACCGTGAGTAGCGTGTCGAGCTCGAGGATGGATGCGACGAGGAACAGGGTCAGAGCCAGGCTCTGCACGATCATCTTCACTTTTCCGAAGGCGTTGGCCGGACGCGCCCGCTGTCCCGGCCCGGCCATGCTGAGGCCGACGGCTGTCAGGATCAGTTCCAAGGCGATGAAGATCAGCACGACCTTCACCACCAGGTAGTCCCAGCCCACCCAGGCAAGAACCGTCCCCACCAGCAGTTTGTCCGCGATGGGATCGATGACGATACCCACGGGAGTGATCTGGTCGCGAGTGCGGGCCATAGCTCCATCGATGAAGTCGGTGCTGAAAGCTACCACGAAGACCCCCAAGGCCCACCATGGCAGGTCGTAGTAGAAGAGCAGGAGCACCATGGGGGTGAGGATGAAGCGCACGACCGTCAGATGGTTGGGGCGGATCGAGTAGGGAAACATCCACAGCAGGGCCTTGCGCACGAGAGAGTCGGTGAACTGCTGGATCTCGTTCACAGGCTTGGCCTCTGGGAGCCCAGGGGCAGCAGCCGTGTCCGGGACGCCCTTCGTGGCGCTGAGGGTCTCCACCTTCTTCGGGTTGATGTCCAAGCGATCCAAGCAAGCACCCACCGTAGGTGTTGTCACGTGACTGGTGGCATCGTACTGCCTGGGCCGCGTCGTGTCGATAGTGCGGGCCGGCCGCGGGCGGGCAAAAACCGCGCAAACACAGCCCATCCGGTCGAGTTGCCGCCGACACCCTCGGTGTTATGATGTTGGCCATCCTTCTTTAGGCCCCGCACAGCTACCACCGGAGCAGACTATGAAGACACCGGACCTCGCACTTTCCGACCTGGGCTCCTATTTCCCGGACGACTTCACGCCCGAGGAGCGCGCGAAGGCGCAGACCCTGTTCCTGAAGGAACTGGCCGCAAGCGCCCACCGCTTCTACCGCGGCAAGATCGCAAGCATCCCCAAAGCCGGCATCTACGGCTTCAACTGGTTCAACGTCTACTACACGCCCGGCGTCTCCATGGTGTCCACGTCCATCCGCGACGACAACAACGCCTCCTTCGATCTCAGCAACAGGGGCAATCTGGTGGCCGTGGTCAGCGACTCCACTCGCGTCCTGGGCGACGGCGACGTCACCCCTTCTGGCGGGCTGGGCGTCATGGAGGGCAAGGCCTTTCTCATGAAGTACCTGGCCGGGGTCGATGGGGTGGCTCTCTGCATCGACAGCTACAACAAAGAGGGCAAGCACGACGCCGACAAGATCATCGATTTCGTGAAGATGGTCCAACCCAGCTTCGGCGCGGTCAACCTGGAGGACATCTCCCAGCCCAACTGCTTCAAGGTGCTCGACACCCTGCGCGAGGAATGTGACATCCCTGTGTGGCACGACGATGCTCAAGGGACGGCCAGTGTTACCTTGGCCGGGCTCATCAACGCCCTGCGCGTGGTGGGCAAAGAGCTGGGTCAGGTGAAGATCGTGCTTCTGGGAGCCGGCGCCGCCAACAGCACGGCCGCGCGACTGATCCTGGCCGACGGGGCCGACCCCGACAGGATGATCGTCTTCGACAGCAAGGGCGGTCTGCACAAGGGCCGCGACGACGTCAGGGCCGATACCGCCTACTACCGCAAGTGGGAGATATGCGAAGCCACGAACCCGGGTCGCATCGAGACTGAGGAGGAGGCTCTCAGAGGCGCCGACGTGGTCATTGCGGCTTCAAAGCCCGGGCCGGACACCATCAAACCGGCATGGGTCAGTTCGATGGGCGAGAAGTCGATCGTCTTCGCCTGCGCCAACCCGGTGCCCTGAGATCTATCCCTACGCGGCCAAGGACGCCGGCGCCTACGTCGTGGCCACCGGTCGCGGAGACTTCCCCAACCAGGTGAACAACTCCATCGGCTTCCCGGGCATCCTCAAGGGAGCCCTCATGGTGCGGGCCCGCAAGATCACGGATGAGATGGCCATCGCGGCCGCCCATTCCGTGGCCGACTACGCGGCCGAGAGAGGCCTGTCCCCAGACCACATCATGCCCACCATGCAGGAGACCGAGGTCTTCGCCCGCGAGGCCGCCGATACGGCCATGCAGGCCGTCAAGGATGGGGTGGCCCGCGTGGAGATGAGCTGGGAACAGGTATACGAGACCACGCTCAAGGATATTCAGGAGGCGCGGGCGACCATCGACCTTCTGCAGTTGAACGGCCACATCGCGGAGCCGGACATCAAGATGCTCGAGGACGCCCGCGACAAAGCCGTGGCCATGGTGCGGAAGTGAGGTAGCTGCGGCGAGCCGATAGCGGCCGCCATGGTACGGAAATGACTCTGACGGGTATGACGTTATAGTCCGACGAGTCTCGAGGAGGTCGTCATGTTTCCAATGATGGGTTGGGGCGGGAACTGGGATATGGGCTGGGGCTGGGGATGGGCCGCGTTCTTCGGAGTGGTGATAGGGCTTCTGATCGCCATCGTGCCCTGGTTCTTCTTCCTGTGGAACCTGCAGTCGCTGCTGGAGCGGGTGGACCCACGCAATCGGGCCATGCCTGCCGGTCATGTGTGGCTGAACTTCATCCCCATCTTCAACCTGGGCTACTTCATCTACACGGTCATCAAGATCAAGGAATCGCTGCTGGCGGAGTACGGTCTGCGAGGCTGGAAGCCCGAGGGTGACCAGGGCTACAACGTGGGTATTGCCGTAGGCGTCTTGGCCATCGTCTCCTTCTTCCTGGGCTGGGTGCCAGGGCTGGGCTGGGCCGTGGGGTTGGCCGCGTTGATATGCTGGATCATCTACTGGCTCAAGACTCACGAACTCAAGAACCGGCTGGGTGGGCCGGCTACCTGGCCCTACACGGCCCACGGCGGCTACCCAGGCGGAGGCGCCGGACCTTATGGATCTGCGGGCCCGCCGCCTTACCAGCAGCAGCAGCCCGGAGCGCAGAACGCTGCTCAGCCCGGAGCCCAGACGGCGCCTGTGGTGGCACCTGCGGCACCTCCGGCCTCTCAGACGTCGGCTGCCGTCCCGGTAGCGGCCGCAGCGGCCGCCGTCGCGGCCGCCTCGGATGACGCCCCTGCGGCGGCGGCCGTCGCCGAGGAACCTCCCGCCAAGACTTGGGCCTCGCCCCCGGTGTGGCCCTCCGGTTCCGCTGAAGCCGCGGCTGCTGCTTCATCTGCGGCCGAAGAGCAGGCGAAGCAATGCGCCGCCTGTGGCCAGGAGTACGGAGCGGAAGACAAGTTCTGCCGTAGCTGTGGGTTGAAACTGCCCTAGAGGCGACGCCTGCGGTGGCCCAGCGGCTGCCGCGACGCGGCCGCGCCTGAGGCGCGGCGCCACGAACGCAGCGTGGCCGGACCGGCATGTGCCGGTCCGGCCACGTCACTTCAGCGGGCCGACCTGTCGGCCTGGAGCCCGCTCACTCGCCATTCAGAAAGTGGCGCTCCGTGCGGTCGAGGGCGATGTCGCACGTGATCTCGTAGTTGATGGTGTCGAGGCGGCGGGCGACTTCCTCCACTGTGATGCGTTCGTCGCCGTCGGCCCCGATCAGCGTCACCGCGTCACCCACCTGCACCCGGCCGTCGGTACCCACGTCGACGCCGAAGGAGTCCATGGATACCCGTCCCGCCATGGGGTAGCGGCGCCCGTTGATGAGCACTTCGCCACGGTTGCTCAGCCCGCGGAAGACCCCATCTCCGTAGCCGATGGGAATCAGAGCCACGTCCGTGGGAGCATCGGGACGGAAGGTATGCCCGTAGCCCACTCCTTCTCCCGGAAGCACCCGCTTGACGATCACCACCTGCGATCTCCACGTGAGAGCCGGGCGCAGCCCTTCGGCGAGGGCGTCACCCTGCCAGGGTGAGAGGCCGTAGACCGCGCAGCCGCAGCGGACGAAGTCCAGATGCGTGCGCGCGTCAGAGACGGTCGCGGCGCTGTTGGCGGCGTGGGCGGCGGCTTGGGGCCACTCGCGACGCACGCGCTCCACCGCGGGTAGAAAACGATCCAGTTGATGGTCGACAGAAGCGGGATCCTCGGTCACGGAGGCGAAATGGGTCATCACCCCGGCCAGTTCGATCTCGGGGATGCCACGGATGGAACTCAGGAAGGCATCGACCTGATGGGGGAGGAGACCCTGTCGGTTCATGCCACTGTCGATCTTCAGGTGGATGCGCGCGCGGCAGCGTGTGTGACGCAAGGAGGGGACGGTGGCGGCCATGTGGTCGCTGACGATGGCGAACTCCACTTCCCGGCAGGCCAACTCCTCGTACTGATCGAGACTGTAGAGGGGGCCCATGACCAGGATCCCGGACTCGAAGCCGGCGTCGCGCAGCGCTATGGCCTCCTCTGCCGTGGCCACGGCCACTCCTCGAGCTCCGGCCGCGACCACCGCTTGGGCCACCGGCAGAGTCCCGTGACCGTAGGCGTCGGCCTTGACCGCCACCAGCATCTCCGCCCCAGCCGACAACTGCTTACGGAGATGGGCGACATTGTGGCGGATAGCAGCCAGATCTATGAGAACACTGCTTCGCTCGGAGCGTTTCATCCCAATCCTTCTGAAAGGGCTCGACCGGCACGAAAGGCTAGCACAGGCGGCCCCGTTTCGCGACGGCCGACAGGTGGACTCAACGCCGCCGAAGCGGAAGGTCGGACGCAACGCCACGGGTAGGTCGAGCACGGCGCCGTGGCCAGGTTGGACGCCGCTCGGTTTTGTGTTAGCATCGCTCGGCTGCGCGCTCCGCCGAGCCGCAGCACCAATGTGCCCCCATCGTCTAGTGGCCTAGGACATCGCCCTTTCAAGGCGACGGCGGGGATTCGAATTCCCCTGGGGGCACTTCCCATGTAGGGAGACCGCCGAAGAAAGAAGACTTCGGCCCCTAGGACGTGCTTGACGACGCGATAGGGTGCCTGGGCGCATAGCTCAGTGGGAGAGCACCTGCCTTACAAGCAGGGGGTCGCAGGTTCAAATCCTGCTGCGCCCACTGCTCGCAAGGACAAAAGGACCGGGAGCGTGCGATAATCACCCGGCCTGAGGCGCGAAAGCGCCTGACTGTTTCGCGGGGGCGTAGTTCAGTTGGTTAGAACGCCGGCCTGTCACGTCGGAGGTCGCGGGTTCGAGTCCCGTCGCTCCCGCCTCGCGGTACTGTCGACCTGCTCGCGGTGTCGGCGAAGGGCCACAGCTGTGGCGGGATAGCTCAGTTGGTAGAGCACATGACTGAAAATCATGGTGTCCCCGGTTCAAGTCC
>CAWFJE010000005.1:0-207641 GCA_963816155.1 uncultured Actinomycetes bacterium | reverse complement strand
ATTCGCGCATCTTGCTGCGCAAGCTGCCGTCCTCGTCTCGCCATCTGGCTCAGCTCGGACCGCTCGCTGCTCGACAGTCCAAAGGGACTGTCTCGCTGACGCTCGCGCCCTCGCGGGTTCGGAATCCCCCAGACCTTGCTGGGGAGTCGCTTCGTGGTTTGTTGCGGGAGACAATACGGAGAGGGGGGGATTCGAACCCCCGGTACCGTTTGCACGGCACAACGGTTTTCGAGACCGCCGCATTAAACCAGCTCTGCCACCTCTCCAAAGTGGCGCGTCTGGATGGCTTCTTGTGCACTCGGCCACCCAGCGCATCGAGGATTGTAGCGGATGACGCGCGGCCTTGCAGATGCGTTTGTCGGCGCACACGTACGCGGGAGGCTCCGCTACCCGAATCAAGCCGCGTTCCTCCCCAATACCTTCACCCGCACCCCGAGCCCGGCGGCCGCCGTCTGCAGCCGCAGATCCGCCGTCCAAAGATCGGCGTCGTATCTCTCGGCCAGAGCGAGGTAGTAGGCGTCGTATGTCGCCGGGAGGCTGAGGGCCGCCGCGATGCGTAGCGCCGGTTTCACGAGCGAAGTGTGGTGCTCGAGCTTCAGAGGCAACTCCGCCACAGCATCCAGCACGAGTTCGGTGGTCGCAGGGCTCAGGTAACCCGCCCGATGATAGCGGCAGAAGACGTTGGTGAGCTCGAACACGAGCAGCGTGGGGGAGTAGATGGGGGCGTCATTCTCGAGCCAGCCTTCGAGCAGGGTCCATGCCCGGGAATCGTCGGGTCCGACGAAGAGACGGGCGACGAAGCTCGCATCAACGCAGATCGCCGGGTTCCCGGTTCCGGGACCACTTGTTGCTGGGTCACTCACTGCCGAGCTGCTCGTCGATAGGCATCCCGGCGCTGAGTTGGTGATCGCGTTCCTCGCGCCCTTCCTGGAGCAACTGCTCAGGGGAGGGTGCGTTCCCATCGCGGAGTTCCTCTTGAACGCGCCTATGGGCCGCCCCAGCGAGTGCGCGCCAGTGGTCGGTCGATCTCCGAGCCACCAGACGTTCGTAGTACCTGACACTGAGCACCACCGCCTGAGGCACGCCCCCCCGTTCGACGACCACCGTCTCATCGTGATCCTTGACACGGCGCAGGAGCTCTCCGAAGTGCACGCGGGCCTCGGTAGCGTTGAGGATGCGTTCCATCTGACATCCTTCCATCGATGGATCAATCGATGCATATCTTACCAGGTTGATGGCTCGGCGCCCGGTCCCTCAAGCTACGGCACACGCCCGTGGCAAGGCTTGTCACCTCACCCGCGCTGGTCGTCGCCCTATTGAGGATTCTGCACGATGGGCCGATACGTACTGAGCAAGAGCATTGAAGCCCGCTCCGCCCTGGTAGTCCGGTCGCAGGGCACCGGAGGGCCGGTCGGCGCAATGGCGAACGGAAGGTGAATAGATGTCGGACGTCGCGGAACTGCACGGTGTCCTCCGTCTCGGCGATATCCTCGTGGAGCAGGGGGTGATCTCCGAGCAGCAGCTGGAACACAGCCTCCGCCATCAACGAGAGACAGGGGCTAGACTGGGCGCGACGCTCGCCGAGTTGGGCTACGCCACCCCCGACCAGATCGCGGCGGCGCTGGCCTGGCAAAGCACTTGGGTGCTCTCGGCTCTGCGCGAGATCAACAACGACCCTGCGGCAATGGGCCTACTGTCAGAGCAGTTCTGCCGCGCGCGGCGGGTCCTACCGATCCGCTTCAACAACCGGGGTACCCTCATGCTCGCCATGGTGGACGCGACCGACATCGTCACCATCGACGACGCGCGCCTGATCACGGGGGTGGACGTCACTCCGGTACAGGTCAGTCTCGACGCCTTCGAAGAAGCCTTGCACGCAGCCTACACTCAGAGCAAGCGTCTGGAAGCGAGCTCCCTGGGTGAAGCGGAGGAGAAGAAGGAAGGGCCCAGTGTCCGCGAGTTGGCGCAATATGAGGGTGTGGTGACGCTGGTCAACGACATCCTGGCGTCCGCGATCCGGCATGGGGCCTCGGACGTCCATTTCGAGCCCCGTGAGGGGGACATGGCGGTACGTATGCGGGTCGACGGGATGCTTCATCGTCTGACCGAGGTGCATAGGGACATCAAGGACGGCGTCGTGTCACGCATGAAGATAATCGGAGACATGGACATAGCGGAGAGGCGTCTTCCGCTGGATGGAAGGGCCACCTTCCGTCTTGAAGACCGCCAGGTGGATCTGCGCATCGCTACCGTCCCGACCGTGTTCGGTGAGAACGTGACCGTCCGCCTGCTGGACGTCAGCGCGCAGGCTCTCACGCTCGAGGACTTGGGGATGGGCGGTCAGGAGCTGACTCTGTTCCGAGAAGCGTTGCGACGCCCCTTCGGAGAAGTACTGATCACGGGCCCCACGGGAGCGGGCAAGTCCACGACCCTGTACGCGGGACTCGAGGAGTTGAACCGTCCGGAGGTCAAGATCTATACGGTAGAGGATCCGGTGGAGAGAGTGATGCCCGGTATCCTGCAGTCCCAGACCCGGCCCCTTATCGGGCTGACGTTCGCCTCCACGCTCCGCTCGCTGCTGCGCGGCGACCCGGATATCATCATGATCGGTGAGATACGCGACAAGGAGACCGCCTTCATCGCTTCGGAGGCGTCTCTCACCGGCCATCTGGTGCTTTCCACGCTACACACCAACGACGCCGCCTCAGCGGTCACCCGCCTGACAGAGATGGGGCTTCCCCCGTACCTCATCTCCTCCAGCCTGGTGTGCGTCGTCGCACAGAGGCTTGGGCGCCGGCTGTGTTCGCGATGCAAGCAGATGGTGTCCGTCGACCCGAGTTCGATGACGAAGGCCGAACTCGCCATCCTTGGTTCGGGCGAAGCTGTCGTTCCGCGGGCTACCGGATGCGGCAGCTGCTTCAACACCGGCTATCGGGGGAGAGTGGGGCTATTCGAGGTCCTGCCCGTCGACGGGGAGCTGCGGCAGCTGATCTTGGCCAATCCCGATGTGGACCGGGTGCGTGAATACGCTCGAGGCGCGGGGATGAAGACCCTACGCGAAGACGGACGCTTGAAGGTGCTGGCGGGGCTCACCACCGCCGAGGAGGTCGAGCGGCTCACATCGTGACGGTCTCGCGACCGTCGACTTGGGCACCTACGCGCAGGTACTGCCGGCACACTCGCCACCGGCCGGTTCTAGCTCCAACGTCACGTGGCCTATCCCGAAATCGCGGGCCAGCATCCGCTTGATGTCCGTCAGTAGGTCCGCCGACTCGGAAAGCGTCACATCCTCCCCCTCGATGTGGGCGGAGAGGGCGAGGTCGGTCGAGGATATCGACCAGATATGCAGGTCATGCACGCTCCGGACTCCTGCGACGGCTCGGATGGCCGCCTCCACTTCTGTGAACTCGACCCCTTCTGGCGTCCCTTCCATGAGCACGTTCACCGTGCCGCGGATGATGCGGACGGCTTGATAGCCGATCCAGACAGACACCAGGATGGAGACGAGCGGGTCGGCGTAGCTCCAGCCCGTCGTATAGACGACGATCCCGCTGAGCATGACCCCGAAGCTGATAGCTGCGTCACCAACCAGATGCAGGAAGGCCGCGCGTAGGTTGAGATCGTGCCCGTGCGAGCGCAGAAGCAGGGCCGCGAACGTGTTGATGACCAGGCCTCCCGCCGCCAAGCCGATGACCCAGAGGCCCTCCACGGGTTCCGGGGCCGCGATGCGCTTGAGGGCCTCGATGACTATATAGAGAGAGAGCCCCACCAGTACGGCGGAGTTGAAGAGGGCGACCAGGATCTCCGCCCGCTTGTAGGCGTAGGTGCGGGTGGGCGTTCGCGGTCTACGGCCGAGCTTGACCGCCCAGAGGCTGAGCCCCAAGGCCACGACGTCACTGAGGTTGTGTGCAGCGTCGGAAAGGAGGCCCAGGCTGTTCGCGACGATGCCGCCAACCACCTGGAGCAGGGTGATGAGTAGATTGAGTACCAGGCTGATGATGAGGCGCCTGTCGGGAGCGGCGCCCAGCGGGGGGAGCGTCGCGCCGTGCTGGTGGGTCGCCTGCAGATGGGCGTCGCCAGGCTCGTGGTGTCCGTGGTGGTCGTCCGTGTTCACGTCGCGCCGGTCGTTCCCGGGCCCGTCTCAGGCCACCACGATCTCGTCACCTACCAGCACGCGGCGGTAGCGTGGCCCAAACCTGCCGGCGAAGAGGTCCAAGGTCCAATCGCAACTGTCATGGGCGGAGAGGGCGATCAGACCGGGATCGTGGCGGTCGAGCACGGCCACTGCCTGCGCGGCGTCGCGCCGCGTGATACGCCGCCAGGGCGGCTTGCCGCTGCCGATGACGTTCTGTCTCCCCTTGCCCACGCGGGAGCCTGTGACCGGGAAGTGCAGGCCCCCGACGACGCCGTAAAGAGGAGCGTCGATCAGATCTGTGGCCCGGCCGATCAAGTGTGAGAGAGAGGGATGACCGCAGCCGACGATCATGACCATGCCCTTACCCTTCACGTTCACGAGCAGGGACTGTTCCGCCACGGGGCCCATGAGCCAGATGGCGCGGGTGAGAGGACCGGTGCTCGCAAGACCCTCGCCGAGCTTGCGGCCTTCGGTCACCACTTCGACGGCGGCGGATGGATGCGTCATGGGGGCGGGCACGTAGGCTGGGATGCCACCCAGATCGACGTGCTCGCGAGAGAGCGTGAACGTCCGGGCCGCCTGAGCGTGCGGGCCACCGACATGGTCGAGATGGACGTGCGAGATCATGACCGCGTCGAGGTCGGCGGTAGAAACGCCCAGGGCCGCCATATTGCGAAGAAGAGGGGATGGATGTTCCCCGCGGGCGTTGTAGCCCACGTCGAAGAGGATCTTGCGGTCGTCCACGGTCACCAGATAGGAGACGCCTGATTCCGTGCTGAAACGACTCTCGGGCGTTCCGGGCGCGTGCCCCGGGCCGTCTACGCCAGGCGTGTCGTCCACGGAGTAGAAGTCGACCAGGGGAAGGATGGAGAGCGATTCGACGACGCCGATATCCTTGAGACGGGCGGGCGGCAGGCCGGGGGCTCCCGATGCAAAGGGTCCCGACCCGGAGGCTCCTGGATCGGAGGCTCCCGGATCGGAGGGCCGCGAGCGCTCCCAGGCAGCGTCGGCCTCTCGTCTGTCGCGCAGATAGGCGGCCAGGGTGAACGGGCGTACCAGACCCGATACCGAGTAGTAGGTCTCGTAGGCCTTGTCGGTCAGCGACATCAGAGTACCTCCTCTCGCCTGCTCCGAAAGAACTCCCGCAGAAGAGCGGCGCCTTCGGCGGCCATGACGCCGGCTTTGACTTCAGGACTGTGATTGAGGGCGGGGTGGTCGACTATGTTGAGCACGGAGCCCGCCGCACCTGCTTTGGGATCGTCTGCTCCGTACACGAGGCGCCGCACGCGCGCCAGCACGATGGCGCCGGCGCACATGGCGCACGGCTCCAGAGTGACGTACAGGCTGGCGTCGCGCAGACGCCAGCCCCCTGCAGCCTCGGCGGCTTCGCGCAGTACCAGCATCTCGGCGTGGGCGGTGGGGTCGTGACGACGCTCGCGCTCGTTGCCGGCGGAGGCGACGACGGTACCCTCGATCACCAGTACGGCCCCGACGGGGATCTCGCCTTCTTCGCCGGCCCGTCGCGCCTCCTCGATGGCCAAGGCCATGAAGATACGATCGGGGTCCGCCCTAGGACCGTGACCTGCCACGGCGTGACCGCTCGCGCTCAGATCTCCTCGCCCGAGCGGCAGCAGCCGCAGCGCTCCATGAGCCCGCGCAGCCCATCCTTGCGGCCGGCGGCGAAGTAGGCGAGCGGGCCGAACCAATTGATGAAGGCCACGCCCACCCAGATGCGTTTGTCGCCGCGGATGTCGTCGGCGGGAGTCTTCTTGATATCCCAGAGCGTGGCGGCCAAGAGCGCCATCTGTAGCGTACCGAGAACGACGAGACCGACCTTCTGCCCGGTCGACAGATCGGCCCAGCTCTTCTTCTGATTCTTCACGGTGCCTCCTTGTCTCAGTTTGGTCGAACTAATGATACCTCTGTGTTGCGGAGGCATGCCGGAATCCCCTGCCCGACTTGCGAGGGTGTCTGCGTGGACGCTGCTACCGCGGGCCGGGTCGCAGGATCTGCCGCACACACTGCTACCGCGGGCACTGACTAGCAGGACGGCCTGACGGGAACATGCCGATCGAGTACCGCACGCAAGGAGTCGTAATGAAAGCACTGGAGTTCGAAAGATATGGTCCCCCGGAAGTCCTGATGCTCAAAGAAACCAAGAAGCCCGAGCCCGGCGAGGGCGAGGTTCTGATCGAGATCAGGGCCGCCGCCATCAATCCCAGCGACGTCAAGAACGTGGCCGGTCATTTCAGTTCACCTGTTCCTCGTGTGCCCGGGCGGGATTTCGCCGGAGTGGTGACCGGTGGAGCCGACCCCGGACTGGAGGTCTGGGGTAGTGGTCCCGGCTTCGGCGTCGTTCGTGACGGGGCGCACGCTGAATACGTAGTGATGCCTCGCGAATGGGTCTCGGAAAAGCCCGCCTCGCTTTCGATGGAGGAGGCGGCCGCGATAGGGGTGCCCTATCTCACGGCATGGTCGGCGCTTGCTCAGACCGGCGCCGTCGAGCCTGGAGAGACGGTTCTGATTGTCGGAGTCACGGGGGCCGTCGGCCGCGCTGCCGTTCAGATCGCCCATTGGAGGGGCGCTCGGGTGATCGGTGCCTGCAGGAACGCGAGTAGCCCTTCGGAAGCCGATGCCATCATCGATGTCGCCTGCTCGGAACTCGACAGGGAGGTCCGAGCGCTGACCGACGGGAGGGGGGCAGACCTGGTGTTGGACACGGTTGGAGCGCACCTGTTCGAGCCTTCGCTCAAATGTCTTCGCCCAGAGGGACGCCAGATCGCTATCACCAGCTCTATAGAGAGAAGGGTGTCTTTCGACTTGATTGATTTCTATCGCAACCGTTCGCGCCTCTTTGGAGTGAACACGATGGCGCTGACCGGGACGGCGACCGCAAAGATGCTGGACGAACTACGCCGCGGTTTCGAAGAGGGCCATCTGCGTGCGCCGGAGGTATCGACCTGGCCATTTGAGCAGGCGGTCGAAGCGTACGAGACGGTCGGTCGAGGGGCCAGCAGGGCCAAGCACGTTCTGGTCCCGTAGGCCATCACGCTATACGTCGTGTAGACGAGACCGACCGCCGTTTGGGATCGTCTATCGTCGGGACGAAGCCTCGGCCACCGTCGTTCGGGGATCGCGGTGCGTGCGGCCATGGGACTTGGCCCGGCTGGAAGCGGTGCCTTTCGCTGCGGCCGGGAACACCTCGCAGATCTGTCCGTCGTCGTAGATGATGCGCAGCTTCTGTACGAGGTCTTCCTGGACGACGACGCTTACTGACGCCACGCCTCTCTGCGGAGTGTCGAATGTGATGTGCTGCTCCACCACGGAGAACTTCCGCCACGCGACATAGGCGACGGGGGCGAGGAGGATGAGGACTGTTATGAGGCTGGGCAGGAGCATTGGAACACCCCCATGGTGCTGGCGCTGTGTGATGGGGAGATGTTAACGAAGGGGTCGGACAGGAAAGAGAGCGCCTGGGGTTGACGCCCGCCCCGCGCACTGATAGGTTTCGCAGGCCGTGCGGCACGAAAGGCGGGAACAGTACGAAAAGGCCCACTGACAAGCAACTGGATGGTCTCGGCATATTCCTTCTCATCGCAGGCGTCGTCCTGGGGATGGGAGTGGCCTGGATCGGGATGCTTCCGGGCGGCCTGTCCATCGGTATGATCATCTTGGCCCTCATCCTTGTGGCCGCCGGGTTGGGTCTGAGCAGGAAGTTCCACACCAAGGACGACCTCTAGGCGCAGAGTCAGGTCTGGGTGAGAGCCGGACTGCGGAGACTGCGGGCACTTGGCGCTGCGGGGCACTGCGGGGCACAAAAAGAGAGCCCCAAGTGGACTCGCTTTGCATCTTTCACCGGCTCTTACTTCGTTCCCGCTTCGCTGTACTTCGCGGCCATTTATCTCCGCGTTTCCTCTGCGGGCCCCTTTGTAATCTCCTCAGATGCTGCGTCTGAGCTCTTGGGACTCTGTAACTCATTGTACTCGGACTCCCTCCCATGTCAAGCCTGATGGGAGAGGGTGGCGAGCCAAGAATCGTGCTCTTTGCAGACCTTGCGGGCGGGCCTCCTGTGCGCTGAGGGCGTCTTCGTATTGCAAATAGCGAGAACTGCAGCAGACATTGCACCCACGCCACAAGAGAAAGGCCTCCCTGGACGTGTCCAGGGAGGCCGTGCCCCGGGGGAGGGGCGTCACGCGCGCGCTTGACCAGAGCGCTTTGAGCGCGTAACAAACTTCTGAGTCTATTCCACAGTGATCTTGACCAATTGCTTCGCCCAACTGCCGCTGTGGCTCACCTGATTGGCGGCGTCGCTGACGAAGCCGATGCGCAGAGGCGCCTCATCGGGAAGGAGCAGCTCGTCTTCGCATTCGTAGGCGACGATCATGGTGACCGTACCGATCTCCGCGGGGATATCAGTGTCCACGGCCGGATCAAAAAGAGTCTCGCCGGTGGACGGGTCGTACAGGGGCAGCTTGCCCTCGATTTTGCCACCGTCGTAGGTGATCTTGTACCCGTCGGCCGCCAGAGCGACCACCTTGGTGCTGCCGCCCGCCAGGGTCATGAGCGCGGCGATGGAGATACCTTCGTACTCCTTGGGCCCTGTGATATTCCCGAGCTTGTTCTTCCAGCCTCCGTAACCCACTGTGTCACCAAGGGCCTGAAGTTCGGCCATGGTGAAGTCCTGCGAGAAGGCCGGGCCCTCGAGTGTCAGGATCTTGCCCGTGCGATAGAAGAGCTGGGCAAGAAGCTCCGCGGCTTCGCCCCGGGTGGCGTAGTCTGTTGGGTCCCAGGTATTCAGATCGGGGATGCCGACCAAGAGCCGGTTGTATTCAGCCTTCCTGATATTGTCGCCGTGCCAGGGGTTGTCATCGGGGAGTACTCCCACCCAGTCGGCCGGCGGGGCTTCCAGCGCGTCGCCCGCGGCCCGTACGACCACGGTGATGACCTGCTGGCGCGTGACCAATCCACCGAAGTCGAAGACGTTGCCGTCCCTGCCGATCATGATCTGATTCGCGGCGGCCACGGCCACATAGCTGCCGGGGTAGAGCGGGTTGTTGATGGGATCGTAGGGGGCCGGCGTGTCCAGGAAGGTGGAGACGTCGGCAGTCGTGACCTCATAGCCCATGGTGAGAACGGCCATCTTGGCGAACTGCTGTCGCTGCAGGAGATTGTCGGGCTTGAATTCGCCGTCCGAATAACCCCCTATGAAGTCCCTGTAGGCGAGAGCGGTAATGCCGGGTTCGTAATCGGTGTCTTCGACGTCGGTGAACTCGACCGCGAAGACCGGCGTGGCCAGCGCCAGCGTGAGAACGACGACTAGGAACAGGCCCGCAAGTACTCGGTTACGCTTCATACGATCTCCTCCTTGATGGTTATAGCTTCTTTCGGCGCTGCCAAGGCACTGTCGGCTACGGGTTCACCGTGCCTTGATGCTCGTGACCGACTTGACCCACTGGTCGCTGTCGGTTACCTGGTCTTTCTCCGGGCTTACGAAGGCGATACGGAGTGGACCATCTCCAGAACTCAAACTCTTGCCGTTCTTGGAATAGGCGAGGATCACCTTCACACTGCCGCTGATGCCGGTGATCGCCTCGCCCGAGGCCGGGTCGTACATGTTGCATTGGCCGCTCAGCTCGCTTCCCGAAAGCACGGCCTGATATCCGTCCGACGCCGTCACGAGGGCGGAGCCGCCGCCCCCTACCAGGTCGAGCAGTTTGTTGACGGTCACGCCCTTGTAGGCGGCGGGCGCGGTGATGTTGCCCAACTGGTTCTTCCAGCCCCCGTATCCGGACGTGGCCGAGAGCGCCTTCAGGTCGGCCATGGAGAGCTCCTTAGTGCCCCCGGGGCCACTCAGGGTGAGAACGACATCGGCCTTCGCAGTGGTGGTGGTCGGCTTCGCGGTAGTAGTAGTCGCTTTGGCGGTAGTCGTGGTCGGCTTCACCGTGGTGGTGGTGGATTTGACCGTCGTCGTGGTCGGCTTGGTCGTTGTAGTCGTCGCCGGCCTGCTGGTTGTGGTCGGTTTCGCAGTGGTAGTGGTCTCCTGCCCGGTGCTTGTGGTAACGAGCGACGCCGAGGTGGATGACGCACCCCCCGCGGTGGAAGTGGACGTGGACGAGGTCGCTGCGCCCGCTGCATCGGTGCCGACGGAGGTACTCGCGGAGGGTGATGTCGATGCGACAGACGGTGACGTAGACAGGACCGTCTCGTCGGCACCGCAGCCAGCGAGAACGAGCGCCGTGATGCTGAGCAGTAGCGCGACCAGCGCGACTCGCAATACTCTCCCCGTGCAACGTATTCTCATGCCGATCCTCCGCCTTGCGGCTTCGCCTCTCTCCCTGGGCCAGGAAGAGACTATGTACTATTTGTAGCGAGACATATGGTATAAGAAAAAGGTCTCACAAGCTGATGGACTCGTCAAGGAAGTCGAAATGTTGCCATTCACGAAGCGCACTCTTCCGTCGCCGCCGGCTGTGGCGGTCATGCTCCTATCCGTTTGTGTTCTTCTGGCCGCGGGCCTGCTTCTGGCCGGCTGCGGCGATTCCGAACCTGTAACCACCACGTCGTCCGCCGCAGGGACCCCGTCGCTAGACGCGGGGGGTCTGTCCGCAGGTGATGGCGAGCCTGCGCTGGAAGTCGTCGGGTTGGACGGGTCACGGAGCTACAGCCTCGAAGAACTCAAGGCCATGAAGAGCACGGAGGGCTACGGGGGCATGAAGAGTTCCACCGGGCATATCACCCCGCCGGCCCTGGTCAAGGGTGTCCTCATCCAGGACCTGTTCGCCGAGGTCGGGGGCGCGCCGGCGGACATGGCCGTGAACATCGCGGCCAAGGACGGCTACGAGATGACCATCTCCATTGAGCAACTCACCAGCGGCGACTTTCTCACCTACGACATGGCTACCGGCGCGGAGAAGCAGGTCGACGGTCCCCTGCAGACGCTCGTCGCCTACGAGATCGACGGTCAACCCATTGACCCAGACGGCGACGGTCCTCTACGCCTGGCGATCGTGAGCGCGGAGAAGAACCAAGTGACCGACGGACACTGGTGGGTCAAGTGGGTGACCAGGATCCAGACCAAGTCTGTGGAGGAGGAATGGACACTGCTTCTCACGGGGGCGATCACGGAGGAGATGGACAGAGCCACCTTCGAGACCGGCGCCGCTGAAGGCTGCCACGGCCGCACCTGGACCGACGCCGAGGGCAACAAGTGGACGGGAATCCCGCTCTACTTACTGGTCGGTAGAGTGGACGACGAGGTGGCCCATGAAGGGCCCGCCTACAACCGTGATTTGGCGAATGCCGGCTATGATGTCGAACTCGTCACCTCCGGCAGCGGGACGATCACGGTACCGAGCAACATCATGTACTACAACAAGGACCTCATCGTCGCCTATCGGCTCAACGGCGAGCAGTTGCCCGAGGAGTACTGGCCTCTGCGACTGGTGGGCGATGGCGTCGAGGACTCCCAGATGGCGGGCGGCATAGGCGAGATCAAGGTCCTTCTTCCCGCGTCGTAGGGACGGAGACCGGAGGCGATCGGATGTCCCGTATTGCGACACTCGCCGGAACGCTAGCGTTGACTCTGTCGTTGGCGTTGTTCTGCCTGTCGGGCTGCTCCGACGGCAGCGCGAACGAAACGGCCGGCGGAAGTCCGGCCGGCGACGGAGCGACAGGCGAACGGGTGAGCATCCGGGTGCTGTTCGCCGGGAGTCTCATCATCCCCTTCGCGCAGTTTGAGAAGGAGTTCGAGGCCGCATATCCCGACATCGATGTGGACATGGAGGGGCACGGCAGCATCCAGGTGATCCGGCATGTGAGCGATCTGCACGAAGAGGCGGATGTGCTCGTGACTGCCGACTACAGTCTCATTCCCATGCTGCTCTACCGGGTCGAGGACCCGGAGACGTACGAGCCCTATGCCGACTGGTACACCATCTTCGCCACCAACGAGATGACGCTCGCCTACACCGCCGAGAGCGCCTTCGCGGACGAGGTGGACGCCCGCAATTGGCCCGACATTATCACTCGACCCGATGTGCGCTTGGGCTGTGCGGATCCCCGATTGGACGCCAACGGATACCGCGCTTTCATGATGGTGAAGTTGGCCGAGGACTACTATCCGGCGCCGGGCCTGTTCCAAGACGTGTTCGGGGGCAAGTTCCGCGTGCCTGTTCGGGCAGTCACGGCGGCTGGGCAGACGGTCGTCAAGGTCCCCGAGGTGTTGGAGACCAAGAGTGGCTCCAGCCTCATCATGCGTCCCTACAGTGTACAGTTGCTGCCTCTACTCCAAGCCGGCACCGTCGACTACACCTTTGAGTACGCGAGCGTCGCCCGGCAGCATGGGGTGGAATACCTCGATCTGTCGCCCGAGATAGACCTGAGCGACCCCACCTACGCGGACACATACGATTCCGTGACCGTGAAGCTCGATTTCCAGCGTTTCGCCAGCGTGAAGCCGGAGTTCCCAGGAGAAGCCATACGGTACGGGGCCACCATCCCAAGCAACGCGCGCGAACCGGAGGCGGCGGCCACCTTCCTCGCCTACCTTCTGGGACCCGAAGGGCAACGGATCATGGCGGAAAACCATCAGCCCATGATCGCACCCGCCCTGGCGGATGATCTGAAGGCTTTGCCGGAGCCGCTCAGAGGCCTGTGCGTCTCCGCCGACGCGGGAGACTAGATCCATGAGAAGGGGCTAGGTCGGTGAATCGCGGGCCCAGGCTCAGCAGGCTCGACTGGGTCTTCCTGCTCGCAGGGTTGCTGCTCCTGCTGTTCATCCTGATTCCACTACTGGCCACCTTCCTGGCGACTTCGGCGGGAGATCTGGCCGGGGTCCTTGCCGACCGGCAGGTGCTGAGTTCCCTTCTGATGACGTTCCTGGCAGCGTTCCTGGCCACGGCGATCGCCCTCGTGCTGGGCGTCCCGCTCGCTTACCTGCTGGCCCGTCGGGACTTCCGAGGCAAGAACCTGGTGCAGGGCATCATCGACCTGCCCATAATCATCCCGCACACCGCCGCGGGGGTCGCATTGCTCATGGTGTTCGGGCGGCGGGGCCTGCTGGGGGAGCCGCTGGAATCGCTGGGGCTCTACTTCACCGAGAACGTGGCCGGCATCGTCGTGGCGATGCTCTTCGTGAGCCTGCCTATCCTGGTGGATACGGCCCGGGATTCCTTCATCGCCGTGGACGAGCGCCTGGAGCGTGTGGCGCGCACCCTGGGGGCCGGTCCGTTCGCGGCTTTCGGCCGCGTGACCCTTCCTCTGGCCTGGCGAGGGATATTCGGAGGCTCGGTGCTCATGTGGGCGCGGGGGATAAGCGAGTTCGGGGCGGTGGTCATCCTGGCCTACAACCCCAAGGTCATCTCCGTGCTGGTGTACGAGCGCTTCGCGGGCTTCGGATTGTCCGCCGCTCTGCCCATAACGGCGCTGCTGTTGGTGCTGGCGCTGATAGTGCTCGTGGTCACCCGGACTTTGTTGCTGCCGCCCCGAAACAGGGACCGGCGTCGGTGATCCGGGCGGAGGGGATACATGTGGCTGCGGGGGACTTCACGCTGCGGGTGGACGAGTTGGCCCTCGAACAAGGGGAGTTCCTGGTCATACTGGGGCCAACGGGTTCGGGCAAGACGGTCCTGCTTGAGACGCTGGCCGGCCTGCGCAGGGCGGAGGCCGGGCGCATCTGGTTCGGGGGCCGCGAAGTGACCGCGGAACCGCCCGAGAAGCGGCGCGTGGGTTTTGTGTATCAGGACTATGCGCTCTTTCCGCATCTGACCGTGGCTCAGAACGTCGCTTTCGGTCTGCGCGGCCGCGGCGACGGCCCCAAGAATGCCCCCGATAGCGGCCGCGGGAACGGAGGCGGCCACGGCCGACGCGCGGAAGCGGTCGAGAAGCTGGCGGCGCTGCTGGGGATCGAGGACCTTCTCGGCCGCTATCCAGGCGGACTTTCGGGAGGGGAGCAGCAGCGCGTCGCTCTGGCACGCGCTTTGGCCATCGAACCCGAGGTGTTGTTGCTCGACGAACCTCTCTCGGCTCTCGACCGCCAGACCAGACTGGGTCTGCGGGCCCAGATCAAGCGTCTATACAGGGAACTGGGTGCCACGGTCGTGTACGTTACCCACGACCTGGACGAAGGGTTGGAGCTGGGCGACCGCATGGCCATCCTGATCGACGGGGAACTGAGGCAGATCGGTGAACCCAAAGACGTGACGCGCCACCCCGCCGATGCCGACGTGGCCCGGCTCTTCGGTTGCCCCAACGTCTTTCCCGCCGAGGTGCTGGAGATGGGGACGCAGGGAGGCACGATCAGGTTGGGGACCGCACCCGGACCGAGCGTTGTCGCCGCAGTCGCCCCCGTGCCTGGGGATCTGGCCGTGGGGGACACATGCTGCGCGATCGTACGGCCTGACGAGATCACGGTCGGCCTGCCCGGACTGTCTTCCGGGGAGACGGGCGCGGACGTTTCGAACCAGGAGCCGGCCTTCAAAGCCTCGGACACGAATGTACTCGAGGGTCTTGTGCGTGCTGTGCGCTCCCACAGCTCCCACGCCTCTGTAGACGTGGAGGTACCGCTACCTTTGACCGTCTACCTGCTCAATCCAGACGTGGGTCGGATGGGTCTATGCGTAGATGATCGGGTCCAGGTGTCGGTGCCGCCGTCGGCTATTCATCTGTGCCGGGCCGATCTGCCGAGAGACTGAAGGGTGAGCGCGGATCGTCTGAGTCGGGCGGTCGACGTGCAGGACCCCGGGCCGGACGGAGACCGAACTTGGGAGACGGCGTTGCCGACTAGAAGGCCGTCGCCTGCTATCATTCTAAGCCCGGGTCTCGCCCGGAAAGGCGATGGCGTTCGCCGTGACCGCGGCTCTGCTCGCTGATAACGCCTACCTCTTGTCCATCCGGTTGGGTGATCCCAGCCCCATGAATGAAGGAGAGTAGGCAATGCCAGAACCCGTAGTGAGCATCCTGGCCGTGGCGGTGGGGGGTGGCTTCGGCGCCACTCTTCGCTATCTGACCGTGCAGGCCGGGGTGCGTCTCTTCGGAACAGGGTTTCCCATCGGCACGGTGGCTGTGAACCTCGCCGGTTGCCTCGTGGCAGGATTCCTCGTAGGTCTGCTGGAGCAGCGGGCGGCGTTGTCGGAGACCGTTCAGTTACTGGTCTTCACCGGCTTTCTCGGTGCGTTCACCACCCTCTCCGCGTTCTCCGTGGAGACGATCGCCCTCTATCGGTCGGGAAGCTGGGGTCTGGCCGCGACCAACATCATGCTCAATGCGGTGGTGGGGATCGTCATGGTCGTTGTGGGGATGGTGGCTGCGAAGGCCCTGTAGACTGAAGGCGTCCTCCCTTGGATGGCCGTCGCTCCAAGCGGCGACGGATCTCTTCGGAAGCCCTTCGCAGCGTCCTGCATGTCTGAGCGGGGCAGTGTGCCCCTCCGCTGCCCCGCTCACCGATTCTCACCTATTCCGGAGTGCTCGGTCTGCGGCCTTTGATCAGCGGAGTTCCGGTATCTGGTAGGTGTGAATGAACTTGATCACGCTGAGATCGTCGTCGGCCATCTGCGTGAACCCGAGAATGTCTCCGACACCCGGGCCGCCGTTCGGGAAGTGCGTACCGCGGTCAAGGTCGATATTGTCGTAGACAATGGGGCTGAGACCGCCGGCGAGCGGGACTGTCGTCTCGGTCCAGGTCCCTTCTTCTATCTGCTGAAGCACCCAGACATTGCCGGTGTACGTGGAGGCAGCGTCGTTCCCGCCCATGGTGCTCACCTCGCCGCGCGCGCCGAGGGTCCCGGCACGGTTGTAGCCGGTCACGTCCAAGAAGTCGAAGTAAACGGGGTCTTCCGCGTAGTCTCCCACGACCTGGTTGATTCCCAGGATCGAGTTGAGATAGACGATCAGATCCACGCTGGCGTCGGACGTCTTGTCTAGAGCCGCGGCCAGGAACGATGCGGCAAAGCCGAAGTTGGCTCCAAAGGGACTTCCGCCATCATCGGCCGCGAGACCCTCCCATACCACCGGATCTTCACCCTCTGGATAGTCTTCGGGCGGTGGCTGCGATGGGTCTTGCACCTCGACCACCTTGTAGACCGGCACTTCGACTGGATCCTGATTGGGCTTACCCTTGTGCGTGGTGGTCGCTACGGAGACTTCGGTGTAGTACGCGTAGTAGTACTCGACGGCAGCGACATCCACGAGATTTCCAAGGCCCCAGTCCTTCATCTTCTCGATGTCGATGGTGGGGCGAAGAGCGGCGGAAGGCCCATCCTCCAACCCGATCTCTTTCCAGATGGGGATACCGCCGGAAAGGGAGTTGTCGATCGGCTCGCGCTCCGTGCCGGGGGTCACGAGGTGGCCGTCGTTGAGGAGTTTGACGTAAAGGGCCAGGTTCTCCAGGGGAGAGTCGATTGCTTTCTTCACCGTGCCGAGCAGAGTCGGCTCGCCGGTATCCGGGTCGACCTGGTACTCGTCGTACACGTTCTTGGTCAAGAGTAGGCGCCCTGCGGAATCAATCTCAATGGCGATTGTGTCGGGGCTGTTGATCGAGTCGACCACCTCATCGAAGGCTGATTGCAGGACGGCCTCGGGAGATCGGCTGACATCTATGCGACCGAAACTGACCTCCTGCAATAGGTCGGTCCAGAGGACTCCATCCGGGTAGGTCACCTCTCCGTTGACTGGATCCGTCCAAGCGCCGCCGGGTTGGATGAAGTAGGGGTCGATCTTGCCATCAAGGTTGAGGGTTCCATCGTCGTTGTAGGTGGG
This sequence comes from uncultured Actinomycetes bacterium, assembly GCA_963816155.1. Lineage (GTDB taxonomy): Bacteria > Actinomycetota > Thermoleophilia > RBG-16-64-13 > RBG-16-64-13 > JAXGXJ01. Next base: position 190,753 of record CAWFJE010000005.1, on the reverse strand, counting down.
TGCACTCCACAGCAGCCCTACGGCGGCGTCGGTCCGCCCCCATGTGGCGTCGTAGGTGAGCACCAGAGGTATGCGATTCTTGTCGAGGCTCGTCTCGTAGGTGCTCGTGTAGTCACCGCTGGAAATATCGTTGACAGGGACCCACAGATACTCCCCGCTCTCCACCACCTGGTGCTTGGCAACGCTGTTGGGAACATCGCCCTCTGGGTGCCATATGTCCCCCCAGCGCTGATAATCGGCAACCGGCTGGAGACACTCGCTCACCACATACTCGCCATCAACGCTTGCCAATTGGACCTCGTAGATGATCCCGTTGTCGTCTTCGCCGATCTCGACGACCGTCCACCCCGGTTCTACCGAGAGGATGGGTTCGCCGCCGACGCCTCCATCCCCGCCCAGGTACCGAAGAAGCACGTAGAGGTCCCCGAACAGGATGCCGGTATCAGACATCATGTCCGTTGGACCAGGGTCTGCAGGTTGTGTCGTGGTCGTCGTCTTGTCTGGCCCACTCTTTGCTGCGGAAGCCACCCCCGTTGCCACAGTCAGCAATGCCACCGCTACCAACACCACTATCGGCCACGAGAGCCGTTTGTCTAGACGCGACATTCCTCTCACCTCTCCCTACGCCACCGTACGAACACTGACCATCGTCGTCCACAGAGAGTACGGCGACTCTCCCGCCGTCTGGCGGTATGCGATTCTTGCACGGTTTGTCTCTCTGGCCCGTCTGGGCGGGCGTCAGAAGCTTGCGGGGGGTGGGGGCCTTGGCCTATGACGCTGAGCGGCGCGGTGCGTGGACTGATGACGCCCAGATGACGCCGCTCTCAGCGGCCTGGACACGAACTCGCACGAGGGCCCCATCTTCACGGTCCCCCAGAGTAAGAAATGGGGAGAAAGGTTCTCTCCCCGTATAGCTAGAGTATATGCGGATTCTACTCTGGGTCAACCTGAACCACACGAGACGCCCCACCGGACGGCGCTTGGCCCTACCGGGGGAGTCTCTTCGGGTTCACGCAACCAATAGGGCAGAGAGGGTCTCCAGGGCAACTCTCGGTCCGACGGGCCGCTCGCTCACCCCACCGGCACCAGGAGAGGAGCGATATCGATGAGCTGCTCCTCTCTCATGCAGCCTACGCTCGTGTATCCGGTCAGGGTGATTTCGGTCGGCTCTCTTTGAGCCACGTAGACAAGGGCTTTGTCCTTGCCACTGCGGTAGATGACGTCAGTGTGGTCACCCTGCTGACGATTGTCCAGTCGGACAAAGGCTTCTTCAGGTCGAGTCTGAGCGCCGGGTCGTATTCGGAGAGGTACACTACTAGCCGGTCCCGGGGGCCGTGCCGATAACACGATGTCAACCCGCTGAAAAGCTCCGTAGGCATCCAATGCGGCCGTGAATCCCTTCCACACCTCCGCTTTGGCGGAGGCCGGCCCGGCCAGGGCGGTCAGAAGCACGAGGAAGAGAAGAACAACCAAACCCAGCAAAGCGAAAGCCCTGGGGTTTCCGGGGCTTTCTGGTGCTACGCGCCTGACGGGATTCGAACCCATGACCTCTGGTTTCGTAGGCATGTTACGGGCCTGATGGCCCCTGTCGGCAGGTGCCGAATAGTGCCGGATTAGCAGGCGCTTCGCCTATTTGTCCACACCGGTATGACGACGGCTGACAGGAGATGTCACGAGGTGCGTTGATGAAATGTTGATGGTCCGCCCCGCGCCATCCGGCTAGACAGCGAACACGGTGTGCTCGACCGCCCACCGCTTCATGCAGCGTTAGGCCCAGAGCCCGTAGATGCCCACGGTCATGACCATGAAGAACCACGGCCTCACCCAGCGCAGAACAGGCTGGCGCCGTCGCCGGTGGAGCTTAGAGCGCCGGGGCCCTAGGCCGCCAATGCCTCTGGGTCCGTTGGCAGTTCTTTGGCTTCGGCCCACAACATCCCCCAGTCCGTTGACAAGGCGGCACGGGCTGCTGTTAACAGCCGGATTGCCTCACGTCGCGAAAGCGAACTAGGGATGATGAAGGATATCGACCCCATCCCGGTATCTTGCCCATCCCCTGCGTCGCGATAGGTGCGGCCAAACACGATTTGTGCGCGCTGGTCCTCGGTACCACTGGCCGCTGGGAAGACGCGCATTGAACCTAGAGCTTCTGGCCAAACGCCGTTCGGAACTCTGGGTTCTACTCAAGGACGATATTGGGGTAGTCCGCAGGGGAGGACAGCGCCAGATTGTTACGCGGTCCGATGTCCAAGTGGTGAATACTGGGAGCGGCGGCCACAACCATACGGAGCAGCAGCCAACCAAGCACGCTCCGCGTATTCTTCATATAGTTGATGACGACGGTGGAACCGGGCTGGCCGGGTTCTACTAAGGCTGCCAGATAGCGCCTACGACGCATACGGTGATTTGTTGCCCGAGTGCGAGAGTCGCGGGGTCGTCTGGGCAGGCAACAAGGTTCTCTACGTCGCGTCTGATGCCGTCAGTGCGGCATTCCAGTATGAGATCCGGTTGGACGAGGTTGTCACGACGGACATCAACAGTGTCGTTCGCGCGGAAGGCGCGATTCAACTTGAGCAGTCTTTCCAAGAGGTTTACGAGGGGCTCTATTTCCCGATACCGGGTTCCCTTGAGCGGTTTCTTGTTCCTCGAGATGACGCAGAGATTCGGCTAGAGCTGCATTGCGACTGGATCGACATGCGAACCGCGAGACACTGGGCTCCTGTCGAGTTCCAAGAGCCTTGATGCGGCGATTGCAGGAACCTGGGTAATGAGCACGACGTGCTCATGGTGTTTGTCCCCGGAGAGGAAAATTATGCGCCGCTGGAAACTGGGGTTTGGGTTGACCCGCTCTAGTTGACACCCTGAGAATGGACAGGCGCGGCATGCTCCGGTTCAGCCAGCGGTCTGGAAGCCCCATCCTTCTTCGCACCCACCGCCCAAGGTAGGACCCCTCCAAAAGGAATGGGGGCTTCGCTCGCGTACACGCGCCGCTGCTCGTGAGCAAGGCAGCAAGATTGAGCATCAATTACGTGGAGCCTGTAATAGTCGGGCGCCTGCCGGACATATACAGGGCAAAGAGCTCAACCGAACGCGAAACCTGTAGCCACCAATGCAAGTCCCAGTGATGAACTCTCCAATGGGTTCCTCCAACGGTCGCACTGGTGCTGCAGCGCATGCGATGTCGGTGCCTCGTGCCCTGGCCCGCAGGGCGTGCACGCAAGCAGTAGGAGGCGCCTATGTAGGACATGGGACGGTGTTTGCGTCTTGAGAAGATGGTTGAGAAGGAGGAACGATGTCAAGAAAGTCAAGGCTCTTTGGCTTCATAGGGATCGCCGCCTTTGTTGTTCTGGCGGGCAGCGCTATGGGAGCCTGCTCGGCTCAGACCGGCATGGAGTCGAATCCTACCAGCACACTAGACGCTTCCGTGGTGCCGTCGACCGCCTCAACACAAACGCCAGTCTCACTTGCCGATCTGGCCACCCAAGGCCGGAGGGTCGCGGACGACAGAACCGGACTTGTCCCCGGGACCGACCAGGATTCCGAGGAGTCGGGAACCGTGCACACACTTCCGGTGGACAATCGCGGACCTGTTCCCAGCAACATCAAGGAACTGGCCGACCAGGGCGTGCCTGACATGCAAATCGCAGAGCGAGTCTGGGAAACGGGCGGCAGAGTCATAACCGACAAGGACGGGAACCCGGTCATGATCGAGATGCCCGATCGAATACCGACCGGCATCGACTACCCATCTGTCCCATATCCAAAGCAGGCCCCAAGGAAAGGTGATCGCTCCGAGATCGCACCACCCAAGTTCCTGGACCCGGATGACTTGGAATCGTTCAGAGACCTCGTCATGCAGGGCGCATCCTTCGAGCTGGTGCAAGGGCCTGATGGCTACCTCCATCCAGTCGTAAAGTAGGTAGAAGCGGGGCACCTTTTCGATCACACTCACCGAAAGGACGGACGGTTATGAGGCGACGCCTCTTGCTCGGTCTGCTAGCAATGTCGCTCACCTTCGTGCTCAGTGCTGGCCCTGCCTTCGCGAGAGTCCGGGTGGAGAACCCCCAGGAGGGGGTGAAGGGCGCAGCCACCTGGTACTCGGCCGAGGATATGGCTCCCTTCAACCCGTACATCGGAGTCAACCATCAGACCAACGTCGGTAACGTCAAGCTTGTCAATATGGCGGCCTCAGGGAGAGGGTTCCGGCTGAACCTCGAGGATCACAAGGTTCTTGTGTCGGGAGTCCTTCAGAAGTACCTCGCCACCCAGGTTTACATCACGTACTCCGACGGGTCCTATTTCAGCAAGTACTACACAAACGTGAGCGCCTGGGACACAGCCCATCAACTGAAGATTGCCCAGACCACCGGGGATCCGTCCCGTTGGAATATCTACTACGACTCCACTGCCATTGAATACAACCTCTACTGGTATACGGACTATCGCACAAGGCCTGGTGCCGAGATTTCAGGCTATCTCCAGTGCGATGACGCGTATGTCGGTCCAACATACGTTCTCAACTCCTCGCGTAATTGGGACGTCCAGACTGCGGCACTCTATCCGAACTGCTATTGGGTGGCGGACCAAGGCAGCATCTACGCTGTGGACTGGCTGGATCTGTTCTACACTTGAGAGACATACCCCACCTACTAGTTCCGTGAGTTGAAACCGCGGCGGCCTGGAGCCATTAATCGTTCTTGTCGCTGGATCCAGGCCGCCCGGCAGCCTGCGACTGCTTGACCCGATCGTTCATCGCCACTAGTCATTGACGAATGATGCCAAGAGACCAGCCAGGGTGTTGGTCAGCCGCAAACGGGATCGAGGGTCGCAGGGCGCTGAGAGCGGCCCACCAGAGTTCGGATGAAATCGGGTACTGGCGACGGACACGGGCTTGGTATTCACCAAAGAGGACGGAACGGAGCTTCACCCCGACCGGGTGAGCAAGCTCTTTGAGGACGCTGTCGTAGCCTCTGGGCTTCCCCGTATCCGCGTGCACGATCTTCGCCACACCCACGCCACCATCGCCCTGGGGGCCAGCATCCATCCTAAGGTCGTCTCGGAACGCCTGGGCCACAGCACCGTGGCCTTCACCTTAGACGTGTATTCCCACTGCGTCCCCGCTCTGGGGCGAGAGGCGGCTGAGAAGATAGCCGCTCTGGTATCGGCTGCTTAGTGGCCGGGAGTGGTGGATGATGCTGTTCGCTGAGTTGCAGTTCGTTGATGAACCGTTGATGAACGGCCTCGACAGAGACTTCGGAAGATTGAGACAGAAGAAAAAGCCCCGCAAATCGGGGCTTTCTCCTACGCGCCTGACGGGATTCGAACCCATGACCTCTGGTTTCGTAGACCAGCGCTCTATCCAGCTGAGCTACAGGCGCACGGTGGCGGAGAAGGAGGGATTCGAACCCTCGGAAGGAGATCTTGCTCCTTCACTCGCTTAGCAGGCGAGCGCCTTCAGCCTCTCGGCCACTTCTCCCAAGCCACTTCTCCGAAGGCGACGAGGCGCCGCCTCAGCGAGCGATTATTCTAGCAGAGGGAATGGGTATACGTCACAGCAGGAATGCGACCGGGGCCCGACCGGCTCCCGAGAGTGAGGGTCGCTGCATCCACGATCTGCCACAGTCTGGGTCAGATTCCGAACAGGGAGGGAGCCATGAAGCTGAGCGCGCGCAACGTGCTGACGGGGACGGTCAAGAGCGTGAACCCGGGAGCGGTCAACACCGAAGTGGTGCTGGAATTGGGCGACGGCGTGGAGGTGGTGTCGATCATCACCAAACAGTCCGCCGAGAGCCTCGGGCTGGAGGTCGGAAAGCGGGCGTATGCGGTGGTCAAGGCGAGCAATGTGATGATCGCCGTCGACTGACGCGCGGACCGGCTACCCGGCGTCTTGCCCTGAAGTCCGGACGCGATTGAGGCCGGCCACAGGTCGGCGACAAATCAACAGGGCCCCGGATGGGGCCCTGTGCGCGCTCTCGTTAAACCTGCGCGTTCTCCGCCTGCGGCCGAGCGCGGGGTCTCTGCGGTCACGGGCTCAGCAACAGAGGTGGCCATGGGCTCGGTCACAGGCTCCGTCACGGAGCTGGTCATGGGCTCGGCCACGGGCTCGGCGGTGGCGGTGGCCTCGGCCGGCATCGAGGCGGCCGTGGTGGTGGCTGCTTCGGCGCTGACCGTGGTGGTTGCCTCGGCCCCAGTGGCAGTCACATCTTCCTTGATGGCCGACTGGACGTCGTCGCTGGTCTCTTTGAGCCCCTTCTTGAAGCCCGATATCGAGCGACCCAGGGAAGAGCCGAGATCGGGTAACTTCTTCGGCCCAAAGATGAGGAGGGCCAGAACAAGGACTATCGCGATTTCCCAAGGTCCTATCCAACTTGGCATCTAACACTCTCCACATGAGCACTCCAGGAGTACACGGCATTATCTCACGCCTGGTCACTCATGGCAGGATGAGCGGCCGGCCGCGTGGCGAGTCACTGCGGGAGGGGAGAAGTCTCCAGTGGCGAGGCGCTCAGAAGAAGTCCTTGAGCCGCCGCCGGATGTCCTCGGTGGTCACAGCTCGTCCGTATGGGTGCACGTCGTCTCCATGCGTCCCGTGGGGATCGTCGGCCGGGCCGAGTTCTTCACGAGCTTGACACTGCTGGAAGTAGGGGCGCACTGAGGCCGACAGGAAGCGCGTGAGTTGGGCATAGCCATGGATGTCGCTGAAACCGCGGGACGCCGTGTAGTAGCGGAGGGGATGGCAGACGTAGAGCCAGTCCTTGGCTCTGGTCAGGGACACGTAGAAGAGGCGGCGCTCCTCCTCGATCTCCTCGAGCTTGCCCGTGGCCATGTCGGACGGGATGTTGCCGTCGGCCGCGTGGATGATATACACCGCGTCCCATTCCAGCCCCTTGGCTGAGTGGATGGTGCTGAGGATGAGGAAGTCTTCGTCGAGTAGCGGAGGTCCGGCCAGGTCTTCGGTATAGCTGGGAGGATCCAGGGCGATCTCAGCCAGGAACCGGGCCCTGTCTGGAAAGCGGGTGGCCAACCACTCGAGCTGTTCGAGGTCCATGAGACGGGCGCGCGCGTTGTCGTAGAGGCGCTCGAGGAGGGGGGCGTAGAAGAGACGGATCTGCTTGATCTGGGAGGCTAGGTCGGGCCCTTCCTTCGCTCCGATGGTGGTCATGAGTGCCACCAGTGCGCGCCACTTGTCGTCGGCGGCCGTCGACGGAGCGGGGGCCGTCTCCCAAGAACGGAAGCCGGAGCCGGGCGCCGGAGTGGCCGCGAGGTCGGCGGGCGGGGCCGCTCCGGGCAGAGCCATGACTGCGGACGTCGCGCCTCGGCCGGCGGGTTCAGCCAGGCCGGCGGGAGCTGCGGTGCCGGTCGCCAGGCGGTCCATCAACGTCCGGGCCTTCTTCGGCCCCACGCCGGGGAGCAGCATCAGGACCCGGGTGCCGGCCATGAGGTCGCGCGGGTTCTCGGCCAGCCGTAAGAAGGCCAAGAGGTCCTTGACGTGAGCGGTCTCCACGAAGCGCAATCCGCCGTACTTGTGGAAGGGGATGTTGCGGCGCGTCAACTCCAGCTCCAGAGCCAGGCTGTGGTGCGAGGCTCTGAAGAGGACCGCCTGCCGCTTGAGCGCCAGTCCCCCCTCGCGGTGCTCGAGGATCTGCCGGACGATGAACTCGGTCTGTTCGTCCTCGTCCTCGCAGGTGACCAGCCGCGGGCGGTCACCTCCCTGGCGCCTGGTCCATAGGTCCTTGGCGTGGCGCTCGGTGGCGGCGGCGATGACCTGGTTGGTGGCGTCGAGAAGGGGTTGGGTGCTGCGGTAGTTCTCTTCCAGGGTGACGACCCGGGTGTCGGGGAACTGCTGTGGGAAGTCGAGGATGTTTCTCACGGTCGCCGCCCGGAACGAGTAGATGGCCTGGGCGTCATCCCCGACCACGGTGAGATCCCGGCCGCCCGGGCACAACATCTCGAGTATCTCGGCTTGGAGGTGGTTGGTGTCCTGGTATTCGTCCACGAGCACGCAATCGAAGCGGCTGCGGACGGCGCGCGCCGCGCGCGGGTCGGTGAGGAGACCGTGCCAGAAGAGCAACAGGTCGTCGTAGTCGAGGACGCTCTGCTCGCCCTTGCGGTCCACGTAGGCCGCGAAGAGGCGGCGTAGGTCGTCGACGTCGTCCTTGCACCACGGGAAGTGCGTCTCCACCGCCTCCTCCACCGGCTGGCGGGCATTGACGCAGCGGCTGTAGATGTCCATGCAGGTGCCCTTGAGCGGGAAGCGCCGGTCGTTCTTATGCAGACTCAGTTCCGTGCGCAGTACGCCCAGGAGGTCTTCGGCGTCACCCCGGTCGAGGATGGTGAACGACGGCTGCAGACCGATAGATCTGCCGTGCAACCTGAGCAGGCGTGTCGCTGTGGCGTGGAACGTGCCGCCCCATACCTTGCCGCCTTGGGCGAGGCCGGCGCCGGCACCGCCGGTTAGGGCGGAGCCACCTCCCGCACGGGAAGCGCCACCGCCGCCGGTCTGGTCGCCGCCGGTGGTCTGGTCGCCTCCGCGGAGGGCGTTCTGCCGGCTCTGGTTCTCGAGTTGGCGGAGTATGCCCTCCACACGTCGCAGCATCTCGGACGCGGCGCGTCGGGTGAAGGTGAGAAGGAGGATGCGTCCGGGGTCGGTGCCGGTCGCGATCTTGTACGCGACGCGATGGGCCAGGGTGGCCGTCTTGCCCGTGCCGGCCCCGGCCACGATGAGCAGGGGATCGCTGCCGTGCGTTGCCGCCGCGCGCTGCTGCTCGTTCAGGTGCCCGAGGACCACCCCGATGGGTGTGTCGCCGCCAGATTCGAAATCGCCGGTCAGTATGCCCTCCTGGACTGCTTTCGCCCATCCACCGTCTGTCTTCACCCGTTAAGGATACAGCGCGGGTAGGACAGACGGAGCGGAGCGCTCGTGGGGGCAGGCCCCCGCCTTCGGATTCAGCTGTTCCGCCGTCTCCGGGGGAGAAACATCGCCCCCACCATACCCAGGAGAGAGACCGCGGCTACGATCAGATAGGTGGTGGTGAAGGACGGCAGGGCGTCGGCCAAACGACCGCCGACGTAGGGTCCCGTGGCCTGCCCCAGCCCCTGGAACGCCGTGAGAAAACCGAAAGCGGTTGAGGCCAGCGCCGGGCCCACGATGTCCCCGCAGGCTGTGGCCATGATGGCGGGCGTGGCCCAGGCGGTCAGGCCGAAGATGACCGCCGAGAGTGTCAGCCCTCCGGTATCCGTCCAGAGCGCGAAGAGGAGGTAGCAGACGGTCTGCAGACCGAGGATGATGATGAGCGCGTGTCTCCGGCCGATGTTGTCGGAGATCCAACCCCACATCGTGCCGCAGACGATACTCACCAGGCCCATGATCATAAACAGCCGGCCCGCCTGCGTCCCCGTGTAGCCGAAGTCGGAGATCAGGCGCTTGGTGAAGAAGGTCATGTATGTCATGTAGGCGAAACCGAAGGCGAAGTAGATGGCGCTGAGGTGCCAGATGCCACGCGCGAGATAGGCGTTGCGCCATGATGAGGTCGGGCCCGCCGGGGCACCATCGGGGACTGGTGGCGCGGGACGCTGTCGGCGCCGGATGACCGCCCAGGCCAGTAGGGCCACGCAGGCGGCGAGGGCGGCCAGCACGAACCAGGTGATCCGCCATCCCGACTCCCCATAGCTACCGACCAGGCGAGGAACGAGGGGCCCCGAGATGACCAGACCCATGGAAGCCCCCAGCGGCAGGACGCCCGTGGCTACCCCGCGGCGCCGAAGCGAGAACCAGTGGGTGGGCAGGAGATGGGCGGGCACGCTCGCCATCGCGCTGCCCACGCCGGTGAGCGCACGTCCACTCGCCGCCAGACCGAAACCGTCGGCCAGTCCGGTCGTCAGCATGCCGGCGGAGGCGAGCACCAGTCCTGTGGTGATCACGGCTCGGGGGCCGATGCGGGAGGCCAACGCCCCGCCCAACATGGCCATGGACAGGTAGCCGGCCAGGTTGGCCGTAGCCAGGGCGCCGGCCTGAGTGTTGGTCAGGCCGAGGCCCTTCTGCATGGCGGGCAGGATAGCCGGATAGCTGAACTGCGACAGACCCAGAGCGGCGAACACCACGAGCACCGCGGTACCCAGGATGGCGTATTTGTAGGATTCCCTCACGGAAGAACAGAATACAGGTTCGCGTGCTCCGGAGAAGCGCGTCCAGGTGGCCGAGGCTTCGCCGTTCGGCAGCCGGCTGGGGCCGGCTAGGGTGGCGCCAGGGTTTCAGCTTGTGAGCAGGGGGAATCACCTGCTGTAAGCGTGCATTGGACGGCCAAGCAGCCGTTCGCTGCCGGTACCTTCGAGCGAAGCGGGAGCGATGACAGAGACCGGTCAGAAGTCGGATAGACCCAGCGTGTTCGAGAAGCCCGTCGGGCGGCGGACCTTCATTGGTCTGGTCGTCGCCGGCCTGGTGGCCCTTTTTGTGGGCAAGGAGCTTCTCCCCAGTCTGGGTGGCAGCGGCGGACAGTCAGGGTCGAGCGGGACCTTCCGCGTCAACACCATCGCACCGGGTCCGGACTTCGATCCGGCGGCGTGGCGTCTGACGGTGGACGGACTCTTCCGCAGGCCGCTCGACCTCACCTGGGACGACTTCCTCGACCTTCCTCAGGTGGAGTTCACGCGCGATTTCCTGTGCGTTGAGGGTTGGGGAGTGACCAACGTGTTGTGGAAAGGGGTCTCCGTGCGGGAGTTCATGGAGAGGGCAGACGTCGATCCCCAAGCGACTCATCTGGTGTTCCACTCCGGCGATGGCGTCTACACCGACTCACTCACCATCGAGGAGGCCCTGCGCCCGGACAGTATGCTTGCCCGCCAGGCGAACGACGAGACTCTTCCTCCCGACAACGGCCAACCTTTGCGTCTCGTTCTTCCGGGTTCCTACGGGTACAAGGACGTCAAATGGGTGGAACGGGTGGAGGCTATCGCGGCTGACGATCCGGGTCCCGAAGGCTACCACGGCTACTGGGAGATGCGAGGCTATCCTGCCGCCGCCGAGATCAAATGAGTGAGCCCACTCTGTCGGCAGACGCTGAAGTGCTTGCAAAGGAGGGCGTCCCGCGCTTCTCCGTGACCGAGCGTCTGTCGCATTGGGTGTACGCGCTCTTCTTCTTGGTCGCTTTCGTCACCGGAGTGCTCATGTGGCTGCCGCCCACTCGGGAGTGGCTGGGCGGTTCTCGGGCCACCTTCTCCCACTTCCACGGGGCCATGGGTCTTCTCATGGTCGTCATCCCGCTCATCCTCTTCCTGCTGTTCGATCGTCGCAGCTTGGCGACCGACGTGCGCGAGGTTGACCGCTGGGACACGGACGACCGGCGCTGGTTCTGGATGGCCGTGAAGGGTGGCGTCCTCCGAGGTGCGGACATGCCGCCTCAGAGGCGTCTCAACGCGGGCCAGAAGATGAACGCAGTCCTGGTGGCGGCCTGGGCCGTCGGTTTCGTCGTCACCGGGTCACTTCTTCTGAACAAGGTCCATCTGCCGGCTTGGCTCGTGTCCCGGGCGCTGTGGCTGCACGGCTTTCTGGCCGTGACGGGCATCGCCCTCTTCCTCGGTCACCTGGCGCTGGCGCTCCTCACCAAGCATGGAAGGGACTCCCTGCGCGCGATGGTCAACGGGCGGATGAAGCGGGAGACCGCGCTCGAGCGCCACGGCAAGTGGACCGCTCTGACCGCGCAGGCGGGGCCGCAAGCCACGTGGCCGGCACCACATCAAGCCAAGCCCCGCCCGATTCTGCCGAGGTCGCTCCGAACGGCGAGGGGTCGCCGGGCTCGTGAGGCGAGGGGCCACCGGGAGCGCGGTGCGAGGAGTCGCGCAGTTCGTGAGACGGGCGCGCTCCGGACGAGGCGTTGTGCGGCTCAGGTCTCAGGCGGGCGGTCCGGCTCGCGACGCGAGCCGCCTGCCTGTCTTCCTCTGGATGATGTAGTAACCTGCGGTATTCAGATACCGAAAGAAGGGAGTTCGCCATGCAGGCGACCCGAGGCGCCATCGTCAGCTTCAACTACACGCTCACCGACGACGACGGCAACACTATCGATTCCAGCGAGGGCTGCGCCCCTCTCACCTATCTGCATGGGTACGACAACATCATCCCCGGTCTGGAGAACGCCTTGGATGGCGTCGACGTGGGTTACACCGCCGACGTGGTGGTCGAACCCGGTGAGGCCTACGGCGAAGTCGACGAGGAAGCCATATTCGAAGTGGGCATGGACAAGTTCCCTCCCGGGACGGAACTGGCTCCGGGCATGCAGTTCGCGGGCGAGACGCCCAGCGGAGACGTGCCTCTCACCGTGATGGACGTGCGGGACGATGTGGTGGTGGTCAACGCCAATCATCCGCTGGCAGGTGTTCGCCTGCACTTCGACGTGGAAGTCGTCGACATCCGGGCTGCCTCCGAGGAGGAACTGCAGCAGGGTCATCCCGAGTAGAGAAGAGTCCGTCGCGGGCCTGACGCCCGCGTTCTGGCAGCACCTATCCCGCGTCTTTGCTCCGTCGAACTGCCGCCCCTGCGGGGCGGCAGTTCTCTATCAATCCAGGCTGAAGGGCGGGTACTTGTCGGTCACCAGCAGCACGGCGTAGGCCATGACTCGCAGGCCCCAGCGGTTGACGCTCACCACGAACATGAAGAGCGAATAGGGATAGACGCCTGTGAACAGGATCGCGAACCAGGCGATCACCACGCACACGAAGGCCGCCAGATACAGGAAGGCCAGAACGATCCAGTGGGGTATGGCCAGGAACCACTTCACCAACGGTAGCCAACGATTGAGCGCCTTGGCCTCCGGATAGGGGAAGTCGAGGTGGACGGCTTGCTCTTCGTCGGTCGACGGGTACTCGTCGCGCAGTAGCTGGGCATAGACGGTCACACGCATGAGGAACCGGGTGAGTTGGAGGTTCCAGTCGTACCACCAGCGCGGGTACTTCTGGCGGAAGAGGATCATGAGGAGAACGGGAGCGAACAGTACTCCTCCGACAGCCCACTGCCAGGAGTAGTTCGCGCCCTCCATGGAGATGGTGCCCGTTCCCAGTAAGGCGGCTATCACGGCGATGGGGATGATCCACAGAAACCGGAAGGCCGTGCTGAGTCTGCTCAGCGGCCTGTCCGGATAGTCGACGTTCAGCGTGGCGGGATAGGGCGGGTCGGCGGGGTATGGGGGCGTGACCTGCTGCATCCGAGGACCTCCCGGTAGTGTGGATACGTTCATGCCGCCTAAGCATACCGCGTGGTGGGCTGCTTGCATGCGCTCCCGGGGTCATCGATAATGCGACCATCTATGGCTCGATCCCGCCGCCGGGAGGTTCATTGATACCAAGCACGGTCCTCAGGGAGCGGCTCGACAAAGCGCTGGGGGAAGGCGGTTATGCGTACCGCCTCGCTCCGGTCGCACTGATGCCGCGGTTGGAGAAGGTACTCGCCGACCTGGTGAAGGACGGTCTTCTTGACGAGAAGGTGGCCGAGGAATACAGCGGCAGCCTGCATTTCTCGTGTCCGCCCGAGGTCGGCGGCCCACGCACGGTCATCGTGACCGCCGCTCTCTCGCCGGCGGTCAAGGTCCGCTTTCAGTTTGCGGAGGGGCCCTTCGAGGCGGTAGTGCCGCCCACGTACATTTCGAGCGGGGCGAGGAGGCGCTGCCTGCGCATCTTGCGGTGCGTCCTCGGGCCGGCAGGCTTCGAGGTGGCGCGCGCGACGGCGCCGGTGAAACTCCTCGCCGCGCACACCGGTCTGGCCCAGTATGGACGCAACAACCTGGTCTACGTGCGCGGCATGGGGACCTTCGCGCGGCTCGATGCCTTCTGCACCGACGCCGACTTGGGGGCCGAGGAGTACGAGCCCAAGGGTAGTCTCCGCCTCAGTTGCTGTCCTCCATGCCGCAACTGCCACCATGTATGTCCGACCGGCTGCATTCCCTACGACGGCACGGTCATAGACGCCCAGCGCTGTCTCACGTACCTCAACGAGCATGAGGGGGAGTGGCCCGCGGACCTCGATGCCGGTGCGCACAACAGCCTGGTGGGCTGCATGCGCTGCCAAGCCCTGTGCCCCGCCAACCGCTACCACCTGCGCAAGGAGAACGTGGTGGCCGAGTTCGACCGCGAGGAGACAGAGGTCATCCTCGAAGACCGCTCTCTGGAGGACCTGCCCCCGGCCCTGCGCGCCAAGTTGGCCACCCTCGACCTGGACGAGTACTCGACGGTGCTGGGGCGCAACCTGCGCGCCCTGCTCGGCCGCGGCTGCGGCCTGTTAGTAGCGGCCGTACTCCCGCGCAGCCTTGACCATCTGGAAGACGTTCACCGGCGGTGCCTGCGGCGGCACATCGCAGCCTGCCATGAGGATGAAGCCGCCCTCGTGGTACTTGGCCACCTCGATGCACTCCCGCGATTGTTCCAGGACCTCCTCGGCCTGGCCCTCCTGGATGAGCGTGGGGTCGACGTTGCCGGCCACGATCTGCTCGGGGAACATCTCCATGGCTTTGGCCAGACTGACCTCGCGACCCACGCTGATGATGGTCTGCCGCGTCATGGGTACCTGCTGCCAGAAAGGCAGGTTCTTGTTCTGCTCACCACAGAGGTGCATGACCTGCCTGACGATACCCAGGTCGATGAGCCGCTGATTGATGCGCTGCTGATACGGGAGCACGAAGGTCTCGAACTGCTTCGGAGATATGAGCCGGTTGGAAGCTGTGGGCTCGCCTCCGAAACCCATGAGGCTCTCCACACCGAACTCCTTCACGTAGTGCTCCGCCACTCTGCCGAGGTACTCGCACACCTTGCCCAGCACCACGTGCACCAGGTCGGGCTTCTTGAGCAGCCAGCCCATCATGCGTTCTTCGCCCAGGATGGAGCCTGCCATAGAGAAGGCGCCGCCTGTGTGCAGGGTCACGGGCATCCCGTGTTCAGCCTGCAGCCGGGCGAAGCGGAGGGCGATGGGGAGGGCCCCGACCTTGGTGATATCCTCAGGGACCTGGAGGGTATGGACGTCATCCTCAGTCTGGATGGGCGTGCGCGTCACAACCGGAGCGCCGGAGTACTTCTTGAGGGGGAACTCGATGTCCCCGCCGAACTCCCATGCTCCCGCCGACGCGTAGACATAGAGAGGGCCTCCGTCGTAACCGTACATCTCGGCCGCCAGCAGCTGGCAGCGGAAGCTCTGCTCGGCGTCGTCGTAGACGCGGGCGAGCGGCTGCCCGCAGACGAGGGCGGTGTGTCCGAAGATCATCGGTGTGACCGGGACCCGGTCGGGCCGTTCTCCGAGCATGAGGGCGGCCATCCGCTCGGCACTTGTCATCGTCTCGCACCACATGGTCTAACCCTCCAGTAGGCGGGTGGCTACCCGCGCCGCTTCCATGGCATTCATGCCGTACCCGTCGGCGCCCCAATCGTCGGCCAGTTGCTGGCTGAGCGGAGCTCCGCCGATCATGATCTTGACTCCCGGGAGCTTGGCCTTGAACTCGGGCATGAAGTCCTTGATGGCGATGAGGGTGGTGGTCATGAGCGCGGAGAGACAGAGCAGATCGGCCTCGACCTTCTGGCACTCCTCAATGAAAGATTCCATGTCCACATCGCGTCCGAGGTCGTGCACGTCGATCCCGGAGACCTCGAGCATCATCTTGACCAGATTCTTGCCGATATCGTGGATGTCGCCTTGGACGACTCCGATGACGGCCACACCCTTGGCGCCGGAGCCATCGGCCGACTGGACCACCAGGGGCTTCAGCACATCCAGACCGGCGTAGAGGGCCTCGGAGGAGACCATGAGCTCCGGTACGTAGCACTCCTCCTCCTCGTAGAGGCGGCCCATCTCGGCCATGCCCGCGGCCAGACCCTCCATGATGCCCTTCTGGGGATCCACTCCCGCCTCCGCCGCCGCTTCCGCCGCCTGCTTGGCCGCCTCCTCGTCTCCGTCTATGACTGCCTGCTTGAGCTGTGCGAGGATGGTTGCTTCGTCTGCCATGAACGTCTCCTTCTCGGGGGTTAGTATCGACCGAACTCGCGACACGCCGGGACCATCCGGCCTACGTTCACCGGAGGCGCCTGCGGGGGCACCTCACAGCCAGTCATGAGCGCGTAACCTCCGGGATGTTCTTTTCCCTCCTCGATGCAACCGCGACAGAGTGCGTGCACCTCCTCAGGAGTGCCCTCTTGCACGGTCACCGGGTCGACGTTGCCCATGATGATGCATTCGGGGAACATCTGGCCGGCGTCGGGCAGTGCTACCTCCCTGCCCACACTTATCATGCCCCGCCTGCCGTAGGAGAGTTGGGACCACAGAGGTAGATTCTTGTTCTGCTCGCCGCAGATGTGGCTGAGGATTATGGAGGTCCCTTGCGTCGTGAGATGCTCGTGAATCTCTTTCAGATAGGGGAAGGCAAACGTCTCGAATTGCCGGGGCGAGTAGAGCTTGGTGGTCTCGATGCAGAGGTCGAAGGCCATGAGGTTCTCGGCCCCGAAGGTCGTGATCCAGTGATCGGCCTTACGTAGGATGAAGTCGGTGATCACGCGTAGGACGTGGTGGACGAGTTCCGGCTTCTTGATGAGCCACACCATGAGGCGCTCTTCCCCGCACACCGAGCCGGCCCACGTGAGCGGGGAGCCCACCTGGATGGTGACCGGCATCCCCAGGTCGTACTGCAGGCGGGAGAAGGCGAGGGACACCGGCATGGTGCCGGCGGAGAGGATGTCCTCGGGCACGGTCAAGGCCCAGGCGTCGTCCTCGTTCTGGACGGGGTTCTTCTTCATCATGGGAGCGCCGGCATACTTGCGATAGGGGAACTCGATCGCGCCTCCGAACTCGGCGCCGCCCGCGTTGGCCCAGCCGTGCATGATCAGGCCGTCGTGGCCGTAGAGGGCCATGGCGTTGCGCTGGCAGGTCAAGCTGGCTTCGGCGTCGTCGTACACCTTGGCGATAGGCTTGCCGTTGACCACCGCAGCATGGCCGAGCATGAACTGGAGACAGGGCACGCGGTCGAGGCGGTCGCCCTTGATGAGGGCGTCCCAGCGCTCTCGGGACGTCATCTGGTCACAGGTCACGCTCTATACCTCCTCGAAGGCCAGCGCCTGCTCGATGAGGGCGTCGGCGAACTCCTCGTCGTTGATGTGATAGGGAAGGACGACCACCGGAACACACTCGGGTATCACCTTCTGCAGGTGCTCAGCGAAGACCGGCGGCAGTGACGGGTCGTGCAGGTGGCCCTGTTCGCTGTCATGGGAGGAGAGACCGAGCAGGGGGACGAAGAAGGCGACCGGTCCCTTGGCCTCCTTGATGAGCCCCGCCATATGCTCCGCCAGACGTCTGAAGTCGTCGGCGTTGGCCCGCACCGCCGTCACGGAGGCGTTGTGGATGTGGTAGCGCCTTCCCGGGAAACGCAGTCGCGCGCCCTCGACGGGGCCGTCGACCAGGAAGTCGATGTTCCCGGGGACGAAGATGGTGGGCACGCCCTTCTCGAGGGCCGCCTTGCACCGGTCGGGCCCCCCGTCGTAGAGACCCTGGGCCAGGTAGTCGCCCACCTCTATCAGAGACAGATCCACCACGAGGGAGACATCCTGCTCGCGCACGGTCTCGTCCATGGCCTGCCCGCCTGTTCCCTGGGAGTGGAAGACCATGACTTCATATCCCCGCTGTTCCAGTGCCCCGCGGACCCGGTTGCAGCAGCGGTCGGTGGTGCTGAGAGTGGTCATGGCGGCCACGGGCCTACCCGAGGGCACGATGGCGGTATATCCGTGGGCCATGCCGGCCAGCGCCAGAGTCCCGTTCTCGAACACCCGCCGCGTGACCGTGTTGAGCCCCGCCACGTCGCACACGGAGTTGAACATGGCGATGTCCTTGGTGCCGACGAAGGGCTTGGTCATGCCCGAGGCCATGGTCGAGATGAGCACCTTGGGCAGGCCGAAGGGGAAGGTGCGCATGACGGCTGCCCCCAACGTGCTACCGCCTGACCCGCCTGCCGCGATGATGCCGCTGAAGCCCACCTGTTCATCCAGTTCGTGGGCGCGGATGATGGAGCCCTCGATCATGAGCGCCATGCACTTGCCCTCGTGGTTGAGGGCGCGGATGTCGGGCATGGTGGTGCCGACGGCCGCCGCGATCTGGTCGGGAGTGATGTGAGCGCCTCCCTCGACCGTGCCGCGGATACTCGCGTCAAGGAGATAGACCTCCAAGCCCAGGTCCTCGAGGTGGTCTCTGATGAAGCGCGTCTCCACTTCCTTGGAATCCAGCGTGGCCACCAGCAGTACTCTCGGTTTGTCACCCATGTGTTCCCCCATTGGCATTTCGCGGTTCAGATGCGTTCGTTCGCGTCTACCATGGCTGCCACCGCCGCAAGGGCGGCTATCCTCTTCTTGTCCGCGGAGACGTGCGGTAGCTTCGTGCTCAGATCCTGTTCCGACGAGACTATGCGCCTCATATCGTCCAGTAAGCCGACCTCCTGCTCCACGAAGTGCGTCCCCAGTTCACCCCTTACGAAGCGCTGGTTGTTCATGACGGCCTGGTGGAAGGGGATGTTGGTCTTGACGCCTACGATGGCGTACTCGTAGAGGGCGCGTCGCATCCTGGCGATGGCTTCGTCTCGGTCTCCGCCCCACGCGATCAACTTCGCTATCAGTGAGTCGTAGTAAGGAGGGATGGTGTAAGAGTCGTAGACCCCCCCGTCCACCCTGATCCCGGCTCCGCCCGGAGGCAGGTATCTCCGGATCCTGCCCGGCGTGGGGACGAAGCCTTCCAGCGGGTCTTCGGCGTTGATCCGGCACTCAATGGCACTTCCCCTCACGTGGATATCATCCTGCGCGAAGCCCAAGGGCAGCCCCGACGCGATGCGTATCTGCTCCTGGACGATATCGATGCCGGTGACCATCTCCGTCACGGGGTGCTCCACCTGGACGCGGGCGTTCACCTCCAGGAAGTAGATAGCTCCCCTTCGACCAGAGGAACTCCACCGTGCCCGCCCCTTCGTATCCCACAGAGCGGGCCGCGTTGACCGCCACCTCGCCCATGGACCGGCGGGTGGCGGCGTCGAGCGCGGGGGAAGGAGACTCTTCTATGAGCTTCTGGTGTCTGCGCTGGATGGAGCATTCCCGCTCGCCCAGATGGACGACGTTGCCCTGGACGTCCGCCAGTACCTGGAACTCGATGTGGCGGGGGTCGGGCAGATACCTCTCGATGTAGACGCCCCCGATA
This sequence comes from uncultured Actinomycetes bacterium, assembly GCA_963816155.1. Lineage (GTDB taxonomy): Bacteria > Actinomycetota > Thermoleophilia > RBG-16-64-13 > RBG-16-64-13 > JAXGXJ01. The sequence goes on along the minus strand of CAWFJE010000005.1, from coordinate 171,564 downwards.
CCGAAGGCCGCGGTGGCGATGGCCTGCGTTGATGAGAGCGCTTTGGACAAATCGCCCTCACCCTCCACGATGGTCATGCCTATCCCGCCTCCGCCGCCGGAGGGCTTGATGATGACGGGATAGCCGATCTCCTCAGCGATGGCCCGGGCCTGCTCGAAGGAGGTGACGCACTCGGTTGTGCCCGGCACCACGGGGACGCCCGCCGCCACCATCTCCCGGCGTGCAGCGGCCTTGTCGCCCATGAGTTCCAGGACTCGGGCCGATGGACCTATGAACTTGAGTCCGGCCTCTTCACAGCCAGCCGCGAAGCGCGGATTCTCAGCCAGGAAGCCGTAACCGGGATGGACGGCGTCAGCCCCGCTTTCCATCGCGGTGGCGATGATCTTGTCGATGTCGAGATAGCTCTGTGAGGCCGGTGCCGGACCGATGGGATAGGCTTCGTCGGCATAGCTGGCGAACAACGCATCGGTGTCGGCCTCGGAGTAGACCCCCACGGAGCGGATGCCCATCTCCCGGCAGGCGCGCATGACACGGACAGCTATCTCGCCGCGGTTGGCGACGAGGATCTTCCTGATCATGCTCTCACCCGGTCGGGCGCCGCCGCGGCTCCGCGCGGCGCCACTTGCATCGCCGCGCGCGGCGCGCTCTGAGTCGCCTGGCCCGCCGGTGCGGAGCCGAGCATCTTAGATCACCACCATGAGAACGTCCTCGGCGGCCACCATCTGGCCCTCTTGTGTGGGGGTCTCCCGCACCACTCCACTGCAGGGCGCGACGATGGGTCTCTTCATCTTCATGGTCTCGATCAGGGCGATCTCGTCACCCTCGGCCACGGCGTCTCCCACCTGCACCAGCAGGGAGAGTATCAGGCCGGGCGCGCCGCACAGGATGGCGCCCTCGGGCAGTTCGCGGGGTCCGGCAGGAGTCTGCGGCCCGGGCGCGCCGCGGGCTGCGTCCTGCGCTGCCGCGGAGGCTGAGACAATACTTCCGCCGTCGCTGCCGAGGGGCGAGATCCTCACGGTGAACACATCGCCGTCCACCTCCACCGCGTACTCGCGGGGGAGGCCGGTAGGGTGGGGCGCGGCGCCGGCAGGCGCCGCGCCGCTCGCTGCGGGTTGCGAGACCGCCGGGGTCGCGGCCGCCGGCTTCGCCGGCGCGCCGCGCTTCACAGGTCTTCCTGGGATGAGCACCTTCAGCAGCAGGTCGTCGTCGGAGAGGTCCGGGCCGAGCTCACGGCGCAGTTCGTCGATGGTCTTGAGGTACCCTTCCGGCTTCCAGTCGAGGAACTCCCTAGTCCTTGGCAGGCCGGCCACGCGCTCCATGAGGTCCTCATCCAGCGGATAGGCGGGCTGGCCGTAGTATCCCAGCAGGTACTTGATGGACTCGTCCGTGACCTTGCCGTAGCGCTCGCCGGAGACGACGTTCTCGAAGGCCTGCGCCCCCACGATCTGCGAATAGGGCGTGGCCATGACCGGGTAGCCGTATTCCCTGCGTACCCGCACCGCTTCCTCGAGGATCTCGTCCAGCCGGTCCTCCATGTTCAGTTCCCGGAGTTGCCGGACGAAATTCGAGACCATGCCACCGGGCACTTGATGTTCGAAATGGAAGAGGTCGTACTCCATGGGCCTCCCGACCGGAAGTCCCTCTCTCTCGGCGATTCCTCTGAAATGCGCCGACACGGCTGCCAATGCGTCCTCGTCCAGATCCGACTCGAAACCCAGGCGGCGCAGGTTCTTGATGACGGTCTCGGTCGCCGGCAGCGACGTACCGTTGGCGAGGGGAGCCACTGCCGTGTGGAGGGTCGTGACGCCCGACTTCAGCCGCCTCGAGGTAGCACAGCGGAGCCAGGCCGGAGTTGCAGTGGCAGTGGAACTCCAGCGGAATGCCGTCGCAGTTCTGCCGCACGACGGTGATCAGCTCCCGGGTCTGCTCCGGAGTGATGACGCCCGACTCGTCCGAGATCATGATGCGATCTATATAGTCCCGTGAGTCGGCGATCAGGCGGGTCTTTGCCACCCAGTGATCCTGGGTGTGGAGGGGGCTGCTGGTGTACATGAGCGAAGTGACGATCTCCGCGCCGAAGCCTTTCGCCACCCTCGCGAAGTAGCGGAACCTCTCCATGTTCTCCTGGTAGTCACAGATCCAGAAGCTCCGTACGCCGTTGGCCACATTGCGCTCAATCCACAGCGAGATGACGTCGCGCGGCGTACTCAGATCGAAGGAAGAGAGGCTGGCCGTCTGGTAGGAGCCGCGTAGGCAGGTGGTGGGCATGAGGCCGGAAAGAACCCTTATCCGCTCCCAGGGGTCCTCATCATGGTTGCGCACCTGGATGGTGAAAGCCTGCGAGCCCACAGTGGCGACAGCCAGATACCCGACCTTGGCCATGGTCTCGGCGATGGGGGTGATGTGATCCGTCCGCATCATCAGACCCCAGAGGCTCTGCTGGGCATCGCGGATGGTCTGATCGACGAACTGCACCTTGTCCACTAGGCTTCGGCCTCCTTGAAAGCGCCTGACAACGCGTCGGCGACGGCTCGTGCAAAGACGGGGCTGTTGATATCGGCGTCGACGTCGATGACCTCGATCTCAGGATCGAGGTACGAGCGCAGCGCCGGCGAGAACACCGCGTCCGATGCGGGATCGTGCAGCGGTCCCCCCTCCACGCTGAGTGACGAGAAGCCCAGTCGAGGGATGACCGCCTTGACTCGGTTCCTCTGCTCATACCTGTTGAGTCTGTCCGCCACTCCCGCGGCCAGATAGTCCATCTCCTCGGCGCTCACGCGGGCCTGCACTCGTGGGGGCTGCACGTACAGCTTGCGCTCGGCCAGCCTCCTCGATTCCCACAGAGGGTCGTTGGCGTCCTTTCTCTCCGGAGGGCCGCAACTGATCATGTCAAAGCCGCCGGGACAGAAGATGTAGGGGATGGGCAGGTGCATGGCCACATCGAGCCGGTCGGGTCCGGCGGTGCGGTTGCCTCCCAGGAGATGTTCGCTGAAGGCTCCGGGAACGAGGTCGATGAACGCCTTGAACATCCCCTGGGGCGTGAGATCGAGGGCGGCCCTGTCGCCGATGCCGGTGGCGTGGATGGACACGATCTCGAACTCCTCGCCCAGAGCCTGGCGGACATACCCGGCGCCTTTGTCGCAGTAGCCGAACTCCGTCACCGCGACGGAGGGGAGATCGCCCTCCATAGAGACAGGACCCCCTTCCACCATACCGGAGACGGCGTCGGCTCCGTTCAGGGCGAGGGCTCTGACCATGGGGTTCATGCCCACGGTGTCGACGACGGTGTGCATCAGCGTGATGTCGCGAAGTGAGAAGTACTCCGCGAACTTGGCGGCGTGGACGGGTTGACCGGTCGCACCCGAAATGAGGAGCTTGGGCACCCCGAACGGAAGGTCCTTCATGGCCGGCAGCACTATGAGAGCCCCTGTCATGCCCGTGATGGCGATGATGCCCTGGAGTTCACCGGCCCCGAAGAGGGCCGCCACCTTGGCTCTGAGGCCCGCGGTCATGATCGAGGTGGCACTGTGACCCCCTGCGATCGTCAACCCGGCGCTCTCCGCAGCCAGTGCGGCCAGTTCGCGCTGGCTCACGTCTGGCTCGAGCACGGGAACAATGGCTCCTGACCCGACGCTGATGTCTATCAGGCAGGTCTCGTGGCCTCTGCGCTGGATCCGGTCCCGAATGACTCCGAGCGCTTCTTCCCGTTCGTCGAGCATTCCTACGATAGCTATGGCCATCCCTGTATCCCCCTGGGCTGCTCTCCTCGATGCATACTACAACACGGGCGGCTGTGGATTGGACGCGCGTATTGCATCTGTCTGCGGATTGATGGAAGCTGGGGAGGTTGCGGAAGAAGACGATGCAGGAGAGATGCCGCATGGTGGAGCCGAGCGCAGACACACACCCCGACGGTCACACGGATGCTGCCACGATCGAGAAGGTCGAGACCAACAAGCGGATAGTGGCCGAGTTCTACGACCTCATCATCAATCAGAAGGACTATGCCGCCGCCTCTCGCTACATCGGGCCATACTATCGCCAGCACAACCCTCTCGTGGCGGAAGGGCCGGAGGGACTGGCCGCCTTCATCGGCTACCTGGGGACGGAGCATCCCGAGGCACGTTCTGAGATCAAACGCGTTCTGGGTGAGGGCGACTTCGTGGTCCTCCACGTGCACTCCATGCGCTCGCCTCACACGCGAGGCCGGGCGATCATCGAGATCTTTCGGCTGGAAGAAGGAATGATAGTCGAGCACTGGGATACGATCCAAGATATACCGGAGACCTCGGCCAACCCTAACGGCATGTTCTAGGGACCGGCGAACGCCTATGCCGAAGCGGGGGTCATCACCGGATAGACCATCCCTGATCCCTTAGGACCCGCCCGCCAGTCGCGCGGCCGCCTTCCTTTCCTGTTCCAGACCCATCTGATTGGGATCGCCCTGATGGAGGGCCCGAGTGGGGCACACGCGCACGCAGGCCGGCTCCAGACCGGCTTCCAGGCGGGCACTGCACAGGTCGCACTTTTGCATGATGCCGTCCCTGCCGAAACGAGGCACGCCGAACGGGCAGGCGATGGAGCAGCTATGGCAGCCGATGCAGAGTGCAGCGTCGACCTTCACAGCGTGGGTGACGGTATCTCGTGCCAGCGCCCCGGTGGGACAGCCCACGATGCAGGGGGCGTCCTCGCAGTGCATGCAGGCCAGGGAGACGTAGCGCAGCCGCGCGTCCGGAGCGGCCCCGCTCTCCAGTTGGAAGATCCGCCGCCAGGCGGTCGAGGCGCCGCCCGGACCGCTCATGTCGAGGTCGTTCTGGTCCATGCAGGCCACGGCACAGGCCATGCAGCCGGTGCAGCGGTCGAGGTCGAGGTAGAAGGCGTGACTCATGACCGGCCTCCTTCCGCTTCAGATGTAGGCGGCGCGGCAGTTGCCGGTGTGGCGGACGGCGATTGGGCGCCCTCAGCGCCCCCGGCGGCCGCGGAGAACCCAGCCGCCCCGGAGACCTTGGCGGCGCCCGGTGCGCCCACCTTCCGTACCTTGCACAGCAGGGCTTTGTAGCCGGGGAAGCCGGAGATGGGGTCGAGGTAGTCCCCTGGGATCAGCGTGTTGACGTCGGCCTCGGGGTAGTCGTGGAACATGTGGGCGGCCCCGGGGTAGGCCAGTTCGGTGAGGTTGGCGGCCACCTCGATGCTGCCCTGCGGTGTGGACAGCTCTACCCGGTCGCCCTGCGCGACGCCCAGCCGGGCCGCGTCGGCGGGGTTGAGGTCCACGGCAGCATCGGGCCGCAGGCTGCGCGTCCAGGGCAGCCGGAAGGTGCGCGAATGGATGAACATGGGCAGGCGGGTGCCCGTGCCCAGGATGAGTGGGTATTCCCGCGCCACCTCAGGACTCGACTCCGCGCTCAGCCTCGGCTCGCGGAAGAGCGGGAGTGGATCGATGCCCTCTACGTCGGAGTACTTCTCCATGAGCGTGGAGGCGAACTCCATCTTCCCGCTGGGGGTGGGGAAGCCGCCGTCCTCGTACTTCTTGAAGGTGGTGGGCAAGGCGTTCGGCACCGGCATGCCGCCGGGATGCTGCTTGAGCTGGGCCACGGTCATGCCGCTCGGCTGAAGGATCCAATCCATGGCCTCCTCGAAGGCGGCGCCGAAGTCCGGGGCCCCGCTGGGGAGGTAGGTGCCGTCTCGGGGCTGTTCTCCGGGTCCGTAGGGCAGGCCCAGCTTGTCCGCCAGGGCGAAGATGATCTCCACATCGGACCGCGACTCACCCAGCGGCTCGATGACCGGCTGCGCGTATACGGCGTACTTCTGCGGGTAACAGCGCAACTCGCTGCGCTCGACCGAACTGCAGGCGGGCAGGACGATATCCGCGTATCGGGAGCTATCGGTGGCGAACAGGTCGACATCCACGATGAAATCGAGCTTGTCCACCGCCGCCAGGAGGCCCTGGGAGTCGGGCCACATGCGGTGGTTGAACCCGAAGGCCACCAGGCCGCGCAGGGGGTAGGGTTCGCCGCTGTGGATCTGCCGGGGAAGGTCCATGGCCTGGCCCTGGTCGATCATCTCCGTCCACACCGGGAAGCGCGTGGCTCCCACCCGAGGCGGGAACTGGCTCCAGTCACGGGGCATGGCGAACTCGCGACTGCGGGTGGTGAAGCCTCCGACGGTCTCCAGCCAGCTCATGGGCTGGACCACGTTGCCCCCGGGCACGTCCCAGTTGCCGGTGAGGCCTACCAGAGCCGCCGCGGCGCGTTGGTTCTGCACCCCGTTGGTATGGTGCACCACGGGGGTGGAGCCGGGCATCATGGCCGCGGGCTTGCTGGTGGCATAGAGTAGGGCCGCCTCGCGGATGAGCGCGGCCGGGACCCCGGTGACCTGCTCCGCCCTCTCCAGAGTGAACTCAGCAGCGTAGGCCCGATATTCGTCGAAGCCGTGCGTCCACTCGGCGACGAACTGCCGGTCGTAGGCACCTTCGCTGATGATGACGTTCGCCATCGCGAGCGCAAGCGCGCCGTCGGTGCCCGGCCGCAGCCGCAGATGGATGTCGGCGATGGCGGCGATAGGCGACATGCGTGGATCGACGACGATGAACTTCACGCCCTTCTCTTTGGCGTCCATGAGGCCCCGCGCGCCCGGCGTCCGGGCATAGAAGGGGTTGGCCGTCCATACCAGCAGGCACTTGGTGTGGGCGAGGTCCGGTGCGCCCATCTGGCCATAATTCAGCCGCCAAGCCATGGCCATGGCGGTGAAGCAGGTACTGGACTCGGTGCAGTAGTTGGGGGAGCCGAACTGCAGGGCCAGCCGTTGCAGGAAGGGCCGCAGATGCTTGGGGTAGCCGCAATAGAAGGCCACGGACTCCGGTCCGCTCTCCGCCTCCAGCTTCTTAAGATTCTGCGTGACGACGTCGAGCGCTTCCGTCCAAGAGATGGGCACCATCTGTCCGGAACCGCGCGGGCCGACCCGCTTGAGGGGGGTGCGCAGGCGCTCCTCGTGGTATACCCACTGTCGCTGCGCCGCACCCTTGGCGCACAGGGTCCCACCGCTGTTGGGGTTCTCCTGCGAACCCTCCACCTTAACGATGCGCCCGTCACGCACATAGCAGTCGAGTCCACACTGCGTCAGCGGATCGCACACGGTGCATACCGACTTGCGTACCTCGATCCCGGTGTGTCCACCCGGGATCTTGCCTTCGATCATCCGTTGAAGCTTGTCCATGTCGCCTCCATCCCCGAGACTGCTCCGGTAGCCGCTCTCAGCAGCCCCTGCTTGAGGGCGCCGGCGGACAGACAGCAATCGATGAGATTCACCCCGGCCAGACGGCCGTCCTGCCACACCCGCAACTGGTAAGAATCGCCGTCGCTACAGGTACTGATGTCGTCGTACTCGCGCACGCAGCCGACGCTCGCAAAGAGCCTGCCGCCCACGTGCGTGATGTTGTGGGGCACGCTGCCCCGGTAGTCCGGACCCGCGCCGGCCAGGCTCCGTCCCGCCGCTCGCCCTTGGTAGCGGGCGTTCGCCCACAGGCCGATGATCTCGTGCCGGCCTGAGAGGAGGTTCCTCCCTTGGGCGACGTCTCCGGCGGCGTACAGCGTGGGGATGCTGGAACGCATCTCATCGTCCACCAGGATGCCGACACCGGTGTCGACGCCTCCGGGAGCGAGGAAACCCAGCGCCGGCCTCGAACCCGTGCAGACCACAACCAGGTCCACGTCCTCCTGCGTGGCCGACTCATCGCAGGCGGTGCCGCCTGCTCCTTCGGGATCGGCGACCCCGGGGAGAGCGCCGAAGTTCAGACGTATCCTGTCGCCACTGGTGTCCACCCCCGCCAGCGCGGCCCCCAGACGCAGGTCGTACCCCTCCTCCAGAAGATGCGTCTCCAGGAGGTGTGCGCACCAGGGGTGGGCGGAGAGAGGCAGGATCGAAGCCTCCCGCTCGACAAGTACGACGCTCATGCCCAGTTCATGCAGCGCGGCGGCGACTTTGACCCCGGCGAATGAAGCGCCCACCACGGCCGCGCGCAGGTCCCCGGCGCGCTCTGCCCGAGCGCCGCCGCCGCGCAGGTCGTCGACCGCCTGCTTGAGAGCCAGCGCGTCGGCGAAAGTCTGGATGGTGAACACCGGCGTGGATGGCGACGCTACCGCTTCGCGGAGCCCCGGTATGGGGGGCAGGGAAGGCCGGGCCCCTGTCGCCACCAGGCAGCGCTCGAACTCATAGCTGCGTCCGTCGGCGGTGGCGAACGTCTGCTCCCGCGGATCCAGGGAGGTCACGGCCTCGCACAGGTGAGTCGTCACCCCGTAAGCCTCGTAGAAGGTACTCCCTGCACCAAAGGGGAAGGCGCGTTCGGCGGGGATGGCCCCCGACACCACATACGTGCCCAGCATGGGGTTGTAGGGAGCGTGGTCGTTGTCGGCGAATAGGTGGATCTCTTCCGTGTAGCCATGGCCACGCAGGGCTTTGACCGCCTCGGCCGCCGCACCCCCGTTCCCGATGATCGCCAGCGATATCATGACCGTGTCAGCGCTCTCTTCCGCTCGCCCTTCTTCCGCTCACGTCTTCTTCCCCAGGCGCCCTTTGCCGGTGAACGTACTGGCGACGAACGAGACGATGCTGATGATCACCGAGCCCAGCAGGGCGTTCCAGAAGCCGTCAACGTGGAAGCCCATCCCCAGCAGGTCCACCACCAGCCACTCCGCCAGCAGGAGCATGAGGGCGTTGATCACCAGTGTGAAGAGGCCCAGGGTGAGCACGATGCAGCCGCAAGCCAGCAGAGAGACGATGGGGCGGATGAAGGCGTTGACGAGTCCCAGGACGAGCGCCACGATGAGGACGGCCCAGACGGGGTGAGGCTCGTCAACGGATATGCCCGGAACGATCAGGGCGGCTACTGCCACGGCACCGGCGGTTATACCCCAGCGAATCAGGAATCCGCCCACGTGCCGCTCCCAGTCCGGTTGCCGTCTCCGGCGGACAGACTAGCACGGGGGCCGGTACGCATCCAGCAACGTAGTGCTCTACCGCGAGGCGTTTTCTTCTGGTACAAGTGTGCGAGGGCGGCGAACGGACTCGCGGGGCGAAGGGCCCCACATAGGCAAGGGGCCGGAGTTGACGGAGCACGACATATCTGTGGACGGGCGCGTGGCGGCGGGAGGCGGCGGACCCGAGGACCACATGGTGGTGACCACGCGCCGGGGCGCGGACATACTCGCGTTGCTGCTCATGCTTGTTTTCGTCACCAGCGCCGTCACCCTGTCACTGTTACCCGTGGTCACGAACGAGTTGCGGGCGGATCTGAGCTTCAGCGATGCGCAGATCGGCCTCCTCACCTCAGTGTTCATGGGCTTCTATGGACTATCGGGGATACTGTCAGGCGTCGGCGCCGCCCGCTGGGGAGGGTGGCTTCTGGGAGTGAGTTGTGGGCTCTTCTTCGTGGGCTCACTCGTCTTCGCGTTCAGCGCCTCCTTCGGCGGTCTTCTCTTCGGCCGGGCCATCCAGGGGATCGCGGGAGGGATGGTCATCGCCACCTGCAGTCCGGTCCTGGCTCAATCGGTTCCGCCCCGATGGCTGGGGCGGTCTTGGGGGATCCTGGGCTCAGGGTGGGGGCTCGGCACGATGGCCGGCCTGCTGATCATGCCCAGTATCCAGAGCGCTGGGGGCTATCGCGCCGTCTTCCTCGCCGATGCCGCCCTGGCGCTGGTGGCCGGCGTGGCCGTGCTGACCCAGCAGGCGGTACGCAGACGGCCGCGCTATGCCGACGGCGCAGTGAGCGTGGGCGACCTCGCTCGCGCGCTGGGGGGTGCGGGCAGGAACAAGCGCGTGCTGATCATCGGCTTCGCCAACACTGCAGCTCTTGCCATCGGAGTGGGCGCACTGGCCTGGACGCCCAGCTTCTTGCAGGATGTGCACGGTGCCTCCGCGGCGGCGGCCGTATACCTCGTGGCCGGACTGGGAGCCGCGCAGTTGGTCGGTACCCCCTTGGGGGCGATGGGCATGGCCCGCTGGGGCAAGTACCGGGTCATCGTGGCGTCGCTGGCGGCGATGGCCGTGGTGATAGCCGTCGCGGGATTCGCTCCAGGCCTGGCTCTCACCGTCGCGATGGTGCTCATCGCCGGCTTCTTCAGCATGTACTTCTTCCCCGCCATGCTGGCCTACATGCCTGAGGTGGTGAAGCGGCCGGAGCAGGTGGGGCCGGCGACCGGCATCAACAGCCTCATGGGCTTCGCGGGGTCCTTGATCGCCCCGTGGCTCTTTGGGATGTTCCTCGACGCGGGCGACCAGTCGGCGAGGTCGTACGCCGCCGGCTATCTCATGCTGGCTGCGTTCGGCGTGGTTGCTCTCATCATCATGGTGGTCTTGTTCAGAGGTGGGCGGCGGAGGGCTGAGTGACGCCGTCGCCGGAAGACGAGATCAGGGGCGGATCGGGCGAGAGCGGGACGATCGGCGCCGCCGAGAGCGGCGGCGGATTGGTCTTCGTCCTCATGGTCTTCTACCTGCTCGCGACGCTGAATCTGGCCCTGATGGCCGTTGTCACGCCGGAGTTGCAGCGCCTCTTCGGGTTCTCCGCCTCTCAACTGGGTCTTCTGACCTCGGTCTTCATGTTCGCCTACGGCGCCGTGGGCATCCCGGCCGGAGTGGGAGCGGCGCGCTGGGGCGGACGGGTGCTGGCCGTGAGCACCGTCTTCTTCGTGGTCGGGTCGGTGGTCTTCGCCCTCAGTTCGTCCTTCTGGGGCTTTCTTGTGGGGAGAGTCCTTCAGGGTCTCGGAGCCGGTACCGTGATGCCCGTGTGCAGCCCCGTCATCGCCCGCTGCCTGCCCCTGGCTGCGCGCAATCGTGGCTGGGGTGTTCTGGCCAGCGGCAAGGGCCTGGGTGCTTTGGTGGGTCTGCTGCTCATGCCCACCGTGGCGGCGCTGGGAGGCTATCGAGCCGTGTTCTTGCTGACGGCAATCGTGTCGCTGGTCATCGGAGGCATCGCGTTGGCACACAAGTCGGTCCGGCAGCTACCGGTGGTGACGCGGGGGACGGCTTCCTTCCGGGCTGTGGGCGGGTCGCTGAGCAGGGTATCGCTCAACCGGGAAGTCCTCCTACTCGGCCTGTTCAACGCCGCCTCGCTGGCCGTGGGCACGGGGGTCCTCATCTGGACGCCGGACTTCCTGCAGACGGAGTATGGATCGAGTGCCGGGGTCGCGGCGTATCTCACAGCAGGCCTGGCTATGGCGCAACTCATGGGGGCGCCGGGAGGAGCGCTTGCTTCCGACCGCTGGGGTCGGATGCGCATCATCGCCGGATCCATGATAGCCATGAGCGTGTTCGCGGCTTTGGTGCCTCTCGTGCCGGGGCGGGTGCTGGTCTTCGTCATGGTGGCCCTGGTGGGCTTGTCGAGCCTGGCCTACTTCTCCCCTCGCTTTGCCATGGTGCCCGAGGTGGTGGCCAGGCCGGAGGATATCGGCCCGGCGACGGGGCTCATCAACACGCTGGGCTTCACCATCTCCATGCTTGCCCCCTGGCTCTTCGGTCTCGCTCTCGACGGTGGGCTGGGCTACGAGGCGGGCTACCTGATCTTGGCGGCCTTTGGCGTGGCCGGCGTCGTGGGAGTCCTCTTCTTCAGGGCTCCGGAGCGCACTCAAGCAGTGTCGCTGGGAGGCGGCACCCGGTAGCGGGCCAGGTCGGGTGGTTCAAGGGTCTCCCAGCAGCCGGAGCTCCCCATCAACCGCGCCCCCACCTCGAAGTGGAGCATGGCGATGCCGCAGTCGAGTCGCCGGGACACCGAACCGAAGCGCCCCCTGTCCTCGACCGAGATGGTGACCGCGCCCGTGGGGCCCGCATAGGAATAGGGGATCGGTGTGTCGATCTCCAGTCGGAACTGCCACGGTTGCCTGTTGACCGCCGAAGGCGCGACCCGGGCCAGTCGTACCCCCTCCGCGGCCCAAGCAGGCCACGTGTCTTCGTCGAAGCCGGGCGCGATCGCTTCAATGGGGAGGCGCTTGTGCGCGCCGACGATGCGCTTGAGAACCCGTTCTCCCGTACGCAGCCGGGCCTGAGCGCGCCCCAGGGGAGAGATGGCCAGCACGCGTTCGCCGGGCGCGAGTTCCACGAGGCTCTGGGTCAAGTCCCGATCGAAGAAGCCACCGACCCAGCAGGATTCCAGACCTTGCGCCTGGGCCTGCAGGATGGTCGCCTCTCCCACGTATCCGGCCGCTTCCTGGAAGCACGGCGCGTTCTCTTGACCCACCACGATGAGGCCCGAGCGGGCGCCCACGACCTTGCCGTAGCTGCCCACCACTCCCGTGAACACGGCGGCGGGCAGTTCCCGGACGACGATCACACGGGCCGTGTCGCCGCCCGGAAGGGCGGCGGTGAAGCGCTCCAACTCCTCGAGGAGCCCCGTCTCGGGGGGGACTCCCGTGAACGTGCGGGCCGAATGGCGCACCACGATGGCGCCCGCCCACTCCGCCACCGGAATGTCCTCCAAGGCTACGGGCAGAGTCTCAAAGGCCGGCGAAGCCATGTCTCTCCTGACTCTTCCAGGTCACTTTCCCGCCTTGGGCTGCATGAGGCTTCTGCCTATGCTCCAGGCGTCGCCCACCCTCTCGCCGAGCGACCAATAGCCATTGCTGGGCATGGTGAGCACGAAGGGGTGGAACTTGGCCAAGTCGACCTGGTCGTCGGTGAGGATCCTCTCGCTGGCGTAGACGTTCGCGACTTCGCCTATGAAGAACAGGTTCTTGTCCAGTTCCACGGTCTTCCGGAGTCGACATTCGAGATTGAGGGGACACTGCCGCACCATGGGGGCGTGCTCGAGCGAGCCCTGGAAGATGTCCACGCGGGTGGACTTGTCCTCGATGTTGCCGTGGACCAACCCACAGTAGTCGGCCAGCTCCATCTCGTCGACGCCGGGGAAGTTGATGCTGAATTGGCCGCTCTCCCGGATGCCCCGGGCAGAGTACTGGCGTATCCCCACGGAGATTCCCACAAGGGAAGGGTCGTGGCCGAGCTTGGTGATCCAGGCGACCGTCATGAAGTTCGGCTTCTCTTCCACGACCGTCCCCACGATCACCACAGGCATGGGGTAGATGTCGAAATTCCCACCGATGTTCTTCTTGACCATCAGTTCCTCCTGTAGTCGTGACGTGATGGCCTGTTCAGCCCTTCCTCAAGGCTTCCGACGTTCAGCAGCCTGCTACCGACGTTCAGCGATCTCTCCCTCTATGCCGATGACCACGGTCTGAACGGGGATCTCCACCCCGGAGTGCTCCGCTGCCAGGTGGACCATCCGGTCCAAGCCGTTGCAGCAGGGGACCGTCATGATGGCCACCGTGAGTGAGTTGAGGTCGTTCAAGCGGATGAGTTCAGCCAGTTTCTCCACGTAATTCTGGGTGTCGTCGAGCTTGGGGCAGGCGATAACGAGCTTGTGGTCTTTGAGCAGTTCATCGTGGAACCTGCCCAGACTGAAGGCCGTGCAGTCGGCGGCGACAAGGAGGTCGGCATTCTTGAAGTAGGGTGCGTGGGGTGAGATGAGGTGCAGCTGGATGGGCCACTGGGTCAGCTCCGACCGGGCGGCCGCGCCGGCCGCCGCGCCCGCCGCTGCCGGGGTGGAATGGTCCTCGCCGCCGCCGGGGTGGACTGCGGCCACTGCCGCTTCGCCTCTGGTCTTGCGCACGTGCTCGCGGGTGGCATCAGCGTCATACCCTTCGCTTTCCCGTTCCGTGATGGTGAGCGCGCCGGTCGGGCAGACGTCGAGGCACATGCCCATGCCGTCGCAGAAGAGCTCCCGGACCAGCACTGCCTTGTCCTCGTCATCGAGCTCCAGCGCCCCCTCGTCGCACGCCGTCGTGCAGAGGCCACAGCCGTTACAGAGGTCGCGATCGATCTCGATGATCTTCCTCGTGCTCATCTTCACTCCTGTTCCTGCGTGCGGATCGGGGATCGGAGGGCATGCTCCACCGTGGCACGGCGCGCCCCCCCAAGATTATCGCCCGGATACCCCGGCGCCAAACCCCTCCGATCGAGGGGCGGTGGGGAGGAGGATCGTGAAGGTAGCTCCTTTGCCCGGCGTGCTCGCAACGGTGACCGTCCCGCGGTGGGCCTCGACCACCGCTCGGACGATGGCCAGACCCAGACCCAGACCATCATCATCAGCCTCCTCCACCGCTTCTCCCCGGTAGAAGCGCTCGAAGACATGGGCGGCCGTCTCCGCGCTCATACCGGTACCCTCGTCGCGCACCCAGAGGGCCAGACTCCGGCCGCCGCCCTCGCCCGTCCACCGTGCCCCCAGTGCGATGAGCTGCCCCGTCTGCGTGTGGCGCACGGCGTTCTGCATGAGATTGAGAAAGACCTGCGTGAGCCGATCTTGGTCGGCCCGGATGGACCCTCCGGGCAACGCGTCCACGCGCCAGGAGCGCTCACCCAAGTGTTGTCCCTGGGTGGCGAGGGTGGAAAGGAAGCCGTCCACATCCACCTCTTCCAGGCGGAGGAAGTCCACACGCGTCGCTCGGGCCAGGGTGACGAGGTCGGCCACCAGCCGGTTCATGCGGTCGAGTTCGTCCAGCACCAGGGTGTGCTCCTGCCGCACGAACTCGGGGTCCGGGTCTTCTTGGCGGTCGAGTACTTGCAGATGTCCCTTCATGATGGTGAGCGGGGTGCGGAGTTCGTGCGAGGCGTCGGAGATGAAGCGTTCCTGAGCGGCGAAGGCCGATTGCAGGCGGTCGAGCATGGCGTCCATGGTCAGCGCCAACTCCCCGATCTCATCCCGCGGGCCCTTGTAGGCGATCCGTCTGCTCAGGTCCTCCTGGGAGATGGCAGCGGCCGTCCTCGTGATGCGCTGTACCGGCTCGAGTGTCCGCCCCAACAGGAACCATGTGCCCAGCCCCACGATGACGCAGCCGATGGCGCCACCCACCGCCAGTAGCAGTAGCAGACTCTGAAGGGTGTCGCCGATGGCGGTGAGCGTCCCCGCCACCTCCACGGCGGCGATCTGGGTCCCGTCGAGCATCACCGGTGTGCCCGCCACCCGGATGGTCACTCCGGATGCGTCCGCGTCGGCGAGGAACGGCTCACCGGAGGTCAGCAGGTCGCGGCTTTGCGCGAGCTCTTCCAGGCGGATGTCGCCGGAGTTGGAGATGACGGTCCCGTCCAGAGTCTGCAGCCCAAACACGTAGCCGTTGCGGCGAAGGGCGTTGGATTGGGGCCCGGAGAGGAAGGCCTTGGTGTTGTCGATGAGCTCCTGCTCGCTGGTCGCGGGCCCGACGACCTGCTGGAAGTGGGTGAGCTGCTGTGACAGTTGCTCGTCGAGGTCGTTCCGCAGTTGGTTCGAGAGGATGGCGTAGACCCCCGCCGCGCCCAGAGCAGTGACGACGACCATACCGAAGACGAACCAGAGAGTGAGCCGCAGTCTCACGGGTGGGTGGTGGTCTCACTCACCCGTCGACAAGGAACGCAACCGGTATCCCCCCCCGCGCACGGTCTCTATGAGGGACTCCTGGCCCGGCTCGTCCAGTTTGGCACGCAGGTAGCCGACGTAGACATCGACCACGTTGCTCTGCGGGTCGAACTCGTAGCCCCACACTCCGCTCAAGATCTGCGAACGGCTGAGCACCTGCCCCTGATGACGCAGCAGGAACTCGAGCAGGGCGAACTCGCGCGACGTAAGATCGAACGAACGCTCTCCGCGCATCGCTTTACGCGCCTTGAGGTCCAGAGTGAGAGTACCGGCCTGTATGACGGAGCCGTAGCGTTGACGGTCGTGACGCAGTTGCGCACGCACACGCGCCAGCAGTTCGTCGAAGTCGAAGGGCTTGGGAAGATAGTCGTCTGCGCCCAGATCCAGACCTTTGACGCGAGAGGGGACGTCCCCGCGCGCGGTCAGCATGATGATGGGTGTGCTCTGATCGGTCTTGCGTATCTCTGCAAGTACCGCGAAGCCGTCGATGTCGGGCAGTCCCACGTCGAGCAGTATGAGGTCCCATTGCGTCTCCGCGCGAAAGAGGGCCAGAGCGCTGCTGCCCTTGCCCACCACGTCGGTGGCGTATCCGGCGTCTTCGAGTCCGCGGGCGATGAACGAAGCCACACGGCTCTCATCTTCGACCAAGAGAAGACGCATGTTCTTACTTGCCCTTAGTGCCGGTCGCCGATGACCCGGTGGAAGCCGAGGTGCCGGTGGAAGCGGGGCTTCCGGCGGGCATGCTCTGGCCTCTGTTCTGGATCCTTATCCCGCTCGTCACGATCGATGACGAACCCGCTCCGGGTCCCTGCGTCGTCCCCGGGCCGGCACCGGCTACCGATGTTCCCGCGCTACTGCCCCCGTTGGCTGACAGTGCGCCCGCGGGAGCGCGCGTCGTGGTCGTGGTCGCGCTCGTCGTGGTCCCGGTGCCCGCACCGGCCTCCACGGGAGGTCCGTTACCGTCTGTGCCCGATGTCAGGGGGTCTTCGCTGCCCCCGGTTCCGAAGCCGGAGTCGGCCGGAGCGCTGCTCGCCGGGGCGGTGTCCATGACGCCAACAGCATCGGAGGGGCCTTCGTTGCCGGCGTTCGTGGCGCCGATCTCGATGATGGGCAGCCCCGACGCCTGCCTCGTGTCCGTCTGGGGCAGGAAGATCATGGAAAGGACGACGACGGCGACCACGGGAGCGGCGATCAGGCCGGCCCAGCGCCACCGTGGATCAAGGATTCTGGACGGCATGCCTCTCCCACTTTCCGCACATGTGCTGGTCTCATGGTAGCAAGGCGCGGCTCACTCGTGGCGAAAAGTAAGGTACTTCTCATCCGGTTCTCACGTGCGTCTTATGCGATGGCGAAGTGACGCGAGTGATGGGAGGGCGCCGCCATACGCGCCTCTGTGCGAGCGCCGTTTAGCCTCATGCCCAGCGGGTAAACAAGACAGAACCGGGCACGCGAAGGCCGTCATATCCGTCGTGGAACGGGGTTCACTGGTGCCGCCGAGGCATGCCTCTGGTATCCGGTGGGTAGGTAGCTTATCGCTGCATGATGCAGACGGACGTGTGATAATCAGAGGTAATGCCCTGAAATTGGGCAGAAACGTTAGAAGACAGAGGAGGGGTATCGATGACAGACATGCGTGAAGAACGCTGTGACAAACCAGAGGGCGAGCTGACAGCGGGCGCGGTTTCGCGCAGGCAATTCCTCAAGATCGCCGGGATCGCGGGCGCCACCATCGGCGTGAGCGGGGGCTTGGGCGGCCTCCTGGCGGCCTGTGGCGGCGACGATGAGACCACCACCACGGCCGGTGAGACCACCACAACCATGGGCGGCGAGACTACGACCACCATGGGTGGAGAGACCACGACCAGTGTGGCGGCCGGTGGAGAGATGGGTCGTGAGGTGAAGATCGGCTGGGTCACCATGACCACGGGCGTCTTCGCCGGTCTGAGTGAGCCAGACAACTTCCTCCTCGCCCAGGCCAAGACCGCCATCGGCGATGGTCTCGTGGGCGCTGACGGCATGGTCCATCCCATCTCCTGGGTGGTCAAGGACAGCCAGTCCGACAGCAACCGCGCGGCCGAGGTGGCGGGCGAACTCATCACCCAGGACAATCCGGACATCATCTTCGCCGGCATGACCCCGGTGGTGAATATCCCCGTGGGGCAGCAGTGTGAAGCCAACGGCGTGCCCTGCATCACCTACGGGTGCCCCATGGAGCCCTGGTTCTTCGGCATGGGTGGCGATCCGGCTGTGGGCTTTAAGTGGGCCTACAACGTGTTCTGGTCCATCGGCGACCTGAACGCCGTGTACATCGGCCTGTTCGACAAGCTTCCCACCAACAAGAAGGTCGCCTGCCTGTGGGCCAACGACCCCGACGGTAGTGCCACCGCGGACGAGGCTACGGGCTTCCCCGCGGCCATGAAGGAAGCCGGCTATACCTGGATCGACCCGGGGCTGGTGACCAACGGCACGGAGGACTACTCCAGCGTCATCAACCAGTACAAGTCGGAGGGCTGCGAGTGCCTGACGGTTCTTCTCAATCCGCCTGACTTCGCCAACTTCTGGAAACAGTCCAAGCAGAACGGTTTCGTTCCCAAGGTGACCGCCATCGGCCGGGCCATCCTCACCCGTCCCGACATGGATGCCGTCGGCGACATCGGCCAGGGACTGTGCAACGAGGTGTGGTGGGAGAACACCCACCCCTTCACGTCGTCGCTCACCGGTGTGACCTGCCAGGGCATCGTCGATGCCTGGGATGCCGAGGTGGGCACTCCGTTCAGCCCCGCCCTGGGTCTGACCGGCGGCGCCGGCTTCGATGTGGTGACCGACGTGGTCATGCGCACGGCGAACCTGGACGATCCGGCTTCCTATGCGGAGGCGATCAAGACCACCAACCTTCAAACCCTGGTGGGCCCGGTCCAGTTCGCCAACGCTCTGCCCAATTGTGCCCTCACGCCGCTGGTCGGTGGCCAGTGGGTCGGCAAGACGGGCGCGTGGGAACGCAAGGTCGTGGACAACTCGCACTATCCCGACATCCCGCAGACGGGCGAGATAGTGGATCTGACCACGTTCTAGGCGCCAGGTATCGAAATCTGACCCCGAAGCCATCCGAGCGAGCCGTCTGTGACGGTCATACTCAAAGCTGAGAGTCTCACCAAGTCCTACGGGGCCGTGAAAGTAGTCGACGATCTGAGCGTCTCCCTCATTCAGGGGGAGGCGCTCGGCGTCGTCGGTCCCAACGGCGCAGGCAAGACCACCATGCTCAACCTGCTCACCGGCATCGTCCATGCGGACACGGGCACAATTACCTTCGATGGCATCGACATCACCAAGTACAGCCCGGATCGTCGCGCTCACGCTGGTATCGGCCGGACGTATCAGATACCGAGGCCCTTCGAAGGCATGACCGTGTTCGAGAACGTGCTGGTGGGGGGCACCTACGGGAGAGGCGCCTCGGAGAAGGCCTCCTACGACGTCTGTGCCCGCGCTCTGCACCGCGCCGCACTGTTGCCGCGGGCCAACGTGCTCGCTGAGTCGTTGAGTCTCCTCGAGCGCAAGCGCCTGGAGCTTGCGCGCGCTCTGGCCACGGAGCCCAAGGTGCTCCTTCTCGACGAGATCGCCGGCGGCCTGACCGAAGCCGAGGTGCACTCGCTTATCGATACCATCAAGCAACTGCGAGACGAGGGCATCAGCATCATCTGGATCGAGCACATCGTGCACGCGCTCCTGGCGGTGGTCGATCGTCTCATGGCTATCGACTTCGGCAGCGTGATCGCGGAAGGTGATCCCAACACCGTCATCAACAGCCCGGAAGTGCGTGACGTATACATGGGGAGCATGACAGCGTGAGCCTCCTGGAGTTAGACGATATCTCCACCGGCTATGGCGCCTTCCAGGCTCTTTTCAACGTCAACCTGCGCATCGAGGAGGGCGAGACGCACGCCATCATCGGTGCGAACGGCGCGGGCAAGTCGACTCTGCTGCGCACCATCTGCGGCCTGCTCCGCACCGACGCCGAGAAGGTCCGCTTCGACGGACAACCCGTCGGTCAACTCCCTCCAAACAAGCGCGTGAACCTCGGCATCTCCTACGTGCCTGAAGGGCGCTGGGTCTTCCCCAGCCTGACCGTGCAGGAGAACCTTATGGTGGGGGCGCATTCGCGCCGCACGGGCATGTGGACCATCGACAAGGTATACGAACTCTTCCCCCTGCTCGAGAGGTTGCAGCAGCGCCAGGCCAACGGCCTCTCTGGAGGTGAGCAGCAGGCTCTGGCCATCGGCAGGGGGCTCATGTCCAACCCGCGCCTCCTCCTGCTCGATGAAGTGTCGCTGGGCTTGGCGCCCGTGGTGGTGGAGAAGATCTACGAGGCTCTGCCCGCCGTCGTCACTTCGGGTACCACCGTCCTTCTGGTGGAGCAGGACGTGGGGCAGGCGATGAAGTTTGCCGATCGGGTGGCCTGCATGCTCGAAGGGCGCATCGTCCTCGACGGCACGCCCGGCGACATCAGTCACGACGATATCGCCAAAGCGTACTTCGGAGTCTAGGCAGTGATCTGGGTAAACGACATCATCCAAGGGATCCTGCTCGGTGGGCTCTACGCGCTCTTTGCGGCGGGCCTGTCGCTGGTCTTCGGGGTCATGAAGCTGGTCAACCTGGCTCACGGGGACTTCGCCGTCATGGCAGCGTACATATCCCTGGTCATCGTCGGTTCTCTGGGGATCAACCCCCTCTACACAATCGTCTTGGTGATGATCGTGATGGCGGTGTTCGGCTATCTCATCCAGCGCGGTCTCTTCAACTTCGCCATGGATGCCGGGCCCATGCAGGCCATCCTGGCAACGTTCGGCATCGCCATCATCATCCAGAACCTGCTGCTGGAGGCCTTCACCGCCAACAGCAAGGGATTGGACGCCGGGAGGATCGAGAACGCCTACATCCGCATCACCGACCAGGTGGTCATCGGGTGGTTCCCGCTGATCACCATCATCACCTCTGTCATCGTCCTCTTCGGCCTGCAGCTCTATCTCAGCCGCACGCGCATGGGGCGGGCCTTCCGGGCCACCGCCGACAATCAGCGTGCCGCTCAGCTCATGGGCATCGACAACCGCCATCTGTATGCCATGGCCATGGCCCTGGCTCTGGCCATCGTGGCCATCGGCGGCGTCTTCATCGGCATTCGCACCACCTTCGTGCCGTCGGCCGGGCCCCTGCGCCTGATCTTCGCCTATGAGGCCGTGATCATCGGCGGTCTGGGATCTCTGTGGGGCACGCTGGTGGGAGGCATCATCTTGGGGATCGCTCAGGTGCTGGGTGACCATATCTCGCAAGGTTGGGGGATGCTGGCTGGGCACCTCGTCTTCTTGGCCATTCTGGCCTTCCGGCCCCAGGGTCTTTTCGCGAAGCAGGTGCAGTGATGGCCGAACCGGTCAAAGTCCAACGCTACACGCGGACCAGTCGCGTCGCTCTTCCCATCGCGGTGGTCATAGTCATCGTGGCCGCTACCGTCCCGGCCTGGGGTTCGTCGAACATCATGAAACAGGGGGTGACCTTCCTCACCCTACTGGCGCTAGCGCAGATGTGGAACCTGTTGGCGGGCTACGCCGGCTTGGTCTCGGTGGGGCAGCAGGCCTATATCGGCATCGGGGCGTATTCGCTGTGGGTCTTCTCTGAGAAGGTGGGAATCAACCCCTTCGTCTGCGTGCCCATCGCCGGCCTCATCGCGGCCATCCTCTCCGTGCCCACCGCCGGGCTGGCCTTCCGGCTGCGTGGCGGCTACTTCGCCGTGGGTACCTGGGTCATCGCGGAGGTGTATCGACTGCTGGTGACGCAGACGACCTGGCTGGGAGGTGGGTCCGGCGTAAGTATCAACAGCGTGGGTCAGGTGGACAGAGCGACCCGGGAGGCGGTCACCTTCTGGCTGGCTTTGGGTGTCGCTGCCGGTTCTATCGCGCTCGTCTACCTTCTTCTACGCTCCCGGCGCGGCCTGGCCATGACCGCCATCCGAGACGACGAGACCGGAGCGCGAGGTCTGGGCGTGAACGTCACTCGCTCCAAACTGTGGGTGTATGTCATCGTCGCCTGCGGTACGGGGATGACCGGCGCGGTGATATATCTGAACCTGTTGCGCGCTCAACCCGAAGCGGCTTTCAGTCTGCAGTGGAGCGCACTCATGATATTTGCTGTGGTCATCGGTGGTCTGGGTACCATCGAGGGACCGATCGTGGGCGCGATCATCTACTTCGGTCTGCAGCAGTTGCTGGCCGACTACGGCACGTGGTATCTGATCCTCATAGGTGTGCTGGCAGCTCTGATCGTGGTCTTCGCCCGGCGCGGAGTGTGGGGTCTGTTCGCGCGGCGCGGCGTGGACCTCTTCCCGGTGCGGCGACGCCTGTGTCTGGAGACGGTCTGCTTCACCGAGGAGGGCGCGACGCCCGAACCCGAAGACCCGCTGGCTCAGGAGCCGCTTCCCGGCGAGCGCACGCTGTAGGTCTCGCCGGGGCCGCCGACTTGTGGCCTGTCTTGCGACAGGTCCCGCCGGGGCCGACTCATCGCCGACTCGCATCCGCTCCGCTAGCGGACGGCTTTGTCCTCCATGATGGAGTTGCCCCCGTCGATCACCACGAGTTCGCCGGTGATGAACGAAGCTTCCGGTGATCCCAGGAACGCCACCAAAGCCGCCACTTCCTCCGGGGTGCCCGGGCGCCGCATGGGCGAGGCGGCAGCAGCCTCAGTCTCCGCCTCGCTGGCCGAAGCGGTTGCTATCCAGCCCGGAGCCACCGCGTTGACGGTCACCCCCCTCTCCACCACCTCCAAGGCCAAGGCTTTGGTGAGGCCCAGCAAGGCCGCCTTGGCCGTGGCGTACGTCGTCTGTCCGGGGACCGCAACGACAGGCCCTGTGGTGGAAGAGACGTAGACCACGCGGCCGTAGCGGCGCGCCTTCATGCCGGGCAGGAAGGCGCGGGTGGCAAGGAAGGCGGTGCTTACGTTGCGGGCCTGAGCCTCCTCCCACTCGGTAAGCGTGAGTTGCTCCAGCGGCTTCTCAGCGTCCCATCCGCTCTTGAGCGACACCATGCCGGCGTTGTTCACGAGGATGTGCACGTCAGGCCGCCAGGCGAACACCGTCCTCGCGAGGGCTGCGACCTCTTCCTCGTCCGTGAGGTCGGCCACCACGCCCAGGGCCGCGATCCCCTCACACTGGAGTTCGCCCGCCCTATCGAGGATGCGCTCGGTCGTGGATGTCAGGGCCACGGCTGCTCCCCGGCGGCCGAGTAGGCGCGCGGTCGCGAAGCCGATACCCTGCGCGCTGCCCGCGCCGGTGACGACCGCCACCTGACCGACGAGTGGCGCAGACTGTCCCGAGCCTCCGGCATCAGACAGAGGACTCATGCCAAGATCTCTTCCGCGGCGGCGGCGAACAACCGCGTGTGCAGGTCGACGTCACCGCCTGTGTGACTCGATGAGAGCAATGCCATATTGTGGAAGGGCGTCATGAGGACGCCGCGATTGAGCATGTAGAGGTGGAACCACGCCTCGAGTTCGCTGTCGATGGCGGCCGCTGCCTCCTGTCCGTTGTGGGGCGGTTGCCGGAACCAGTATTCGGCTCGGCAACCCAACCGCTGAACGGTCCAGGGAAGCGCGAGGTCGGTGATCGCCTCCGCCACGCCCGCGGTCCAGCGTTCGGCGAGGGGTACCGCTACGGCGAAGTCCTCCTCGCGCAGCGCGTTTTGCAGGGCCGAGCGCATGGATGCCAGGGCCAGAGCATTGCCTGCCAGTGTCCCGCCGATGCCGCTGACGTCGACACCTTCACTCACGAAGAAGTCAACCAGACGATCAGCCAGTTCGGCGCTGAGGCCGTAGGCGGCGGTGGGGACGCCTCCGCCGATGGGCTTGCCGATGGTGAGCATGTCGGGCTGCAGGTTCCAGGCGGCCGTGGCCCCGCCGGGGCCGGCGCAGATGGTGTGGGTCTCGTCGATGATGAGGATGGTGCCCGTGTCTCTGGTGATCCTGCGCAGGGCCTCGTGATAGCCGGCGTCCGGGAGGACGATGCCTATGTTCGTCAGCGCCGGCTCGGCCAGGACGCAGGCCACGTCGCCGGGGGCAAGGGCTGCTTCGAGCGCGGGCAGGTCGTTGAACTGCACCACCTTGGTCGTCAAGGCCGGATCGATGGCCGGCCCCAGGTTCGACTCCCGGCGCTGAGTCTCGCCCGACGGGCCCGCCGTCACGAGCGTCTCGTCCACCGTCCCGTGGTAGCACCAGTCGAACACCAGGATCTTGGGACGGCCGGTCAAATAACGGGCTATGCGGAGGGCGAAACGGTTGGCGTCGGTGGCCGTGAGGGCGAACTGCCAGAAGGGGAGGCCGAAGCGCCGGTGGAGTTCCCCGGCTACCCAGATGGCATTCTCGGAGGGCAGCATGGTGGTGATGCCTCGAGCCGCCTGCTCTGCGACGGCCGCGGTGACGAAGGGACGGGCATGGCCGGTCATGGCACCTGTGTCGCCAAGGGCGAAGTCGACGTAGTCGTGACCGTCGACATCGGTGACGCGCGCGCCTTCGGCGCGCGCGCAGAACACGGGGAACGACCCCGGCCAGCGAGTCATCCAGGCCATGGGTACTCCCGTCAGCAGATGCTGGTGAGCCTGTGCGCTGAGTGCCGCGGAGCGAGGATGGGTCTGCACGAACCGCTCCCGTTCCCGCTCGAGTCCCTGCGTCAGCCTCTCCCTATCGACTTCGGCCATGTCGTCTCTCCAGTCGTCCCGTTCGGTACACCTGTGAGCTACGAGCAGACGTTAGCTAAGCGGCGCGGGCCTGTAAAGAGGTGCGCGCGTGTGGCGGTTCACGACTCGGACAGGAACGAAGCTGGATCCGCCATGAAGTCCCTGTAGAGACGGAAGTGTCCGGTGGCGTCGTAGGGTCTCTCCACGATGCCCGTGGCTTCGAAATGAAAGAGCCGGCTACCGGGAAGAGCCATCAGGATGGGGGAGTGGGTGGCGACGAGGAACTGGGCGTGGCCGGAGGCACTGCAGGAGGCAAGGAGGCGAAGCAGGTCTATCTGGCTCGAGGGAGATAGGGCGCTCTCGGGCTCGTCGAGGAAGTACAGGCCCGGGATCTGATAGCGACTGCGGAAGTAGTCCAGTATGCCCTGGCCATGCGATCGGGCCGTCAGTTCGGGTCCGCCCTGCCACCTCGCCTGCCCCGGATCGATGCGCGCCATGTCGTCGAGGAACTCGATCCAGTCCCTGAACCCCTCGGCGCTGAAGAAGCCGCCGCTGAAGGACTCCGCGGCCAGCGTGGGGTGGAGGTGCTCGCACAGCGCGGCGACCGGCATCTCGCCCGGCGTGCGGGAGCGTTGGGGTTGTCCCCACAGGGGCATACCGCAGCGTCGGGCCAGCGCCTGCATGAACGTCGACTTGCCCGAGCCGTTCTCACCGACGAAGAGGGTCACGGGGGTCTCGAACGTGAGCGTCTGCGAACCGGCCAGGGGTGGGACGTTGAAGGGGTAGGCGGCGTTGTCGGGGTAGCGGTCCCCGCGAATATCCACTCGTGTCAGGAAGAGCGTCACGGCTCAAGAAGGGTAGCAGGAATCGACGCCGATCAGGCGGAGGGGAGGGGATTCGAACCCCTGAGACCTTGCGGCCTGCCGGTTTTCAAGACCGGTGCGATCAACCAGACTCCGCCACCCCTCCGTGCGCACAGTCGCCTTGGGAGCGACCCCGCCGAGCGTCGACTCCGAGGCGTCCGCGCTTGGCGATGGCCTCGGGTGGCCCCATACGGATGTTAGGAGTATAGCCCCTCGTGGAGGTCGCACGCCTGATACGCCGCGCGCTCGAGGGGCCGCACGCCTGATACGCCGCGCGCGCCCGCCGCCCGCCCGATACGGCTAGTACATCTCGCCGTAGGTGACAGCTGCTGCCATTATGTAGAAGAGGATGATGAGGACGAACAGGCCCACGGCGATACCGAAGGTGACCCAGCACCATATCTTGGCCTTACGGGAGGACTCCTTCGCTCCCGCGAAGTCTCCCACCGCCAGCTTGTTGCTCACCTGGCTGGCGTACACGACGGCCACGATCCCTGTGGGCCAGAAGCAGAGAATGAGCGTCGCGATGGCCCAGCCCAGGTGGCTGGGGATCTTGGGGACGTTCCCATATCCGTAGGGCTGTGGTGCCTGGTAGTACTGGCTGCTGGTACGGCGGCTGGGTCGGGTACGGTTGCTGATAGTTCTGTGGTGGGGCCGCCTGGTAGGGGGCCCGATAGGGCTGGGCGTAGGGCTGCTGCGGAGCAACTCCCCCTTCCTGACCGCCCTGCTGCTGCGTCGCCCCGGGCTCGACCTGGGCGCCGGGCGTGGGTTCCGATTGCTCCCATTGCCGTCGGTACTCTTCCAAATCTTGCCCGCAGGTCGAGCAGTATTTCGTCGAGTCTTCGTTTGCTCCACCGCATTGCGGGCAGTACATCGATCCCTCCCTTGACCTCTTCCGAACGGCGTCCGTTCATTCGCTACTATGGTAGACAGTTCCGAGCGAGAAAAGAAACTCCTGCCTGAGCAGCCGTTTCCCCTGCCGCGACCGGCGACTGTCACCGGGTCGTCACATGTCTTATCGGCTTCGACGTGGATGCTCTGGAGTGCACCGGCAGTGCCGCTCCTCAACTCGGACGGTGCGGTCTGGGTTTCCAGTCCGGCCTCACGATGATAGCGTTGACTCAACACACCGAGGGAGGTAGTCGTGGGGGGCGAAGAGGAGACGAAGAGCAGGATCGAGGCCATGATGCGGGGTGACAGATTCGCGAACCTGCTCGGCGTCGAAGTCGAGGAGGCGTCGGAGGATCTGTCCCGGGTGTCGGCGGTGGTGCGGGAGGAGTTCCTGAACGGCCACCTTCTCGCCCATGGAGGCTTCGTATTCGCTCTCGCCGATGTGGCCTTCGCGCTGACGGTCAACGCCCGCAGTGACGCCGTGGCCGTGCAGTGGAGCCTGAGCCAATTCCGTTCCGGCGCAGCGGGCGAACGGCTGACCGCGGAATGCCGGCTACTGCACGGGGGGCGCAGGTTACGCGTGGTGGAGTTGATCGTGAGCAACTCCGAGGGCAGGGTCCTGGCGAAGGGTCAGGCCACGGCCATCCCTATCGAAGGCATCCGCGGCCGGGCCTAGACGCCCTTGGTGTCTGGCATGTTCGGGCTTGAGGGAACCGGGCCCGGGGCCAGGACCCCCGGCGCCTTACCGGCCAAGCGCAATCTCTCCGCCGCCAACGCCGGGGACAAGCCCACCGCGAAGTACTCCGGGTTCCGCAGGCGTCGCACCTCTTCGGGAAGGGCGGCCACCTGCCGGCGAGCGCGTTCGCGCACCTCTTCGAGCGAGGGGCCGGGCGTGACTCGCACGCCCTCGCGCATCACCACGTGGAGCAGTTCTTCATAGCTCGACCAGCCTTCCACACCCCTCAGGTACGACACGTCATGGCGCTCGACGAAGGGCACGGGTTGCGCCCACTCGGCGTCCTGAGGCCCTTGAGGCCCTGCTGCACCGTCCGCCGCTGGGGCGGCAGGGTAGGGGGTCTCGCCGTCCAAGCGGATGATGTCGGCCAGGAAGCGGCCCGCGGCGTCGCTGTAGCGGATCAGTTGCTTTCGCCCCGGATCGGTCATCTTCGACGGGTTGGAAGACAGCTTGATGCGTGGCTCCCAGCGGCCGTCGCCCTCGTTCTGCACTGCCACCAGCTTGTAGACGCCCCCGAGCGCCGGGTGGTCGGACGAGGTGATGAGATGGGTGCCTACCCCCCAGGAGTTGATGGGCGCCCCCTGGCGCTTGAGGTCGGCGATGAGGTCCTCGGTCAGCTCGTTCGAGGCGACGATGAGCGGGTCGTCGAAGCCTGCCTCGGTGAACATGCGATGGGCGGTCTTGCTGAGGCGGGCCAGGTCGCCGGAGTCGAGGCGGATGGCGGCGCGCGCCGGCCGTCCGGCCGCGCGCAGCTCCTCGAAGACCCGCAGGGCGTTGGGCAGGCCCGACGTCAACGTGTCGTAGGTGTCCACCAGGAGGACGGGGTCGGGATAACAGTCCGCATACGTGCGGAAGGCGGTCAGTTCATCCTCGAAGCTCATCACCCAAGAGTGGGCGTGCGTCCCCCGCACCGGGATGCCATAGACCTTGCCGGCGAGCACGTTGGAAGTGCTGTCTGCGCCGCCGATGTAGGCGGCGCGTGACCCGCTGAGTCCGCCATCGGGACCCTGCGCGCGCCGCAGCCCGAACTCCACCAGAGTGTCGCTGCCGCAGGCCTGACGGATGCGCGCCGCTTTGGTCGCAATGAGCGTCTGGTAGTTGAGCGTGTTGAGGATGGCCGTCTCCAGGAGTTGCGCCTCGATGAGCGGGCCCTCCACCTGGAGGATGGGCTCGTGAGGGAAGACAACCGTCCCCTCGGGGACGGCCTGGATGGTGCAGCGCGGGCGGAAATCGCGCAGGTAGTCGATGAACGTCTGGTCGAAGACTCTGAGCTCCGAGAGGTAGGCCAGATCCTGCTCCGTGAAGCGGAGGTTCTCGATGAGGTCGAGCAGCGGACCCAACCCCGCGGCCACGGCGAAGCCGTTGTGGGACGGGAGTTCGCGGAAGACGTAGTTGAAGCAGGCGGTGATGTCCTTGCGGCCGGTCTTCAAGTAGCCACCCATCATGGTGAGCTGGTAGAAGTCGGTCAGGAGGGCGAGATCCTGGCGCCGCGCCCAGCGCTCGGAAGCGTCGAGGCCCGGTCCGGTCCCGTCAGTGTGCATGATCGAGAGGATTGCCCTCTTCATCGAAGTCGGCGTGCGGTCGCTCCCCGGAATCCTCGAGCATGCGTGACTCCACCACGAGGACGCCGGCGCGCTCCATGTCGGCGAGCGCCAGAGCCGTGGTGTCTGTCGCGACCCCTCGCACTGCATCCTTCACGAGGAAGACAGTGAAGCCGGCAGCGCAAGCGTCTAGCGCCGTCTGGCGGACACAGTAGTCGGTGGCCAGTCCGGTCACGAAGACCCGCTCCACCCGTCGGTGTCTGAGGAAGGTGGCCAGGTCGAACCGGGGGACTTGAAAGGCGCTGTACGACTCCACGTTGGGGTCGTCGGCCTTGCTCACCAGGATGGCGTTCATGGGCATGTCCAGCCCCGCACACCACTCCGCGCCGGGTGTACCCTGTACGGCATGAGCGGGCCAGGAGCCGTCTTGACCACTGGGCTGTTCGGCGAAGCTCACGTGGTCGGCCGGGTGCCAGTCGCGCGAGTAGATCCAGCGGCCAAACAGAGGCAGGAGTCGGTTGATGACGGGGATGACCTCATCGCCCTCGGGGACGGCCAAGGCCCCGCCGGGGCAGAAGTCACGCTGCACGTCAACCACGATGATGGCGTCGCGTGCTCCGACCGAGATCCTTCCGGCGCTGGGAGCCCCGGATGCGTCCGAAGCGCCCGAAGCGCCCGAATCGTCCGCGGTGCCCGCAGTGCCTGCCGGCCCAGGGGACGTAGCGCCCAGCCCTGTCGGCCGCCCATCCGCGCTCATCCCTGCAAGAACTCCTTACCCGCGGGCAGATAGGGGAGCAGGGCGGAGGGGGTCTCGATGCGCCCATCCTCCGTCTGATAGTTCTCCATGATGGCGATGATCGTGCGGCCCACGGCCACCACCGTCCCGTTGAGGGTGTGGAGGAGGTAGGGCCCGCCCCTCTCGCCCTTGCCCCGCACCTTGAGGCGCCTCGCCTGGTAATCGGTGCAGTTGGAGCACGACGTCACTTCGCGATAGCGCTGCTGGCTGGGGAGCCACGCCTCCAGGTCGTACTTCTTGGCCGCAGGGGCCCCGAGGTCCCCGGCGGCAATGTTCACGGCTTGATAGGGGAGGCCGAGCTCCTGGAGTATCTCCTCCTCTATGGAGCGCATGAAGTCATGTTCTTCAGGCGACTTCTCGGGCGCGCAGAAGCTGAACATCTCCACCTTGTCGAACTGATGCACGCGGAAGATGCCCCTCGTGTCCTTTCCCGCCGCTCCGGCTTCGCGCCGGAAGCAGGTGGAGTAGCCCACATAGCGGAGGGGCAGGTCGCCCTCCTCGAGGATCTCGTCCATGTGCAGGGCGGCCAGGGGGACCTCGGAGGTACCCACCAGATTCAGTCCATCGGCTTCGATGTGGTAGACCTGCTGGAGGTCGGTGGGGAAGAAGCCGGTGCCGTACATGGCCTCATCGCGCACCAACACCGGCACGATAGTGGGCCGAAAGCCCTTGGAGGCCAGCTTCTGCAGGGCGAACTGCACCAGGGCGAACTGCAGGAAGACCAAGTCGCCCTTGAGGTAGGCAAAACGGCTACCTGAGGTGCGGGCGCCGCGCTCCATGTCGATGAGGTCGTGCTTGAGGGCGAGGTCGAGATGGTCCAGCGGTGGGAAGCCGAACTCGCGGGGAGATCCCCAGGCGTGCATGACCGCGGAGTCCTCTTCCCCCCCGGCCGGCGCAGAGTCCTCCGGCAGATTGGGCACCTGCAACAGTTCCTGTTCGAGGGCCGCTTCGATCTCCTTGAGCTGCGCGTCGAGTTCCTTGATCTCGTCGCCGACCTTGCGCATGGCCTGGATCTGCTCGGTGGCATCCTCCTTGGCCCGCTTGGCCACCGCGATCTGCTCGCTCACGGTGTTACGCAGGGAGCGCTTCTCCTCCACGGTCACGAGCACTTCCCTACGGGAGCGGTCCAGGTCCAGAAGCTTGTCCAGCGCCGACTCGGCGTGCTCCCCCCGGCGCCGCAGTGCTTCGCGGACGCGTTCGGGGTCGCTGCGGATCAGCTTGATATCGAGCATCGTCTCTCCTCGTCAGCGCGAGGCGCGACCGAGGGGCCGGCCCACGGGGTAGCTGCCAAGCACGGTCAGGCGGGGAAGCTTGCAGTTGAGGCAGCGCAGGGCGTCGGCTATCGGCCCGTCGTCGACTTTGCCCTCCACATCGATTACGAAGATGTAGTCACCCAGCCGGCGTTTGGAAGGCCGGGACTCGATCTTGGTCAGATTCAGATGCCGGAAGGAGAACTCCTGCAGGATGAGGAGAAGGGCTCCAGGCTGGTCCTTGACGATCTCGCATACGACCGACGTCTTGTAGGGTTCGAACCAATCCTGCCGCTCGCGCTGCCGGGCAAGGAAGACGAAGCGGGTCTCGTTGTCGCCATGGTCCTCGATGTCGGCCGCCAGGACCACGCAGCCGTACTTCTGTCCGGCCAACTGGTTGGCGATAGCACCCCACGGCTCCGACGACTGTGACACGCGCTCCACGGCGTCCGCGGTGGAGTTGGCGGCTTCGACGTCCCGGCCGGGGAGATGTTCGCGCAGCCAGCCCCGGCACTGCGCGTTGGCGTGGGGGTGGGAGATGACCTTGGTGATCTGCTCGAGAGTGACCCCCGGGCGGACGATGAGGCTGTGCCTGATGGGGATACGCACTTCACGCACGATCTGGAGGTCATCGAACTGATGGGCCAGCAGGTCGACGGTCGCGGACACCGAACCTTCGATGGAGTTCTCGATGGGCACGATCGCGCAGTCGACCTCCCCGGAGGAGACCGCCTCGATGGTGTCCTGCATGGTGGGGTAGGGAAGAAAACGCCGCGCCCTCCCGTTGGCGTCGACTTGCTCGAGCGTCGAGCGGAGGGCCACCTCGGTGAACGTCCCTTCCGGCCCCAGGAAACCGACTGTGGCGGCAGCGACCACCAGCGGCTCGGTCAGGCTAGACACAGATGCTTTCGTCGGTGCCTGTCCGCCCGGGTCACAACTCATTGGTCTGTCCGTTTCTCCGGGTCGGTCTGCGGCAGGGCCGTCAACGTCGCGGGAGCGGGTGTCTGCGGGTTGTCCCAGCCAATAGCGGAAGGAAAGACCTCATCCTCAAGGGGTGGGAGACCCTGGCGTTTGCGCCGGCGGTTCTCGCGTGCGAGTTCGCGGTCGTTTGCCGGCCGGCGCCCGGGCAGCCCGATCGACACGGGAGCATCCAGGGCAACGACCGTCGCCCCTTCATCGGATCTTGGTGCGACGTCGTCATCGGTAATATCCACGCGGGGTCTGATGGTGAAGGGCCCACTGCCTCGAGCCTGCTCCACGGCCTCAGCTTCTTCCGGCGCGAGAGGGATATCCGCGGCCCCGTCCTTGAGTAACTTCACGTACATACGGGCAAAATCGCGACTGACGACAGTGGTGATGACGACCCCGTCACCGGTGCTGTTCAGAAAGGCCACAGCCGTGCTCTGTCTTCCCCCGAGGTCCTGGTAGGCATCGAAGCGGACGATACCCACCCGGGACAGGCTGGTGTCTATGCGGACGTCATGGTCTCGGGCGGCCAACGTCAGGTCTTCCACGGCCAGGCGCAGGTTCGTCATCTTGTCGTCAACGGCGGAGACGTGCTCCACGATGTCGACGGTGCCTCGCGAGCCCATGATGACGTGCTGGTTGCGCTGATAGCGCTGGAGTCTCCTGTAGACGACGGCCAGGCCCACTCCTACTACGACCGCCACAACGATGGCTATCACGGCCACGATCTCGAAGATCTGCAAAGCGCTCAATGACTGCCCCTATAGAGTGAAGATGACGTTGGCTTCGAGAGAGTTGTTGTCTGTGAACTTCTCGTCTTTGACGGGCCCCGCCGTCACTTTGAGCACGGCTACTTCGCCGTAGGTGGTGGGGTTGAGGCCCTTGACCGTGACGGTGAGTTGTTCCTTCGGTTTGAGCTCAGGGATGGTGACCGTCACCTCCTGGGGCTCGGTCGAGTCCGCGGATAGGAGGGTGACCACCACGGGTACGTCCCTCTCGGCCATGTTCCCCTGGTTCTCAACGGAGACGAGGAAGGCGAGTTCGTCGCTGGAGGTGAGATTGTAGGTTTTGCCTCCCGTGATCTGCTTGTCGTCGGGACTGGCCATTACCTTGCTGAGTTCCACGCCGTGCACTGCCTGAAGGTTACCTGTGCTCTTCAGGAGGGCCAGTATCTCCTGGACGCGGGCTTTGGAGGCGAGGTCCGGGTCGGACAAGAACTGCGTGTCCGGCACGGACACGTCCGCCAGGTCCTTGACCTTGAGTATCTCGGCGGCCTTGGGCTTGAAGACCTCCTCATACAGGAAGTCGGAGGTGGTGAGATAGGTGAGGGCGTGCGAGATCTGCTCGGATGGCACCTCGACGTCCTGCAGTTCCAGTGCGTTCATAAGGGAAGGTTTGAGGTCGGCCAATCCCTTGGCGCGGAAGTGCATCACGAGCACAAACAGCTGATGGATGTTCTGATCCACCAACTCCTGCGGCACTTCCAAAGCTGCCGCCTCCGCCTCCAAGGCCTGCGAGGTGGCCAAGGCCTGATCGAGACGGGTCTGGATCTCCTTGCGGGTGGTGTCCCCAGGTTCCAAGAGGAGCCCTGCCACCTGGTCGCCCACGGCGTCAGAGCGCTCCAGGATGCTCTCGATACTGTTGATGTAGCTCTGGTACTCGGTGACCTCGTTGCTGCCGGTCAGCCTGGTGGCCAAGACGACGATGACGACTACCACGATGACGATCGCAGCCAGAGCGCCGATCAGACGGAGGAGCCCTTTGGGCGCCTTCTTCCGAGGCCGCCTCCGGTCCTTCGCGGCTGAGTCGTCAAAGATGTCGTCAGTATCCAGGTCGGTCATAGGCAGAGCGAGTTAGGAGACGATGGTGGGCGAGGGGGGACTTGAACCCCCATGAGCGTAAGCTCACTAGACCCTGAACCTAGCGCGTCTGCCAATTCCGCCACTCGCCCGAGTGTGCACGGAGTATAACATAGCAGTTTGGGGCGTCCGGGCGGGTCGCGGGGGGAGCCTGTTAGTGGGCCCGCGGGGTCGCATACCCGCTTCGCGCGCCATACACCCGTGGGCGACAAGCTCAGCGGGCACACGACCCCGCGGGCGCCCTCACTGTCACCAATGACCCGCCCGGCCGCTCCGCGGCGGTAGGGGTTATGGGCTCGCCTTGCGGCATTGCCCGTCCTCACTTCCGGTCTGACTGTGAGTGGGGCTCGCGGCTGCGCCGCATTGCCCGTCCTCACACTGAGTCTTAGTTCGCGGCTGCGCCGCATCGCCCGTCATCATTCCGAGCGGGGCTCGCCTCGCGGCATCGCCCGCCCTCACTTCCGGTCTGACTGTGAGTGGGGCTCGCGGCCGAGCCGCATTGCCCGTCCTCACACTGAGTCTTAGTTCGCGGCTGCGCCGCATCGCCCGTCATCATTCCGAGCGGGGCTCGCCTCGCGGCATCGCCCGCCCTCACTTCCTGTCGGGGCTCGCTGCTTCGCTAAGCTCTCCGCAGAGCCGCCCAGAGATTGCGCCTGCTGAAGTTCTGTCCCCGCATGAGTATGGCGGCCCTGAACACCCGCGCCGCCACCCAGTAGAAGACGGCTGCCGTCACCACCACGCCCAGCAATGCGACCGCGATGTTCGCGGCGCTCATCTCTCCGCCCACACCGAGCCTCACCAGTATCCCCGTGGGGGCCGTGAAGGGGATGTAGGAGATGAGGCGTGCCAGCCAGGCGTCGGGTTGCCATATCAGCACGCCCACGAACCAGAATGGTACGAAAGAGAGCAGTGGGAGCCAGCCGCTCACGCGCGAGGCTTCCCGACTCGAAGGAGCTATCGCTCCCATCAGGATCGCCACGGTCGCGGTGAGGAAATAGCCCGCGATGAAGCAGGAGATGATGGTGGCCCAGAAGCCGGCCGAGATCGTGAACGTGCCCGTTCCCAGGAGTTGCTCGAAGATCGCGGGGATCGTGAGCGAGGCCGTGATGATCCACACCGCCGCCTGTCCCAGCCCGATCGCCACCAGCGCGAGGAGCTTGCCCGCCATGACGGACGTGGGCGAAGCGGACGTGATCATCACCTCGACCAGACGGCTCTCCTTCTCCTCTGAGACGTTCTGCACCATGTATCCCGAACCCACCGTCAGTCCCAGCGCAAGCAGGCCGGCGAAGAAGAGCGGGACAAAGAGCCCCGCCGCTGCTTCGGCCGCGGGGGTGAGTTGCGACACGCTGCCGTTCGACTCCACTTTCAAGCTCTGAAAGACGGCGGGCGTGGCCACGCGCGCGTAGACGCCTGGGTCCACCTGCCCCGCGACCAGTTCGCGCAGCAGCAGCGCGGCAAACGCGCCTTGACCCACCGGGGCGGCGGGGAACCGTCCCTCGAAGGGAGCGTACTGCTCCACGATACCCGTGGTGAGGTAGTCATCCGTGATCACGTAGAACGAGCCTATGTCGCCCCGCGCGACGGCCTGCAGGCCCTGCTCCAGGCTCTCATAGCGCATCGGACCGGCGTCGCCTTCGAGGTCGGGGAACATGCCGCTGTTGTCCACGAAGCCGATCTTGCTGAGATCTTCCCCGGGTCCCGCTCCGCTCCCGTCGTCCTGGCCCTGGAACAGCGGCACCAGCCACACGGCGGCGATCAGGAGGAGGACTATCGCCAGGGTGAAGAAGACATACCAGCGGCTGCGGAGATGTCCGCGCAGCTCCTCAGAGAAGACCACCCACGTGTCAGGGGAGCTTCCGCGCACGGGAGACCTCCTCGATGAAGATGTCGTTCAGTGAGGGGAGCATGCGCTCGAACCTGTCCACACGGATCCCCGAGGCCGCATAGGATCGGAGTATGGCCTCGGGAGTCTTCCCCTCGCCGATGTCGTATTCGACCGTGTCGTCGGAGAGAGGGTGGAAGGGTTCGCCGGCCAGGTCTTCGGGTATTCCGGTGGCCTGTACCTGCACCGCTCTGACCCCGCGCTCTCGACGGATGGCGGCCAGTTCTCCGAACAGCAGCACCTTGCCGTCGGAGAGGAGCACGATGCGCTCGCACATCTCTTCCACATCGGACATGATGTGCGTGCTGAACATGATCGTGGCGCCGTCACGTCGGTGCTCCGTGAGTATCTGCTTCATGAGGCGGACGTTGAGTGGGTCGAGACCGGAGAAGGGCTCGTCCAGGATGAGAAGCGCAGGTCGGTGGACGATGGCCACCACGAACTGAGCCATCTGCCTCATCCCCTGGGACAAGGCTTCGACCTTCTTGAAGCGGTGTTCGAAGAGCCCCAC
The DNA here is from genome assembly GCA_963816155.1 of uncultured Actinomycetes bacterium. Classification (GTDB taxonomy): domain Bacteria; phylum Actinomycetota; class Thermoleophilia; order RBG-16-64-13; family RBG-16-64-13; genus JAXGXJ01. The sequence goes on along the minus strand of CAWFJE010000005.1, from coordinate 136,125 downwards.
CCGAGTCAGCAGCTCGTTCGCCCTCGACTCCGCTTCGGCGCGAGACAGGCCCTTGAGGCGGGCCAGGTAACGGATGGTGTCGAGAACGCGCGCCCTGGGCGGTAGCCCCGCCTCCTCCGGCAGGTAGCCCACGTCTCTCAGGACCGAGAGTCCGGTGGGAGAACCGAGGACGGCCACCGAGCCGGCGTCAGGACGGATGATATCCAAGGCCATGCGGATAGTGGTGGTCTTGCCCGATCCATTGGGGCCCAGGAAACCAAAGATCTCGCCGCGGCGGACCGCGAAGGACACATCGTCCACCACCGTGCGGCCTCCGAAGTCCTTGCTGAGACCTTCCAATCGCAGGGCGAACTCGCTCTCCGGCGGTTCCTCGGTGTGTGCGGGCTCAGCTCCCATGTATCCATTGTTCCACACCCACACGCTCGCTGCCGCAGGGTTCGTACGACGTGCTGCGTATACTCTGAACTAATGGCAGACTTGCCCTCCAACCTCCCCGAGCGCTACAGGATCGTCCGCAGACTTGGCAGCGGCGCCTTCGCCACCGTGTATCTGGCCGATGATCTGCAGATGGGTCGGCCGGTCGCAATCAAGGTGGTGCCCGAGACCGCCGACGTCGACGATCGCGTGCTGCGCGAGGCTCAGGCGGCCGCCAAGCTCAACCATCCTCACATCGTCACCATGTATGAGATGGTGCGCGAGCCAGGGCACACGCTTCTCGTCACCGAGTACGTGGAGGGCAAGACCCTACGCGAGCGCTACCAGGAGGGGTCACTGAGCGACCGGGAGATCCTGCAGATGGGCGTCCAGCTGTCTCAGGCCCTCGATCACGCCCACCGCCGCGGGGTCGTGCATCGCGATGTCAAGCCGGAGAACATCATGCTGGCCTCGGGCGATTCCGTGGACGTGAGTCTCATGGACTTCGGGGTCGCTCAACTCGAGGACCGCATGTCCATCACCGTGGACGGTGACCTGGTGGGCACGCTCGCCTACATGTCGCCGGAGCAGATCGCGGGCAACGTCGTCGACTCTCGCAGCGATGTCTACTCCTTGGCGCTGACGTTGTATGAGGGCTTCACGCGGCGCAACCCGCAGAAGGGCAAGAAGCTGCAGCAACTGCTGCGCGACGTCTCTCGTCCCGACATCCCGCCCCTGCAGACCAATCGCCCCGATCTTCCGCCCGAAGTGAGCGATGTGCTGGCCAAGGCGATGGCGCCCGACCGCGAGAACAGGCCGGATGCAGCCAGTCTTGGGAGGCTGCTGGCGCAGGCAGGCAAGGCCATCGCCGAGGAAGCGCCGGAACAGAACTTCTCCACCAGAGTCAGAGAGCGCGTCGCGCTCCCCCGAATGGACCGCGAGCGGATGGTCTTCTTGGCCCGCCACCTCGCCGCCGGGGTCTTCTCTCTGGTCACGTTGCTCTACCTGCTGCCGAGGGTGCCCTTCTATCCGGAGGTGGCCATCTCCTTTCTGGTGATCATCCCTCCTTTCGTTTCTCTCGTGTGGCCGCTTGCCGGAGGTATCCTCGCCTTGGCCATCATCTCTCCCCCCATCTTCGCCTACGGGCCTGGATGGGGTGTGATCTACGTGATCCTCGCGGCACCCACCATGTACGTGCTGTGGCGCAGGCGACTGGAATGGGCCGCTCTGCTCCCGGGGGCGATGCCCTTGGCCGTGATATGGGGCGTGGGCTTGGCTCTGCTGCCGCTCACCGGGGCCATGGTGAGGCGTTGGGGACCTCTCTTGGGCTTCATGGCGGGGTTCGTGGTGATCGTGGCGGCCGGTCTGGGCGCTTGGCCCCAAGTCCCGTTCACTTTCAGCCCTGACCCTGGGGCGCCGCTCGCGGCCGCCGCGGACAGCGTCTCGCCCTGGCCGGTGCTGCTCGAGATCGCCCGCTTCCTTGATACGCAGCCTGAACTCACCCTGCAGGTTCTTCTCTTCGTCGTCTTCGCCCTGCCCGTCTATGCCTGGACGGGGTCGTCCCGCGGAGCGCGGATGTGGGGGGCCACGGGGTATCTCAGTGTCCTCTTCGCCGCTTTCGTCCTTCTGCCTATCCTGCTTCTTGGGGTGTCGGTCGAACTCCTGCCTTTTCTGGCCGCCTACGTGCCGTGCGCTATAATCGGCTTCCTGTCCGCCCTTCTCATCTCGTCCCAGGGTAGGGATATCCTGTAGGAGGAATGCATACATGGGTTTGATGCGGAGGGTCGAATCCGACATCGAAAGCGCAGTCGATGAGCCCCGTCCGGCGAGCGTAGGCAAGCCGGCGAAACGGAGCCACAGAGACAAGGCCGTCTCCGTTCAGCCCAAAGAGTTGGGGCAGAAGCTGATCAGGGAGATGGAGGGCCACAAGGTCTCTCGCCAGGGTCAGGCCCTGGTGGACAATCGCTTCATCGTTCACCTATGCCCTCAGGACTACAATCGCTTCGCCCCGCGGATGGCCGACCTTGTCGACAAGCTCGAGCGGACCGTCTCCAAGCACGTCAGGGCTAAGCGGTATGAACTGGCGGGCGACCTTGAGGTCGTCGTTGTGCGGGAGCCCGATCTCCGCCCTGGCTACTTCGGTGTGCTCGCCGAGCGGACCGACGACGCAAGGGAACGGGCGTATCAGTCGCAGGCTCCTCAGCCGGCCGCGGCTTCGGCTGGATCGGCAGCCGTAGCGGCGAGTGGCGCGGTCGCCATGGTCCACGAGATGCCCGAGCGCAGAGGGACGCAGGTGATCCCGACCACGCAGGCTGAACAACTGGGCCTGAGCGCCGAGTCCATCGTCGTCAGGGCCGGTAGCCGGGTGAAGGAGTTCACCCGCAACAGGGTGGTCATCGGCCGGGCGCGCGACACCGACTTCCAAGTGGACGATCCCAACGTCTCCCGCCGCCATGCAGTACTGTACTGGAGTGAGGGGCGCGTGATGGTGGAGGATCTGAAATCCACCAACGGCACCCTTGTGAACGGCTATCCGATCTCCAGCACCGTCTTGCGGCCGCGGGACGTCCTTGTGGTCGGCGACACCCGTGTCGACGTGGAGATCAAGGCCCGCTGAGCAAGTCGAGGATGATGCCATGCTGCAGATAGTGCTACTCGCCGGCAAGTTCATCTTCTTGATAGTGCTCTATCTCTTCATCTGGAGGGTGGTCAGCACGGTCAACCGCGATCTGCGCTACTCCCTCCCCGTGGGGGGTCGGCACGCGTACCGGCCGACCGACTCCAGGGGCGCAGAGGTGGGATACGTGGCTGGACCGCCTCGCTCAGGTGGTCAGACCTGGACTCTTGTGGTGCTGAAGAGCCCGCAGCTGCAGGTGGGGGAAGCTTTTGCCTTCCCGCCCGGTGCGACCGCCATGGCGGGACGGGCCGCGGAGATGGACATCTACCTCGACGATACGTTCGTCTCCTCCAAGCACGCCCTCTTCGAGGCGGGTGCCACCTCCTTCCAGGTCGAGGACCTGCACAGCACCAACAACACGCTGGTCAACGGCCAGCCGATAACGGGAGCGCGCGACCTGCGTCCCGGTGACCGCGTGGAGGTGGGGGACACCATCTTCCAGGTAGAGGTGCGTTGATGCGCCTGCTGCCCGGCTACGCGAGCAACGTGGGCATGGTGCGCCAGACCAATGAGGACTCCTACCTCTTGCGCCGTGGTCTCTACGCCGTGTGCGACGGCATGGGGGGCGCTCGAGCGGGCGAGGTCGCTTCGGAGATGGCCTGCCGAGGACTTCTCCAGGCCGATCCGACGACCGCCGATGGGCCGGCCTTGGTCGAGATAGTGAAAGAGATCAACCGGGCCATAGCGCAACGCAGCGGTGGTGAGGCGAGTCTACAAGGCATGGGCACGACGCTGACGGCGGCTCTGGCCGGCGAAGACACGCTGACGCTCGTCCACGTGGGCGATTCCCGCGCCTATCTTCTGCATGACGGCGCGCTTCGCCAACTCACCGACGATCATTCCTGGGTGGCCGAGATGATGCGCCGGGGTGAGTTGACCGCGGCCGAGGCGGCCATCCATCCCCACCGCAGCGTCATCACCAAGGCACTGGGGACCGAGCGAGAACTCGAGCCCGATCTCGTGGAGGTGGGGGTCCGGCCGGGCGACCGTCTGCTGTTGTGCAGTGACGGGCTCTCAGGTATGGTCTCCGATCCCGACATCGAAGAGGCTTTGGGCTGGACTGGGGAGGCCCAAGAGGTGGCCGATCTTCTGGTGGCTGCCGCCCTGGCCGCAGGTGGCGAGGATAACGTCACCGTGATCGTGGTGGACGTGCTGCCGGACGAAGGAACTGCCGGCGCCGATGATGCGAACATCGACGGCACGGAGGCCGCCGCTGCGGATATCGCCGCGGCAGAGACCGCCGGCGCCGAGACGGGCGAGGCCGGGCCCATGGAGACCCAGACGGAGCCGGGTCACGGGCCGCAGACGGACGACGATGAGATCATCCTCGGCCCCGTGGACAGGGCTGTGGCCGGCCAGCGGTCCGGTTCGGTCACCGGTTCACTGAAGGGGGTCAGCGCGGCGGCGCTGGGAAAGCTGGGCGGGCGCCTGGGGGGCCGATACTCTTCCCAGGGTGATACCGAGGCGGCATCTGAGCGGTCGCCGACCACGCCAAGTGGTGATCCCCAACCGGGGGTCTCGGGGGAGCTGGAGGTCTCGTCGCGCAAGAGTCGCCGGCGTCGGTGGTTGATCATCACGGTCGTCTTGCTGGTCCTGCTCGTGGTGGTCGTCGGCGGCTTCGCCGTTTTCAACTCCGCGGTCTACTACGTGGGCACCAATGAGGGTTTCGTGGCTTTGTATAACGGTCTGCCTACGAGCATCTTCGGGATCGGGCTGTCATCTGTGATCGAGCAGGGCACAGTGCTCTACGACACACTCCCGGCGTACGTGAAAGAGCGTATCGATACTCACGAACTGACGAGCAAGGTGGAAGGGCAGAACTTCCTCCGTTCGTTGAACGCGGTGCAGTGAAGACCAGCAACCGCGAGCTGCTCTTCCTCATCCCCGCGCTGGTGCTGACGACTCTGGGGTTCGCTCTCGTCTACACCACCAAGTCGTCCCTGCTCACCTGGTCTTCGCTGCTGTATGGCGGTGTGTTCTTGGCGCTGTTCTTTGTCGCCCACGTAGGCCGGAGGTTTCTGGCTCCGTACGCCGACCCCTACCTGCTGCCGGTTACCGCCCTGCTGTCGACCCTGGGTATCCTGGTCATCTTCCGCCTCGACGAGCAGTTGGCGCGGCAACAGTCCCTGTGGCTGGTGGTGGGTCTGGCGGCTTTCCTTCTCACACTGGTCTTCGTGCGCAGGCTGGAGTGGCTGAAGGAATATCGCTACATCATCGGTATCGCCGGCATCTTGCTCCTGCTCTTCACGGCGGGCTTTGGACGAGAGATCAACGGGGCTCGGCTGTGGGTGGTCATGGGACCGGTGCGCTTCCAACCGGCCGAGTTCGGCAAGATCCTTCTGGTGATCTTCTTCGCCGCCTACTTGGTCGACATCCGCGAGGTGCTGACGGTGAGCACCCGACGGATACTGGGCCTGCCGCTTCCTCCGCTGCGGTACCTGGCCCCTCTGCTGACCATTTGGGGCCTCTCCATGGTCCTCATGATCTTCATGAAGGACTTGGGCACCAGCCTCCTCTTCTTCGGAGCGTTGCTGGCTCTCCTCTACGTGGCCACCGGTCGTTTCTTCTACGTGCTTGTTGGTCTGGCCTTGTTCTTCGCGGGCGCGGCCCTTCTCTACTACATCTTCCCTCACGTGCAGACGCGCGTGGACATCTGGCTCGACCCCTGGCAGGACACCAGCGGTCGCGGATACCAGATAGTGCAGTCCTTGTTCGCTCTGGCGGCCGGAGGCATCCTGGGGCAAGGATTGGGCCAAGGCTACCTACTGCTTCAGTCGGGCAACTCCATCATCCCGGCGCTGGAGACCGACTTCATCTTCTCCGCCATCGCGGAAGAGTTGGGCTTGGTGGGCGCTGTGGGCATCATCCTGCTCTACCTCATCTTCGTGGGCCGGGGCCTTCGCATCGCGGCTCGGGCGCGGGACGACTTCTCGCGCCTGCTGGCGGCCGGTCTTACGAGCATCTTCGGCCTTCAGGCCTTCCTCATCCTCGGTGGGGTCATCAAACTGATCCCGCTGACAGGCATCACGCTGCCATTTGTGAGCTACGGGGGGAGTTCCATCGTGGCCAACTTCGTGCTGCTGGCGCTGCTGCTGCGCACCAGCGATACGGTTGCGCGCCAGGAGTGGGAACCGGTGGCGCAGGCGGCGCCTGCTCTCCGGGCGCCAGCGCAGAGTGAGCCCAGTCCGCGGTCCGCGGAAGCAGAGGCGTAGATGGAACGCCCCATTCGCCGTCTTCTTTGGTTCTTCACCATCATCTTCGTGGCGCTGATCGTCCAACTCACCTATGTGCAGGTGTGGGCGGCTCCCAAATACAAGGTGCATCCGGCCAACACGCGGGCCATCGAGCGGGAGATGAGAGTGGAGCGCGGGGCCATCATCTCCGCGGACGGGGTGGAACTGGCTGTCAATCGCAAGGAAGGGCCGTACTACCTGCGCGAGTATCCGGAGGGGGCTCTGGTCTCGCCGTGGTTGGGTTACAACAGCCTTCGCTATGGCCGTGCGGGCATCGAGCGGGTCTACAACGAGGAACTGTCGGGACAGTCGGGCCTTATGGGCATCACCGGCTACTGGGACAAGATCCTGGGACGGGCCCACCGGGGAGCGGACCTCAAGCTCACCGTCGACATGACCGTGCAGCGCGTGGCTGCGGAGGCGCTGGGTGCGCGCAAGGGAGCCGTTGTTGCTCTCGACCCGCGGACCGGAGCCGTTCTCGCCATGGTCTCCTATCCCCGCTACGACCCCAACAAGATAAACGAACTCTGGGACGATATCATCTCGGATCCCGACCGACCTCTGATCAACCGGGTCAACTACGGTCTCTATCCTCCGGGTTCAGTGTTCAAGATCATCATGGCCGCTGCCGGTCTCCAGGAAGATGTCGTCGAACCCGACACGGAGTTCGTGGACACGGGCACGGTCACGGCCGGCGGGTATGTGGTGCACAACTATGGAGACAGAGTCTACGGAGCGCACACGTTCACGGAAGCCTTCGCGCTCAGCATCAACACCACGTTCGCGAAGGTGGGGGTCGAATTGGGCGCCGATACTCTGGCCTCCTATGCGGAAGACTTCGGCTTCGGTCAGACGCCTCCCTGGCCCCTGGGAGGGGCCAAGAGTGTCTTCCCCGATCCGTCCAACATGGACAAGGCCCACGTGGCCCAGGCCTCCTTCGGACAGGGCGAAGTCTTGGCCACTCCGCTGGAGATGGCCCTGGCCGCCGCGGCGGTCGCCAACCGGGGGCAGATCATGAAGCCGTACATAGTCAGTCAGGTGCTCGACTACCATCAGAAAGTCCTGGATGAGGCGAGGCCTGTGAGCTGGCTCAGGCCGATTTCGGCGGAGACGGCGGCTCAGATGACGGACCTGATGGTGGAAGCGGTCAACAACGGCACGGGAACCGCGGCAGCGATCGCCGGCGTCCAGGTAGCGGGCAAGACAGGCACTGCCGAAGTGGAGAATGGTGAGCCTCACGCCTGGTTCGCCGCCTTCGCGCCGGCTTCCGATCCACAGGTCGTCGTCGCCGTTCTGGTGGAGAACGGCGGCACGGGAGGGACGGTCGCCGCCCCCATTGCTCGGGAGGTCATCTTGGCAGCCCTACGCGCGCGCTGAGGCTCCTATGTCTCAAGTGGCGGCCAGTAAGGTAGTATTTCGGGCGCGTATGGCGACCGGCGCCTGAGTTGTTTCGGAGGATGTGACGGATTTGATAGGACGCGTGTTCGACAATCGGTACGAGGTACTGAGTAAGCTGGGCAGCGGCGGCATGGCCGACGTCTTCTTGGCCACCGATCGCCTCTTGGACCGTCAGGTCGCTCTCAAGATCCTCTCCAGCCGCTACGCGAACGACGAACAGTTCATCGAGCGTTTCCGTCGCGAGGCCAGCAGCGCCGCCAGCCTCAACCACCCCAACATCGTGCAGATCTACGATAGGGGCGAGGCTGAGGGCACCTACTACATCGCCATGGAGTATCTCCCGGGCCGCACTCTCAAGGAGATCATCCTCAAGTACGCTCCCCTGAGCGCCGAACTGGTGATCTCGGTCTCCACCCAGATTCTGGAGGGTCTGCGCTTCGCACATCGGCGGGATGTCATCCACCGCGACATCAAGCCGCAGAACATCATCGTGGACAACGAAGGCCGGGTGAAGGTCACCGACTTCGGAATTGCCCGGGCGGGCAGTGCGTCAACCATGACGGAAGCCGGCTCCATCATGGGCACGGCCCACTACTTGTCACCCGAGCAGGCCCAAGGGCGGCCCGTCGAGGCGGCTTCGGACCTGTACTCGCTCGGAGTGCTCATGTTCGAGATGGCCACCGGGACTCTGCCCTTCGATGGCGACAACCCCGTCACGCTGGCCATGAGTCATGTGCACGACCAGCCACCGCAGCCCCGGTCCCTCGTTCCCACTATCCCGGAGAACCTCGAAGCTGTCATCCTGCGCTCCTTGGGCAAGCAGCCCACAGACCGCTACCTTACGGCGCAGGCCTTTCTGGAGGATCTTCGTGCCGCGCAAGAGGGCAAACCGATCCTGCCTCCGGCCGCATATGTGGAGCAGCCCACCAACGTGATGGCCGCCTCGGCTGCGGTGGCCGTGGGGGCAGCAGCAGCGATGCAGTCTACCCAGGTGCGTCGCAACGATCCGGCCGCGGTCATGAATCAGCCTCCTCTGCCCGGCGCCTACGGGGAAGACCCACGGTATAGGGAAGAACCGCGACATCAACGGAACGTCTGGCCCTGGATACTGGTGCTCATCCTCATCATCGCACTGGGTGCCGGTGCCTACGCCATATTCTCCAGTTGGGGCAGCACCAGTAGCGACTTGGTGGTGGTCCCCAGCGTCCTGGGACTGAGCGAGGACGATGCGGCCGAGGTTCTGGAGATGACCGGCTTCAAGATGAAGGTGGAGGGCGAGCAGGCCTCTGCAGACGTCGAAGCGGGGCTGGTGGCGCGGCAGGATCCGGAGGAGGGGACAAAACAGACCGACGGGGAGACCATCAGTGTGTGGCTTTCCTCCGGCGAGGGCATGGTCCAGGTTCCCGATGTGGTCGGTAAGACTCAGATCGAGGCGGCCCAAGAGCTGGGTGCGCTGGGGCTCGTCGTGGTAGACAAGGAGGAAGCCAGCACCGACAAGGACCCGGGCACCGTCCTGCGCCAGAACCCTGAGCCGGGGAAGGAGGTGAAGGCCGGCAGCAAAGTCACCATCGTCGTCGCCATCCAGGCCAACACCGTCCAGGTGCCGCTCCTCATCGGGCGGAACCAGGACGCGGCTGTGTTGTTGGTCGAGGGGTTGGGACTGACTCCCAGGGTGGAGGAGGTGGACTCGACTGAGGTGGGCGGTACCGTGGTGGACCAGGATCCGCCAGGGGGCGAGCAGGTGGAGCCGGGGGCAGTGGTCACCATCTACGTGAGCAACGCTCCCCCTCTCACCACAGTCAAGGTCCCGGCGGTCGTGGGCTTGACCCGGCAGCAGGCGGTGGCCAAGTTGGCTCTGTACGAGCTGCAGGCCTACGTGGTGACGATCGAGACCCCTGACTACCCACCGGGGCAGGTCCTTGAGCAGAGTCCCACAGCGGGAGTGACGGTCGAGAAGGGCAGCACGGTGCAGATCAGCGTGGCCAAGGAGCCGCCGTCGACGACCACCACCACAGCTCCGCCGACCACGACCACAGCGCCGCCGACCACCACCACGGCCCCGCCGCCGACCACGACTACGGCCCCGCCGACCACAACCACGGCGGCTCCGTAGGGCGCCGGCGAAGAGCGACCCTTCTCACGGTTCGACTGATTCAGCAGGGCCCACACACCGCGAAGTGAGGTACACAGTGAGGGTAGAGAAGCCCACGTTTCAAGACGTCCTTCTGGGCTTGGAAGAATTCTGGGCCAAACAGGGGTGCATCATCTGGCAGCCCCACCACACGGAGGTCGGAGCAGGGACCTTCAATCCGGCGACATTCCTGAAGGTGCTGGGTCCGGAGCCTTGGCGCGTGGCCTATGTGGAACCCTCTATCCGTCCCACCGATGGTCGCTACGGCGAGAACCCCTACCGGCTGGGGCACTACTACCAGTATCAGGTGATCATCAAGCCCTGCCCCGACAATATCCAAGACCTCTATCTTGCCTCCCTCGAACACCTGGGCATCGACCTTTCGCACCACGACGTCCGTTTTGTGGAGGACGACTGGGAGTCGCCCACCCTCGGGGCGTGGGGCTTGGGTTGGGAGGTCTGGATCGACGGCATGGAAGCCACGCAGTTCACCTACTTCCAGCAGGTGGGGGGCATCGACCTCGACCCGCCCAGCGTGGAACTCACCTATGGGACCGAGCGCCTGGCTATGTATCTGCAGGGCGTCGACAGCGTCTACGATCTCGAGTGGGTACCGGGTGTCACCTACGGCGACGTGCACAAGAAGAACGAAGCCGAATACTCCGTCTACCACTTCGAAGCCGCTGATATCGGCATGCTGCAGAAGGCCTTCGGGGACTACGAGCGCGAGTGCGAACGCTGTCTGGAGTTGGGGCTGGTCCGCCCGGCCTACGACTTCGTCCTCAAGACGTCGCACACGTTCAATGTGCTCGACGCCCGCGGAGCCGTCAGCGTCACCGAGCGCACCGGGTACATCGCGCGCGTACGCAACCTGGCCCGCAAGGTGGCCGAGGGATATGCCCGGCAATTGGGCCAGGTGGCTGCGGGCGCCGCGGAGACCGCCCTCGCCTCGGGATTCGCTCCCGTCCCGGAAGCCGGCCTCGCCTCGGAAGTCGCAGAGACCGCCGTCGACTCTGCTGTTGCAGGCGCCGGACGGACCGACTGGATCTCGGCTGACGACCGGGGGGATCGCGACTTTCTCCTGGAGATAGGCACCGAGGAGATGCCGGCCTCCGCCTGTCGTGCCGCTATCGACCTGCTCCCCGCCCGGGTGGCGGGGTTGTTCGGGGCGGAGGGCATCGAGGTGAAGGCCGAGGACGTGCGGGTGTGGGTGTCTCCGCGCCGCATCGCGGTGAGTGTCGCGGGCGTGCCGGGAGAACAGGTGCCGCGCGAGATCGTGCAGCGCGGACCGGCCCTCGAGGCAGCGTTCGACGCCGAGGGCCGGCCGACGAAGGCCGCCGAGGGCTTTGCCCGCGCCAAAGGGGTCAGTCCCGCCGACTTGGAGGTGCGGGAGGAGGCGGGGCGGAGTTTCGTGTACTACGTGACTCGGAGCGAGAGCCGGGCCACCACGTCGCTCCTTTCGGATATCTGTCTGAAGATCGTGCGCGACATGTATTTCCCCAAGAACATGCGCTGGGGCCATCGCGATCTGCGCTTCTCGCGTCCCGTGCGCTGGCTGGTGGCTCTGTGGGGCGAGGACGTCATCCCCTTCGGCATCGCCGGCCTCACTTCAGGGCGTTCCAGCCGAGGACATCGCTGGATGGGGGGCTACGTTGACATCGCGCGCCCCGCGGACTATGTGGCGGCCATGAGGTCTGTGGCCGTGGTCGTCGATCACGAAGAGCGAGAGCGGCTGCTGTGGGCGGAGTTGGAACGTATGGCCGCCGAGCGCGCCCTTACTGTGACCGACCCCAACGGCAAGATGGAGGAGGTCCTCTTCTTGGTCGAGTGGCCCACCGTGGTGGCCGGCGGGTTCAGCAGCCGGCATCTGACCTTGCCCGCCGAGGTGTTGGTCACGGCCATGCAGTCGCACCAGCGTTACTTCCCGCTTGTGGACGCCGAGGCGGGTCTGTCCAGCACCTTCCTGTATGTCAGCAACGGTGATCCTGCCTGGAGTCCGCAGATAACGGCCGGCAACGAGAGGGTGCTGGAGGGCAGGATCGAGGACGCTGAATTCTCCTTCGACAAGGACAAGGCCACCGGCCTCGAGGAGATGGTGGCTCAACTCGGCAAGATCGTGTTCCACGAGAAAGCCGGGAGTATGAAGGACAAGTCCGATCGCCTGGTGGCGCTGTGCGGCTATCTGGCTGAGGCCATCGGCGCCGGGGAGGGGGAGCGGGAGCGGGCTCTCGAAGCCGCCCGGCTGGCGAAGGCCGATCAGGTGTCCATCATGGTGCGCGAGTTCGCCGACCTGGAAGGCGTGATGGGCGAGACCTACGCGCTCATGGAGGGTAGAGACGGCGAGGTGGCGCAGGCTCTGCGCGAGCAGTTTCTGCCCGACTCGGCAGGCGGCAGCCCGCCTATCACACTGACCGGGGCTCTGCTGGCCACCGCCGACAAGGTCGACAACATCACGGCCGCTTTCGCGTGCGGGGAACCGCCCTCAGGTTCCAAGGACCCCTACGGGCTGCGGCGGGCGGCCGCCGGTATGGTCGCCATCGCGCTGCAGCACGGCTTCCGTTACGACGTGGGGAACCTGGTCGAGGAGGCATATGGCAAGCTGGAACGCTTCCCGGGCTTGGTGCAAAGAGAGGACGTAGTCCCGCAGGCCATCGACTTCATCTTCGAGCGTCTGGTGAAGAGCGCGGTGGACGAGGGAATCGCTCGCGACACCGTGGAGGCCGTCCTGCCCACGTCGCGCGACTTCGTCTCTCTGCGCAGCCGTGCTTTGGCCCTGCAGGAGTTCCGGGCCGGTGAGTGCTGGGAAGATCTCATGACGGTGTTCAACCGGCCCTCCAACCTGGCCAAGAAGCTCCCCGCGGGGATGGAGGGCGGCGGGACCGCTGCCGTCTCGGTGGAGTATTTCGAACTGGAGGCCGAACAGGCCCTCTTCGACGCCTCGCTGGCAACGGCCGCCGCCGTCGATGCGGCGTTGGAGGCCGAACGTTTCGATGAGGCTCTCGCAGCCCTGGCCGGACTACGTCCCGCCGTTGATCGCTACTTCGACGACGTTCTCGTGATGGCCGAAGACGAGGCTGTGCGCCTCAATCGCCTGCGGCAGTTACGCGCCGTGGCAGACACGGTCCGCAAGGTGGCGCACCTGGATCTGCTGCAGGGCTAGGAGTCCTCCGGTTCAGTTAGCCTGCCAGGGTGCATCGACACGGAATGGAAATGAAACGAGGCGGCGCCCGGTCGGGCGCCGCCTCGTTTGTTTCTCCGCTTGGCCCTCACAGGGCGGCACCGGTGGGTACGGCCGCCGCAGAAGGGCTGCGTGTCTACTTGCCGGCTACTTCTTCGGCTACCAGGTCACCGGCCTCGTCCTCGAGTTGGGACGCATCGCCCCCGCGCTGCTTGCGACGTTGGTACTCGTCATCGGCTTCCAGCCAGGTGTGTGCCCACGGCATCTCGTTCTCCCAGATGGGGTTGAGCTTGTCGCGGACGCCCGCTGAATAGGCGCGAAGACCCGGCTGCAGGTCGGTGATGAGAGTCTCTGCGCCGTCGTGGGTGGGGTAGGCGTTGTTGCGTTCCACCGCCCGTTTCATGACGCCCGGGTGGTCGATGATCGGACAGGGGCGGAGCAAGTTCTTGCCGAATGGCTGCATCCTGCGCAGGTCCTTGAAGAAGTCCGAGCATAGGCAGTCAAGCAGAGGCTTGTCTTTGATGTTGTCCGTGGCGAAGTGGGCGAAGATGCACGGCTCCACATCACCTTTGTTGTTTATATGGATGTACTTCCGGCCGGCGGAGAGGCAGCCTCCGGTGAGGGTGCCGTCGCCCCAGAAGTCGGCGACGAGCAGCGGCCGGGTGTTGCGGATGTGCATGACACCACGACGCAACTGATCGCGCTGATCAGGATTGGGCATGAGGCTCAGATCGGGCTCGCGACCGACAGGCATGTACGCGAAGTACCAGCCGTAGAAGGCACCCTTCTCGACCATGAGGTCGGCGAAGGCATCGGACGTGATCTCGTCGATGTTCTGACTGGTCGCCGTGGCCGAGAAGGCGAACATGGCGCCTCGCTCGTGCAGGCGGTCCATGGTAACCATGATGCGATCATAGGTACCTTGGCCCCTGCGGGCGTCGGTGGCTTCGCGGCCGCCCTCGATGCTGATGGTGGGGCAGACGTTGCCCAACTCCACGATGCGGTCGGCAACACGGTCGTTGATCATGGTGCCATTGGTGAACACCATGAACACCGACTGCGGATGCCGTTCGATGATGTCGAGCAGAGGCCTGTACACGAAGGGCTCTCCGCCCAGGATCACGTAGACCCGGGAGCCGATCTCCTCGCCCTGAGTGATGATGCTCTCTACCTCGTCTTCGGTCAGATCGTCCTCGAAGTCGTATTCGGCCGCGTAGCAGCCGACGCATTCCAGGTTGCAGCGCATGGAGGGACTGATCAGGATCGCGGTGGGTGAAGAGATACCCCTCTCCCGCAGTAGGGCCTCCGTGTATTCCGGATCCCGCATGAAGAAGTTGGCCATCATTCCAGCAACAAAACGCTTGCGTACATTAGGATGAAGATGACGAATGTTTTTGAAAAGCGCGTTGCCGGGATTGCCTGGGGCGGTGTAGGTCTTGAGCCAGTCCGCGATGATCTGCTGCTGTGACGACTTGACCGTCCTCTTGACGGCTGTGGTGAGGCCGCGTAGGGCCAGGTCGGAACTGCCTACTACGGTGAGCGCCCCCGAAATGATAGAAGCGGTGCGCTCGTAGTCGCGGCGCTCCCGAGCCTGTGCCGTGGATAGCTCGGGCATAGAAACCTCCTTTCCTCTTTCAGATGCTGAACATAGATGTACCCACAAAACAACGATAACACAAGGGGGGGGCTGTCCGCGGGCCCCATAGCGGTGGCGGAATAGGCCGCAAAGCCGCGGGTTGTCCGGCATGCCGCCATCCTTCCGAACGTCCGCGGAGTTCCACTCTTGCCGCCACTTCGCTAGAATCGCATACTGGCGCTGTCTCACTACGCCAGATCGGCGATTCGAAGGGAGTTGGTTCTCGAAATGAGCTCGAAGTATGTCTATGATTTCTCGGAAGGCAACGCGGGCATGCGCTCGCTCCTGGGGGGGAAGGGTGCCAACCTGGCGGAGATGACGGGTCTGGGGATCCCCGTTCCTCCCGGTTTTGTGGTCACCACGGAAGCCTGCGTGTACTACTCCGCGAACGGGGACTATCCCCCGGGGCTCTCTGAGGAGATCGAGGCCCACCTGCGCGCTCTGGAGAAGCTCACGGGCAAGACGCTCGGCGACCCGGGCAACCCGCTCCTTCTCTCCATCCGCTCCGGGTCGGTGTTCTCGATGCCGGGGATGATGGACACCATCCTCAACTTGGGGCTCAACGACGAGACTGTCGAGGGCCTGGCCGAGGGCACCGGCAACGCCCGTTTCGCTTACGATTCGTACCGCCGCTTCATCTCCATGTTCGGCGATGTGGTCATGGGAGTGGAATCGCAGCTCTTCGAAGACGCCCTCACCGCCAAGAAGGCTGAGGTGGGAGCGGCTCTCGACACCGATCTCTCCGCCGACGACCTGCGCGACCTGACCGTCCGCTTCAAGGCCATCCTCGAGGAGCACGCGGGCGAGCAGTTCCCGGCCGACCCGCTTCAGCAACTGCACAAGTCCGTCGTCGCCGTCTTCAGCAGTTGGGACAACCCGCGGGCGAAGATCTACCGGCGCACCGAGGGTATCCCCGACGATCTGGGTACGGCCGTCAACGTGCAGACCATGGTCTTCGGCAACAAGGGTGAGACCTCCGGCACCGGTGTGGCCTTCACCCGTGATCCCTCCACCGGTGAGAACTTCTTCTACGGTGAGTTCCTCATGAACGCCCAGGGCGAGGATGTGGTGGCCGGAGTGCGCCATCCGCGCCCCCTGGAAGAGATGCGGGAGGTCATGCCTGCGGTGCTCGACCAACTGTACGGCATCCGCGAGACGCTCGAGCAGCACTACCGCGACATGCAGGACGTGGAGTTCACCATCGAAGAGGGCATGCTCTTCATGCTGCAGACCCGCAATGGCAAGCGCACCGCTCCCGCGGCTCTGCGTTCGGCCGTGGAGATGGTAGCGGAGGGCCTCATCAGCAAGGAGGAGGCGCTGCTGCGCGTCGACCCCGCCCAGCTGGACCAGTTGCTGCATCCTCGCCTCGATCCCACGGCCACCTACGACATCGTGACCACAGGGCTGGGAGCCTCACCGGGAGCCGCCGTGGGTCAGATCGTGTTCGATGCCGACGAGGCCGAAGAGCGGGGCTCGAAAGGCGAGAAGGTCATCCTCGTCCGCTGGGAGACCAACCCTGACGACATCCATGGGCTCATCCACGCCCAAGGGGTCATCACCAGCCACGGCGGCATGACGTCCCACGCGGCCGTCGTCGCCCGCGGCATGGGCAAGCCCTGCATCGCCGGCGCCCAGGCGCTGAAGATCGATACCGAAGCCCGACAGATAGCCGTGGGTGACGTGGTCATGGGGGCTGGCGAGTGGCTGACCATGGACGGAGCCAGCGGCAAGGTCATCCGTGGGCAGGCGCAGCTCGTGGAAGCCTCCGCGGACGAGAACGTCAACACCGTCCTCGCTTGGGCTGATGGGGTCCGTCGCTTGGGCGTGCGCACCAACGCCGACAACCCCGCGGATGCCCGCAAGGCGCGCGAGTTCGGCGCCGAGGGCATCGGTCTGTGCCGCACCGAGCACATGTTCATGGAGGAGGAGAGGCTGCCGCACGTGCGGGCCATGATCATGTCCGACCACCTGGAGGAACGTGAGGAGCATCTGGCCAAGCTCCTTCCCTTCCAACGTGAGGACTTCCAGGGCATCTTCGAGGCCATGGAGGGTCTGCCGGTGACCATCCGCCTGCTCGACCCGCCGCTGCACGAGTTCCTGCCCAACTACACCGAGGTGATGGTGGAACTGGAACGCATGAGGCTGACCGGCGTTCCCGCGGAGGAGTTGGCCGCGCAGGAGGAGTTGGCCGCCAAGGTCAAGTCTCTCTCTGAGGCCAATCCCATGCTTGGTACCCGCGGCTGCCGTCTCGGTATCCAGTGGCCCGAGATCTACGCCATGCAGGTGCGGGCCATCATGGAAGCCGCCTGCGATGTCTACGCGGCCAGCGGCAACATGCCGCGCGTGGAGATCATGATCCCGCTGGTGGGCTTCGAGGAGGAGTTGAAACTCATGCGCCTTCTCACCGAGAAGACGGCAGCCGAGGTCTTGGCAGAGCGTGAGATGGAGGTCGACTACATGGTCGGCACCATGATCGAACTCCCGCGCGCCGCTCTGACCGCCGACGAGATCGCCCACCATGCCGACTTCTTCAGCTTCGGCACCAACGACCTCACCCAGACCACCCTGGGTTTCTCTCGCGACGATGCCGAGGGCAAGTTTCTCACCCACTACCTGCGCACCGACCTCTTGAAGTCCAACCCCTTCGAGAAACTCGACCAGACCGGGGTGGGGCAGCTCGTGGCCATGGGTGTCGCCAAGGGCCGCAGTGTGAAGCCCGGTCTCAAGACGGGCATATGCGGGGAACACGGAGGGGAGCCCTCCAGCGTGAAGTTCTGTCATCGCACAGGGTTAGACTATGTTAGCTGTAGTCCCTATCGGGTCCCCTTGGCCCGCCTGGCTGCCGCACAGGCTGTGTTGGAGGAGAAGGCTTCGGACAAGGTAGGCGACTGATCCCTGACGGGCGCGCCGGCAGACGCGCCGCTGGGTGATGACATCCACGCGGGGACACCGGGGAGTTCCCGGTGTCCCTGAGGCTCGAGAAGGCCGGTGAGAGCATGAAGCACGAGAGCCCGGGCAAGGTGAGCCTGTCCGCCGAGGTCTTCGAGGCGGGTCTCTCGCATTGGGCTCAGCGCTCCTCGGAGTCACGGGGGCGTGAGCGCGCGGAGGAACCCTGCGGGCTGCGCACAGCCTATCAGCGCGACCGTGACCGTATCGTGCACAGCAAGTCGTTCCGGCGTCTCAAGCATAAGACCCAGGTCTTCATCTCGCCTGAGGGCGACCACTACCGCACACGCCTCACCCATACGCTCGAGGTCTCGGGTATCGCCCGCACGATAGCCCGGGCCTGCCGCCTGAACGAAGATCTGGTGGAAGCTGTGGCTCTGGGCCATGATCTCGGCCACACCCCCTTCGGTCATGCTGGCGAGAACGTCATCGACGACATCCTCAAGGCGGAGGGCGTCGGCGGCTTCGAGCACAACGAGCAGAGCGTTCGCGTGGTCGAGGTGCTGGAACACGAGGGTCGGGGGCTCAACCTCACCTGGGAGGTGCGCGATGGCATCCGCTGCCACACGGGAGATCGTCTTCCGTCCACCCTCGAAGGGCGCGTGGTGCGCTTCTCCGATCGTATTGCCTACATCAACCATGACATCGACGACGCTCTGCGGGCAGGCATCATAGCGCCTGCCGACCTGCCCCGCGGGCCGATCCGCCTCTTGGGTGAGACCGGCAGCGATCGCATCGACCGCTTGGTGCACGATCTGGTGGACAACAGCTACGAGACCGGGGCGATCGGCCAGAGCCCGGAGATCGGGGAGGCCATGGACGGTCTCAGGTCGTTCCTCTTCCAGACGGTCTACACCCGCTCGTTAGGGCGGGCGGGTGAGCGGCGGGTGGAAAAGGTGATCAAGGCCCTGATGGAGCACTTTGTCGACAACCCGGAGGCTCTGCCTTCGACCCTGCGCGAAGACGAGGTCGAGGGACGGATGGGCGTGCTGCGGGCGGCCACCGACCATGTGGCCGGGATGACCGACCGCTACGCCCAGCACGTATACATGGAACTCTTCGTTCCCAAGAGCTGGGCGGGTCAGTGAGCCGGCGCCCGGACTGGGTCGACGCTGGGGACGGTCGCGGGTCATGAGCCCGTTCATCAAAGACTCCAGCGTGGAGGCCGTCCTCGCGGCGGCCGATATCGTCGACGTGGTCTCCGGCTACACCAGTCTGCGCAAGCGCGGTAGCACCTACACGGGCCTGTGTCCTTTCCACCAAGAGAAGACTCCCTCCTTCACGGTGAGCGCCGACAAGGGGCTCTATTATTGTTTCGGTTGTGGCGAGGGGGGCGACACTCTGCGCTTCGTGGAGCGCATGGAGAACCTGTCCTTCAGCGAGGCCGTGGAGCAACTGGGCCAGCGTTACGGCATCACCCTGGAGTTCGAGGAGGGGGCTGGCCCCGATGCCGGGCGGAAGGATCATGAGACGCGTCTGCTGCAGGTTCTGGAGAAGGCGGCCAAGTTCTATGAGCGCTTCCTCTGGGAGACGGAGCGAGGTCGCGAGGCCCGCGACTATCTGGCTGCTCGCGGTCTGGGCGAGGAGAGCTGCCACATCTTTCGCGTGGGACTGTCCCCGGGAGAGTGGCACGGGCTCCATCACCGGGCGAACAAGCAGGGTTTCAGCGACTCGGAGTTGGACGACGCCGGACTGTTGGTGCGGCAGGGGGGGAAGGCATACGATCGCTTCCGAGACCGCCTCATGTTCCCCCTCATCGACCACAGGGGTAGGGTGCTGGGTTTTGGGGGACGTACCCTCAAGGACGAGACACCCAAGTACCTCAACTCGCCCGAGGGTCCGCTCTACCAGAAGGGGCGACTTCTATACGGTCTGTATCAGGCGCGCCGGGCGGTGGCCGACAAGGACGAGGTGGTGATAGTGGAGGGCTACACTGACGTCATCGGTCTGGCACAGGCCGGAGCGACCAATGTGGTAGCCTCGATGGGAACGGCTCTGACCGATGCTCAGATAGGGCTCATGATGCGGTTCACGAGCAATATCACGTTCATGTTCGACGCCGACAAGGCGGGGATGGAGGCCGTGCTTCGTTCCGGCGAACTGGCCCGCGCGCGCTCTCTCCGGCCCATGGTGGCCCTCCTCCCTCCCGACCGCGATCCCGCCGACGTCGCCATCGAGGGCGGCTGCGAAGCGGTGACGACGGTGCTGGCGGACAAGATGTCGCTACTGGCCTTCGAACTCCGTCAGGCTCTGACCCGCCGTGACGTGACTGGAGTCGAAGGCCGTATCCAGGCCTTCGACGACGTGCGTGCCATCATGGCGCGGGCCTCGTCACCCAAGGAGCGCGAAGAACAGATAGCCTTCGTGGCCGATCGCCTTCGTCTGTCGACGGACAACGTGGCCGTGCTCCTCAAAGAGCCCCCGTCAGCACAACGCACCGCGGGCGGGGCGCCCGCGACGGGGGGCGCTCAGCAGGCGACCCGCTCGCGCGATTCCCGGGGGCGCGCGCCGGCGACAGGCGACGACCGACCCGGACGGCCCTTGATGACCCGTCGTCTGCTCGGCACTGAGGCTGCTGTCGAACGCGATTTCCTGGTGGCGGCGGTGTGCAATCCCGCGTCTGCGCTCCCCCTGCTCGAGGCACTCACGCCGGAGCATTTCTCTGATCCAGATAACCGAGAAGTGTTCGTCGGGGTGCTCGACGCCTTGCGGCTCATGGCCGATAGCAGGCTTCAGGGGGCGGCATTGGATCGTTTGAGAGC
The DNA here is from genome assembly GCA_963816155.1 of uncultured Actinomycetes bacterium. Classification (GTDB taxonomy): domain Bacteria; phylum Actinomycetota; class Thermoleophilia; order RBG-16-64-13; family RBG-16-64-13; genus JAXGXJ01. Next base: position 115,750 of record CAWFJE010000005.1, on the reverse strand, counting down.
CCGAGCGCACGGCGACTCCGAAGCCGGTCGCCTCTTCGTGCGTTTGCTCATGGAGCTCGATGAGGCGCGTTTCGGTCCCGCGGTGCTGGAAGAACTCCATCTGCGCCTGCGGGAACAGGACCTCATTCGAGAGATCGGTCGGGTGCGGGGGGTCGTCGAAAAGGGGAACCACACTGAAGCCGACGAACGGCATCTGCTCCAACTCCAGAGAGTGCTGCAGGCGGTCCGCCAGACCTTGACTAACCTCGACCCGGAAGAGGATCGGTCTTAGCATGTCCGACGACAGCGCACTGACTCAGGAGGTCCTGCAGGAGATCCTCGAGTTGGGCCGGAGCAGCGGCTCGCTGACCCTCGACGAGATCGGGGTGTTGGTGCAGGACGTAGATCTTTCTCCCGAAGAACTGGAGAGCCTCTACAGTGCCCTGGCGAGCATCGGTGTGGAGGTCGTCGACGAACAGACCGAAGACCTGGACGATACCGCCGGGGAAGAAGCCTTCTTGGTCCGCCTGGACGTGACCATCGATCACAGCGTGGACGATCCGGTCCGCATCTACTTGCGCGAGATCGGCAAGGTGCCGCTCCTCACCATGGAGCAGGAAGTCGAACTGGCCAAGCTGATCGAGAAGAAGGACGTGGAGGCGAAACGGAGGCTCACCGAGGCCAACCTTCGCCTGGTGGTCTCCATCGCCAAGCGTTACATGGGTAGGGGTCTGCTCTTTCTCGATCTTATCCAGGAGGGCAACCTGGGCCTTATCCGCGCGGTGGAGAAGTTCGACTATCGTCGGGGATACAAGTTCTCCACGTACGCTACCTGGTGGATCCGCCAAGCGGTCACAAGGGCGATCGCGGACCAGGCACGTACCATACGAGTGCCGGTGCATGCTGTGGAGACCATGAACAAGCTGAACCGTGTGCAGCGGGAACTGCTGCAGCAGAACGGGCGCGAGCCCACAGTCGAGGAGTTGGCGGAAGCGCTTTGCCTGAGTCCCGCGAAGGTGATGGAGATCCAGAAGACTTCCCAGGAACCGGTCTCGCTGGAGTCTCCCGTGGGTGACGAGGACGACTCAGAACTGGGCGATTTCATCGAGGATCAAGACGCCGGTGAGCCTCTGGAGGAGGTCTTTCGCCAGATACGGCGGGAGGAGTTGTTCCGGGTGCTCGACTGCCTGCCCGCCAGGGAACGAAAGGTCCTGGAGTTGCGCTTCGGACTGAAGGGGGAGCGCCCGAGGACCCTGGAGGAGGTGGGTGACCGCTTCGGCGTGACGAGAGAACGGATCCGGCAGGTGGAGGCCAAGACCCTCAACCGGTTGAAGAACTTCCGCGACGCCCAGGCATTACGAGATATCGACGGTTAGAAGCGCCTATCTTGGGCTTGGGGCTTGACCCCGGGGTGAGCGAGCGCTACTGTGAATCCGCGTCCCTCGCTTCAGAGGGTCGCGTGCATGAGAGAGGGGCGGATCCGGTCGCCGGGTCGCTCCGAAACAATGGAGGTTGTAGGGTTGGCAGAGGGGACCGTCAAGTGGTTCAGTCCCGAGAAGGGCTATGGCTTCATCGAGCAGCCGGAGGGGGAGGATCTGTTCGTACATTTCAGCGAGATCCAGACGGATGGCTTCCGTACCCTTACCGAAGGTCAGGCTGTGACGTTTGAAGTGGTTCAGGGCCCGAAGGGCCTACAGGCGTCGAACGTAGCGCCTGCGTGATTCCAAGCGAAGAGGGACCCTCTTCACAGTAACCAGAAGGCCCCGCCGCGGCGGGGCCTTTCTTGTGTTCAGAGTGAACGCCGGCTGTCGAGGAAGACTCGCCCGCGCGCAGGGGAAGTCAGGGGCCTGCGTCGAGCAAGGCGCTCAAGGATTTCTCCTCTGTGCCGATGAAGAGGTTGAGAGTTTCCCATTCAAAACTCTCCTTTCTCCTCTCGGGCGCCTGCTCAGGCGCCCATTATTTTTCGGCTATAATCCCGGGAGTCCGCGCCTGCACCCCAGTCCGAGGACCGACGCGCCTCGCTGCATCCGATTTCCAAGGAGAGTTGCGCCATGATTTCCAGGCAAGAGGTCGAGCATGTGGCGCGACTGGCGCGTCTGCACTTCGAGGAGGATGAACTGGCGCGCCTCCAACCCGAACTCTCCAGGATCATCGACTACGTGCAGCAATTGGCGGAACTGGATCTTTCCGGACTGGAGCCCACCTCTCACGCCGTTGCCCTCAAGAATGTGCTGCGGCCCGACGTGCCGGAGCCCGGTCTGGAGCAGGAAGACGCTCTTGCCAACGGACCCGATGTGGAGAGGGGGCAGTTCGTCGTGCCCCGGATAGGGTAGGCGCCATGGGCATCGATGTCACCGGGCTGACCGCCCACCGCTGCCGCGAACTCCTCTCCGAGGGCGAGCTTTCCGCCACGGAACTCACGCAGTCCTACCTCGAGCGCATCGCGGCCGTGGATGGGGCCGTGCAGTCATACCTTCTTGTGGATGATGAAGGGGCTTTGGCGGCCGCTGCCGCGGTCGACGCCAGGCCTCGTGGAGAGCGCGGCTCGTGGGAGGGCGTGCCCATCGGCCTCAAGGACATCTTCTGCGTGCGGGGCATGGAGACCACGTGCGCCTCGCGCATCCTCAAGGGATATGTGCCGCCGTATGACGCCACCATCATCGGCAAGTTGCGCGAGGCAGGCCTCATCTTTCTGGGCAAGCTGAACATGGATGAGTTCGCCATGGGCAGTTCCACCGAGAACTCGGCCTTCCAGACCACGCGCAACCCTTGGGACCTCGACCGGGTACCGGGCGGCTCCAGTGGCGGCTCCGCCGCCTGCGTCGCCGCCTCCGAGGCGCCTTGGGCTCTGGGCACCGACACGGGCGGCTCCATCCGGCAGCCGGCCTCCATGTGCGGCGTGGTGGGTCTGAAGCCCACGTACGGCGCCGTGAGCCGTTACGGGCTCGTGGCTTTCGCCAGTTCCCTGGACCAGATAGGGCCCCTCACACGCGACGTGAAGGACGCCGCCGCACTGCTGGATATCATCGCCGGGCGTGACCCCCGCGATTGCACCAGTACGGGTCTGAACGAGCCGGTGGGCGTGCCTAGTCGCACCGACCTCACGGGGCTGCGCTTCGGCGTGATCCGCGAGTTGGTCGGCGAGGCCTGCGAGCCGGGCGTGCGCGAGGTCTTCGATGCCGCCGTCGACGCCATCGGCGCGCTGGGAGGCGTGTGTGAGGAGGTCAGCCTGCCCAGCGTCGAGCAGGGCATAGCTGCTTATTACCTCATCGCGCCCTCTGAGGCCAGTGCCAACCTGGCCCGCTTCGATGGGGTCCGTTATGGTCATCGCAGTGCCCACAGCTCCAACCTGTACGAGATGTACACGCACACGCGCAGTGAAGGTTTCGGCGCCGAGGTCAAGCGGCGCATCATGATCGGCACGTACGCTCTGTCCGCGGGCTATTACGACGCCTACTACGCTCAGGCCCAGCGGACGCGGACGCTCATCATCAGGGACTTCGAGCAGGCCTTTGCCCGCTTCGATCTCTTGCTCTCGCCCACCTCTCCCTCGGTGGCCTTTCGTATCGGGGAGAGGACGGCCGACCCGCTGACCATGTATCTGTCCGACCTGTGCACCATCCCGGTCAACCTGGCGGCTCTGCCCGGCATCAGCATTCCGGCCGGCTTCTCCGCCGGCCTCCCCGTGGGACTCCAGATCATCGGCCCCCACTTCTCCGAGCGGGGGATGTTGGAGGCGGCTCACGCCGTGGAGCAGAGACTGGCTCTCGACCTAGTACCGCCTTTGGACTTGGTGCCGCCGGTGCAGGAGGTGGCCTCGTGAGCTCCTGGGAAGCGGTTATCGGTCTGGAGATCCACGTGCAGATGAGCACCCGGACAAAGATGTTCTGCGGCTGCGAGGTCACGTTCGGCGAACCGCCCAACACCCGCGTGTGCCCCATATGCCTGGGTCATCCCGGGGTGCTTCCGGTCACCAACGAGAAGGCGGTCGAGTACGCGACGCGCATCGCGCTGGCCCTCAACTGTCGCGTGGCCGAGCGCACCATCTTCCACCGCAAGAACTACTTCTATCCCGATCTGCCCAAGGCCTACCAGATCTCTCAGTACGACCTACCGCTGGGTATCGGCGGGTACCTCGACGTGGAGATGGACGGCGGGGAGAACCTGCGCGTGGGCATCACTCGGGTGCACATGGAGGAGGACGCCGGCAAGCTGGTGCACGCGGGCGGGGCCTCGGGTCGCATCGATGGCGCCGATCACTCACTGGTGGACTTCAACCGGGGCGGCACCCCGCTGGTGGAGATCGTGACCGAACCGGATATCGCCACGCCCGAGCAGGCACGGGTCTTCCTCACCCAACTCCGCAGCCTCATCGAGCAAACGGGCGTATCCGACGTCAACATGGAGGAGGGGTCGCTGCGCTGCGACGCCAACGTGTCGGTACGGCGGCCGGGCGATCCCTTCGGTACCAAGACCGAACTCAAGAACGTCAACTCCTTCCGTTTCGTCCAGCGCGGTCTAGAGGCGGAGATAGAGCGCCAGATCCGACTTCTCGATTCGGGCGAGCGCATCGTGCAGGCCACGGTCCACTTCGACCCGGGCACGGGCACGGTGTCCAGCCTGCGCAGCAAGGAAGAGGCTCACGACTACCGCTACTTCCCCGAGCCCGATCTCGTACCCATCGAACTTGACGAGGCTTACGTGGAGCGCGTCCGCGCCGCCCTTCCCGAGCTGCCGGCGGCCCGCAAGGAACGTCTCGTCGCTCAGTACGACCTTCCCGCCAAGGACGCGGCTATCTTGGCCGCCAACAAGAGACTGGGCGACTACTTCGAGACGGTGGCGTCACTTACGAATGATGCCCGGGTCTCGGCGAACTGGGTGCTGGGCGACCTGTCGGCCTACCTCAACGCAGCCGGTCTGGAGGTAACGGACAGCGCTGTCGGTCCAGAAGGTCTGGCCGAGTTGCTGAGCCTGGTGGCGGATGGGACCCTTTCCGGCAAGATGGCCAAAGAAGTCTTCGAGGCCATGACCGAGACGGGTAAGGATGCCCGCAGCCTGGTCGAGGAGAAGGGATTGGGCCAGATCTCCGACGCCGGGGAGTTGGAAGTGATCGTGGCTCGCTTGGTCGAGGCCAACCCCGGTCCCGCCGAGGAGTTCCGGCAGGGGCGCGACAAGGTTCTGGGCTTCTTCGTGGGTCAGGTCATGAAAGAGACGCGCGGACAGGCGAACCCGCAGATGGTGAACGAGATCCTGCGCAAGCAGTTGGGACGCGAGGCCGGATAGCGCCGGGGGCCCGGTCTCAGTCACTCCCCGGCCAGCGGCCCGAAGCGCCACCCATGTTACAAACCACCGAGGGGCCTAGCGCACACCGCGAAGGTCGCTGAGGCGCCTAGCGAACACCGCGAAGCTGTGCGGTGAGGTGAGCGCCGGGGCCAGGTCTCAGTCACCCCCCGTCCGGCGGCGCGAAGCGCCACCCCGTCACAACCACCGAGGGGGTCGCTGAGGCGCCTAGCGAACACCGCGAAGCTGTGCGATGAGGTGAGCGCCGGGCGACCCCCTCGGTGGTTGAAAAGCGTGACTCTGTCTGGTACTTTGCCTTACCCTCCGAGGACCGGTCCAAAGTGGAATCATAAGGTTGGATGAAGTCTGAGCACCTCCCAGGAAGGCCCTAACGCAGTGCAACCCGCAGAAGTGCATCCCGATGCCTGTCCCGTCCTTAGGACCGCGGACATTATCTCGGGCAAGTGGACGCTCCTCATCTTGCGCGATCTCTCCAATGGCGTGAACCGTTTCAGTGCTCTGGAGCGCTCCTTGGCCGGCATCAGTCCCAAGACGCTTTCCGAACGTCTGAAGAGCCTGGAGAAGTCGGGCATCGTGACGCGCAAGAGCTTCGCCGAGGTGCCGCCTCGGGTTGAATATACGCTCACGGTCATGGGCTTGGATCTCATCCCGCTCATCGATCACATGAGGGACTACGGCAACAAATGGCTGAGCTGCACATGACCGGCAACTCGTCTCCGGAAAGCTGGGTCGTCAGCATAGAAGAGGTCGAGGCGCTGCTGGAGATGGGTCGCGCGCGCGGCTTCGTGACGGCGGACGACATCGCCGAGGTACTGGCGGAGGTCGATCTCACCACCGAGCAGATCGAACTGATGTATACCGCGCTCCTCGATCAGGGCGTCGAGGTGACGGATGAATCCTGCGCAGAACTGGAGGACGACGCCGGCGGCAACGGCAACGGCCGGTCCGAGTGGCGGCGCGGAGCGGATGACCTCGACCTCAGCGTCGACGTTCCCACTACCGATCCGGTGCGCATGTACTTGAAGGAGATCGGACGGGTCAAGCTGCTCACCGCTCAGCAAGAGGTGTCGCTGGCCAAGCGCATCGAGCGGGGGGACATCCGGGCGAAGCACGAACTCACCGAGGCCAACCTGCGTCTCGTCGTCTCCATAGCCAAGCGCTATCACACCGATGGCATGAGCTTCCTCGACCTTATCCAGGAGGGGAACCTGGGTCTCATCCGGGCCGTGGAGAAGTTCGATTACCGCAAGGGCCACAAGTTCTCCACATATGCCACATGGTGGATCCGGCAGGCCATCACGCGTGCGATCGCCGACAAGGCCCGTACCATACGCATCCCCGTGCACATGGTGGAGAAGATCAACAAGCTCATCCGCGTGCAGCGCCAGCTCCTGCAGAACATGGGGCGCGAGCCACTTCCAGAAGAGATCGCGGCTGAGATGAGCATGACCGACACCGAGATCCGCGAGATCCTACGCATCAGTCAGACCACCGTCTCCCTGGAGACGCCCATCGGCGAAGAGGAAGACTCCGAGTTGGGCGATTTCATCGAGGATGAGGATGCCATCCGTTCCTTCGATGCCGTAGCCTCCCAACTGGATAAGGACGGAATCAACGATGCGCTCAACATGCTGCCCTACCGTGAGCGGAAGGTCATCGAGTTGCGTTTCGGTCTCAAGGGCGAGCACCCGCGTACGCTGGAAGAGGTGGCGCGGCGCTTCGGGGTGACGCGGGAGCGTATCCGGCAGATCGAGGCCAAGGCCTTGGCCAAGCTCCAGGCTATCGACAAGACGCGGAACCTGCGCAGCCGCGCTCACTGATCTAACCTTCCTGACGGCTGTCGCCGACTCCACACCCTTGGCGCAGCCGCCTCCTCAGAACGTCAGCGGCAAGATGCGACTGGTCGAGCACCGCCTCGCCCAGTACCAGGGCCTGCTCGTGGCCTTCTCCGGCGGTGTGGACTCGAGTCTCCTGCTTGCCCTGGCCATGCGGGCACTCGGTGCTGAGCGGGTCTTGGCTGTGACGGCGACCGGGACCGTGGGCTCGGAGGAGGACGGCAAGTGGGCCACAGCTGTGGTCGGTCGCTTGGGGACTCGTCACACGATCGTTCCCTTCGACTATCTGGCCATTCCGGGTTTCGCCGTCAACCCTCCCGACCGCTGTTATCTCTGCCGCACACGCCTCTATGCCCTACTGGAGACCATCAGGGCTGAGGAGGGGCTGGACGCCATCGTCGACGGCGGCATAGTGGACGATTCCGGAGACTACCGGCCGGGAATGAGGGCCACTGCCGAGGCCGGCGTGCGCAGCCCCCTGGCGGAGGCCGGGTTCACGAAGGACGAGGTCAGAGCCGCGTGTCGCGAACTGGGCTTGGAGGTGGCCGAGCGCCCCGCGTCGCCCTGTCTCGCCTCCCGCTTCCCCTACGGCGAGACCATCACGGAAGAGTCGCTGGGAATGGTGGCCGAGGCTGAAGCGCTGCTGCGCCGCCTCGGCTTCCCGGTCTGCCGCGTGCGGCACCACGGACTGACGGCCCGCATCGAGGTCCCTGCGACCCAGATCGCCCGACTCTCAGCCGAACCCCTCCGCAGCGAGGTGAACGGGGCCCTGAGGGATCTGGGCTATGCGTACGTGTGCGTGGATCTGGCGGGCTTCCGCTCCGGCAGTCTCAACGAGGTCTTGCCAGCTGAGGGCCCCTAGGCCCCACCCGCTGGCCTAGCTCTGCCACTTCCGCACGCGGGGGATGACGAAGGGCATGAGCACGATCATGAGGAGCAAGAAGATCCAGGCCGCTCCTCCGTATCGGGCCACGGGCGGATACGAACCGATATAGGTGGTCACCAGGATGAAGACGGCCGCGGCCAGCGACGAGATGCCCGTGTAGATGAGGGCGGCGATGCGGCCGGTCCGCGTCTCTCCAAAGGCGCCCGGCTTCTCGGCCACATCGGGACCTTCCCCCAGTTCGGCCGTGTCGGCGGGCAGGGGCGGGCCTAGGGGGCAGGCGTCTTCGGCCGCTCCCGAGTCGATCAGGGGGCAGGAGGCTTCTTCACCAAGCGGGGCGGGCGCGTCACTTGACGGCTTGTCCGGCAATTTCCATCCCTCCTTTCGGCAGGGGTGCGCTTTCCTTGGCGCTCTGACCGGGACCGCCCCTGTTCGAAGAACTGGGTTTGAACCGGCGCAGCAGAAGGGTGTTCAAGGTCACCGAGACGGACGAGATGGCCATGAAGAAGGCCGCCAGTTCCGGGCCCACGATCTGATGGGTGAACGGGTAGAGGATGCCGGCGGCGATGGGGATGCCGATGCTGTTGTAGAAGAAGGCCCAGAACAGGTTCTGTTTGACCTTGCGCATCGTGGCCCGCCCGGCCTCGAGGGCCGTGACCACGTCCATGAGGTCACCGCGGATGAGGATTACGTCCCCGGTCTCCTTGGCCACGTCCGTGCCGGAGCCGATGGCGATGCCCACCTGGGCCTGAGCGAGCGCCGGTGCGTCGTTGACTCCGTCACCGACCATGGCCACGGACTCACCCTTGTCCTGCAGCTCCTTGACCATACGGGCCTTGTCCTCGGGTAGGACCTCGGCCAGGACCTCATCGATGCCCACCTGTTTGGCGATGGCTTCGGCCGTCCTACGGTTGTCGCCGGTAATCATGACTGTGCGCAGCCCCATCTCGTGGAGCCGGGCTATGGCCGCTACGGATGAGTCCTTGAGAACGTCGGCGACCGCCACCACCCCGCCCATCACCCCGTCCACCGCGACAAACATGGGCGTCTTGCCCTGGGCGGCCAACTCGGCGGTCGTCACGCCGAGCGCCGTCGTCTGGATTCCGCGGTCGCCCATGAACTTCTCGTTACCCAGCAATACCCGGTGGCCTTCTACGGTGCCCTCTACCCCGTGGCCGGGGATCGAGTCGAAGTCGGAGGCGGACGGTATCTTCAGGCCGCGTTCTCGCGCTCCCTTGACGATGGCCTCCCCCAAGGGGTGCTCGGAGTTCTGTTCCACCGCCGCGGCGTAGGCCAGCAACACGTCCGTGGTCATCGTCCCGGCAGGGAGAAGATCGGTCACGGCCGGTTCTCCGCGCGTGATCGTTCCGGTCTTGTCGAAGACCACCGTCTGGATCTTGGAGGTGCTCTCGATGGCTTCGGCCCCCTTGAAGAGCACCCCGTACTCGGCTCCCTTGCCGGCGCCGGCCATCATGGCGCTCGGTGTGGCCAGACCCACCGCGCAGGGGCAGGAGATGACGAGCACGGAGAGCGACAACAGCAGAGAGAATCCGAAGACCTCCATGGCCTCGAGGTTGTTGGGCGAGAGGATGAACTTGCTGTCGGGTGTGAAGAACAGGTCGTACCCGACGAAGAACCAGAACAGGAAGACGCCCAGAGCCAGCAGGTGGACTATGAGGATGAAGTGGCCGGCCACCAAGTCGGCCACCTTCTGGATGGGGGCCTTGCTGGCCTGAGCATCCTCTACCAGGCGGATGATCTGGGATAAGGCTGTGTCCTTGCCCACCTGGGTGGCTTCGAAGCGCAGGGCGCCCGTGCGGTTGACCGTCCCCCCGATGACCCGCTCGCCCACGGTCTTCTCCACGGGGATGGACTCGCCGGTGATCATGGACTCGTCGATAGAGGAGTAGCCGTCTACCACCACGCCATCCACGGGTACCGACTCTCCCGGGCGGATGAGGACGACATCGCCGACCTCCACTTCGTCGGAGGGCAGGTCCACCTCCTGCCCGTCTCTCAGCACCGTGGCCACCTTGGGCTGCAGTCTCATGAGCTTGCGTATCGATTCGCTCGTCTTGCCCCGGGTGATGGCCTCGAGATAACGACCAAGCACGATGAAGCCGGTGAGCATGGCGGCCGATTCGAAGAAGGTCGCCTCGCTGCCGCCGAAGCCGGCGTCAGGCCAGATGGTGTTGACGGAGGCGATCAGGAACGAGGCGCCGATGCCGGTGGCGTAGAGCAGGTTCATGTCCGTCACTCCGCGCCGCAGTCCCTTCCAGGAGAGCACGAAGAACTGGCGGCCGGGGCCTACCACCACCGGGATGGTGAGGAACATGAGCACCCAGTTTCTGGCCTCGGGAGGTACGAACTCGGGGATGATCCACATCCCCTGGAAGGTGATGATCATGATGAGAGCGGCCAGCGGCCAGACCGTCCACATGTTGATCTTCTGGCGGCGGAGTTCGGCCGCCCGCATCTCCTGCTCGCGGTCGAGTTGGGCCTGCCCCTCCAGCTTCTCGGAGGCCTTGTAGCCCAGAGAGGTGAGCGCGTCGATGGCGTCGCGCTTCTGCATGACCCCTGCGTAGCCGCGCAGGCGGGCCGTGCTCGTGCCCAGGCTCACCCCGACCTCGGTCACCCCAGGCAGTTCCTTCAGAGCGTTCTCCACCTTGGCCACACAGGCGGCGCAGTTCATCCCCCCCACGGTGAGAGAGAGTTCGGCCGTCTCCACCTCGTAGCCCAGGGAGATGACGATGCCGGCGAGGTCGGCGCTCGTCACGCCGGCCTCATGGTCCACGGTCACGCGGCCGGTGGCCACGGTGACCGTGACCTGGGATACGCCGGGAAGAGCCGAGAGGGCTTTTCGCACCTTGCTCTCACAGGCGGCACACGACATGCCGTGCACTATAAGAATGGTCTTGGCCACAGTCCCCATTTCGATCGGGCGGTCCGCCCGAGTGCGTTTCTTCGGTCCTTCTAGGTGTTGGGATTCAGGTCCCCACGCGGGCGGAATGATAATCCCTCACGAGTAGGCGCGTCCGGTACTTGGGCCACATGCGAACGCGAAGGTGCGCTTCGAAGGCAGGCGCGCCCATCTCACCTTGGCGGCCCGGGGCCCGCTTTGCTATCATCAACGCCCCTGATGCGGGCGATTAGCTCAGTGGGAGAGCGCTGCATTCACACTGCAGAAGTCACTGGTTCAAATCCAGTATCGCCCACTAGCGGCGGGCGTCACCGTGTCGTATGAGCGTGACCATCGGGATGCCCTCAGGAGTCGACCAGTACCTCTGCTGGGAATCGCGGCCTCGATACGATAGGCCTCGAACATGACGGCCCGAATCGCGCCTGCCACGTCCAAGGACGCATGGTCGAGCCGGACAATCAGGTTGGTGCTCAAAGGAAGAGTCCGTCCAACGATTCAGCCGGTCAGCCGCCAGCTACGCTGGTCGACGGCGCCGGGCTGTTAGGTGTGCGCCCATGGCGTCGCCACCGGTTGCAGCAACTAGGTAGTACAGTATTCCTCACTTCATACTTGGATTGCAGCACGCGTCCGCTCGTTGGTCGGGGTGCCTATGGGGCCGCGGGCAGCATGTAGCCGTACTTCTCGAGGATGGGCCGAGCGTCGGAACCGGTCACGAAATCGACGAACTCCTGCGCCAGGGTCTTGTTCTCGCTGGCGGTGACGATCGCCAAGACGTAGGCGAGCTCGCTGTGCCAACCGGGTTCGGACGTCGCCACCACCTTCACCTTGTCTCCGCCCAGGGTGGCATCGGTGGCGAACATGATCCCCGCGTCCACCTCGCCCTGGACGACGTAGGTGAGCGTCTGGGATGCGTTCTTCGCGTAGATGAGCTTGGGTTGCACCTGATCGATAAGACCCAGAGTCGTAAGGATCTCCACGGCCGCCTTGCCGTGCGGGGCGTTCGTCGGGTCGCCGGTGGTGATCTTCTCAACCTCTGGCTTGGCCAGATCCTCGAAGCTGGAGATGCCGAGTTTCGAGTCGGCGGGCGCGGCCAAAACGAGTTCGTTGCTGGCGAAGGTGGTTATGGAGGATTCGTCCACCAGCCCCTTCTGAAGCAGGTTGTCGACCTGGAGCATGGCGGCCGAGGCGAACACGTCCGCGGGCGCGCCCGCTTCGATCTGCTTCTGCAGGGCTCCCGAAGAATCGAAGGTCAAGGTGGTCTCGGAAGCGTGGGTCTGATCGAAGGCCTGCGCTATCTCGGTGAACGCCTCCTTGAGGCTCGAGGCCGTGGCGACCAGTAAGGTTTGAGTCTCGCCGCCGGCTTGGTTGCCGGTGGTGTCGGAGCCGGACACCGAGGTATCGTCCGTCGTCGCCGTAGAGTCAGAACCGCAGGCTGCCGCGAAAGTCATCAGCAGGAACACGAGGGCCACACTCACCACGATCAGGGGGCGGAGCGGCGACTTGCGGGCGACGAGGTGTTTCATTCCCGGCTCCTTCAATTATACTGTGGAGAGTACAACGAATTATACTTCGCGCAGTATAACGCTAAGAGCGCAGCAGGCGCAAGCGGCGCGGGCGGGTGTTGTGTCGCAAGAGTATGTGTCAGGGGAAGGTGGCCGGCAATGGCAGATGGTCTCGAGGGAGAAGGAAGGCGGAAGGAGCCAAAGGAGGGCGTGCAGACGCCGGCGGAGGGCGCGCAGACGCCGGCGGAGATCGTGATGAGGCCCATCGGCGTCATCCATAGCGAGCATACCTGTATCGACAAGACTCCGGTGCAGCCGGTCTTTGCCCAGGGGTGTACAGGCTTGGTCGAGATCTACCCGGAGTATGCCGCCGGTCTTCAGGACATCGAGGGCTTCTCGCACATCTATCTACTGTTCCATATGGACAGGGCCCAGCCCGCGAAGCTCATCGTCAAGCCCTTCCTGGAAGACGTGGAGCGGGGGATCTTCGCCACGAGGTCGTGCTTCCGCCCTAACGGCATCGGTCTGAGCGTAGTCGAACTGGTGCGCCGTGAAGGCGACATCCTCTTCGTAGAGGGCGTCGACATCCTGGACGGTACGCCGCTCCTCGACGTCAAGCCATACACGGCCCGCTTCGACTATCGCCAGACCACCCGCAACGGCTGGCAGGACCCCCTTGACGAGCGGACGGTCCAAGAACGAGGCCGGCAAGGATATCGCGCACCGGCTGCTGCCGCGGGCTGAGCGCGCCGCCCGCGAGGGCGTCGCTACGCAGGCTGCTGAACAATGACGCTTCGCCGCATGAGTGCGCGTGCCGCGGGCGAGACAAGGAAGCAGGAAGCGCGAATAGCAGCGCTATTCGCGCGACCGACGACGAAGCATCGCCCCGGAAGGTGCGCCCAGGCGGCCAAGGCTTCGCTGTTCGGCGGCCTGCTAGGCAGGCGGCGAAGCGGCTCGGCTCAGGCGGCCTCGCTATCCTGCATGAAGATCCCGAACACCACGTCTGTGGGGTCGGTGAGGTAGGCGGCCCAGCCCATTCCCGGGATGGCCATCTTCTCTTGGAGCACCACTGCCCCGGCCTCCTGGGACCTTCGCACGGCATCGTCGATGTCATCGACGCCGAGCACATTGACCACCTTCTGCCCATTGGGAGGCGGTGAGCTCCCTATGCCGCCGTTGATACCCGGCTGCTCGTCCGGCCCCGACGTGATCAGCCAGTAGGGGATCTCGCCCCACTGCTGGCCCGCCCAGTCGAACACCTTCTGGTAGAACTCCACGGCCTTCTGCGGGTCGTCGACGTAATGCTCGAAATGCACGTAGCGTCCCATCTGGGGACCTCCTTCTTTCGAAACGCTCTCAGGCGGTCCCAACGATGAGAAGCCGTCCTTCCACGAAATCCATGCTCTCGATTCGGCCCTGGACCTCCTCGGTCTGCCCGAGAAGCGAGGCCACGTGTATCGTCGTTCCATCGACCAGGATTCTGGTGACGTTCTCCATCACCAGTCGGGGCGGCGCGTTTTCGGCGCCGTCCGTCCCGCTCGCGTCATCTACGTAGACTTTCGCCAGGCACATGTCAACCTCGCAGGGCCTCGAGGGCCGCCCGCAGACTCTCGTTCGATCCGTTCATCTGTTCGACACCAATGATCAGATGCTCGTAGGTCTCTGCCATTCCCAAGGACCGAGCGCGGACGGCTAGACCCATCAACTCCTCAGCATGGTCCTCGTTGTGCTTGACCAGGTATTCCAGCAAGGCTTCGAGTTCCTTCATGTCGGCTTCCATATGCTCGCTCCTTCCGTGGATGTTCGCTGGGGTCGGTAGATCAAGGACCCGGTTCAACCCATCATCACGACGCGGATGGCCCCCGCCGTGCACGTGCGCGCGCAGTCACCACAGCCCTTGCAGGGAAAGGGGCCCGCCATCGGCACCTCGTAGGGCTCTTCCTGCACAAGCGACCTCTGAGGGCAGACGAGAGCGGCGGCACAGACTCCTCGCTCGCATCCGCCGGGGTCGCACTTATGGTAGTCGACCAGAGCTATCTTCCCTGCCATCTATCTCCCCGGGGGGGTCATCACGAGCCCGCGCTGACTCGAGCCGGTCTTCCAGTTCCTCCAGTTCGTCCCACAGAGAGGGGTGGGACCGAATGGGCCGGCCAACGCCGTTTCAGTTCGGCGATCCTCTCTTCAAGGTCCTGGGCAGTGTCCGCGCTTTCCATGGTGAACTCCCGCACACGCTGTCTCTCGGCCTCGACTTCATGTTGGTATCTACCCGCAAGCGGACCAAGGCATACCAGCGTAGTATTCGGGGAAGACATGGACACTGAGGGTCGAGGACGCCGACACCGACGGAAGGCAGGACGGATGCCAGGTCACTGTCCAGGGCAAGACGGAAGGAGCCTGCGGGTATCGCTCCATCGCTGCCCGGCGTGCGGCGGTGAGGTGGAGATGTTCTCCGACGAGACCCGCGTGAGGTGCCCGCATTGCCGGGAGCCGGTCCACAAAGAGAACGTCCCTTCCTGCGTGGAATGGTGTGTGAAGGCGCGGGAGTGCCTGGGTGAGGAGCGCTGGATTGCCCTGCACGGAGGGCCGGGCGAAGGAGGTGGGCTGAAAGATGGCTAAGGTAGCGGTCGCAGGCAAAGGCGGAGTAGGCAAGACCACTTTCAGCAGCCTTCTGGCCTACGTTTTGGCTGCTGCCGGGGAGACGGTATATGCCATCGACGCCGACCCCAACCCCACGCTGGGGCAAGCTCTGGGATTTCCTGAGGAATTGCTGGCTCAAGTGGCACCCGTCGTGGAGATGAGAGACCTTATCGAAGAACGCACGGGTTCCCGTCCAGGCGAGTCTGGGGCTTACTTTCGGCTCAATCCGAGGGTCGAAGACATCCCAGCCCGGTTCTCGGTGTCGCATCGGGGCATACGTCTGCTGGAGATGGGTACGGTCAAAGGCGCCGGCGCCGGCTGCGTGTGTCCGGAGAACAGCGTGCTCCGCGCCCTCGTCACCTACCTGCTCCTGCGCGAACGCGAGACGGTGCTGCTCGATCTCGTGGCCGGGCTGGAGCACCTGGGGCGCGGAACCGCCGCCTCCGTAGACGCCATGTTCATCGTGGTGGAACCGGGGCAGCGCAGCCTCACGGTGGCCGCCGACATTGCGCGTCTGGCTCGCGATCTCGGCATTCCGGCGTTGTGGGCGGTTGCTAACAAGGTGGGCTCCGAGGATGATCTCGACTTCATCCGGGAGCGTATCGATCCACTCGAGCTGGCCGGTTGGCTCCCCCTGGACCAGCGGGTGATCAAGGCCGACATGCAGGGGGCTGCCGTCTACGATCTTGCGCCTGAAGTAGCCGCCCGAGTCGAGTCCATCGCGCGGGTCACGGGACTCCTATGAGGAATGTTGTAAACTCGTAGGGGTATACTCCCAGCTTTGGCAGATAGCGGGAACGGGAATAGCGTTGCTACCAGCGAAGAGTGGAAAGGTGCGGCGATGAACGACCTGACCATCAGTGTGCCAACTATGTACGCCGATCATCACGTACTGCGAGTCAGGGAGGTGCTACTGGCCCTGACGGGCGTCTCCGAGGTGCGGGCCAGCGCGGCGCGACGCAAGGTCGCGGTCAGCTTCGACGAGGCGGCGACTTCCGCTTCGGCCCTCCGTGAGGCGCTCAGCGCAGCCGGTTATCCCCCCGATCAGGTGCCGGCGGTGGGAGGGTTCCCGGAGCGGCACAAGGACGGCTCAGCATGGTATGGAGTCATCCAACGGACCACCACGACTGAGCGCAAAGACCGCGAGATGGCCGGCGATTTCCGGCGCTACTGATGCTCCAAGGAACGTATCCCACCGATGTTTCAGGAATGTGTCCCTTCCTCGTAGGAGTGATGAAGGATGGCGGATGAGAGAAGCCAAGACGCGGCTGTGTGTGAGGTGCTGGCAGGCTGCGAAGGAGTTGTAGAGACGGCATTCGACCGGGCGGCCAAGATCAGGCCCTGCGCCATCGGCGCAGAGAGTGGCTGCTGTAGGGTGTGTGCCATGGGTCCCTGCCGGCTGGTGGGGAAGGTCGACCGAGGGGTGTGCGGCGCCACTCGTGCCACGGTGGCTGCCCGCAATTTCGCGCGAGCCGTGGCCGCGGGATCGGCGGCGCATTCCGATCATGGCCGGGGGATAGCCTTCGCGCTGCTCTCGGTGGCTGAGGGCGAGAGTGAAGGCTTCCGCATACGTGACGAAGCCAAGCTGCACGCGGTCGCAGGCTACCTGGGCATCAAGAGTCAGGGTCGGCCGGTCAACGAGGTGGCCCGCGACGTAGCCGAGGCCGCGCTGGCCGAGTTCGGAAAGCAGGCGGGGGAACTCACGTACATCGGCCGGGCCACACCGACCAGGCAGGAGCTGTGGCGCAAGGAACGGATCGCCCCCAGGGGCATCGACCGGGAAGTCGTCGAACTCATGCACCGGACGCACATGGGGGTCGACCAGGATGCGGAGAACATCCTCGATCAGGTCCTGTGCGCGTCCCTGTCGGACGGCTGGGGCGGGTCGATGCTGGCCACCGACCTCACCGACATCCTGTTCGGCACTCCCACCCCTCTGCGCAGCCAGGTAAACCTGGGCGTCCTCAAGGACGACGAGGTGAACCTAGTGGTGCACGGACATGAGCCGACGCTGTCGGAGATGATCGTGGCCGCTTCGACCGATCCGGAACTCCTCGAGTATGCAAAGAGCAAGGGAGCCAACGGCATCAACCTGGCCGGCATCTGCTGCACGGCCAACGAGGTCCTGATGCGTCACGGCATCCCTCCGGCGGGGAACTTCCTCTCGCAGGAGTTGGCGATCGCCACCGGCGCGGTGGACGTCATGGTCGTCGACGTGCAGTGCATCATGCAGGCCCTGGCCCAGGTGGCGTCCCACTACCACACCAAGCTCATCACCACTTCGGTGAAGGCCCGCATAGAGGGCGCCGAGCACATGGAGTTCGACGAGCGGCATGCCTACCAGAGCGCCAAAGACATCGTGCGTGCGGCCATCGACAATTTCCCCAACCGGGGCGCCACCGGCATCCCTGATACTCAAGAAGCCCTCATCGCCGGCTTCTCTCACGAGTACGTGCGTTACATGCAGGGCGGCTTGTACCGGGGGTCCTTCCGGCCTCTGAACGATGCCGTGGCCGCCGGACGCATCCGCGGCCTGGCCGCGGTGGTGGGCTGCAACAACGCCCGCGTGACCCAGGACGCTCCCACCACGCAGATCATCGCGGAACTCATCCGCAACGATGTGCTGGTGGTAGTCACCGGCTGCGCAGCCACCGGCGCCGCCAAGTACGGTTACCTCAGACCGGAGTTCATGGAGCAGGCGGGGGCCGGTCTGCGCGAGGTCTGCGAGGCCATCGGCATACCGCCGGTGATCCATGTGGGGTCGTGCGTGGACAACTCGCGCATCCTCACCATCCTCACCGAATGCGCCACAGAAGGCGGCCTGGGTGAGGACGTTTCCGACCTGCCCGCGGTGGGCATCTGCCCGGAGTACATGTCGGAGAAAGCCCTGTCCATCGGTTCGTACTGCGCGGCCTCGGGGGCGTATGTCCTCTTCGGCCTGCCCACGCCGGTGGGCAACAGTCCGGAGGTGGTTGAACTCATGCGCGACGGCTGGATGCGCCGCTTCGGTGGGGGGATCGAGTTCGAGCCCGACCTCGACGAGCTGACGAAGAAGGCGTTGGCGCACATCGACGCGAAGCGATTGGCTCTCAGCCTGGACGAGTACGACGCTGAGCGCTTCGGCGACAGCGGTGACCGTCTGATGGAGGAGGTGCTTGCGGAGGCCGACGCCGATGAGTTGCTGAACATGTACTCCACGAAAACGCCTGCGGTCGGATAGGAGGACAAGGAGATGTCGCGATACATCGCCAAGGCCGCCATCCGCGGCGCCAACCTGATAGTCAATGAGGCCGACCAGATGGTGCAGTCGGCCATCGACGACCTGGGTCCGGACCATCCCGTCGCTTTCACGAACACGGCTTACCATCTGCCGGTCATCCTGGGCTTCACCGGCATGGAGGTCGACAATCTCGGACAACTTCGCGAGGCTCTGACGCATGCCCGACAGCTACTCACCGACGCTCCCGGCGAGAGCCTGTGGCTGCCGTACCTCGGGGAGACGTTGGATAGCGGCGCGGCCACTCTATTGGCCATGGAGGCCATCGAGGCCGTGCGTTTCACGCGCGGCCAGCAGCCGGAGCCGCTGCCCGGGCTGAACTTGACGGGGACCAGTTTCACCAGCCCGGACGGCAACGGCGGAGGCGGCGGCGGCTATGCCAACGGCCCCATCGACGACATCCAACTGCGCGCGTGGGGTATCCAATTGGTGGACGGTCGCATGCCGGGCTTCGCAGCCATCGTAGGGGCGGCGCGCAGCAACGAGGCTGCCGTCTCCATCGTGCGCGAACTGCAGAAACGGAACATCCTGGTGTTCCTCTCCGGCAACGTCAACGGCCGCAGCATCATCCATCAGTTGATGGAAGAGGGCGTGGAAATGGGGTACGACACATATATCGTCCCCTTCGGCACCGACACCATCTCGGCCATCTACGCCTTGGGCTTTGCCACCCGTTCGGCTCTCACCTTCGGGGGCATGTCGGGCGGCCAGACCCGCGACATCCTGCTCTACAACAAGTTCCGGGTGTTTGCCTTCGTCCTGGCTTTGGGTGAAGTCGACGACCTCAAGTACGCCGCTGCTGCCGGGGCCATCAACTACGGCTTCCCGGTGATCGCCGACACCGTCATCCCCCAGATCCTGCCTACCGGCGTCACCCGCTACGAGCACGTGGTGAGCATGCCCTTCGACGACATCGAGGGCGACACCCACACCGAGAAGGCCCGTCGCCTGGTGCAGCGCTGTACGGAGATACGCGGAGTCAAGATCAAGATCACCGAGGTCCCCATACCCGTCCCCTACGGGAGTGCCTTCGAGGGCGAGCGGGTGCGGCGGAGCGACATGCGGCTGGAGTTCGGCGGCCAGAAAGCCCACGCCTTCGAGTACCTGCGCATGGCCGGATTGGACGAGATCGAAGACGGCCGCATCCGGGTGGTGGGGCCGGACATCGACGAGGTGCCGGAGGGCGGCGCCATGAACCTGGGGATCGTGGCCGAGGTGGCCGGGCGCAAGATGCAGGAGGACTTTGAGCCCGTGCTCGAGCGCCAGTTCCACTACTTCGTCAACGGGGCCTCGGGCATCCAGCACATCGGTCAGCGCGATATCACCTGGATCCGCTTCAGCAAGGGGGCCGTCGACAAGGGCTTCCAGCTCAAGAACCTGGGGGACATCCTCTATGCCCGCTTCCACGCCGACTTCGGTGCCATCGTGGACAAGGTCCAGGTGACCCTGTACACGGACCCGGAAGCCTTCGAAGAGTGGCTGGGCAAGGCTCGTGAGGCCTATCAGACTCGCAACATGCGCTTGGCCGACATGGTCGACTCTTCCGTGGACGAGTTCTACAGCTGCACGCTGTGTCAGAGCTTTGCCCCCAACCACGTGTGTGTGGTCTCGCCCGAGCGCCTGGGTCTATGCGGCGCCTACAACTGGCTCGACTGCAAGGCCTCCAACCAGATCAACCCCACCGGCCCCAATCAGCCCATCGCCAAAGGCATCTGCTTGGATCCGGATCTCGGTGTGTGGCAGGGGTCGAACGAGTTTGCCTATCAGAACTCTCACCAGACGGTGGAACGCGTCTGCCTCTACTCCATCATGCAGGACCCCATGACCGCCTGCGGCTGCTTTGAGTGCATCGTCATGCTCATACCGGAGGCCAACGGGGTCATGGTGGTGTCCAGAGAGGACCCGAGCATGACCCCCGCGGGGATGACGTTCTCCACTCTTGCCGGGATCGCCGGTGGTGGTCTACAGACGCCGGGCATGATGGG
Organism: uncultured Actinomycetes bacterium; assembly: GCA_963816155.1. Taxonomy (GTDB): domain Bacteria; phylum Actinomycetota; class Thermoleophilia; order RBG-16-64-13; family RBG-16-64-13; genus JAXGXJ01. The sequence continues at coordinate 95,431 of CAWFJE010000005.1, read as the reverse complement.
AGTGGGCAAGTACTTCCTGCTGAGCGGCAAGTTCATCTCCGCCGAGGGTGGTTTCAAGCGCGTGGTGTGGATGTCCAGCGTCCTCAAAGAGGGCATGGCCGAAGACCTGAAAGCGGTGTGCGAACGCGAGGGCGATCCGGGCTTCTTGGACAAGATCGCCGACGAGCGTTCGGTGACCACGGTCGAGGAACTCATGCCCTTCCTGGAAGAGCACGAGCACCCGGCCTTGGTGATGGACCCCATATTCTGATGTGCGCCGTTTCGCGGCCGACGCGAACGTGAAAGGAGATGACGGATGTCCTTGACGGTACCCGATGTCAAAGAGGCATGGACCAGCAAGATCACGGAGGTGACGCTGGGAGCGGGGGCGGCTGAGGGAGGAACGCGGGGTAGCACGGTGACCATCGGGGGGGAGAGCACACTACCCTTCCTGCACTTTGAGGGCAGCATGCCCAACAAGCCCGTCATCGCCGTGGAGGTGAGCGACCGCACTCCCGAAGACTGGTCACCCTTGCTCGTGAAGGCCTGGGGTGATGCCTTGGGAGACGCGGGGGCGTGGGCCGCTCGGGCAGAAGAGTTGGGCGCGCAACTCATCGCCCTCACCCTCGACAGCGCGCACCCCGAGCGGGGCGACACAGGAGCGAAAGAGGCTCGGGCGACGGTGAGGCGTGTGCTCGAAGCCACGTCTTTACCCCTCGTCATCTACGGACCCGGGCAGAGGGACAAGGACAACGAGGTACTCGTGGCCGCCGCTGAGGAGGCTGCGGGTGAGCGCGTGGCTCTGGGCAACTGTGAGGACAAGAACTACCGCACCGTGGTCGCCGCCGCCCTGGCCAACAACCAACTCGTGGTCGCCAAGAGCCCCATCGATGTCAACCTCGCCAAGCAGCTCAGCGTGCTCATCGGCGACATGGGCCTGGAGCGGGATCGCCTGATCATCGACCCCACCACCGGCGCGTTGGGTTACGGCCTGGAGTACAGCTACTCGGTCATGGAGAGGATACGGCTCGCTGCCCTGAGCGGCGATGCGGCGCTGCAGCAGCCCATGATCGTCACCGTGGGGTACGAAGCCTGGCGGACCAAGGAGGCCCGCACCGGCGAGGGCGTGCCCGGACAGTGGGGGGATTGGGCTCGGCGGGCCGTCCTGTGGGAGGCCAACACGGCGGTCACCTTGCTGCAGACGGGCGCGGACATCTTGGTGCTCCGCCACCCGGAGACCATCCCCTTGGTCCATGAGGCTATCGACGGGTTGATGGCCGGAGCCGACTGATCTCGGGCGGTCTCTGAGCCTCGTCCCCTCGTCCCCACGTCCCGCACAGAGAAAGGAGCGGCCCACATGGCGCTGACCGGCATAGTCATCTACAAGATGCTTCCGCAGACGAACTGCAAGGAGTGCGGGTACCCCACATGTCTGGCCTTCGCCATGAAGCTGGCCGCCAGGCAGGTGGAGTTATCCGACTGCCCGTATGTGTCCGACGAAGTCAAAGCCCAACTTGACAGCGCTTCGGCGCCTCCCATCCGGCTGGTCACGGTGGGTGGTGATGCGCGCAAGGTGGAGGTGGGCAACGAGACGGTCGTCTACCGCCACGAGAAGACCTTCATCCACCAGCCAGGCCTTTTCTACCGTTTGGGCGATGACCTGGAAGAGGATGAGTTCGGTCGGCGGGTGGACGAGATCGCTGCCTACGAGGTCGAGCGCGTGGGGATGACACTCCGCCCCGATGGTGTGGCCGTTGAGTGTCGCTCCGGCAGCCCGGACACCTTCTCGGCTCGCGTGGGCCGGGTGGTGGCCAAGGACCTGGCGGTCATCCTTCTGTGTTCCGATCCCGCGGCTCTCGAAGCCGGACTGAAGGCGGTCGGAGGGGCCCGGCCACTCATCTGCGCCGCGGACGACGGTCACGGAGACGAGATAGCCGCGCTGGCAGCCAAGTATGGGGCGTCGTTGGTGGCGAGCGCACCCGACGGGGACTTGGAGGGACTGGCCGCTCGAGCCGAGGAGCTCAAAGGTAAGGGCGTGGAAGATCTGGTGCTGGACCCCGGGGCTCGGGGCTGGGCCGATTCGCTGTCGGCACTTGTGCGCCTGCGCCGGGCTGCCATCAAGAAGAACTTCCGCCCCCTCGGCTACCCCGTCATCGTCTTCCCAGGTGAGGGCACCGACAGTGTCGAGAAGGAGATCATGCTGGCGGCGCAGTACATCGACCGCTACGCGGGTCTCATCGTGCTGGACGAGTTCGATCCGGCCGGGCTGTATTCCTTGCTCACCCTGCGTCAGAACATCTACACCGATCCGCAGAAACCCATCCAGGTCAGCCCCGGCGTGTACGAGATCGCCGATCCCAAGCCGGATTCACCCCTGCTCGTGACCACCAACTTCTCGCTCACCTACTTCTCGGTGGCCGGCGAGGTGGAAGCCGGCGGACGGCCCGCCTGGCTGTTGGTGGCCGACTCGGAGGGGATGTCGGTGCTCACCGCCTGGGCGGCGGGCAAGTTCGACGCCGAGCGCATAGCCAAGGCCGTGAACTCCAACGGCATCCCCGACAAGATCAGCCATCGTCGCATCATAATCCCCGGTGCGATCGCCAGCATCTCCGGCGAACTGGAGGAGGAGTTGCCAGGCTGGGAGGTGCTGGTGGGTCCACGGGAAGCGATCGGCATCCCCTCCTATCTCAGCCAGCTGTCGGCCGCCGGGTGATGTCTCCGCCAAGCGGGAGGGAAGCTGAGGACGGGGCGGTGACGCGGACCTGCCGTGTCCGCCTGCTCCCGGCGGAGCGCACGGTGGAGGTGTCTGCCGGTGTGACCATCGACGAGGTCCTATCCGGCGCCGGACTGCGGGTCCCCTTGCCCTGCGGGGGGCAAGGCCGGTGCGGACGTTGCGTGGTGGAGGTGCGCGAGGGCGAGGTACGCCGCCGCTCCGTCATGCGCCTGACCGAGGACGAGATCGCCTCCGGCTACGCGCTTGCCTGCCAGACGCTCGTAGAAAGCGACCTGGTGCTCTGGGTCCCTCCGGAAACGGAGCGGTTCGAGCGCTTTGAACGCGGTGACCGGGCCGAAAAGGCCGCACCCGAGGTCGTGCTCTGCGACCACAGGGCCTCTCCCTGGGTGGTCGCTCTCGATCTGGCCGTAGAGCCTCCCACCATGGAAGACAACACTGCCGATCTCGAGCGGCTGCAGCGTGAACTGGCCCGGCAGCGCGACATGCGCGATGTGGAGCCCACGCTCACCGCCCTGGCCGACCTGCCCGGGGTGCTTCGGGAGGGGGACTGGGATGTGAGCGCGGTGGTGGAACAGGGGAACGGTGCCGACCCGGAGGGTCGGCACCGCCTACTGGCCGTACTGCCTGGGCACGGAGAAGCGAAGGTATGGGGTGTCGCGATCGACATCGGTACCACAACCGTGGCCGTCTACTTAGGTGATCTGGTCACGGGTAGGCTCATCGACCACGCCTCGGCCTACAACGGCCAGGTGGCCTGTGGCGAGGACATCATCTCCCGCATCATATACGCGCGCCGGCCGGAGCGCCGGCAGGAACTGCAGAAGCGGGTGGTAGGCACCATCAATGCTCTTATCGACGAGACGCTGGCGCGGCAGGGAGCCTCCGCGGACGATCTGAGAGTCGCTGTGGTGGCAGGCAACACGACCATGATCCATCTTTTCCTGGGTCTGCAGGCCGACCACATAAGGTTGGAGCCCTACATCCCTGCGGCCGCGCGACTCGTTCCTCTGCCCGCGCAAAGGCTGGGCCTGCACCTGCATCCGGAAGCCATGGTGGACTGTCTTCCTGCCGTGGGGGCCTACGTCGGCGGCGATATCACCAGCGGGGTCTTGCGGGCCGGGTTCCATCTGGAGGATCCCGTTACGCTCTTCATCGACGTGGGGACCAACGGGGAGATGGTGCTGGGCAACTCGGAGTGGTTGATCGCCTGCGCCTGTTCCGCCGGGCCTGCCTTCGAGGGAGCGGGAGCGGCCTCGGGGATGCGCGCGGTGGACGGCGCCATCGAGGAGATCTGGATCGATCCCCAGACTCTGGAGTCCTCAATCACCGTCTTGGGTGACACCCGCCCGCTGGGCATCTGCGGCTCGGGGATGATCTCCTTGCTGGGGGAGATGATCACCACCGGGGTCATAGACAAGAGCGGGCGTATCGCCGCTCATGGGCGCAGTGCCAGGGTGCGCCGCGGAGGCGCAGGGTCCGAGTACGTGGTTGCCTGGGCGGAAGAAGCGGATGGTCACGACATCGTCATCACCGAGACCGACATCGAGAACCTCCTGCGGGCCAAGGCGGCCATCTATGCCGGGGCGACGGTTCTGTGCGAGAGCGTGGGCCTGGCCATGACCGATGTGGAGAGGGTGCTCATCGGCGGGGCCTTCGGGCGTCACATCGACGTGGAGAAAGCCATCGAGATCGGGCTTCTTCCCGACCTGCCCTGGGACGACTTCTCTTACCTGGGCAACACGTCCGTCCAAGGCGCCTATCTGGCCTTGACCTGCCGCGAGCATCGTCGGCAGGTGGACGAACTGGCCCGCAAGATGACCTATCTGGAGCTGAGCGCCGATAACCGCTTCATGGACGCGTTCACCTCGGCGCTGTTCATCCCCCACACTGACGAGAGTCTCTTCCCTTCGGTCAGAGGAGCGGTCGCTGATATCTCCGCCCCAGAACAAGGAGCAGAAGGGACATGACCCAGACACTGGCGGTGGTAGGTAAGGGGGGCACGGGCAAGACCACCTTCGCCGCCCTCACCATCAAATACCTGCGCGAACGCGGGCTCACGCCCATCCTGGCCATCGATGCCGATCCCAGCTCCAACCTGAACATGGCTCTGGGCATGGAACTTGCCGACACCGTGGGTCAGATCCGCGAAGACACTCGTGACCAGGTCACGGGTGGGACGTTCCAGACGGGCATCTCCAAGCCCGACTGGTTCGAGTATCAGGTACTGAACTGTCTCGTGGAGGGTGAAGACCTAGACCTGCTGGCCATGGGCCGGCCCGAGGGCCCCGGCTGCTATTGCGCCGCCAACCACATGCTGCGGGGAGCGATCGACAAGCTGGGCGACTCCTATCGCATGGTGGTCGTCGACAACGAAGCCGGCATGGAGCACATCAGCCGTCAGACCACCCGTGACGTCGACTGGCTGTTCATAGTCAGCGACCCCACACTGCGGGGTTTGGCCGCCGCGTCGTACATCGTGCGGCTGGTCGAGTCCCTGGGCACGCGCATCGGCAAGACCGGGCTGGTGCTCAACCGGGTGGCGGGAGACCTGCCCGAAGCTATCCACCAAGCCGTTGAAGCGCTGGGCGTGCCCCTGTTCGGGACGCTACCCGAGGACCTCGCAATCAATCGCTACGACGCCGAGGGCCGCCCTCTCGTCGAGCTCGACGGATCGTCCGCCATCTACCCCGCTGTGACCGCACTCTTGGATGAGTGCCTCGCAGACGCTTGACCGCAGCCCCGGCGAAGGAGGAGCACATGATCATCATCGGCGAGAACATCCACATCATCTCCCCCGAAGTGAAGGAGATCATCGCCACACGCGACACCGCCCGCATCCAGCACCTGGCCAAGATGCAGGTGGCTCTGGGCGCGCGGATGCTCGACCTCAACATCGGTCCGCAGAAGAAGCAGGGGGTCGAGGTGGTGGAGTGGCTCGTGCCCGCGGTGCAGGAGGCCGTGGACGTGCCCCTCTCCATCGACACCACCAACCTCGACGCCATCAGGGCCGGCCTGGCCCTAGTCAAGCAGAAGGGCATGGTGAACTCAGCCTCGGCCGAGCCCGAGCGTCTAGAGCAGGTACCTCTCGTGGCTGCCGAGTACGGCGCTCGCTTGGTCGCGCTCATGATGGGCAAGGGCGGTATCCCCATGACCGCCGAGGAGCGGGTGGCCATCGCCATCGAGTACTCTCATCCCTCGGGCGGAGGAAGTGGGCATCCCCATGGAAGACCTGTACCTGGATCCCCTGGTGATGACCGTCTCGGGGTGTCAGGAGTACTGTCCTCCCGCCGTGGAGGCCGTCCGCTACATCAAGCAGGGCATGGACCCGGCGCCCATGACCACCTGCGGGCTCAGCAACGTGTCGAACCAGGTTACGGCAGCGAATCGCAGCCTGCTCAACCGCGTGTACCTGGTGATGCTGATGGCGGTGGGCCTCGATTCCGCCATCGCCGATCCGCTGGACGAGACTCTGCCGGACACGATCCGCATCGTCGAAGAACGCGACGCCTCCACAGCGGCCGGCTCCCTGCTTCTCACCCTCTATGACCGCACCGTCGCAGGGGGAAGAAGTGGAAGCCTCCGATGTGGACATGGCGGAACCGGAGCAGGTAGCCGTGTGGAAGACCGTGCAGGTGCTCATGAACAAGACCATCTACACGGACGCCTATCTGCGGGGCTGACAACGCGCCGGCTGCACGGAGCGAGCCGGGCGCCTCCCGAGCGAATCATCGCGGTGGCACCGCGCCCCTGACCCTGAGAGAAGACGAAGCCCCCGCCGGAGCGGGGGCTTCGTCTTCGGTCTATCGATGGGGGCTCGCGGCTCCTCGGCGCCGCAGGCCTCTCCGCAGTGCCTGCTCGGCACCCATACGGCCTCAGTCTATGTGTTTGCCCCGATCGATGTAGTGCGTGTGCAACAATTCGTGGCTCTTGTGGCCGCAGGGCCCGTCGGTGAGGAACTCTTCGTAGACCTTCGCGACGGCCGGGTTCTCGAACGACTTGCGCACCGTGAGTTGCTTCTCTTCGCCGTAGATGGCTCGCGCCCGAGCCGCCCGTATCTCCTTGTTGGTGGGGATAGGCTGTCCCCCGCCACCCAAGCAGCCGCCCGGGCAGGCCATGAACTCGATGAAGTGGCATTCGCTGAACTGACCGCCGGCCTTGATGTCCTCCATGACCCTCTTGGCGTTGGCGGTGCCGTGGGCCACGGCCACCTTGAGGGTGGCGCCCTTCAGCCATTCCCAGTCCGGCACCAGATGCTTGAGGATGTCCGGGACCGGGCCCACCTCGTCGATGGTGAGTTCGGCGTAGCGCACGCCCTCGAACCCACGCAAGGGGATGATGTCGCCGTGCTCGTAGATCGTCTCGAGCTTGCGGCCCGTCACCAACTCGAGGACGGTCCGCAAGGCCGACTCCATGACCCCGCCGGTGGCGCCGAAGATGAGGCCGGAACCGGTGGCCGTGCCGAAGGGATCGTCGAAGTCCGACTTGGGCAGGTTGGGAACGTCCAGACCGGCCTGCTTGAACATCTTGCCCAGTTCACGCGTGGTGAGCCCGAAATCCACGTCCTGGTAGCCGCTGTCGCGCATCTCCGGGCGGTTACACTCGAACTTCTTGGCCGAGCAGGGCATGAGGGCCACGCTGACGATATTGGCGGGGTCGAGGCCCAGCTTGTCGGCGTAGAAGGTCTTGATGAGGGCCCCGAACATCTGCTGGGGGCTCTTGGCGCTGGACAGGTTGGGGATGAACTCGGGATAGAAGTGCTCAGCGAACTTCACCCAGCCCGGCGAGCAACTGGTGAACTGGGGCAGAGCCACATCCGTATCGCCTTGGACCAAGGCCTTGTAGAGGCGGATGATGAGCTCCGTGCCCTCCTCGATGATGGTGAGGTCGGCGGTGAAGTTGGTGTCGAACACGTGGTCGAAACCCATGCGCCGTAGAGCTGTGTTCATCTGGTAGGTGACGGTGGTGCCCGGCTCCAGGCCGAATATCTCGCCCATGGCCGCCCGTGGTGAGGGGGCGGTCTGGATGACCACGTGTTTTGTGGGGTCGTCGACGGCTTTCCACACTTCGTAAGAGGCGTCCTTGGCGTGGAGCGCTCCCGTGGGACAACGGTTGATGCACTGGCCGCAGTTGATGCACACCACGCCGGCCAGAGGCCGATTCTCGAACGTTTCGATCTCAACTTCGCCGGAGCGGTTGACGGCCTCCAGCACGCCCACCTCCTGCATGTCGATGCAGGTGCGAACGCAGCGCCGACAGCGGATGCACTTGTTCATGTCACGCACGACCGAGTAGCTGGAGTCGTCGACGGGCGAACATTCTGTCACGTGGCCGAAGCGATAGTTGTCCACCCCGTACTCCTCGGCCAGAGACTGCAGCTCGCAGACCCCGTTGCGCACGCAGGCGTAGCACTCACCGCAGTGCTCGGAAAGCAGCAGTTCGAGGATGTGGCGACGGGCGACGCGCACCGCTCTCGAGTAGGTGTTGATGGTGATGGGAGCGGTGATAGGGTAGGCGCAGGCGGCTTGCAGCGTCCGCTGGCCCTCGACCTCCACTACACAGATGCGGCAGATGCCCGCGATCTCCAGGTCGGGGTGATAGCAGAGAGTGGGGATGCGTACCCCGATACTCTTGGCCGCCTCAAGGATGGTCATCCCCAGAGGGACCTTGGTCTCCATGCCGTCGATGGTCACCGTGACGGTGGCCCCGACTCCAAAGGGAGAGGGCTCCGCCAGATCCAGGTCGGGCTTGAGGAGCTGGCTGAGCGGCGCTCGGCGCCGCGGAAGAGAGGTCTTCTCACTCATGAACGTGCGTCCCTTTCATGATCGTAGTCAGCATGGGCGGCCATAGTCACGAGACCGGCTTCCGGCCGAGGATCTCATCCTCGAAGTTCTCCAGGATAGTCAGGAATGCCGAGGGACTGGTCTGACCGAGGCCGCACTTGGCCGCCACCTGCATGGTGCCCGCCAGAGCCTTCAGATCCTTCAGGTACTCGTCGTCGTCGGCACCCTGCCGGAGCATCTTGAGGCCTTCCAGCAGCTTGCCGTTGCCGAGCCGGCAGGGCGTGCACTGCCCGCAGGACTCGTCAACGAAGAAGTCGAGCAGGTTCTCGGCCACTTCGCCCATGTCGCGGCCGGGCCCGATGACGATCACCGACCCTCCGGTGGGGACGTCCTCGAACGCCAACCGGCGCTCGAAGTCACCACGCGCGACGCACCTGCCCGACGCGCCACCCGCCTGCACCGCCTTGGCGTTCGAACCGCCCACCGCCTCGAGCAGTTCTGCGATGGTGAGGCCGAAGGGGAACTCGTACACCCCAGGTTTCTCGCAGTCGCCGGAGATGCTGAAGAGCTTGTGGCCGCTGGAGGCAGCAGTGCCCACTGTGTTGAACCACTCCACGCCCCGGGCGAAGATGCAGGCCACCCAGGCCAGAGTCTCCACGTTGTTGACGACCGACGGTCGGTCGAGGAATCCGGACACTACCGGGAACGGGGGCCGGTTGCGAGGCTCTCCGCGGAAGCCCTCCAACGACTCGATGAGGGCCGTCTCCTCACCGCAGATATAGGCGCCGGCGCCCATGGCCACGAGGACATCGAAGTTGAAGCCCTGTATCCCGCCGATGTCATGTCCCAGAAGGCCGTCCTTGCGCCTGCGGGCCACCGCGTCCTCCAAGTGCTCCCGAAGGTAGCCGTACTCGGCGCGCAGGTAGATCAGCCCCAGCGAAGCGCCCGTGGCCCGCGCCCCGATGGTCATGCCGTCGAAGACCAGGTCGGAATACTCGCTGAGGATGACCCGGTCCTTGAACGTGCCCGGCTCGCCTTCGTCGGCGTTGCAGATGAAGTACTTGGGGCGTCGCTGCTCAGCCGCGGCCAGGTTCCATTTCACCCCGGTGGGGAAGCCGGCGCCGCCGCGCCCTTTGAGTCGGGCCTCCCGCACGCTCTCGATAATGTCCACGCGAGAGAGGGCGAGGGCCTTGTTCAGCCCGTCCCCTCCGCGCACGGAAGCGAAGGCGAGTTCGTTGGTGGTGGTCTTGATGTCGGTCGCCACGCTCATGCTTCACTCTCCAACTGCCGGCGGTAGTCGGCCACGATGGCGCTGACCTTTTCGGGGGTCAAGGCAGTGTAGACGGTCTCATTCACCAGCATGGCAGGCCCCTGGTCGCAGAGGCCCATGCAGTTCGCCCACTCCAGGGTGAACAGCTCATCCTCGGTGGTCTCGCCGAAACCGATGCCCAACTCGCTCTGCAGCTGCGCGGCTACCTCATCCTTGCCTGCCAGCTCGCAGGACAGCGTGCGGCACAAGCGGAATACCAAGCGGCCTTCCATCTTCGGTTGGATGAAGGCGTAGAAGGTCGCTACCGCGTACACCTCTACAGGATGGATGCCGAGCACATCGGCGATGAGTTGCATGGCCTCGCTGTCGATGCAGCGGTACTCTTCCTTGACTTTGCGAAGGATAGGGATGAGCGAGGCGCGGTTGTATTCAGTGAGGGCCGCGACCTCGAGCACGTCCTCCCGCAACTGGTCCCGATCGATCACTAGCATGACTCTCCTTCCCCACCTTCGAGAAGCCGCTCGACCTTCGCCACGAGCACGGCGGGTTCCACGGGCTTCTCTACGAACTCGTCGACGGGCAACATCTCCGGGTCTTTGCCTATTTGGAGACCCAGAGCCGCGTTGACGCTGGTGAGCATGAGGATGGGTAGCGAATAGCCCTTGCGACGCAGCTGTCTGGCCATGGAGATGCCATCATCCGGCTCCTCCATCATGACGTCGAGGATAAGGAGGTCGGGTGCCTCCTCCTCGACGGCCTTCATGCCGTTGGGTACGTTCGAGGCCCCGATCACCTCGTGTCCCTGCGCTTCGAGTACGAAGCGTCCCGCATCGAGCATGTCCGGGTCGTCGTCCACGATGAGGATTTTTGCCACGACCTACTCCCCCTATCGATCGCACAGTGTGCCGCCCCCAAGAAGGCTGTGAAACCGATGCCACCGCCCCCAGGGGCACAGTGAATGATATCGCAGCGAAGCAGGGAACGGGGTGCTCTCGCGGGCCGGTCTTTGGGTGGTCGCGGGTCCGGCCGGCCTCCCTAGCCGCAAAATGGTCAGACGCCGGCGACCATCTCGGCGCAGGTGGCGCTGCCCGTCTCGGGGAGGGGTGCGTCTTCCAGCGTCACGGTGAAGGCGCTGCCCTTGCCCTTCTCGCTCTCGACTGTGGCCTCGCCCTGGTAGAGTTCCGCCAGCTTGCGTACGGTGGAGAGACCGAGACCACTGCCCATGATCCTGATGGTGTCCTCGTTCTTGATGCGCACGAACTCCTGGAAGAGCTTGGCGCACTCCTCGGCGCTCATGCCGATGCCCGTGTCGCTGACGCGTATGCGCACTCCCTGGGCCAATCGCTCCACTTCGACGGTGACGCTGCCTCCGTCACGGTTGTACTTCACGGCGTTGGAGACCAGGTTGTTGATGATGATCTCGAGCTCGTCGGGATCGGCCTGCATGGTCAGAGGAGCGTCGGCCTTCAGCGTGAGGGTTATCCGTCGCTCGGCCGCCTCCGAGATCAGAAGGTCGATGGCGGCTTGAGCCACGGCGCTGACATCCACCGGCCCGATGTGGCGTTGCTTCTGTCCCGATTCGATCCTGGTCAAGTCGAGGAGGTCGAAGATGAGCTTGCGCATGCCGTCCAAGCGAATGAGGCTGCGCTCGATCATGCGCAGGTGTTCGGGCGTCTCGTCATCGCGCAGGATCTTGAGGTAGCTCTCGACGGCGTTCAGCGGCGCCTTCAGTTCGTGGGCCAGGACGGAGATGAAGTTGAACCTCACCTGGCGCTTCTCCTCGCTCAGACGGCGGGCCTCACGGTTGATGATCAACTGGGTGGTGGCCTTGCGTACGGTGTAGCGTAGTTCGTCGGGTTCGAAGGGCTTGGCCAGGAAGTCGTATCCCCCCAGCTTGGTCGCCTGGACGGCCGTCTCGAACGTGGCGTAGGCCGTGATCATGACGGTCACGATGTCCTTGTCTTGCTCACGCAGCCGGGCCAGCACGTCCAGGCCGCTGACACCGGGGAGGCGCAGGTCGAGGAGCATGAGGTCGAACCTCGTCCCTCCGGCGACGCAGTCGAGCAAGGCCTCGCCGGATGCGAAGCCGACCGGCTCATAGTCCACGTCGATGCCCACGTCTTCCACACGGACGTTGAAGCGGGACACGATGCGTTGCACCGCCAAACGCAGAGGCTCCTCGTCGTCGACGATCGCGACCCTCAGTGTCTCCCGCTGCCGGTCGGTCATGCCGTTCTCCCTTCGCTGCCCGGGCCGGCGGCGGCGACGGTCTCTTCACCGTGGCGGGGGATGGCGACCGCGAAGGTCGTCCAGGTGGGACCGACCTCGGGATCGGCGTTCGACTCCACGGTTATGGTGCCTCGGTGCATCTTGACGATGCCGTGGGTCACCGACAGGCCCAGTCCAGTGCCCATCCCCACCTGTTTGGTGGTGAAGAAGGGATCGAACACCTTGTCCAGATTGTCCACGGGTATGCCTTGACCGGTATCGGTAACCCGGATGTCGATCTCTCCCGGGGTATCGCTGAGGGCGATGGTAAGCGCACCTCCGTCGGGCATGGCATGCTGGGCGTTGGCGATGAGATTGGTGAGCAGTTGCACCATCTGGTCGGCGTCGAGGTCGGCGATGCGGTCGGTGAGTGCGTCCGTGAGCTCCACCCGGACCCCACGCTCCAGCACGGTCGTACGCAGCACCTTGTCGACCAACTCGCGCAGATCGGTGGGCTGTCGCCTCACTCGGCTCTGGCGGGAGAAGTTGAGCAGACCCGAGATGATGCGCTTGCAGCGGTTGGCCTGGTCGATGATTGTCTCCAGGTCTTCCTTGGTCTCCGTGCCCTCTTCGCAGTCCTCGAGCAGGAGATTGGCGTGCAGGAGTAGGGTGCCCAGGGGGTTGTTGACCTCGTGGGCTATGCCGGCCGCCAGTTGGCCCATGCTGGCCAGCTTGGCCGAGCGCTCCAACGCCTCTTGGGCCTCTTCCAGGGACTTGTGCGACACCTCGAGGTCCTCGTAGGCGGCTCGGAGCTGCTCGATGGTGAAGGGTAGGCACATCTCCGAACCGGCTAGACCTTCATACACCGCTCGGGCGTGTTCGAGGCAGGTCTCGTAGCCGCAAGCCCCGCAGTTCAGGTGATCCTCAGGGGTGTACTTGCCCATGTGGTGGAGAATGTCCTGGATGTCTTCGTACTTGGCCAACTGGGCCATGGGTTGGTAATCGGCCACGTAGGCCCGGTAGAGGTTGACTTTGGCGTAGCGCTCCGGAGCCCGGGCTATCTCGGCCAGCTCTTCCTCGCTGAAATCCGCCAATCGGCTCTTGGCGTAATTGCTGACCCTCGTGCGGCGTTGCAGCCTGGTCTCCTTGCTGGTGACGCCGGCTCCCGAATAGCAGCCCGAGCAGGCCAAGACGTCCAGCAGTCGGGCATCCGCATGCGTGAGGTTGAAGTCGCTGATGGCGCCGACGAACTCCCCTCGGCCTTCGGCCACGATCAACTCGCCACTGAGAAGGTCCTCGGTAAGCCCGGCGGTCTGGAGCAGCCCTCCGGGGATGGGGAATACCGTCCCTACGCCGCCGACCGGAGGGTCGAAACTATCGTCTGTCGGCGTAGTCTCGGGATCGATGCCCCGGCTGGCGAACATCTGCCGCAATTCCGCGAACGTGAGCACAGCGTCGAGCTCTCGGTGTACCGGGTCGATGGACGCGTTCTTCTTGCCCACGCAGGGTCCGATGAACACCGTCTTCAGGTCTTCGCCGAGATCGTGACGCAAGACCCTGGCCATGGCCACCATGGGCGAGACCACAGGGGCGAGATAGGGGATGAGCTCCGGCTCGTACTTGCGCACGTACGACACCACGGCCGGACAGGCGGTGGCGATGAGCCTCCGTTCGGGATCATCCTCGAGGAGCTTGCGGTACATGTGGGCCACCAGATCGGCGCCCAGAGAGACCTCATGCACGGTGGAGAAACCCAGGGCGCGGACCATTGCCACCAAGGTGCCCGGCGGGATGTCCATGAATTCAGAGGGGAAGCTGGGCGCCAGCATGGCGGCGACGGGCTCGCCGGAAGCCAACAGCGCGAAGGCGCGCTCGGTGTCGTCACGCACCTGCTTGGCGTTCTGGGTGCAGACGCGCAGGCAGTTGCCGCAGCCGATGCAGCGGGGTTGGATGACGCTGGCCTGTCCGTCTTCGACCTTGATGGCCTTGGCCGGGCACTCGCGCACGCAGGCGTAGCAGGCACGGCACCTGTCGCCGATGATGGTGATGAGGGGGTTGTCCCAACTCGGCATCGGTCACCCTCACCTGTCTTCCGTTACGAAGAGCCGGCGCCGGTGCCGGAAAGCAACTCTTCTATCTTGGCCAGTAACTGGCAAGGATCGAGGGGTTTGTGGAAGTAGGCGTCGATGTGCATCTGGCCCTTGTCGGCGTCCGATCGGGGCTCGAAGTCGAGACCGAGTGCGGTGGATACGGAGGTGGAGATGATGATGGGGATGCCGGAGTAGCGCTCGTCCTCTTTGACGTTCTTGGCGAACGCGAAGCCTGAATCGAGCGTGGTCATCATAAGGTCGGATATGACCAGATCCGGTCTCTCCTCCTCCATCTTCCTCAGCGCCTGCTGCGGCTCAGCGGCGGTGACCACACGGTAGCCCGCTCTCTCGAGTATCAAGCGATTGAACTCGAGGAAGTCGTAGTCATCGTCGACGACGAGTATGAGCGCTCTCTTCATGATCATCTAGCGAACAATAGCACCAACGCTGCAGGGAGGCCGCCGGGGAGCGATGTTTCGTCCTCGGCAGCCTCCCTGCAGGGAAGCGGTGGGTCGCCCGTCTCCACACAGGCAGGATGCCGGGTCTCCGGAAGGATCGTGACTTCGCAGTTGGAGGAGACCCGGCATCCGATGGCCTACACTCGGCCTTTGTCGGAGTACTTGGTGTGCAGCAGGTGGTGGGACTTCTCGCCCAACGGCGAGCCCAGCCACTCTTCGTACAGGGCCAGCACCGCGGGGTTCTCATGCGACTTGCGCAGCTCTCGGCCCTCGTCCTCCGCGTAGATGGCGCTGATGCGCTTCAGGCGCACCTCGTCCGAGGTGAGGCGGGGCTGGCCGCCGCCGCCGATGCAGCCACCGGGGCAGGTCATCACTTCCACGAAGTGGTAGTTCGCCTCCCCGCTGCGGATGCGGTCGATGACCTTCTGGGCGTTGGAGAGACCGTGGGCCACGGCCACGTTGAGCGTGGCTCCCTTGAGGAACGCCCACTCGGGCGTGGTCTCCTCGATGGTGACCGAAGCTTCCTTCACGCCGCTGAGGCCGGCGATGGGCTGCACGTGCAGGTTGGCGAAGGGGAAAGCCTGGCCGGTGACGATCTCGTAGGCCGTGCGCAGGGCCGCTTCCATCACTCCGCCCGTGTTGGCGAAGATGTCGGCAGCGCCGGTGGAGATCCCCAGCGGGGTGTCCTGCTTCTCATCGGGCAGGTTGACGAAGTCGAGGCCGGCCTGCTTGATCATGCGGGCCAGCTCACGGGTGGTGAGCACCATGTCCACGTCCTGGCAGCCGGTGTCGGTCATCTCCGGGCGGTTGCACTCGAACTTCTTGGCCGTGCAGGGCATCACCGAGACGACCACCATGTCCTCGGGGTTGAGGCCCATCTTCTCGGCGTAGAAGCTCTTGGCCAACGCGCCGAACATCTGCTGGGGTGACTTGCACGTCGACAGATTGGGGGTCATGTCGGGGTTGAAGTGCTCCATGTAGTTGATCCAGCCCGGGGAGCAACTGGTGAACATGGGCAGAGCCACCTCTTCTTTGTCCACCAGGGCCTTCTTGAGGCGGGTGAGGAGCTCGGTGCCCTCTTCCATGATGGTGAGGTCGGCGGCGAAGTTGGTATCGAAGACGGCGTCGAAACCGAGGCGGCGCAGAGCGGCCACCATGCGGCCGGTCACCCGGGTGCCCGGCTCCAGCCCGAACTCCTCGCCCAGCG
This sequence comes from uncultured Actinomycetes bacterium, assembly GCA_963816155.1. Classification (GTDB taxonomy): domain Bacteria; phylum Actinomycetota; class Thermoleophilia; order RBG-16-64-13; family RBG-16-64-13; genus JAXGXJ01. The sequence continues at coordinate 79,705 of CAWFJE010000005.1, read as the reverse complement.
CCGCCCGGATGGCCGGGGCGGTCTGCACGACGACGTGCTTGCTGGGATCGTCGAGGGCTTCCCACACCTCGTCGATGACACTGTTCTCGGTGATGGCGCCCACGGGACAGACGGCCGCGCATTGGCCGCACTGCACGCAAACCACATCGCTGAGGTTGCTGGCGAACGCCGGGCCGATGACGGTGGCGAAGCCGCGGCCCTGGGCGAAGATACTGCCCACGCCCTGGATCTCGTTGCATACGGTCACGCAGCGCCGGCAGGCGATGCACTTGCCGGTGTCGCGGCGCAGGCCTGGTGTAGAGGTGTCGATTATCTTCCGGGTCTTCTCGCCCGCGAAGCTGATCTCGTCGATGCCCATGTCCAGGGCCATGTTGCGCAGCTCGCAGTCGGAGCTGCGGTTGCAGGTCTGGCAATCGCCGTCGTGCTCCGAGAGGAGCAGTTCGAGGACGGCCTTGCGGGCCCTGCGCACGCGCGGCGTGCTGGTCTTCACCTGCATGCCCTCGGTGGCGGGCTGAGCGCAGGAAGCCACCAGGGTACGGGCGCCTTCCACCTCCACCAGGCAGATGCGGCAGGCACCGATGGTCTGCACACCCTGCAGGTAGCACAGAGTGGGTACCCGCGCGCCTGCCTGCCGGCAGGCGTCGAGGACGGTGGTGCCTTCCGGTACTTCCACCTTGATATCGTCAACGGTCAAGACTGGCATCTGCTCACATCTCCTTGCTGTCCGCGACCTCGACCGGGATCTTCCCGTAGTCGCAGCGCAGGCAGCGCTTGGCTTCGGCAAGAGCTACTTCCATCTCCCAAGGGAGCTCGACTTCGCTGAACGAACAGGCCCGGATGGCGGGGTCGAGGCAATCGACGGCGGCGCGTGCCGTGTCGACCGGGTCGGCGTCGGGGTCGAAGGATACGTCCACGGCGATGTCCCGGCGCCAGAAGGCGTGGTTCACGCCGGTGAGGAGCGAATCGATCCCTACCGCGGCGCGTTCGCCGGCGCCCACGGCAGCGACCACGCTGTCGGGCCCGGTGGCGGCGTCGCCGCCCGCGAAGATCCAGTCGACGGAGGTGGCGCCGGTGGTGGGATCGGCTGCGATCCAACCGCGGTGGGTCGCCACTTCCAGGCCGCCGAGCACCGCGCTCGTATCCAGGGACTGGCCGATGGCGGCGATGACTTGGTCGCACTCGATGAAGAAGTCGGGGCTATGACTCTCCACGGCCTTACGGCGACCGCTGTGGTCGTAGGGGCCGAGGTCCATGGTCGTGCAGATGACGCCCCTGACCTCACCCTTGGGACCGCGTACGATCTCCTTGGGCGATACCAGGGTCTTGAGCTCGATGCCCTCGTCCGCGGTGGCGTCGACCTCTTCCGCCCAGGCAGGCATCTGCGCCCGGGTGCGGCGGTAGAGGATGGTCACGTGCTCGGCGCCCAGGCGGATAGCGGTGCGGGCGGCGTCCATGGCCGAGTTACCTGCGCCCACGATGACCACCTGCTTGCCGACTTCGGCGGTGCCGTTGACGTTGTACTCACGCAGGAAGGTGAGCGCTTCAGTCACGCCTTCGCCTTCCTCGCCGGTGACGCCCATGCCCTGACCTTCGGGGGCGCCCAGGCCCAGGAAGGCGGCGTCGTAACCCTCGCTCCGGAGACCTTGGAGCGTGAAGTCACGTCCCAGCGCCTTGCCGGTCTCGATGGTCACGCCCATGCTTTCGATCATGCTGATCTCGCGGCCCAATTCCTCGCGAGGAAGCCGGTAGGCGGGGATGGCCTGCACCAGCATGCCGCCCGCGCTCGCTTCCTTCTCGAAGATGGTGGGCTTGTAACCGAGGCGGGCCAGGAAGTAGGCGCAGGAGAGGCCGGCCGGGCCGCCTCCGATGACGGCGATCTTGCGCTTGGCGTTCTCTTCGCTTACTTCCACTCGCGGAAGCTGGACCTCGGTCTCCTGTTCGGTCATGAAGCGCTTGAGGGCGCGGATGGCCACCGGTTCGTCCAGGGAGGCGCGCTGGCACTTCTCTTCGCAGGGGTGGAAGCACACGCGGCCGCAGATGCTGGCGAGGGGGTTGCGCTCGCGGTGGAGGCGGAGGGCCTCGTCGAAGCGCTTCTCGCCGATGAGGCTCACGAAGCCGGGCACGTGCACGGAGGCCGGGCAGGCGTTGCTGCAGCGGGCCACGAACATGCTCGAGCACACGCCAGCCTCGCAGTGATGGTACTTGATGTGGTCCTCGAACTCCTTGCGGAAGTAGCGGATGTTGCTGAGGACGGGGTTGGGAGCCGTCTGGCCCAGCCCACACAGAGCCGTGTCCTTGATGGTCTGACCCAACTCGAGGAGCGCCTCGATGTCGCCTTCTTCGCCCTCGCCGTTGCAGATGCGGGTGACGATCTCCAGCATGCGCTTGGTCCCCACCCGGCAGGGGGGGCACTTGCCGCAGCTCTCCTCCTGGGTGAACTCCAGGAAGAAGCGGGCCATGTCGACCATGCAGCTGTCCTCGTCCATGACGATGAGACCGCCGGAGCCCATGATGGCGCCCAGTTCCTGCACCGATTCGTAGTCCACGGGCACGTTCAGGTGCTGACGCGGGATGGAGCCTCCGGAGGGACCGCCGAGCTGCGCAGCCTTGAACTTGCCGTTGCCTGGAATGCCGCCGGCGATGTCGTAGATGATGTCGCCCAAGGGGATACCCATGTCGACCTCTACCAGACCGACGTTGTTGACCTTGCCGGAGAGGGCGAAGATCTTGGTGCCGGGGCTCGTCTCGGTGCCCGCGGTGCGGAACCAGTCGGAGCCTTCGCGGATGATCCCGGCGATAGTGGCCAGCGACTCCACGTTGTTGAGCACGGAGGGCTTGCCCCACAGGCCCTTCTGGGCCGGGAACGGGGGCCGCGGGCGAGGTTCGCCGCGCTTGCCCTCGATGGACGTCATGAGGGCCGTCTCCTCACCGCAGACGAAGGCACCGGAGCCCTTGGCGATGTGGATGTCGAAGTTGAAGCCGGAGTCGAGGATGTTCTCGCCCAACAGGCCGTAGTCGCGGCAGGCCTGGATGGCGATGCCCAGACGTTCCAGGGCCAGCGGGTACTCTGCCCGGCAGTAGATGTAGCCCTCGTCGGCGCCGATGGCTCGGGCACCGATCATCATGCCTTCGAGCACGGCGTGCGGATCGCTCTCCAGGATGCTCCTGTCCATGAACGCGCCCGGGTCGCCCTCGTCGGCGTTACAGAGGATGTACTTCTTGTCGCCGGGAGTCTTGGCGCAGAACTCCCACTTGAGGCCGGTGGGGAAGCCGGCGCCTCCGCGGCCGCGCAGACCGCTCTTCTTGATCTCCTGGACGATGTCCTCGGGGGTCATCTCGGTGAGGGCCTTGGCCAGACCGGAATAGCCGTCGCGCGCGATGTACTCGTCGATGCTGTCAGCCGCGATGCGGCCCTTGTTGCGCAGGACGCGCAGGTTCTGCCGCGCGAAGAAGGGGATGTCCTTGAACAGGGGGATGCGGGCCTGCGTGGTGGGATGCTGGTACATCAGCCTCTCCACGGGGCGGCCCTTGATGACGTGCTCGGAGACGATCTCGGCCGTGTCTTCGGGCTGTACTTTGTTGTAGAAGACCCCGCCGGGGTAGACGACGAGCAGGGGGCCGCCGGCACAGAAGCCGTTGCAGCCGGTCTCGATGACCCGCACGTCGTCGGCCATGCCCTGCGTTTCCAGTTGCTCTACCAGAGCCGTCTTCACCCGCTCGGCTCCCGATGACAGACAGGCGGTGCCGAAGCACATCATCATGTGCATGCGGGGGGTCTTGTTCTCAGTGGTACCGTTCATATATCAAGTCCTCATGCTTCCTGGGGCGAGATCAACTCTCGTCGCCGTAGACGACAACGTATTCCGGCACCAACTGGCCGCCCATGATGTGCTCATGGAAGATCTGCCGGGCCTTCTCGGCCGTCAGTTCCCCGTACATGACCTTGGGCTGGCCGAGGGTCTCGATAGTCATCACGGGTTCCCGCTCGCAGGTGCCGACACAGCCGGAGGTGGTCACACGCACGTCCAGGCGTCCGGACGCGGAGAGTTCTTCCACCATGGCAGTCAGGACTGCGCGCGACCCGCTGGCGATGCCGCAGGTGCCCATGTGGACGGTGGCCAGCACGTGGTAGCCGTCTTCGCGCAGGGCGTTCTGGCTCTGCGTCTTGTCCTTGATGGCCTGCAGATCGGCGAAGCCACGGATCTTGGTTTGCGATTCGTCAACCGGCGACATGCTCGACTACCTCCTCCTGCTCGTAGTACTTGGCGAGCATCTGCCCCACGCGGGCCGCACGCACGCGGCGGTGCACCTCGTCGTCGATTGAGACTGCGGGAGCAAGACCGCAGGCGCCGAAGCAGCGCGCCACTTCCAGTGAGAACAGGCGGTCCTCGGTGGTCTCGCCCACGTCGATGCCCAGCTTGTCCTTGATGGCCTCCAGGACCTGGAGTCCACCGCGGACGTAACAGGCCGTTCCCAGACAGACCCTGATGAGGTGCTTGCCCCGGGGCGCGGTGGAGAAGAAGGAGTAGAAGCTCACCACTCCGGCCACCTCGCTGTAGGGCTTCTTCATGCCCACCGCCACGCGCTTGAGAGCGACCTCGGGGAGATATCCGAACACGGCCTGCGCCTGCTGCAACACCGGGATCAACGCACCCGGTTTATCCTTGTAGCCCTCGATGATCTCGTCCAGTATGGCCAGAAGCTCCTCTTCGGAAGCCTCGGCGCAGCCGGCACACGTGCCCGCCCCGTTCACTTGCTCTACTGTCATGCTCCGGACCTCCTAGCCCGTTCGCTTGCTTCCTGTCGATCGAGCCCCCCGATGACCTCGTCGAGGCGCCGGCGCACGTCGCGCAGCGTCCCGTCGTGGACGGGTGGATCGAATTGATCCCCTGTGAGTGTGATGGTGAAGCCGATCTCCGGATTGGTCACCTCCATGACCATGATGCTGTCCCCGATCTCCCCGATGGGCGTACGGTCGATGTGGCTGAGGACCATATCCGCCTCCACGCGCACCCCCGAGAGGGTGGGCGAGCGGCCGATGGTGAGATGGCCGTCCGCGGCTTCGGCGTCGGCCTTCAGAAGGCTGAGTCCCAGTCCCGTCTTCTTATCCTGCTTTGTGGTGTAGAAGGGATCGAGCACCTCGGCGGCGTCGATCTTGAGGCCGGTGCCATCGTCGTCCACGGTGAGGCAGAGCCGGTCGGAGGCCCTATCGGCAGAGAAGCCCACAGCGATGTGGGTGGCCTCGGCCCGGATGGAGTTCTCCAGTAGCTCCAATAGATAGAGGGAGAGGTCATGCATGACCGCCGCTCCCTTCGCCGTCTGCATGACCGCCGGTCGTGGCACTCGGTCCGGCGCCACCCGGTCCAGTGTCACCCGTGGGGGCCCGATCGACACTGCGGCCACCCTCGCCTGCGAAGGCGCGCACGAGTTCGGCAAGAGCGGGTTCCTCGGCCATGATCACGGTGCGGCCGGCGCCTATCTCGTGCGGGTAGTGGGCGTCAGACGAGCCCGTGAGGGGCACCCCGAAGCTGCGGAACTGCTCCATGCGCGGGGAGTCGTCGAGAGTGTGGCGGGAGATCTCCACGCCGTCAAAGCCGGCATCTTCGGGGAACCAGCCCAACTGCGACAGGAGGCCGTAGCCTCTGCGGTCGATGTGGGCGGCCACGGCCAGACCGCCGTGTCTCTTGATGAGCGCCACGGTGTCGCTCAGATCGAACGTGGAGGCCAGCGCAAGGGCTTTGGCTTCCGACCCTGTGGAGTCGCCCTGGCAATCGAGGATCTCTTGGGGACCGAAGAACCCGTAGTAGCCCTCGTCGGCCGGAGGAAGGACGGCACGGACCTCGGTGGCGGCGCGCTCCGCGGCCGCCGCATCGGGAAACAGGCCCACCACGTGCACCTCTTCGGCACTGGTGACTTCCATGCCGGCCAGCACCACCAACGAGTCTCCACCTGCGGCAGCCCAGAGGGCGGCCGCCTCCTGCACCGCTGCGGCATTGCCCGCCGTGTTGTGGTCGCAGATGGCGATCATGTCAAGACCGGCCTCCAGCGCCGCGGCCACGATGGCCGGCGGCGTCATCTCCTCCGCACCACAGGGCGAGAGCGCCGTGTGGACGTGCAGGTCGGCTACTATCTTTCGCAGTACTGCTGCCACCTGTCGCTACCCGTCGCTCATCCATCTCGGCGTCGTACCACCCCGGTCATCCCGTACGCCCACGCAATCCCGCCCCATACAGGCGACCGGCGATCTCGAAGGTGTCGGCGGGCGACACGAAGAGAGCCAGCCCCTCGCCGGCGGCCCGGTCGATGACGTCCTGTTCCGGCACCCGCTCGGAGGAGAAGATGACGGCTTGCAGGCCGGCGTGGCTGGCTACGGCGATGACGTTGAGGTGCACCTGCAGGGTGATGAGGACTCCCCCAGTGGGGGCGTGCGCGAGCACGTCACTCAGGAGGTCGGACGCGTAGCCTCCCGTGATGTCCTCGTCACAGGGGACCTGAGGAGTGAGTTCCCGGAGCTCCAGATCATGGGCGACCTCGGCCAGTTTCATGCGCTCATCCCCTCCTGGTCTCGATGTAGGGGCAGTCCGTGAGCAAGGCTCTTTCCAGGACCACGTCTTCGGCGAGGGCCGTACAACTGGGAGCCCCGCAGGCGCCGCAGTTCTTGCCCGGAAGATCCTCGAGGATGGTCTGCAACTGGCCCAGCTTCTCGATGGCCAGACCCATGTCGGCGTCGAGTCGGATGCCGGGCCGCGCCGTCACAGGAAGGCGCCTGGGGACGGCGCGCACGAGCTCTTGGTCGTACTCGAGAGCGTCCAGGGCCAGGGTCCGCTCCGCCTCCTCCCAGCGATGGAGGGACACGTGGTAGTCCTCCTGCAGGAAGGGGGATCCGAAACAGCCTCCCTCGCAGGCGTAGGGCTCTATCACCGGCACGTTGCCCAAGAGGCCGTTCTCCAACTGCTCCAGGACGGCCACCACGTGCTCCACACCGGTGACCACCAGGCGCGGCGTCTGTGGTCCGCCGGAGGATAGGCGGGCTTCCATGGCCTGCATGGCCTTGGGGGTCATCCGGGCCGTGGTGCGGGCTCCGGCCGCCACAGTTCTGTGGGCGGCAGCCTTGCTGGGTAGCGCTGCCTCGTCTGGCGCGGCGCCTTCGGCAGCGCCCTCGGTAGGGGCCGCCGACCCGCCGCTGTCCTGCTCTTCATCGGGTAGATCGACCAACTGCTCCATGGCCGCCTGGCGGGCCATGGCCGGCGTCACGTACTCGGTGATGGTCTCCCGGCCGGGCAGGAGGCCGCCCGCCACCTCGTTGGCGATGAGCGCCGAACGCTGACTGGGGCACGACACCACGTAGACCATGGGCTGCTCCGGATGGGCGGCCTGGACGGCTTCCAGCGGGGAGTCGTAGGGAGCCAGATGGGGGATGAGCGACGGGAAACGCAACTCGATAAGGTTGACGATGGCCGGACAGACGGGGCTGATGGCGGGAAGCTCGACGCTCTCAGCCTGGGTCGAGGTCGCCACGGCTTGACGCAAGGCTTCTTCGTAGGGCGTGATGGAGACGACGTCCGCGAAGCCTAGCGAGCGCAAAGCCCCGAGGACGCGCTCGGGAGAATACTTGGGCCCGCAGTCCACCAGCAGCCCCGGGGGGACGACCAGCAGCGCATCTTGTCTATCCGTGATCTCGTGCAGACCGGAGACGTCGTTGCGGATGGTGAGGGCCTCCGGCTTGCAGGCCGCCACGCAGGCACCGCAGTCGATACACAGGTGCTCGAGTATGGCGGGCACGTGCTCACGCATGCGGATGGCTTCTGTGGGGCAGGCGGTGAGGCAGCGCCGGCAGTCCTGGCAGAGTCCGCGCGAAGCCTGCAGGGAGAGATAGCGGGCGGCGCGGGTCGCCTCTCCCTTGAAGAACACGGTGAAGCTCACGCGCGTGCCCGTGTCCACGTGGGAGGTCACGCGCAGGCGGTCGCTGCTGCGCTTGATGTTCGGCAGTCCCATGCCGGCCCCGAAGCCCAGGGAGCGGGCCTCGGCGTTGGCGGTCGAGAAGCCTTCCTTCATGGCCAGCTCGAGGTTGGGGATGCCGGGCCCGTTGTCGATCACGTCCACATGGATGCCCACCTCGGCCAGGTGCGCCTCCAGGCGGCCACCCTGGGCGTGGATGACCACGTTCATCTCCGCTTCGTAGGCGGCGATCATGGTGCGGCGGATGGATTCGGCGTCGGCGCCCACCAGCTTGAGGTGCACTTTGAGGGCGCGGGACGCGTCACCGGCCCGCCTGAAGTCGTTGCTCTTTATCTCATAGGAGAGGAACTCCACCCGCGGACCTTCCTCAGTTGCGGTTCTGTTCGGAGAGGTGGTGGAAGATGAGCCCGCAGGTCTCGAAGATGCCCAGAGGTGAGACCATGAGCAGGGTCCCGTTGTCCTGGGCCAGTTCGATGATCTCCTGGCTGGGATCGGCGTCGTCCACAAAGCAGATGCCGGGGACATCGATGAGTTCCGCCACCCTCACCATCTGCACGTTGGCCAACTTGGTGACCAGCAGCGTCTTCTGGGAGGCCTCGTGGAGCAGGTCGCTCACGCGGTCGCCGGCGTAGATCTTGGTGACGTTCGTGCTTCCGCGAGCCCCGGGCACGACGATGCGCGCTCCGACGCGCTCCGCCAGCTGCTCGAGGCTCAGGCCGTTGCCGTCGAGCAGGGAGTCGATCTTCTTGATGATGGGATCCACGATCTCGGTCTCGGGCCCGTCTTCTTCTGAGGCGTCGTCCGTCTGGCTCTCTTGGGCGAAGAAGGCGGCGGACTCGAGGGCCGAGGTGATGTCCACGTAATCGACGAACACCTCGTCGGGTACCTGCAGGGCCACGGCGGCGAAGGTGACGATGCTGAGAATGCCCACCTCCACCAAGCGGTTGGCGATGTCCTGCGCCATCTCGGCGGGCACGGCGATGATGGCCACGCGGATGCCCCGCTCGTCGATGACCTTCTCCAGATCGGCGATGTCGTAGATGGGGCAGTCCTGGACGGTCGTCCCCACGATCCCAGAGTCGGTGTCGAAGCCCGCGGTGATGTGCAGCATCAACTGATACTCCGAAAAGTGCGAAAGGAGGGCTCTTCCGAGCCGGCCTACGCCGACCAGGGCGATCTCCTGCCGGGAGGCACCCACCAGGAAGCGCTCGATGCTTCTGAGGCAGGTCTCCACCTCGTAGCCGCGGTTGGGGCTCCCGGTGTAGCCGATGACCATGAAGTCACGGCGCACCACAGTGGGGCTCACCCCGGCCAGATGGGCAAGTTGATGCGAGTAGATGCTGGTGGTGCCCGAACGACGGAGACTGTCGAGAAGACGCCTATATAGACTCAGTCTTCCGACCGTGCGCCGAGACACGATGGGCTTGATATTCGTCGCCATGCCAGTGACCGACCACCCCTCTTGTACTCGGCTCAGTTGCAACGTTACATGGAGAACGGCGTTTTGTGGTTCACAATTTACCGTTTTCACAGCTCTCTGTCAACGCGCTGTCTCGGTAGACAAGATGAGCCGCATCACTGGAAAGGTAGGGAGGAATCACTGAGCGATATCTACTTATCACGCACATCTCGTGGCGTGGTGTTCGGCCGGGCGTGTTAGACATGCGCCACGTGTGGGGATGCTCTCTTGCGAGAGGGGCCGCCGTTGCTACACTGAAACGCGCGGGCGCGGCTTTCCGTCTCGCGCCGAGCACTCACAGACGAAAAGGGGGACGACATGAAACACACCATCTTCGGCATCCACATCTCGCAGCGCACCGAGAACGTGCCGGCCGTCCAAGCCTGCCTCACCACATATGGGTGCAGCATCCGCACCAGACTGGGCATTCATGACGCCGATTCTACTAGCTGCTCTCCCAGCGGCGTGGTGCTGGTAGACGTGATCGGAGAAGACGCCGAGGCTTTCTACAAGGAACTGGAAGGATTGAAAGGCATCGGGCTGCAGAGGATGGACTTCGTCGACTGACAGGAGAACGAACAGTATGACCACGCGTGTGTCTCGTATAGCGCTCTTGCTCGCGCTGGTGTTGGTCGTGGTCTGGGCCGCCGCCTGCGGTTCGGACGGCGATACTACGTCCAGCACGGTCACCGTCCCCTCGGACACAACCGCGAGCAGCGACACCGCGACCTCGGCGCCCGCTACCACGGCCGCTCCGTCGTCCACAGCGCCGCCGACCTCCGGGCCGGCGGCCAAGCTGGACAAGCTGACGCTGGTGGCGCCTCCCGGACCCATGGCCATCCCCATGGCCTACATGGCCATCAACGATCGCTTGGCCGGGGTGGCAGAGGAGACCGAGGTGGTCGTCTGGCAGAACGCCGACCAGTTGCGGGCCATGGTGGCCGGGGGGCAGGGCGACTTCGTCACCATCCCCTCCAACAGCTCGGCCATCTTCTACAACAAAGGCTTGGTCCTCAAGGCGCTCGATATCTCCGTGTGGAACATCACCTATCTGGTGACCAAGGACCCCACCGTGAAGAGCTTCTCCGACATCAAGGGGCAGTCTCTGGTGGTGTCGTTCAAAGGCAGCGTGCCCGACGTGATGTTCCAGTACATCGCCACGAAAGAAGGGCTCGACCCGGTCGCCGACTTCGACCTCCGCTACGCGGCCGATCCCACCCAGGCGGCCCAACTGTTGCTGTCCGGACAGGCGGATAACGCCGTGCTCAGCGAGGCCCTCACCACCTCCGTCATCCTGCAGAGCCAGGCCTCAGGGGAGCCGTTCTTGCGGGCGTTCGCCTTCGACGAAGCCTGGGCCAAGGCCACCGGCAATACCGGGGAGGCCGCGCTGACTCCCATCGCCGGTACGGTGGCCACCGCCGGCGTTCTGGACAAGCCGGAGGTCGTCGCCGCCTTCATGGATGAGTACGCCAAAGCCGTCGAGTGGATGATCGCCAACCCTGAAGAAGCGGGCAAGCTGGTGGAGACCGAACTGCCTGAGTTGGGACTCAAGGCCGGCCCCATGACCGAGTCGCTCAAGAACATCACCTGGAAGTTTGTCCCGGCCGGCGAGGCCCGTCCCAGCCTGGAAGCGTTCTTCCAGGCCCTATCGGAGCTCTCTCCGGAGGTCATCGGAGGCAGGCTCCCCGACGATGGCTTCTACTACGCCCCGTAAGGCGGCAGGCGAGGAGGCGCGCACGTCCGCCGGCGGCGACCGGGCCTACAAGCGCGGCCAGATCCTCTTCGGCGCCCTGGGCGTGGTCGCTATCCTCGTGGTCTGGCAACTGCTCTCCATGACCGTCAGCCCCGCCATCATGGCCTCCCCGGCCGATACGGCCGTCGCGCTGGGTCGACTGGCCTGGGGCGGCGAACTGTGGCTGCAACTACTCATCACGATCAAGCGGCTGGTAATCGGCCTGGCCGTCGGCGCGGCCACCGGTTTCGTGCTGGGCGTGCTCGCCGGTCTGGAGCCGCGCCTGCGTGCTTTCTTGGAGCCCATCCGCTGGGTGGGTATGACCATCCCCGCCGTCATCATCGCCGTGCTGGCGCTGCTGTGGTTTGGCCTCGGCGATGCCACCGTTATCTTCGTGGTGGCGGTCATCGTGGTGCCGCTGGTGTTCGTGAACACGGTGGCCGGTGTTCTGGCCATCGACCGGCGCCTGGTGGAGGTGGGGCGCGTCTACGAGTTCTCATGGCGACTGATGCTGGCGCAGATCTATCTGCCCGGGATCGCCTCTCCCGTCATGGCGGGCCTCACTCTGGCGGCGGGCGTAGCCGTGCGCGCCGTGGTGCTGGCCGAACTATTGGGGGCCATGAACGGCATCGGCTATGCCTTCTCTCGGGCCATGAGCTATCTGGAGACGCCTCTTCTCTTTGCCTGGATCGTGGTCCTTCTGGCGCTCATGGCCGTGCTCGAGTTCGGGGTCCTGCGTCCTCTCAGACGGCGGACGATGCGCTGGCGCAAGGGCGTGGGCAGATGATCGCCTTCGAGCGGGTGACGAAGCGTTTCGACGATCTCGTGGTGCTCGAGGGCTTCGACCTGCGTATCGCGCCCGGGGAGATCGTGGGCATCGTGGGTCCCTCCGGGGTGGGGAAGACCACCATCCTCAAGCTCTTGACGGGTATCGTCTCTCCCGATGAGGGCCGCGTGACGGTGGCGGAGGGCACTCTCGCCTACGTGTTCCAGGAGCCCCGTCTGTTGCCCTGGCGCACGGCACTCGACAATGTGGCCGTGGCTCTGCGCGCCCAGGGCGTGGGCAAAGCTCAGGCCCGCGAGGAGGCCGCGAGCTGGCTGGAGAGGGTGGGACTCAAGGGGTTCGAGGGCTACCATCCTGAGGAACTCAGCGGGGGTATGGCGCAGCGGGTGGCCATCGCCCGAGCGTTCGCCATCGAACCGCGCATCCTTCTGCTCGACGAGCCCTTCAGCAACATGGACGCGGCGCTCAAGGGGTCGCTGATGTCCATACTGCAGGGCATGATCAAAGAAGGGGCGGTCACGGTCGTGCTCGTCACTCACGATCTCACGGAAGCCCTGAGCCTGGCCGACCGCATCGTGGAACTCACTCCCGATCACCGACTGCGCGAACTCGACCTGAGCGACCGCGTCGCCTTGGCCGAGGAGTGGACCACCGCCAAGATTCAACCTCGGTCGTAGAGACCCGCGCCCCGCCGCCTCCTACCATCACCTGGTCACACGGCATCGCCTGGTCGCCCGGAACTGCCGGAGCACTCGGCAAGGCCGGATCACTCGGCGACGATGGAACGGAGGCCAACATGTTCGAGAAGCAACCCTGGATGCAGCGGGCTGGCGAGTACCCGCGTTCGGACAAGGAGTACTTCAATCTGCTCTCGCGAGCGGTGTTCTCGGCCGGGTTGGGCCCCAAAGTGGTGGAGTCGCGTTGGCCCGAACTGACCACCGCCTTCCACGGCTTCGATCCGGCCAAGGTCAAGAAGATGGTCGAGGACGACGTGACCAGGCTCCTGGGCGATCCCTCCGTCATCCGCAATCGCCGCAAGATCGAGGCGGTCATCAGGAACGCCACGGCCTTCACGCTGTGCGTCAAAGAACACAAGTCGTTCCATGGCTATCTGACAGAGTCGGGGGCGACGGTCGACCTCGACGCCGCGGCGGAGCGACTGAGTCAGGACTTCACCCACCTGGGACGGACCTCGGCCCTCTTCTTCCTGTTCAGCGCCGGCTGGCGCCCCCGGGAGACCGCCGCGGCGTGAACTCGTCCATGTGGCGCGACCGGGCCCCCGCCGGAGTGTCCGTACGCGGCGGGTCGTCCGGCCCGCCGCGGCGCGAGTGCCCGCAAGGCACAAGCAGACCGGGGTCCAGAAGGAATAGAATATAAGTAGACCATGAAGCAGACCTCCAGGGTGGCAACGAGCGTATCGATCGCGCGACGAAGGAGGATCCCATGGACCAGTCGCTCGTAGAAGAGCTCCAGACGAGACTCCTCGATTGGCTTGATCAGGGCTATCAGGTCCTCGCGGACGACGTGGACGGCGAACTCCGCATCACTACCCACTTCGTCTCTTCCGAGGGCGGACGAGGTAGCGAGCGCGAGCAGGAGTATTGGCCCATGGCCCCGGATATCGTGGCTCTGCTGGAGGAGAACGGCATCGAGATCTCCCGCAACCTGGCCGGACCGCGTCCCTGGCCGGGGGCACATCCCGAAAAGCTGGAGTAGCCGGCGGCATGGCGCGGCGGCGGCGTGGCCGCGGTCGCGCGATCGCCACGGCGGCGCGCCGTCACCCGGGCCCGACGCCTCGCCCGCGCGCCGCGGGGGAGGCGCGTCACGAGCAAGGCCGCGCGGAGTGGTATCTTTTCCCGCGGACATTTTCATCCCGGATCGTCGCAGGCCGCCCAAGATGCTGGGGGATCATCCTCGCGGCCGAACGTTCCTGAAGAAAGGAGAACCCCTTGTCTCGTGACGTAGTAATCCTTAGCGCTGCCCGGACCCCCGTTGGTCGCTACCTGGGCGCCCTCTCGGACGTCCCCGCCTACAAGCTGGGCGGCATCGCCATCGCCGAAGCCGTGAAGCGCGCGGGTATCGAGATCGCTGACGTGCAAGAAGTGATCATGGGCAACGTCTTGCAGGCCGGCCTGGGCCAGAACCCGGCCCGCAAGGCCTCCATCGAAGCCGGCATATCCGAGGACGTCCCGGCTTGGACGCTCAACATCGTCTGCGGCTCGGGCATGAAGTCCGTGCACGTGGCCGCCCAGATGATCAAGAGCGGCGATGCCGAGGTGGTCGTCGCCGGCGGCATGGAGAACATGAGCGCCGCTCCCTACCTCGTCCCCCGCGCCCGTCAGGGCTATCGTATGGGCGACGGCGTCTTGGTCGACGAGATGATCAAGGACGGGCTGCAGTGCGCCATGAACGACATTCACATGGGCATCACGGCCGAGAACGTGGCTGAGAAATACGGCATCACCCGTGAAGTGCAGGACCAGATAGGCTACGACAGCCAGCGCAAGGCCGGCGCGGCCATCGCTGAGGGCAAGTTCAAAGACGAGATCGTGCCTGTGCCCATCCCCCAGAGGAAGGGCGACCCGATCCTCTTCGACACCGACGAGCACGTCCGTGCCGAGACGACCCTCGAGGGTCTGGGCAAGCTCCGGCCGGCCTTCAAGCCTGACGGCACTGTGACCGCCGGTAACGCCTCCGGCATCAACGACGCCGGGGCCGCCTTCGTGGTCGCCTCAGCCGAATGGGCCGAGAAGAGGGGACTCACGCCTCTGGCTACCATCGTCGCCTACTCGACAGCCGCCCTTGATCCCAAGTACATGGGCATGGGCCCGTATCACGCCACGCTCAAGGTCATGGAGAAAGCGGGCATGAGCATCGACCAGATGGACGTCATCGAGTCGAACGAGGCCTTCGCAGCCCAGGCCGGCGCGGTGGCTCAAGAACTGGGTCTTGACATGTCGAAGGTCAACCTGCGTGGCGGCGCCATCGCCATCGGTCATCCCATCGGTGCGTCCGGCGCCCGCATCCTCACCACCCTCATCTACGCGCTGAAGCAGGAGGGTGGCACCTACGGACTGGCCACCATGTGCATCGGCGGCGGCCAGGGAGTGGCGACCATCATCAAGATGTAGCGCGACCTGGAAGAGCGGACCGACTTGACGCGGCGGCGCCCATGGGCGCCGCCGCTCGCTTGTGAGAAACTGTCGGCGCACAATGACGCGCGGCCCGACGGCGACCACGGGTGTACGAGCAGCCGCTTCGGGGAACACCGAGAGGCAAGAGTATCGGCCCTGGCCGAGACGGCCGCACTATCGAGACGGAGGAACACGTGAAAGAGCGCGTTGAGGAAGCTCTCGACCTTATCCGCCCCGCCCTGCAAGCCGATGGGGGCAACGTCGAGTTGGTCGACGTGGACGAAGAGGCGATGATCGTCAAAGTCAGGCTAACCGGTGCCTGTGGTAGCTGCCCCATGTCGCAGATGACCCTGCGTATGGGTGTCGAGCGGGTCCTGAAAGAAGAGATCCCCGAGATCACCGAGGTCGTAGCCGTCTAGTATCCCGGCCTCAGCGGTGGCGCGCACCGATAGGTGCCGCGCGCCGCGCCGAACATAGGTATGCGGAAGAAGCGCAGCCGCCTTTACGGGTGGCTGCGCTCGTTTGTGGCAGTGCCGGTGGAGAGATCGAGCGAGCTCAGGTCCCTACGGAGGCGGGTGGTCACCACCATCGGGGCGGGTTTGCCCGGACGGTCAGGCCCGGCCTTGAAGTGACGGCCGGTAGCCGCGTCGAACTGCTCGCGCAGGTAGGTCAACCGTTTGTTGGCGATCTCGAGTTCCTTCATCTTCTCGGCGAGATCACGCTGCTTGGCCGCCGTCTGCTCGATCCGGGGAGTGAGTTCCTGGATGCGGCGGGAGACGTCCTGGATGCGGTTGCGGTCCATCTGCTGCATGGTCTTGGACAGCCTGTACGCTCGCCGGCCCACGATGACCATGCCGACGATGCCGATGGCCAACCCCACGCAGATCATGATGACCATGAGGATGGTGCTACTCATGCCTCCATGTTACCTGACTGCCGGGGCTTCCGCACGGGGCTGGAGCGGAAAGCGGCGGATGTCGACCAGGTTGGTGCGCTCGGCGAGAGGAGAGATCTTGATGACATCACCGGTGCGCGGGGCGTGGACGAACATGCCTTCGCCGATGTAGATACCCACGTGATGCACGGGATGCCCGAAGGCCAGCAGGTCGCCGGGCTGGATGTCGGGGAGGTTCACCGGTAGACCCAGCTGAGCCTGGTAGCCGGAGTAGTGCGGGAGGTAGATGCCGTGCTGCGCGTACACAAACTGCGTGAAACCGGAGCAGTCCATACCTGTGGAAGGTCTGTCGCCCCCCCAGACATATGGAACGCCCAGATACGTGAAGGCGGTCTCGAGAAACTGGTTGACCACCGGGTCGCCGTTGAGCGGAAGTGGCCCCGTATAGTTGCCGTAGGCCTGTGCCTTGGCCAGCACAGCCTGGCGCAATTGTTCCGCCTCTTCGGCCTGCCGCTTGCGCTCCTGCTCGATGACACCCTGGATCTCCGTGCTTATGCCGGCCAGCGCCTTCTCGCGCCGGGCGAGCTGGTTCCCGATCAACTCCTTCTCCTCGGCCATCCGCCGGCGGAGGGAGAGCTCTTCCCGTTTCTTCGTATCGATCTGGGCCAAGACCGCGGCCAGGGCCGACCGACTATCCTCGAGGTCACCGAGCAGCATGGCATCCTGGTCGGCGAGCTGGGAGATCAGCATGAGACGGTTGTAGAGATCCTCGACCCCGTCAGCCAGGAACAGCATGGGGAGGAGTTGGTCCCGCCCTCCCGATTTGTAGACTGCGCGGATGCGTTCTTCGAGCGTCTCCACATGGCGGTCGTATTCGGCCTGAGCAAGGGCTTGGTCGCGGCGGAGCTGGTTGAGGCGGATATTGGTGCGGTCGAGTTGGATGCTGAGTTGGTTGTACTTCTCGCTGCTCAGCTCGAGGGCGTTGTCGAGGTCCTCGACCTGGGCCTGCACCGTGGCAGCCTGGGTCTTGAGGTCGTCGACCTGACGCTGGGCGTCGTCACCCAGGGTGAGTGGCGTGGTGGTCGAGGTGGTCGGCGGGGCGGTCGTCGGCGCCGTTGTCGCAGCACCGCCCGCGATGGGTTGCGCCATGGCGACGCTGGGGGAGAGGAGCAGTGGGAGCGTGATCGCCACTGCCAGAACGGCCAACACAAGAATCGCGGCCCGACCGAAGCTCGGCCGTTCTGTGGCGGTCCGGCGACGGCGCTGGCGGCGTCCTCTATGACCTACGCGAGGAGGCATGGACCTCGTTCCTGCTCCGCTGATGACGATGCACATGTATCTATCGGCACGAACCGGCAAGTTCCGAAGTCTTTCGTATGCCCAGCCCGGCTCGATTCGAGGCAAATGAGACTCTCACGGTCTGGGGCTTATGCCGCTCAAAGGATTGTAGCCCTATCGGACCGACGGCGTTGCGCTGCAAACTGGGACCTTTGGCCGATCTTGGCGCCTGGGAGCAGGTTGCGACCGAGGGAGCAAGAACTGGCTTCCGAGAAGAACTCCGGCGTGACGGCTGCCCCGTCAGTCGATCTGCTGCATCTCGAACTTTCGT
The DNA here is from genome assembly GCA_963816155.1 of uncultured Actinomycetes bacterium. Lineage (GTDB taxonomy): Bacteria > Actinomycetota > Thermoleophilia > RBG-16-64-13 > RBG-16-64-13 > JAXGXJ01. The sequence continues at coordinate 62,133 of CAWFJE010000005.1, read as the reverse complement.
TGGCGCACGATGTAGGTACGCACCAGCGACAGGGTCAGATAGGAGACGACGACGGCGATGCAGATAGGAACCAACGCGGAGGCCCCGAGCCCCACCGTGCCGGCCCCGATCAGGATGAGGGAAACGGGTGCTCCCAGGGCGGCTCCAGGTACCGCAGCCAGCAGCGCGGCAACGCTCAGGGCGATGGGGATGTCCGGGAAGATGCTGTTCACAAGCACCCCCGCCGTCCCGCCGATGAAGATGATGGGGAACACCACGCCGCCCAGGAACCCGGAGGCTTGGCTGAGGGCGACGGCGAACATCTTGCCAAACAGGATGGCGATGAGGAAGCCGACCCCCAGGGTGGCGGATATCTCGAGCTCGGCGGTGAGCTGACTGCTACCTGAGGTGGCCGTCAGAGGAAGCGCAAACGCGAGCAGCCCCACCAGCGCGCCCCCGATGAGGCCGCACGCAAGGGGACTACGGATCCGGGAGAACCCCGCTGTGACCAGCTTCTTGACCAGGGCGAACAGTATCAGTATGAAGGCGGCCAGAACGCCAAGCACGACTCCCAGCAACAGATGCGTGAATCTGAATTCATAGGTGGGGAGTTGGTAGCGGCCCAGCATCGTCTCGCCGGTCACGCCGAAATAGATGACATAGCCGATAGCCGCCGAGAACAGGGCGGGGATGAATGCGGTCAGGTAGTGCCGCTTCTCAGTGGGCGAAAGTTCCGAGGCCAGGACGCCCGCAAAGAGCGGTGAGGTGAAGGCCGAGCCCATGGTGCCTGCCATGCCCGTGAGCGTGTACTCCTGGCGTGCTTCTGCTTCATCCGGCTTCTCCACTTTCTTCGCCAGCCAGGAGCCCAGACCACCTCCCATGACGGCGAGACCGAAGAAGGGACCCAGGCTTGCGCCCACAACGAGCGACAGGGCGGATATGACCACCCAGGGGACGACGTTGCGCGGCTCGACCCAGGCATCATGGGCCAGCTTGATGGGGCTGGGGACGTAGTCGGGTACCTTCCAGATCTTTCGGAGCCCCGCAACCACGAGTCCCCCGCCGGCCGTCAGCGGTATCCACCACCATTGTCCGGCCCACAACCCGGTCCCCGTGTCGCCTAAGAAACGGTCGATGCCCGCGCCGGTCACCCCATTGAAGGCCAGCGCCAAGACGCCCCCGGCTCCGCCGAGTATCAGTGCAAACAAGAGCAGTCGCTTGTACCAAGCCTTTTCAAGCGGCAGCATACAGATGTCCTCTCCCTGGAGAGCGTCGGGGTCCGAGATCGTTGAGGCTGGACCGCGATGTCTGCTCCGTCGACACGTCAGTTTTGCTTTCGCCCATGATAAAGGCGTTCGCGGAGCGACGCACGCCGCTTGATGTCGTGGCGGCGCGCGCCGTCTCACGTCGACCGCGGGCGCCGCCTCGCCGCAGTGTGGCCCCAGTCGCGGCTCTGGCGCGGCCGTGCCGAGGCCGTCGCGCGGCCGTGGCGGAGGAAGGCCTGGACTTGTGTTATAATCCCCACTTCACACGGCGCGGGGTGGAGCAGTCCGGTAGCTCGTCGGGCTCATAACCCGAAGGTCGCAGGTTCAAATCCTGCCCCCGCTACCATCTTAAAGCCCTGCAAATGTGCAGGGCTTTACTTTTAGGAAGTCGCGCCGGCTCCGGCCCAAATCGGGCGAAATCCAACGGGCAGCCAACGCACCGTTTGTGCGGTCTGTGCGGTCCCGGTACATAGTTGACACATTGGCTCCGGTTGTATTCGTCAACCGAAAAGTTGACCACCTCGATCATCGAATAGTTGACCACCCGGGTCACTTCTTCGTCTGAACTCTCATCTTCTTGCTCTGGCTCTCCCTGAAGCGATAGGACTCTCCCTCGAATACCAGGATGTGGCTGTGATGCGTCAGTCGGTCAAGGAGAGCGGCGGTGAGCACCGGGTCTCCGAAGACCTCGCTCCAGCGGGAGAACTCAAGGTTGGAGGTGACGAGCACCGATCCCTTCTCGTAACGCTCGGCGAAGAACTGGAAGAGCAAGGGACCTCCCGGACCCAGGCCCAGATAACCGAGTTCATCCACGATGACCAGATCGATCTTGTGCCAGCTCTTCAAGTAGCGGGGCAAGCGATGCTCGTCCAGGGCGGCAAGGAGTTCCTGGGCGAGCACCACGGCGCTCGTGAAGCGCACGCGATGTCCGGCGTAGATGACGGCCTGGCCGATGGCTTGAGCCAAGTGAGTCTTCCCGGTGCCGCTCGCTCCCAAGAGGATGACGTTCTCCCGCGCGCGCACGAACTCGGCCGTTCCCAGGTGGATGACCTCTTCCTTGGGGACAGACGGCACCAGGGTGAAGTCGAACTCCTCGAGCGTCTTTCGCTGGGGGAAGCGCGCCTGTTTTAAGCGATCTTGGAGCCGGTGCTCGCGGCGGGATTCGATCTCGGCCCGCAGACACGCGACCAGATAGGCCTCGTGAGGCTCTCCGTTGGTGCGCGCTTCCCGGGCGATCTCCTCGAAGTGGGTTCTCAGTCCCGGCATCTTGAGTTCCTGGGAGTAGAGCTTCACCTGGGCAGCGACGATCTCCGCGTTCATCTGCTCACCGCCAGGAGCGCGTCGTAGCGACCGAGATCCGGACAGGGAAGCACGTGGTCGAGGATATCGGGGACCTCGACACGCTCCGGCGGCACGTGGGTGAGATTGAGGCAACGCTGACGCACGGCCTCCACAGAGATGCGACCGGCACTCATGCACTCTTCAAGAGCCTCGGCCAGCACTCCCATGTCGTAGCGCACGCCCAGCATGAGGATCTCGGCAAAGACCCGGTATCCGCCGGGCTCGCACATGAGCCGGTCGCGCACGCGCATAAACACCGGGTTGGCCTGGGAAAGAGCCGCGCAGTATCCGGCGGCCCGGGGCTTTCTGGCAAAGACGGGGAGGTAGTGGCCGAGGTCAAGGATGGTCTTGCCGCGGGCGTAGCTGCGCGGGTGGATGCTTGCGAGCACCTCGCCTGCGTAGATCTCCACCTTGTCCACGTAGACCTCGGCCCGAAGCACTCGGCCGGCATGGACGGCGGGCACGGAGTAGCGGTTGTGATCGATGCGCACAAGGGCAGTCTTGGAGACGGACACTGCACGGGAGGTGGCCGCCCGGAAGGGGTAGGGTGGCAGAGCCTTGAGCGCGGCGGCTTCCGCGGTCCACGCCGTCTGCTCGCGTGTCCGTTCACGCTCGCAGAAGGCAAGGAGATGATGGTTCAGCTCTTCGAAGGAGGCGAAGGCCCGACTGGCGGGCACCAGCGCGTTGCGACGCACGTATCCCACCAACTGCTCGACCGAGCCCTTCTCATGGGCCTCCCCGGGGGTGCAGAAGGAGCTTTGGAAGAGGTAGTGGGCCCGCAGGCGGCTGAAGTGCTCGTGCTCGATCCTCTCCGGTCCGGAAAGGATCTTGCTGACGGCGGTCTTGGGATTGTCATACCAGATCTAGGCGAAGACCCCGCCCATGAAGTCAAAGGCCCGGACGTGACCATCGAGGAAGGCTTCCAGCTTCTCGGTGGGATAGGCACAGACGAAGGGCACTTTGGAGTGCTTGGCCCGAAGACAGAAGAGAAAGACGGTCTCGGTGGCGCCGGCGATCATCACATGGGCCACGCCGAAGTCGACTTGAGCTATCTTGCCGGGAGGTGCCTCCAGGGGCACGAAGACCTGGACTCGGCGTCCGCGAAGAGCCGAGACCGCTCGGCGGACCGTCACCTCCGCTCCCGCAAAGCCGTATTCCTCGACCAGGCGGTCGTAGATGCGCTTGGCCGTGTGGCGCTGCTTGCGAGGCGCATGCTCATCGGTGGCCAACCAGCGCTCGATGACGGGAAGATAGGGACCGACGACGGGCTGGGGACGAGGGACCGTCTGACGATACCGGGGCGGCTCAGCCGGAGCGGCGAGCACCTTGCGCACCGACTGGCGCGAGATCTCGAGCTGGCGGGCGATCTTGCGGATCGACCAGCCCTCGTCGCGCTTCTTCTTGATGAACTCCACGTCGACCATCTTCAGCACATGCCTTCCCCCTGTCCGCCATCGCTTCGGGCAACGACGGTACAGGACTTGTCTTGAAGGTGGTCAACTTTTCGATGAACGATCGGCCTCCAAGTGGTCAACTTTTAGGTTATCGAACACACCGGTAGCTATGTGACACTCTGGGACGCGGCTCCGGTACCTGGGCGACACTCCGCAAGGACTTCGACTCCCGGCTCCACACCTCAAATAGCGATGGATAGAGCTCTTTGAGGGGGTGAGACTCGTGTTCGTGGAGCTGGGACTGGTGGAACAACGGCACAAGGCAGTCTTGGCGCCGGCCGCATGAGCATGCCGATGAACCGTCTCTTTCAGATCTTCACGGAGCTCGCCGAGGAGGGAAAGCGACAGGGCTCCATCCGCCAGGATGTCGCCTCACAGGACGTCGCCTGGACTCTCCTCATGTTCGCGCGGACGGAGGACATCGCGCATCCGGTCGGCGCCGACGAGGCCATCGCCGAGGGCGGTGTCCTTCGCACCTGCGGCGGATGCTGGATTCGTTCCGGCAGGTCCGCAACGCGGGTATGGTGGACCAGTAGGAAGCCACGGGGTCGTTAGCCGTCTCGGCAGACGCAGGCCAGGTGATAGCGAGAGAGTAAATCGTATTTACGTAAACTGTGTTTGCTGCTACCCCGTCCGATGGTGTATCCTGGTGGCACTAGGAGGGATAGCAGACTATGCCGAACCACGTGAAGCAGTACACCAGAAAGAGCCAGGCGGAGCGCCGCGAGGAGATCATCGATGCCGCTCTGCTGATCCTCGGCGAGCACGGGGTCGACGGCATGACGATGGCGCGCATAGCCGAGGCGGTCGGCATCACGCCGGGAGCTCTGTACCGGCATTTTGGCAGCCGCGACGCGATACTCGCCGCCGTGGTCGAGGTGGCCATAGAGCGTGCCATGAGTTGGGTGGAAACCGCAGATGCGCCTGATGCACTCGATCGGTTGGGGGAGCTCGGACGCAACCTTGCGCCGTGGCAGCGCCAGAATCTGAACACGATGGCGCGCCCCATATTCCAGGCCCTCGCTTCGCGCAAGGAACCGGAATTCGCCCGTCAGATGAATCCGCTGAACTGGCCTTCCTTGGAGAGAATGGTCGCGACCGTCGAAGAAGGCAAGCGTCAGGGAACCATCCGCTCCGACGTCGAAACCATAGATGTGGCCTGGGCACTTGTCACGTTCAACTTCGCCACCGACATGGCGCTGCTTTCGCAGGCGGGACCCGAAGTCGAGGCGGCACTCGTTCGCAATCTCGATCGTCTACTCGGCACGTTTCGCGCGGTCAAGCCCGAGCCGGCCGCGGGCGCCGGCGAGTAACGCGGGCGGGTCAGCAACCATCTGCTAGCCCACAGGGATGCCAGAGAGGCTGAGAATGTCCCTCGCCTCCGCCGGGTTCGCCACTTCCCTGCCCATGTCCGCGGCCATGCGGGCGATCTTGGCGACCATCTGGGCGTTGCTCTCGGCAAGCTCGGTGCGTGAGATGCGTATGCAGTCTTCGAACCCCACCCGGACACTACCCCCCAGCCCGATGGCAACCGGGGCAAGCGAGTAGATGGGAAGACCCACCGCGCATACCGACCACGTGGCATCCCGGGGGAGCGCGTTCTTGAGGAACACCAGGTTGTCTGTCGTCGCCTGCATGCCGCCCAACACCCCGAGGACAAACTGGAAGTGAAGCGGCGGATCGAGGGCCTCGAGCGACTGGAGCACGAGCGCGTTGTTGATCATGCCGGCTTCGTAGACCTCTAACTCGGGCACCACGCCGCACATCTTCATGGTGTCGGCGTAGCCGAGCATCGCGGCCCACGGGTTCATCTGCACGTCACTCAAGACAAACTCCCTCTTCTTGCGATCGAGCAGACCGAAATTCACCGAGCCGCAGTTGAGGGAGGCCATCTGGGGCTTGGTCGCCGGGTCGTCCGCCAACTCGGGGATGACCGCGATGCGCTCCTCGATGGGCACTTTGGGCCCGGCGCCTGTCGTCACGTTGATGATGAGATCGCACTCGGCGCGGATGAGACGGATGGTCTCGGCGAAGAGACGAACGTCGTGGACGGGAGCGCCCGTCTCCGGGTCGCGCACGTGCAGGTGGACGACCGACGCGCCCGCCTCCCAGGCTTCGACCGCGGCGCGCGCGATCTCCTTGGGGGTGTGAGGCAGGTTTGGGTTGTGCGCCCTCGTGGTCAGGCTGCCGGTGAGAGCGGCCGTGATTATGAGTTTGTTCATGGTGTGTCTCCAGACCCGAGCCGTGTTACTCGGCGCACGCCGCTTCCGTCTGACCGAGATAGAGAGCCTTGACTCTGTCGTCGCAAGCTAGGCTTGTGGCGCCGCCCGAAAGCGCGACCCGCCCAGTTTGCAGCACGAACGCGTGATGAGCAATCGACAGCAGCAACTTGGCGTTCTGCTCGACCACGAGCAGGGTCAGCCCCGAGGCATTCAGCTTGACGAGCGACTCGAAGATCACCTCCACGAGCATAGGCGCGAGCCCCATGGAGGGTTCGTCAAGTAGGAGCAGTTTCGGCCGGCCCATGAGGCCTCGGCCGATCGCCAGCATCTGCTGTTCGCCGCCCGAGAGCGTGCCGGCCAACTGGGTGCGCCGGTCGGCCAGCCGGGGGAAAACCTCGAAGATCCCATCCAGGTCGTCCCGCTGCGCGGCCATGTCGCGGTCGTTGCGGCAGCATACGCCGAGCTTGAGGTTGTCGACCACGCTGAGGGTCGGGAAGACATGGCGGCCTTCGGGCACGTGCCCGACTCCTCTCGAGGCTATCTCCTGAGGGCGTAGACGGGTGATGTCCGCGCCTTCATAGAGCACCGTGCCCGCCCGTGGCCGCAGCAGGCCCGAAACGGTGTGAAGCAGAGTCGTCTTTCCGGCCCCGTTCGAACCGAGCACTGCGACGATCTCGCCGGCATAGACGTTCAGGCTGATATCGCGAATGGCGCTGATCGAGCCGTAGTTGGTGTGGATTCCCTTGACTTCGAGCACCGGGGCGCCGTCGTCCTTGGCCCGCTCCTTGGCTCCTTCGGCGAGCTCGACGGCCTGCGCGTCCAGCGTGCCGTACCGGTCGCCGTGCTTCACACCCAGGTAGGCTTCGATGACCGCCGGGTCCTCCTGCACCACAGCCGGAGGCCCGCTGGCTATGAGGCGCCCGAAGTTAAGAACGTTCACGGTGTCCGAGATGCCCATCACCATGCTGAGGTCATGCTCGACCAGGAGCACCGTGACTCCGGCGTCGCGGATGGCAGCTATTCTCTCGACCAACTGGACCTTCTCGGTGGCGTTCATGCCGGCGGCAGGCTCGTCGAGAAGCAGCAGTTGGGGATCGGTGGCAAGAGCCCGAGCGATCTCGACCAGCCGCTGCTGGCCATAGGGCAGCGCGGTCACCGGCCAATCGGCCAAGTGCTCGATGCCGACCACTGCCAACGCTTCCAGACTCCGCTTGCGTGACTCCGCTTCCTCCTTCTTCTGCAGCCCCAAGGCCGCAGTCACGAACCCTGCTTTCTCATGCCGATGCCGGCCTACCATCACGTTCTCGAGCACGCTCATGTTGGGAAAGAGGCGCAGGTTCTGGAAGGTGCGGGCCAGGCCGAGACGAGCGACCTCCGACGCGGGTAGGCGGTCGATCCTCTTGCCCCTGTAGAAGATCTGACCCGACGTCAGCTTCTGTAGCGCACTCACCGCGTTGAACACCGTGGTCTTTCCGGCACCGTTGGGGCCAAGGAGAGCGGTGATGTTGCCCCGCGTGACCGAGAGGGTCACTCCGCTTACCGCGACCACCCCCCCGAACTGGACGGTCGCTGAGTCCAAGCGCAGGAACTCGTCCGCGTCGGGCACGGCCACTGCAGGCGTGGAGCCGGCGGAGCCTTCCTTCCAACGTAGAACCGCCGCCTCGATTTCGGTCTTTGTAACGGACGGATCGGCCTGCAAGGTCACCCCGGCAGCGACGTTGGACGATGCCACCACGGCGGGGGCCGGTCCGAAACCCGGGATCCATCGAGTCACCGGCTCAAGCTGCCTTCTGACATACCCTCGCGCGGCCTTGATATGGCGCGACTCGAACCCCATGATCAGCCCGCCGGGCAGAAAGAGCAGCAAGAGAAGTAGCACGAGGGCGTAGAGCGCTGTCTGGTAGGTCGCGAAACCCGTGAAGGCGTACTGCAGCCACGACATGATGATGGCCCCAATGACAGCCCCGGCCAGGCTCGACATTCCACCGACCAGGACCATGATCATGACGACCAGGGAGAGTTGACCGGTGAAGCTGCTGTAGACGACCGCGCTCATGGCGTAGGCAAAGAAACCCCCGGCGAGCCCGGCCATGGCGGCGCTGACCACGAACGCCTGTAGCTTCCAGCCCGCCGTCCGCACCCCCAGAGTGGACGCGGCCGTCTCGCTGCTCGACAACGCCCGCAGCGCCCTACCCACCCGAGAGCGAAGCGCGCGCTCGGTGATCAGCAGGAGCGCAAAGACCACGAACCACACCAGGTAGTACTGGGCTTCGCGTGAGGCGAAGGATAGTGCCCCGATGCTGAAAGAAGGTACCGACACGATCCCCACGGTGCCGTCGAAAAAGTGCCTGTGCTGCCTCACGATAACCACGAAGATCTCACCCAGCCCCAGTGTGGCCAGGGCGAGGAAATAGCCTTTGAGTTTGAGGATCGGCCGGCCGATGATCAAGGCGACGACGGTCGCCGCAACGGTCCCAGCAATCACCCCGACCCATGGAGCTTGATCGAAGCTCATGGTGAGTATCCCCGCGGTGAAGGCTCCGATACCCGCAAATGCGGCCTGCCCCAGGGAGATCAGTCCGGCCTGACCGAGCAGCAGACCGAGGCTCATGGAGATCATCGCGTAGAGGGCTGCGGTGGTCATGACCGAGAGCGAGAAGCCACCGCCGAAGATGAGCGGCCAGATCGCGATGATGACGATGAAGACGAGCCGGCTGCGTACGCCCCGGCTATTGAGATTCCGCAGCAGGCTCATTGGCTGGGCTCCACGAGAGACGAGCCGAGCAGGCCTGAGGGACGGAAGTACATCACCAGGAGCAGAAGGCCGAAGGCGACCGCGTCCTTGTATCCGGATGGCAAGAAGGCTGCGCCAAACGTTTCAAAAACACCGAGCAAGATGCCTCCGACGAACGCGCCTGAGCTCTTGCCCCAACCTCCAAGGACGGCCGCTATGAAGCCCTTGAAGCCGAAGGCGCTCCCGGACGCGAAGTTCATAGGAGTCATGGCGGCCAAAGCCAGCCCGCCGGTAGCACCGATGGCCGCCGAGATGACAAACGACCAACTGAACATAGCTCGACGCGAGATGCCCACCAGGCTGGCAGCCATGGGATCGGTGGCGGTGGCGGTCATCTTCTTCCCAAACCTTGTGCGGTTGTTGACGACATAGAGGACCGCGACGATCACAACCGCGATGAGGATGACCCAGACGCTCTGCTGTGCCACGTTCACCGTCCCGATGCTCCAGGGTTCGTCAGACGTGAACGAGGGGAGCGTTCGCGGATAGCCTCCGCCCATCACGAGCATCACGCCCTGGATGAGCATGGCGACTCCCAATGTTGCCATGAGTTGTGACACCACCAGGTCGGCGGGGACGCGGTCCACCACGATGACGAAGACGAGCAGCCCGACGATCGATGTGGCGCCGATGGCTATCACCGCGGCGAGCAGGTAGGGCACGTGCTGATCGCGCACGAGGTAGATGGCGATGAGCGCGCCTAGCATGGCAAATGCGCCTTGCGCGAAGTTGACCACTGCAGAACAGCGGTAGATGGTTACATAGCCGAGGGCGATGAGGCCGTACACGGACCCCACTACGATTCCGGCGATCAAGTTCTGGAAAAACGTGGTGAAGGTCATGTACGGCCTCTTTCGCTCTCGACTATCAGTGCTCGAGTGGCAGTCTGCCCGGCAGGACTCCTGCTACTGCAGCTTCAACTCGGCGAACTGCATGTCTTGGATGACCATCGGGACGAACAGGCCGGGCTGGATCCCGGTCGGGTCTCCTTCTGTGCCCATTGTGCGGATGGCGAAGGGGCCCACAAGATTCTTCACAGAAGCGAGCGCGTCGCGCAGTTTGACCCGGTCTTCACCTGAGGTTCTGAGCGCCTCCGCGATCCAGAGGATGCAGTCCGCGGCGCCGGCATCGACCTGACCCGGCGGATGATCGTACTTAGCCTGGTAGCGGTTGATGAAATCGTCCACGATCGCCTTCTGGGGATCGGTGTCAGGGAGCCATGACGCGGCCATGACCTTAGGACCAGGCAGCATGACTCCGTTCAGTTCTGGGCCACCCATAGCGAGAGTGGAGGCGTCGGCGTTGAGGCTGTACGACACCACCGGCAGGGTGAGGCCGATACCGGTCATGGTCTTGACCAGGGTTCCCGTAACGTTCGGCCACACAACGCTGACAACAACGTCCGCACCCTGCTCGTCGCAAAGGGCCTTCAGCTTGTTAACCTGCGGAGTGATGTCAACAGTGCCGATGTCGACCGTGTCCTCCAGCAGCACGGCCTCCAGACCCGCGGCGGTAGCCTCCGCGACGAACTCGTTCGCGACCGACATTGCGTTGGGTTCGTTGTGCGCGATCACGACGGCGCTCTTGAAGCCCTTGGCCTCGACGATGTCGAGGATCGCCGCGGCGTTCAAGAACTCGTCGGCCGGGCCGTAGAAGGTCCATTTCAGATTCTGTTCGCGGATTGTCGGGTTCTCGGGGGCACAGGAGACATAGGGGATCTCCTTCTGCTCCGCGAGCGCGGTCAGGGAGGGCAGCAAGATGCTCGCCATTGTGCCCGTGACGGCCAGAATGCTCGGGTCTTCGGCCAGCTTGGTGAAACCGGCTGCGCCTTTCGTCTGATCATAGCCATCGTCTTGCACAACCAACTCGATGGGATGGCCGTTGATCCCGCCTTCCGCGTTGATCTTGTCGACCTCCAACTGCATGGAGTCGACTACGTATTTGCCGAGGAACCCCAGGTCGCCAGACGTGTTCGTAAGGATGCCTACCTTGTACGGCGTGTCGGTGGCGGGCCCAGAGGCTGCGCTGGTGGCAGTCGTCTCGCTGCTGCCCGTCCCAGCCGTGGTGGGTGCGGTCGTGGTGGCAGGGGCCGTGGTCATGGTGGACGCGGCGGTAGTCGTCGTCTCGTCTGCGCCTCCACATGCCGCGAGACCAACCACGGCGATCAGCAGCAGGGCAAGAAGGGCGACGATCAACGGTCTGAATCTTGTGTTGGGAAGTGTGCGCATTGTATCCCCCGAATGATTTGTAGCGGTGCTCGTCCTGGTCTCACGTGGTGCTCGGTGACCCACCTCCTCGCTGAATATGCCTTACGGAAGACGGCCTGGTTGTTGACGTAGCGGCAGATCCTGCAGTCGTGCTTGTTCGGTAAACTAGCTTTACGTAAATCTCGTTGACTAAAGTAACTCCGTGTGCTTATCCTGTCAAGAGGAGAACGAAAGGCTGCACGAAGGCTACGAAGCGATGGGCACGAGAGCGAATGACAAGCCATCCAGGCGATTCGTTCTGCGCGCCTGAGCGGGACATTTCCAGACGGCGACATGAGGAGGCTTCTGCTATGGACGACAAATACAAGAACCTGCCGCCACGATTCCCGGCCCCCGTTCCCGACGGGGCGGTGTTCGGCCCCGACGGCGCCGACCTCGACTATCAGCCCAAATGGAAGATCCCGGACGTAGTCGGCATCACCTGCCACGTGACAGGGCAACCGATCAAGAGGGCGAAGAACCCGAACCAGCCGTACACACCCGACGAGGTCAGGCAGTCGGCTCTGGACTGCATAGAAGCGGGAGCCACGTGCGTGCACATCCACGCCCGCACCGACAAGGGGAACTTCGTCAACGACAAGAAGGAGCATCTGGACATGCTCCGCGGCATCATCGGCCCCATCAGGGAGAAGTACGGCAACGGCGTGTACGTGGACGGCTGCGTGCTGGTCGATGTGAACTTCGAGACCGAGAAGCTCCTGATCGATGCGATCCTCGACGAAGGCCTGATGGACTCGATGCCGCTGAACCCTGGTACGATCACTCCCCCCAGACTCCTCCAGGCAGAGGCCGCCTATCTCATGGAGAAGGGCATCAAGCCCGGACTCGGCCTGCACGAGGACGAGGCCATCGACCAGGTCAGGGTGTACCTCCTCGAGACCGGCATCCTCGAGCCACCCCTCCACTGGGGTCTGTTGCCCTGCTGGGCGTACCCTGGTGGCAGTCTCTTCAGCGAATTCGACGCCGCAGACTACCTGCTCCGAACGGTCAGGCGCATTCGCGAGATCGACCCCACGGGCCTCATTTCGCTCGCCACGGCCGGGAGGCCCTCCTACTACCTCACCACCATGGCTATGGTCATGGGCCTTTCCATTCGTGTGGGCGTCGAGGATACATACTGGAAGTGGCCGCATAAGGACGACATGCTGAACGACACCGTGACCGCGTTCAAAGACATGAAGACCGTCGCTGAGATCCTCGGTCGGCGCGTGGCCACGGCGAACGAGTACCGGGTCATGTCAGGCCTTCCGACCAAGAGCTAGCGACTGCGATCCAGGCAAGGAGACGGGTTATGGCTGAATCAATGGCAGGAAGAGTAGGAATCGTGACCGGTGCGGGTATGGGCATCGGGCGGGCGGTAGCCCTGGCATTCGCCCAGGCAGGGGCGAACGTGGTCGTGGCCGACGTCGACGCAAAGGCAGGCACCGAGACCGTCGACCTCATCGGAGCCGGCAGGGCACTATTCGTTTCCTGTGACGTTTCCAAGGAGGCCGACGTCAAGGCCATGGTCGATGCAACGCTCAATTCGTTCGGGCGCCTGGACTACGCCTGCAACAACGCGGGCATCCATCCCCAGGACATGTCGACGCCCCTCACCGAGACGAGCGAGGCGCTCTGGTATCGCATCCTGGACGTCAACCTCAAGAGCGTCTTTCTGTGCATGAAGCACGAACTGCCGACCATGCTCAAGCAGGGTGCGGGCGTGATCGTGAACACGGCCTCGTTGGCAGGGTTGCTCTGTGAGCCCGGTTTTCCGCTCTACACAACCTGCAAGCACGGGGTGGTGGGTCTGACCAAGGCCGCGGCCTTCGAGTACATCAGGACAGGGGTCCGCATCAACGCCGTCTGCCCGGCGCCGGTCGACACCCCGATGCTGCGCTCTGCACCAACGGAGGTCTTCGACGGCCTGGCCAAGATGCTCCCGATGGGCAGGGTGGCGACCGCGGAAGAGGTCGCGGGAGCCGTCATGTATCTGTGCTCGGACCTTGCTGGCTACATGACAGGCACGTGCCTACCGATCGACGGCGGCGCGATGCTGGTGTAGGCGCCCCTGTGGGGTGAGCTTTTTGCCCTCCCGGAAGCGAAACCCCACCTCGCCCGTGTGTATTGGGATGGCATCCATGTGGTTGAGATGAACGAGCACATGATCGAGGAGGTGATCGAGGACATCGCTAACACGGCGCGCTTTGCCAGACAGATCGGGTTCGACATGACCCAACACCATGGCGGCTACTGCTGGCTCCTTGCGGAATTTGTGTCGCCCTATTGCAGCACGCGCACCGACCGCTGGGGAGGGAGTTTCGACAATCGGGCGCGATTCCCCACTTCATCCGCGCTCGCGATCGTCAAAGCCATGACTGAACCCCTGGTCAGATGGGGGATTGAGGCCAGGAGAATGCCGGGCCCCCGAGTCGAATCGTCAATTCGCTCTGCTCGGCCCTACCGCCAGTCCTTGCCGATGGCGCATGACTATCGGATACGACGCGAAACGCTGGCCCCACCGACAACGTCAAGGGCGCCGAAATAGCCGCCATGAGTGCGCGCGCTCACGCTTCCTGGTTTCTGGACTCGCAGGGTACGGGCGGCGAGGTCTGTGCATCGGATGCAGTTCCGGGTCCCGCCACCTCCGTCTCGTGCAACATGTTCTGGGCCTCCATCGGCTACGCCAGGACCAGCCGGTACTCCGGCCCGATGTCCGCAGATAATCCAGTTCGGGCCCCCGCTACCATCGTGCAAAGGTCCGGTTTTCCGGGCCTTCTTCTTTGCCAATAGATCATCATCGGCCTGCACGACATGACCCCCGTAAGGGCCCGTGCGACTGGGATTGCCCCTGTGCGGGCCGGAGGCCATGCTAGTTGAGCGGCGCCCCGGTCTCGGCCATCTGGGCCAGGTAGCCGAGGTCACGGACGTAGTCGTCGGAGACCACGATGAAGCCGAAGCCTCCATACCAGAAGACCCACACATGGTCGCTGGGCACCTCGAACGCCTCCGAGGCGGTCGTCCGCAGGGCCTCCAGGAGGGCCCGTTCCGTCTGCGAGGCGTCGCGCGTTTCGAGGATCGTATCGAACAGGAACGCGCGGTCGCCGTTCGCCAGGCGATATCCCTTCACCGCGGTAACGGTGGTGAAGGGCGCGGCGGCCTCGGCCACCCAGGTGATGTCGAAGCCGGTCATGATCTGGTAGGGCAGGGTGCCGGAGAGTCGCCTGGCCGTGAGCCGCTGCTCGAAGCGGGCCGTCTTGCCCTCGAACGAGAGATACCCCGGGGGAAGGGTGGTGGAGGTGTCCTTGTCCGGGCCCACGATGCGCCTGATCTCGTCGAGGGTGGTGTAGGTGTCTGGCGTGCGGACGCAGACGTAGTTGCCGGCTGCCGGCAGGAAGAGGCCGTAGGTATCGTTCCAGAGGAAGTGGGCGCCGCTGGCCCCGGGAGCAGTGGGGAGTTCCTCGTTGCCGCGATAGGAGAAGACCAATACGTCGTCGCCGGCTTCCAGCGGCTTCTCGAAGGGAGCCCGGGCGTAGTCCGGAGTGTCATCGCCCCGCCCAGGGATGGCGAAGGGTAGGGGAGTCCCGAAATGCGGCGAGCCCTTGAGGATCTCGGTCGGGTCGACGAAGAAGACGATGTAGGGGTTGGCGATACTCCCCGCAGGCGCACGCTGAGGGTCCACCCTGGCCACGGTGCCCCGCACGATCAGCTGCGACTGATTGACGACCTGCTCGATGTTCGGCGGCCCGACCAGCCAGATGCCGGCGGCCAGCGAGCTGAAGCCGTCGGTCTGGGCCTGGTCGAGGTTCTGCCTCTCTTGAGTGGCGGCGTCGGTCGTCCCGGGGGTGGGCTCGGTGGTCGGGGGGCTCGCTTCCATGGTGGTGGAGACGCCGGCCGTGCCTATGTAGTCGCAAGCGGAGAGGGCGGCGGCCAGGGCCAGAGCAAGAGCCAGCAGCAACGCTCCGATGCACATGACGGACCCGCGCATCATCCGGCGCTCCATCATGACTTCGCGTGGGTCATGGCCTTGAGCATGGAGGTCCACCGGGCGACGTCCATAGAGGGAGTCTTCACCTCGTCGACGCCCGGGCGCCTCTGTAGCGTCTGCGCGAACTCCTCCGCCTGCGCCGGGTCATTGAGCCAGATGTTCGTGAAGGCCGGTACCCGGTCAGACTCCAGGTTCCTAAGGATCTCAGGGTTGTCCTTCCACTCCCTCTGCAGCCGCGCGAAGGCCTCTTCCTTGGTCACCAACTCGACGTACTGGACTTCGGGCATCTCGTGGATCTCCTGGTAGAGAGGCCAGGCATCGTCCGTGGAATCACGGAGGTACACCCGCAGATCGGGGCGGAACGCGGCTGCTTCGAGGTCGTCGAGCACCTGCCTGGGATCGGCGGGCAGATCACTCCCTTCCGGCACCTGCCAGTCGAAGACGAGCGTGCCGTCGAGGAGGCCGTGGCGGATGCGCTCCACCTCCTCTACCAGCGCGGCCTTCTCGGGGCTGAGCACGTGGGGGACGGTGGGCTGGCGGTCGATCCCGAGCGAGTGGAGGTGGTCCTTCACAGACTCGGGGATCTCCATGAGGGTACCGTCGGCGTTCACGAAGCGCCCGTCGCGCCAGAAGAACTCGCGGCCGGTCTCGGTTATGAACCGGCCCTCACCCAGGTACCGGTACCATTCCACACTCCCGTCCACGATGGGTCGCGGGATACCGTCATACTCCGGTGTGCCCGGACCACCGTGGTCCGAGCCGATGAATACGGTGGTGGCGGAGGAGGTCGTGGCAGGGGGTCCGGTAGAGCTGGTGGTCGAGGGGGCGGAGATGGCGGTGGGCTCGTCCTGAGTGGCTAGCGGCTGCCCGCACCCGGCCATGAACGCCAGAAGCGTCAGACACCCGGTCAGGGTCGCAAGTGATACCGACCAGCGTCGCCGACTCATCGCTCGCCCCCGTCGGTCGGAGATCCCGTGGTCATCGTGCTCGCGTTACACAACCATCCTATCGACTGCAGGGCCTCCTTGTCGGTTCCACGGGGCCGAAGGCTACCCCAGGACCAGAGAGAAGGAGGTCACGCACGCCTGCCTTGGGCCGCAGCCGGCTACACCAGAACCAACCGGTACTCCGGCCCGATGTCCGCAGATAATTCGGCTCGGGCCCCCGCTATCTTTTCCCCTGCTAAGCGGGGTCTTATTTCAAGACCCCGCTTTGAACCTGCGACATCCTCACGCGGTGGGCCGCTCAGACACCAAGACCACTGGCCGCAGGGCCTTGGCGTTGGTCCCGACGGGAATCACTCAACCGCCCCACAACCGCACTCAAGGCGAAAGTGGCGAACGAGTCGATCCGGCTGCGGTCGGTGCCAGTTCTCGGTAACGACGCATCTAAGGCTGTATCTCGACGCCGAAGCCCTGGTCCGCGGCATCTGGGTCGCTGGGATCATATTGAAGTCCCGAACTCGCCGTTCCCCGATCGGCTATCCAGGTGAGCAAGTAGCCGTGGAGGGTGTCGCCCGGTTGGACCGCACCCTCGGTCATGAAGGCATGTCCCTCCACTGGGCTGGGAGCAAGGAGGGCGTCCCGGACCGGAAAGTCGGTGGAGGCTGTTAGGCCCTGAATCTGCGTCTGGAAGGGGCCGACATGCAGCCGGAAGTCGTCGGGCCCGCAGGCGAACGGGGTGTCGCTGCGGTTCTCGATGATGATCTCGCCCTCGATGAGCCGCTTGCGGGGGTCAATGGTGTCCGCCGGGATCTCACGAAGTCCTCCGAAAGCAACCCGGACGCCCTCGCGCGGGTTCGCGTCGAGTCGAAGCTGTCCCAGCGTGTTGTCCACCGCAGGGTAGAGTTTCGTCGTCACCGTGGACGGCTCCATGGACGGGGGTGAGCTGAGGTCAAAGTCCCTTGACTCGAAAATGTTGTCCTTCACGAACCCTCCGCTCTTGTAAGCGAAAAGCCCGACTGTCATCCGTCCTCCTGTAGAGTTCGCTGCCTGGTACTTCTCGGCAAGCGCGACTGCATGGTCGAAGATGGCATCGTCGGTCGCTCGGGTCTCATTGCCGGTATCCACCGGAATCCACACGATCAGAGACTTCGCAGCTCCCTGCCCGTCTACGAACATGAGTGGAGTTCCGTAGCCGTCACCGGAGAGTTTCTCCTCGAAAGAGCGCTGTGACGGGAAGATCGTAGTCGTCGTGGTGGGGCCAAGATGGTCCGACTCGTCTGTGCAGGCAACCAGGAGCAGAGTGCCAAGAACGAGCAGGGCTATGGCTCCAACCCGCAGCTTCCTTCGAGAAAGCACCATCGAGCTTGTCTCCGCTCCTGAGCAGTTGAACGATCGGTGTTTGGACGACACAAGTCTACTCTTGTTGAAGGGGAGGACCCTTGCGAGAGTGGTCCGATATACTCAAGCAAAGTGGAGAAAGTACAGGTGAGCACCGTGACCGATACAGACGCCATCATCAGCCGTATCGAAGAGCACGGTGAGGAGATCCGCGCCGATTTCGGCGTGGCCCGCCTCGGTGTGTTCGGATCGCGATTGCGGGGCGAAGCGCGAGGCGACAGTGACCTGGACGTGCTCGTGGAGTTCGCGCATCCCACCTTCCGCAACTACATGGGCCTCAAGCGGTTCCTGGAACGGCTCGTTGGGGTGCCGGTCGATCTCGTGAGCGTTGCCGCGCTGAAGCCCATCCTCAAAGAACACATCCTGCGTGAGGTTCAGTATGTCGCGTGACGTCCGCGTGTACCTGCTCGACATCCTTGAGCGGTGCGAGCGAATCACGCGGTACGTGGAGGGCCTCGACCAAGTACGCTGGTCGCAAGACGAGCGCACCCAGGATGCCGTCCTACGAAACCTCGAGGTGATCGGCGAAGCGGTGAAGAGGCTGCCGGGCGATCTGCGCCAGCAGGCCCCCGACATCCCGTGGCAGGACATAGCCGGACTTCGGGACATCCTCATCCATGAGTACGAAGGTGTCGACTTCGCGATCGTCTGGGACATCGCGGTGAACGAGGTACCCGCGCTCCATCAAGCGGTGTCCGGGCTTCTGAAGTAGCGGTTTCCACGGGCCGAGACGGGCCCGCGCAACCGCGGAAGTCTGTTGTGATTCCGGCTCCTGCCACCCCGCTTCTGCGGCCAAGTTTCTGACCCGTGACCGCTACGACAAGACCAAGGCGAACGACGTCGGGAAGGGTGGCAGGGGTGCACTTGCTTCAGTTCGGGCCCCCGCTATTTTTCGCCCTGCAAACCGGGGGTGGGTTCTAGACTTCGTCGCAACACTCTCATTGACGGAGGTTGCGAATGGGTCGCCGTGGACGCAAGCGTAGATTGGCTGTTGAGGACGAGTATTGGCGGTTGATAGGTTCGGGGCTCGGGACGGTTGAGGCTTGTCGCCAGGTGGGGATCGGTCGCCACACCGGTTATCGTTGGCGTGCTGAACGCGGGGGCATGCCGCCAGCTCGTCTCGCGAATGAGGTGAGCGGCCGCTATTTGTCGCTCCTCGAACGGGAGCGGATCGCCGCGCTACGCCGGATGGGACTGGGTGTTCGCCAGATAGCCCGCGAGATCGGACGCAGCCCTTCAACGGTTTCACGGGAGCTCAGGCGCAATGCCCGATCCCACGACCGCGGCATCTACGATGCGGTCCTTGCGCACGCTCGCGCTCAGGAGCAGGCTGGCCGCGTGAAGACCCCGATCCTCGCGCGAGACCCGGAACTGAGAGCTCTTGTGCAGGCGAAGCTAGAGGTGGAGTGGAGTCCGGAGCAGATTGCCGGCTGGCTCCGTGTCACCTACCCTGAGCGCTCAGGTTGGCACCTCTGCCACGAGACGATCTACCAGGCGCTCTACCACGCCCACAGAACCGGCCTCGCGAGAGGGCTCACGCGAAGACTCCGCACTGGCCGACCACTACGCAAACGCCGGAGACGTCCCGATCGGCGACAGGTCCGGTTCACCCAACCTGGCCGGCTGATCCACGAACGCCCCCGCGTGGTCGAGTCTCGCAGTCGGTACGGTGACTGGGAAGGAGATCTCATCATGGGCACCGGAGCGCGAACGGCAGTCGCCACGTTGGTCGAGCGCCGCAGCCGCTACCTGCATCTCATAGCCCTCCCAGAGGGGCACGGGGCCGAGGCGGTGGTGAGGGCACTTGCACCGGTCCTCGCGGCCATCCCTACCGCTTGCCGTCACACGCTGACCTGGGACCAAGGGGGCGAGATGGCCAACCATCACCAGATCGCCGAGTACTTCAGCGAAGGGGTCTTCTTCACGGAAGCCGGCAGTCCCTGGCAGAAACCGACCGTCGAGAACACTAACGGCTTGATCCGTCAGTATCTGCCTAAACACCTCAGCGTCGCTCGGGCAACCAGTGAACTCCACGCAATCGCAGAGCGACTGAATCAGCGACCTCGGAAGACCCATCAATGGCGTTCCCCGTCAGATGTCTTGACCACAGAACTCGGCCATTCAGCAAGCTCTGTTGCTTCGACCACTTGAATTCACCGGGGTCTTATTTCGAGACCTCGGTTTGAACCTGCGACACGGTCCGATGAACGCAAATCCACGGATTCCGTCCCCCATCGATTCGCTCCGGGGTCCCGCCACCTCACGATAGGGGACATCCCCCTTCAGCCAGGTGACCTCGACCGGCACGCGACCCTTCCACCCTGCACCGCACTTGGACCATCATGGGTCCTATCTGGCGTCGGACTGCCGTTCTAGAATGGCTCAAGGCGAAATGCACGAGGAGGCCTTGTGGCACCCGACAGTCTGCCCGATATTTCCCCCGCCACCCCGGCTCTACACGAGGCATTTCAGATTTTGACTCGATGAAGAAGGGAGGGGCAGGATGAGCGCTGACAACCTGATTACGGTCGAAGAACTGGCGGCGCGCCTCACGATGGCCGTCGAAGGGATCAAGAAGAAGCCCGGCGTGATGAAGTCAACCGTCGGCTACATGGAAATGGTTCACAAGTACGTGGACCGGATTGTCACGGCCAAGGAGCAGGGCCGGTTGGTGGCGACCCACGGCACCCAGCAGCCCCTCGAGATCTACGAGGCGATGGACGTCGTGGGCGTGTTCAACGAATTCTGGGGCGTCATCTCGGACCTGGTGGGGATGCCGGAGTCTGTCCCCGAGGCCTTGAGCATCGCGGCCTCGACCGGTACACCGCTGGAGGTCTGCTCCTTCTTCCGGAACATGGACGGACTGCTGCACGCCGGCAAGTGGCCCCACACGGATGTCTTTCTCTACGCCACCTCGTCGTGCGACAACGTCAAGGCCTTCCACACACTGGGTCGGCGGTACGGCATCCCGGACTTCGGCATGGAGCGGCCCTACTACCCATTCACGCGTCAGGCCATGGATCAGTGGAAGAACGAGCACAAGCGGTTGATCGCCTTCCTGGAGGAGCACACGGGGAAGAAGATGGACTACGACCGCCTCAAGGAGGTGGTGCGCCTCTCCTATCGTCTCACCGAGGTCAGCCTCGAGGTCCAGCGGCTCACGGCCCATGTCCCGTCACCCATGTCCGCCGAGTGCTTCGGCGGCGTACTGTTGGCGCTTCGCCTGCTGCCCGGGACGCAGGATGCCGTGGACTTTCTCACGGCATTGCGCGACGAACTCCAGGAGCGCGTGGACCAGGGCATCGGCGCCGTCAAGGACGAGCGCTTCCGGGTCATGTGGAGCAGCTTCAGTCCGTTCTGGGACCCGACCCTCATGGCCTTCATACAGCAGAAGTACGGAGCAGTCTCCGTGTGCGAGGTGCTGTCGAACTGGCGCGGCGAGGCCAAGTGGCTGCTCGACCCGGACGATCCGCTGGGCAACCTCGCCTACAGGACCCAGGTCGCGCCCGGCAACTGCCAATACTCGCCCTCGATCGACTGGGCGGAAAACCTCGTCGCCCAGGCCCGCCAATACAAGGTGGATGGGGCGATCTTCAACAACAACTGGGGCTGCAAGCAGGCTTCGGGCCTCGGCACGATCGTCAGGGACGAGCTGTTGCGCCAGTGTGCCGTGCCGTCGCTCACCATCAACTGTGACGTGATTGACAGCACCTTCACCAGCCGGGCGGAGGTCGAGAGCCAGTTGGATAGCTTCTTCGAGATGATCGAGGGAAGCAAGGCTTACCGGGAAAGGAGGGCGACCGTATGAACGCGCCTCTGCAAACTCTGAACGAAATGCAAAGGCTGACCTCACCGTTCCCGGAGAGCGTCACCATCAAGGACTGGAAGGCTTCGGGCCGCCAGGTGATCGGCTGGTTCAACCCCTACGTACCGGAGGAGATCCTCCACGCGGCCGGGATGCTGCCGTTCGAGGTCACCGGCGACAACGAGCCGGTGCAGATGCAAGGGGCCGAGGCCTACATCTCCGCCAACTCCTGCTCCAAGATCCGCACCTGCTGGCAACTGCAGCTCGACGGCAAGTACGGCTTCCTGGACGGCCTGGTCTCCTCCAGCTTCTGCGACCAGGACAAGCGGCTCTACAGCGTGTGGGAGTACTACAAGAAGCTGCCCTACATGGACGTCCTCTACGCGCCGCGCAAGCGGGACGAGGAGGCGGTGAAGCTTTACGTGGCCGATCTCGAGGACTTCAGGGACAGACTTTCCCTGTACCGGCTGAGTAGGATTCCCGACCATGACATCGCGAACTCGATCCGGATTTACAACCGGGGACGCGAACTGATGAAGCAGCTCTATGAGCTGCGCAAGCGCGATCGACCCCCGGTGACCGGAGCCGAGGCTCTGGAAGTGAGCAAGGCGGCCGCGCGCCTGCCGCGCGAGCGGTTCAACGAGCTGATGGAGCAGCTGCTCGACGAGATCCAGCGCACGGGACGCGAGATCAAGAAGGCCAGGCGCCTGATGGTCATCGGCAACGACCTGCACAACACCAACCAGGTCGCCGCGCTCGAGGCACTGGACGCGCTGGTGGTCGTCGACGAGATGAACTGCGGCATCCGCTATGCCTGGGGACAGGTGGACACCGAGCTGCCACCGATGGAGGCGCTGGCCCGCTACTACGTGCTGGGCCGCCCGGTCGACATGCACAACTGGAATTCCGACGGGCGACTCGAGTTCATCGGCGACCTGGCTGAGCAGTACAAGGTCGATGGGATCGTGTCCGAGATCGTGCGCTTCTGCACCTACAACGGTTGGGACAAGTTCGATCTCAAGAAGCAGATGGCACAGCAAGGCATCCCGATCCTGGATCTCGACCTGGAGTACGGTCACCCGTCGGGAGCGCAGGTGAAGATCCGCGCCGAGGCGTTCATGGAGATGCTGGAAAGCCGGGCCGGCTAGCCCGGCATTCGGGTTGTGCCTGGGAGTCGAGCCAGGAAAGTTCGTTACGGAAGACGTCACCGTTGAAGAGGACAAAGCATGGCTGTCGTTGGAATCGACCTGGGATCGCAATCCACCAAGGCGGTGATTCTAGAAGGCGATGTGATCCTCGGTGGTGCCTCGCTGCAGACCGGGGAATCGGCGGAGACCGAGGCCCGGATGGCGGTGCAGGAGGCACTGCGGCAGACGGGCCTCAAGCGCGAGGACCTGAAGGCCGCGGTGGCGACCGGCACCCTCAGCCTGCCCGTCACCGCGGCGGTGAACATCGCGGCCCTGAAGCAACGCTCGGAGGCGAGTTGCATCGCCACGGGAGCCTACTTCCGCTTTCCCCAGGCGCGGACGGTCCTCTATATCGGTGCCGACAGCTCGATGGCCATCCGGCTGTCCGCTGATGGCCAGGTCGAGGACCAGGTGAAGAACGAGCGCTGCGCGGTGTCCTCGGGCGCGCTGCTGGACCTTGTGAGCCGCATGCTGGAAATCCCGGTGGAGGAGTTAGGCCCGCTGTCGCTGCAGGCTACCGCCCCGCAGACAGTGTCCAGCCGGTGCGTGATCTTCGCCGAAGGCGAGATCTTGTCCTTCATCCACAAGGACCCGCCGGTTCCCGTTCCCGATGTGTTCGCCGGCGTGAACCAGTGTATCGCCGATGGCCTGTGGGGGATGGTGCAGAGGGTGGGCGTGCCCTCCGGGCTGCTGCTCTGCGGAGGGGTGGCCCGGAATGTGGGCATTGTCAAGGCGATCGAAGCCCACCTGGGCAAGCCGGCGCTGGTTCCTGCGCAGCCGCAGTACGTACGGGCCCTGGGCGCGGCCGTGTTCGCCCGCCAAATGGAGCGGGAGGGAGGCGCGTGATGCTGACCATGGGAATCGACATCGGTTCGCGCAGCTCCAAGTGTGTCATCCTCGACGACGGGCAGTTGCTGACCTATGGCACCATCGAGACCGGGCCCAACATTCTCAAGACGGCCGAGGCGGTAGTGGATGCGGCCGTCCATCGCCGCACGGGCCTGTGGGGCGAGTACCGGATGCCGTTGCCCGACGTACGGGTCGACCGCCTGAAGATCGAGGACATGGCCTGCATCGTGTCGACCGGCTACGGACGCGCCGTCGTGCCCTTTGCCCATCATGCTATCACCGAGATCACCTGCCACTGCCGCGGGGCGCAGTGGTTCGTGCCGGGGGTCTCCACCGTCCTCGATGTCGGCGGGCAGGACAGCAAGGCCATCCAGGTCGGTCCCATGGGCGAGGTCGCCGATTTCGTGATGAACGACAAGTGTGCCGCCGGCACCGGTCGCTTCATGGAGGTCGTCGCCGAGGCCATGCACGTTCCTCTGTCCGAGATCGGTCCGCTGTCGCTGCAGAGCACAAAAGTCCTGCCGTTCAGCTCGACCTGCGCGGCCTTCGGCCGGGGAGCGGCGGTCACGCTGCTCAAGGAAGGCGAGCGCAAGGAGGATATCCTGGCCGGGCTGCACGAGGCGATCGCCAACCGGGTCATGGCCCTGGTTAGAAAGGTCGGCGTTAGGGACAAGTTCGTAATCTCCGGCGGCATCGGCAGGAATGTCGGGCTCGTGAACAAGATCGAAGAGAAGATCGACGGTTTGAAGGTCAACCTGCCGCAGGAACCGATGATCGTGGGGGCGGTGGGGGCAGCCCTGATCGCCAATGACCGGGCCAAGAAGCAGGCCATCGAATGAGGATGACTCAGTGAAGAAAGGAAGGGAACTATGAGCGTTTTGATCGATTGGGAGAGCCTGCCCTGGAAAGAGGCCGGGCCGGGCGTTCGCGTCAAGGTCAGCGCACGCGACGGTAAGGTGATAACCCTGCTCGAACTCTCGGAGGGCGCCAGTCAGGAGTGGTGCACGAAGGGGCACCTCATCCATGTGCTTGCGGGCGAGGCCACATTGCGGCTGAAGGACGGAAACAGAGCCATCCCCTTGCGCGCGGGCGACACCGGTATGCTCCTGGACGGTGAGGCCGAAGCCCACGCGATCGAACCTACCGTCGGCAAACACATCCAGATCCTGCTCTTCGAGCAGCCCTAATCTCGCCCGGCACAGCAGTCGGATCCCTTACGCCGAATCGCTCACTTCGCCCCCCGGAGTTCGCGCTTCTGCCTGACAGCAAGTACGATAATTGTCACTGCCGCTTCGGCGACTACGTGATTTCTGTGCCTGGCGCCCGCGGCGCAAAGCGGGATCCGTCAGGACTGCTTCGTTCCGCCGCGACCAGTGACCGGTCCGGCAGGATCGAGGCGCTTAGCGCACACCCGTCCGATGAACGCAAAGCCCCGGATTCTGTCCCCTATCGATTCGCTCCGGGGTCCCGCCACCCGCGTTCCTGAAGATGGACTTGGGCATCGCCGGCTACACCAGAACCAGCCGAAACCGCTCGGGCAGTCGTGCGCTTAATTCAGTCCGGGCCCCCGCTACCATCATAAATCCCTGCAAATCTGCATGGCTTTACTTTTGGGAAGCCGCGCCGACACTGGCCCCAATCGGGCGAAATCCAACGGACAGCCAACGCACCGTGTGCGACAGAATTGCCTGGGAGCTTGCAGCGGGCAGTGAGTCTCCGCGAGAGGGCCGGCGTCGTCAAGCGGCGGTTGATGATCGCACCCCTACCATCATTGCACCCTTGTGGGGCTTCTTCGCCCATAGCGCCGGCGCTAATCTGAGAAAGTCGTGTGTGTCTTTGTGCCCGCTGCATAAACGACGAGGGCTGAGGCTAAATCGGAATCGCGTGGCGGCGCAGATGGCGTCTTCTTAGTACTAGGGACAAAGGAGCAGTCGATGGCTGAAGCAGAACGGGTAAGCACCACCGTGCCACTCAACTGGAACGAGGTGTGGTTCACCAACTGCGCTATGGTGTCCGCCAACAACATCGACCAGGAGCTGGGCTGGTGCCGCGAGGAGTTCAAGAAGATCGGCGTTGAGTACGCCTACTTCCGCCATGCGCCGGAGAACAACTGGTACCCGCACTACATCCACAACCTCGACAACCTCGTCCGCTTCGGCGGCCTCTACCCGCCCATCCACGTCAACGCCGACATCCGCCGCACCCGTCTCCTGGGGGCGACCTGGGTGTACGAGGGCGGCTGCATGGCGGTGCGGGCCGACGACAAGATCTTCCGGATGGAGGATCTCAAGGGCAAGAAGATCGGGATCTCCAAGAGCCTCAACACCATCAAGAACGACTGGTGGCGTATCCAGGAACACATGGGCATCACCAGCATGCTGATGCTGAACGACATGACCATGGACGACATCGAGCTGGTCGAGTTCCCCTACCCGGACGACTGGTACGACAAGCCCGAGATGCTCGTGCCGCCCATGAACAACCCCTCCGAACTGTGGATGCGACGGGATCACAAGCACGACCTGGCCTTCCGCCCGCTGGAGAAGGCGCTCCTCGGAGGCGTCGTCGATGCTATCTACACCCAGAGCAAGGTGTTCCAGCATCTGCAGGAGGCCACAGGACAGATCAAGATGATCGAGGACCTGTCCAAGTATCCGGACTGGACCATCCAGGTGGCCAACACCCCGGCAGTGATCACCTGCACCGACGTCATGGCGAACGAGCATCCCGAGCTGGTCGTGGCCTACATGAAGGCCATGGTCAAGGTGGGGCGCTGGGCCAACGAGAACAAACACGCCGCCGGAGCGATCCTCAACCGGCAGACCTTCTACCTTGATGCCGAAGATACGTACCAGGGCATCAAGGACGTCGACATGGTGCCGAGCCTGAGCGCGCAGAACCTGAAATGCGTCAAGATCGGTAAGGACTTCATGCTCCGCCACGGCTACATCAAGAACGACTTTGACGTGGACGCGTGGGCGGCGCCGGAATTCCTGGAGCAAGCGGCGGTCGAAGTGCTCAAGGAGGAATGGCAGCGCCGGAGCTGGAGCAAGCTTCCGCAGGGAGGCGGGCTGGAGGTGGAAGGCACGCGGCTGGGTTAACTGGCGAAACGTTGTGACTGACTCGACTTTAGGGCGGACGCCGAACCCAAGAACCTGTGGTTTGGCGCCCACCCTGTGCTATGTAGAGATAGACAAAGGGGAGAGAGATGAACGGCACGAACGATACCCGGATGAAGCTGATGGGCTATCGCCCGCCGGCCGATGTCCCCGAGCCTGAGCAGCTCGTACTCGTCGAGTATGTCTCCGATGGGCGCGTGGCCACGGTCACCCTCAACCGACCGCACGCCGACAACGCGATCACCACCGAACTAGCGGCACAACTCATCGAGATCCTCGAGACGATCGCGGCCCGGCCTTCCGTGCGCGTCGCCATCATGACCGGAGCCGGTGACCGAGCTTTCTCGGTAGGCGGCGACCTCTACCAGCGCAAGGAAATGACGAAGGAGCAATGGCTACGCCAGCGCCTGGTCTTCGACCGCGTGCTCTACACGATCCGCCAACTGCGCCGGCCCATCATCGCCGCGGTACACGGCATGGCCTACGGCGGCGGCTGCGAGATCGCCATAAGCACGGACTTCATCATCGCGTCCGAGGATGCTGTCTTCGGCCAGCCCGAAGCCATGGTGGGCCTCTCGGCGGGCGGCGGTTCGCCGGTCTTTCTTCCCCGTGTGCTCCCTCCCGGGAAGGCCATGCAGATGCTCATGACCGGAGAACCGATAACCGCTGAGGAGGCCCACCGGCTTGGCATGGTGAACGAAGTCCATTCCCGGGCCGAACTGATGGACGCGGTACTGGCTATCGCCGAGAAGATCGCAGACAACTCGCCCACCGCGGTGCAGTCGGTCAAGCGGGCCGTGAAGATGGGACAGGGAGAGACGGTGGAGCAGGCCGTCGAGATCATGATGGATGAGCACTGGCGCTCGGTGGTCCATCCCGACCGCGTCGAGGGTATCCTCGCCTTCACCGAAGGTCGGGAGCCGGTGTTTCCGGATCCTGAGTTCTGAGGAAGCATCTCAACGCGCGGACCGTCCTCTTCCGGCGAGTCAAGGAGTGTCTCCTGTGAAAGCGATTCTACTCGATGGTTCGTCGGAGACCGACCTCACCGGCGAGCGTGTTAGTGCGGCTCTCACGGCTCAACTCGAAGCCCGGGGGTGGGACGTCGAACGCGTGGTTCTGCGTGACAGACAGATCGGCGAATGCGCGGGCGACTACCTCTGCTGGGTGCGCACCCCTGGGGTCTGCAAGGCAGATGACGACAACCGCGCGATAGCGGCGGCCATCATTGCAGGCGATTTGATGGTCTATCTGACGCCCGTGACTTTTGGCGGGTACTCCTCGGTGCTCAAGCGCATGGTCGATCACCAGATTCAGAACATCTCTCCGTTCTTCGCCAAAGTCGGGGGTGAGACGCATCATCAGAAGCGTTACGAGAAGTATCCCGATTTCTTGGCTGTCGGTTGGACGGTGGCCCCTGACACACAAGGCGAAACGCTCTTTCGACATCTCGCCCAGCGCAACGGGGTCAACTTCTACGCCAACACCACGGTCAGCGCGGTGATTCCCGCCAGCCTGTCCGACGAGGGTGTGCTGACCGCCGCGCAGAACTGGCTGAACGAACTGCAGAGCGAGCGATCCTCTCCGCCGGTGAACCTCCCCACAGCCAGCCTCGCCGGTAACGGGGCATCGACGATCCAGCGTGCGCTACTGCTCGTCGGCAGTCCCAGGAGGGGCCAGAGCAACTCGAATTCGCTCGGGGGATATCTTTTCGAGCGACTGAGTGCGCATTCCATCCAGACCGAAACCATGTATGTGCACACCGCCTTGCGCTCCGTTGTCGGGACGCAAGCCATGTTGGATGCGGTGGACTCGGCCGACCTCGTGACACTGGCGTTCCCACTGTACGTGGATTCTTTGCCGGCGCCGGTCATTGAAGCGCTCGAGCGGATCGCCACGCATCGGCGAGGCCGGGAACAGCGCCCCCAGTTGTTCACTGCCGTCGCCAACTGCGGTTTTCCCGAATCGCTACACAACAGGATCGCTTTGAAGATATGCGAGACGTTCTCTAGGCAAGCAGGGTTTGGGTGGGCTGGTTCTCTCGGGGTAGGTGGCGGTGAAGCGCTCAACGGCCAGCCCTTGGTTCAGGCGGGCGGGCGGGCCATGCGCATGCGCAAGTCGCTGGACATAGCCGGCGAGGCACTCGCGCTTGGCGAGGCCATCCCGACGGCAGCCCAAGAACTGATCAACAGGCCGATCGTTCCCCACTGGATGTACCGAATACTGGGAGAGCGGCGCTGGAACAAACAAGCCAGGCACTACGGCGCGGGGAAGCTGTTACAACAGCGCCCGTACTCGGGGACCCTAAGCGGGCACCAACATTAAGGCGATGTCCGCAGATAGCTCGCGTTGGAGTCCCGCCCCGGGGTGCAGGGGTTTCTGCGCGTCCCAGGTAGTAACCAGAGTGAAGGGAATGTCGGCAGACCATACAAGTCCGGGTCCGGCGACCCCGTCTTCTGCACGTACGCCCGGAGCCGCCGTCAGCTACACCAAAACCAGCCGAAACCGCTCGGGCAGTCGTGCGCTTAATTCAGTCCGGGCCCCCGCTACCGGCTCTTCTGTGGACAGGGGGGACTGCCAGTTGATCTCAATGATGCAGGGTGCTTCAGTTGAGAACCAGCGCGAAGGAATCGGGAACGGCCACCCGCAGTGCTGTACTTGCTTCAAGTCCGGGTCCCGCCACCTCACGATAGGGCACGCCGCCCCTGACCCAGTCCAGAGAGGCTGAAGTCGACGGTGCCAAAGACACCGTCGACTGGGAGGCCCTCGCCTTTCACCTAGTTGCCAGGCTCCATCCCGGCGGCGGCTCTATGCCCGCTCTCAGGAAGCTCGCGAGAATCAGCTTGAGTTGCCGGAAGATGCTCTCATCGGTCACCCCGAAATGCAGCGCGTTGGTGGGGCCGAAGAAAACGAGTCTGCCATGCATCACAGACGCGTAGATGGCATAGGCCATGGCGATGGCCTCGTCTGGGTCAGGATGACCGATATCCTCGCGATGAGCATCCAACACCGCGGCCAGGGCGCGCCTGCGCTCCTGGTTGATCTGCTCCCCTCTTTGGCGCATGACAGGGTCGAAGGCTGACAGCATCATGAAAGCCCGGGAAAGCTCGCGTTCGCTCAGCACATGTTCGACAAGGATGCCAAACCCGTGGTCGACCGCTTCCTCCAGAGACTCCTCGACCTGCGCCTGGGCCTCCAATGCGGCCAGGATGGCCGGCTCCAAACGGGCGTGCAGGCGCATCTGGACCGTGTGAAGCAGCGCGGTCTTGCCCGGGAAGCGGGCGTAGAAGGCTCCCACGGACAACCCGGTCCGGTCGAGAACGCTCTGGATGGTGAACAGGTCCAATTCTTCGGCACGGAGTTGGTCCTCCGCTGCCGCCAGAATCCTTTCCAGCGAGGCGTGTCCCGGCTTACGCCGGGGCGGGTGGAAGGTGTCGTGGACTCGTTCCATGGCGCAAGTATAGACCATTACAATCGTTGGAAGAATCTCAGTTCTGTTATGCTTGTATTCCGATAACAGAATAGTTATTCTGTCAGAGGAGCGGGGGGGAAAGCGACTCTCCTCTTTTCGGATAGGAATGAACGCACGGGTGACGACATGAAGATCTGGAGGAGGACAGGCATGAAGAGACTCATTGTCCTACTGGCCATCGTCGCGGTCGCATCAGCCTTGATGCTGGCAGCATGTGGTACGGAGGCGGAGGAGACGACCACGACGGGAGCTGCGACCACCGGCGCGCCCACGACGGGAGCGCCAACCACAGGGGAACCGACGACCCAGACGCCTTCAGGTGAGAAGGAGGTCTTGGGCGTGTGCCTGCCGGCCATGGACAACCCACTGATGATCGAGATCCAGGACACGTTCGTGAAGAACTTCGGCGACCAGTATGACGTTCAGGTCTCCAGCGCCGACGGAAACCCCAACACGCAGGCCAGCCAGGTAGAGAACTACACGGCCATGGGGGCCAAATTCATCTGCGTCATGGCCGTTGAGGCGACCAGCCTGCTGCCCAAGCTCGAAGCCGCTCGCGAAGCGGGGGTCCTCGTCATGGTCATCGGCGGCGAGCCCGGCGAGTCGGGCCGCGACGCAGTCATGAAGATGGACCAGTTCCTTGCGGGCGAGTACTGCGCGTTTATGGGAAAGACTTGGGTGGAAAAGACTTTCCCGGATGCAGCCCCGGGCTCGATCGCAACCGCGGTGCTCACCTCTTCATTGACCACCGAAGCGGTGCAGCGCACCAACGGCCTGTTGATGGTCAGCGAGCCCTACCTGAAGAACTCTGAGGGAGCCTATATCGACGCGACGGGGACGCCCATCTCGGACGCCAAAGGGGCCTACGTTGCGGGCAAGTCCGACGCCGACAGAGTCCCGAACCCCGTATTCTGCCCGGCGGTGAAGGTCGTCCAGACTCCGCCGGGAGAGATGTTCCAGGCCGGCCAGACCGCCATGCAGAACGTGCTCACGACCAACCCGGACGTCCAGTTGGTCCTTGCCTACGCCTCGGACGGTGGCAACGGCGCGTCCCAGGCAATCATGGACGAGTTTGGTAAGGGCTCCGCCAGCGTCGTGAAGGACTTGGCCAAGATGGCCGTCTTCGGTGTGGGCATGTTCGGTCCCGAGGCCGACGCCATAGTCGCGTCCGGCGAGGGCAAGGGAGTCTTCCGGGGCGCCGTCGCCTTCGGAGGCGGCGACCTGCCCGGCAAGACGGTCGGGATCGCCACCTTGATGCTCAACGGCGACGAATTCCCAGAAGTCACCTGGGACGAGCTCGGCTTGGCGACTGTGGTCGATGGAAAGCTGGTGATGAAGCCCATGGCCAACGCCGGAGTGGTGGTCGTCTCGGAATGACCGGAGACACGACGGGGCAGGGATGAGCGCAACGACCCCCGAATAGTGGCCTGGTAGAACGAACCCCCTCAGGGTAGGGCCGCGGGGCGGAGGCCCCGGCGTTAGCCGCCGAGGCCTCCGCCCGGGTCCTGCCGTCGCACAACCTTGTTGGATCAGGAGTATGGAAGAAGACTACATCGTTGAATTGAAGGGCATATGCAAGCGCTTTGGCGGCATACACGCCCTCAAGGACGTTGACCTCGAACTGAGGCGCGGCGAGATCATGGGGATCGTCGGGGACAACGGTGCCGGCAAGTCCACGCTCATGAAGATCCTCTCCGGCGCTTACGTGGCGGACGAAGGTGAGATCTGGGTGAACGGCACCAAGGCCCACATACGCAATCCGCAGGACTCCACGGATCTCGGCATCGGAATGATCTATCAGGACCTGGCGCTCTTCAACAACTTCGATGTGACCAAGAACATCTTCGTCGGTAGGGAGTACACGCGCGGTCCGTTCAACCTTGTGCTGGACAAGAAGAGGATGTACAAGCGGACTGAGGAGCTGATCCGGGAGCTGAAGGTAGACATCAAATCGCCCAGGCAGGCCGTGTTGACCATGTCCGGCGGTCAGCGTCAGATGGTGGCCTGCGCCCGTGCCATCGCTTTCGAATCGAAGATCCTCATCATGGACGAACCCACTGCCGCCCTGGGCGTCACCGAGGCCAACAAGCTTCTTGGTCTGATCAGGAACCTGGCCGACAACGGGCTCTCCATCCTCCTCATCACCCAGCGCATCCCGGACGTGCTGGCCATCGCGGACCGGGTATTCGTGCTCAAGGGTGGCATGAGGCAGGGGATCCTCAACGTCGGCGAGATCTGCCTCGACGACGTGGTGACTCTGATCGTGAGGGGCAAAGACCGGTCGGGCTGTGAGCCGCCGGATGTCGAGTACAAGTCGTTCGGTTGAGAGTGCGGTGAAAATGAACCAGGACCAGACCCCCGATCAGAAGCAGAGCCTCTTAGCCAGGGCCGACCTGAGCGTGCTGAGGAAGTACGCGGTGTTTTTCGTCCTCCTCGGCTTGATCGTGCTGTTCTCGATCGCCAATCCGCAGTTCCTGACCGTTCGCAACCTCAGCAACATCGTCACCCAGAACACGTACTTCATCATCGTGGCCATCGGCCTTGCCTTCGTTCTCATCTCCGGAGGTATCGACCTCTCCGTCGGCTATCAGATGTCGCTGGTCGGCGTGATCATCGCCATGATGATGACGGACGGGGGACTGCCGGTGTGGCTTGCGATCGTCACTGGCCTTGTTCTGGGAACGTTTTTGGGATCGATAAACGGGCTGATCGTGACCCGGATACGAACGTTTCCCCTCATCGTGACCCTGGCCACGGCCGTTATCTTCCAGGGCATTTCGTTCATCGTATCCCAGGCCAAGACGTACCGCGATTACCCCGAATCCTTCCAGGCCATCACGAAGACCCGCATCTTCGGCATCCCCCTGGACGTATATCTGACCATCGTCATCGTGCTGGTCGCGTCCTACATCTTCTACCAGACCAAGTGGGGCACACGCGTGGTCGCACTCGGTGGCAACGAGGAGGCCCTCCGGCTGGCGGGCGCGAACACCCGGCGCCTCAAGACCATCGTGTACACGACCTGCGGCTTCTTCACCGCCGTCGCCACCATCGTCATGGTCTCCAAGGCTAACTCCATGCAGTCGTCCTTCGGGCCGGGGACCGAGTTCACCGCCCTGACCGCGGCCATCGTCGGGGGGGTGAGCTTCCTCGGGGGCGAGGGGAACATACCGGCGCTGGTGGCGGGTGTTTTTGTATTGGCGGTGTTGGGCAACGGCATGCAGTTGGCCGGCTGGAGTACGTATGCCCAGTACATCGTGAGGGGCATCATCCTCCTGGCCGCCGTGGCCTTCGACGAGTACCAGAAGAACGCGAGGCTCAAGACCAAGACGAGGTGACCACAGTGGGCTATTCCGACAGACCACCACTCCCCATCGGCAGGCGGCCGCAAGGCCCTCCGCCGGGGCCGCCTGCGGACGGCTTCGAGATACCGGAAGCCGATGTCTCCCACATCCGTCGCAAGTGGCTGGACGTCCCCTATGCCGACCTCTCCCTGGCGCAGCGACTCGACATCTACCTGCCCGAAGAGGGCGACGGACCGTTCCCGGTCCTCCTTCATATTCACGGGGGGGCCTTCGCCATCGGCAGCAAGCGTGATATCCACGTCAATACCTGGCTGCGAGGACTCGAGCGGGGGTATGCGGTCGTGGCCGTGGGCTACCGCCTGAGCGGGGAAGCGCTGTTCCCGGCCGGACTGCAGGACGTCAAGGCCGCCGTCCGCTGGTTGCGGGCCCGTGGTGGGAAGTACGATCTGGACGCGAGCAGAATCGCAGCGTGCGGCGGCTCGTCGGGCGCAAACTATGCGGCCATGCTCGGCGTGACCGCCGATACCGACTTCTTCGACGACCCGAGGCTCGGCCACCCGGAGTGGCCCTCCGAGGTCAGCGTCGTGGTCGACTGGTTCGGACCGACCGATTTTCTCAAGATGGACGAACAGCTCGCCGCCAACGGCTTGGCCCCCTGTGACCATTGTGAGGCGCAGTCGCCGGAGTCGAGGTACCTGGGCGCCCCGATCGCGGAGGTGCCGGACCAGGTCCGGTTGGCCAGCCCGATGACCTACGTTCACGAAGGCATGGCACCCATCCTCATCCAGCACGGCACGGCGGACTGCCTGGTACCTGTGCAGCAGTCCATGGAGTTCGCCCGAGTCATAGAGCAGCGGATCGGGTCTGACAAGTACGAACTCGACATCTTGGAAGGCGCCGGGCACGACGATCCGGCCTTCGAAACCGATGAGAATCTGGCCAGGGTCTTCGCGTTCATCGACAAGCACCTGTAGATAGAGTTGCCCTGGGAGCACGGCTCCGTTGCCGCCCGCAGTCCCGCTCGTTGTGTCGCAGGCTTCATCCTTCGATGCTCAACTGCATGGACTCAGCGCCCTGCGCGATGAAGTGGCGGGCGATGTCCGCGTTGACGCGAACGCTCTCACACAGATTTCGCTCAGAAGAGGCGTGAACCGCTCGGGTTCAGTGCGCGAATTTGGTCGAGCCCCAGGATCGCTTGCCGCCAAGACCCCGCGTTGCTGGGGCCGCGCGACGATCAGCGAGAGAGATGTTGTGAAGCCCAATGCCTAACCAGGGCGAAGGACGTCGGCGGCCGTGCTCTCATTGCGTTCGATGGAGCAGTGGTTGCATATGCCTCCATTCATTCGCAATTGGGTGACTCGGCGTTCGGTGCTGGTGGGCGTTAGCCCGACTCGCACTGGTGCACCTGTGGCACGCATGGACTCTTGCAGGTACCATTGGGTCGGAGGTCTTCTGGTGGTCACGATCGTTCAAGATAATCGCGACGCAATCGTCGAACTGTGTCATCGCCACGGAGTCGCCCGGACGACGGCCGCCCACAAGGACGCCAAGAAGCTGGCGGCCGCCGGTCTCAAACCCAGGGCCCAGGCATTGCTCAGGATCCTGGAGCAAGACCCCTATCTGACCCCGGCCCCGTTCGAGAAGTTGGTGGGCGACCTGTCGGGAGCGTATTCCCGCCGGATCAATATCCAGCATCGCTTGGTCTACCAGATCCTGGACGAGGAGCGGATAGTTAAGGTGCTTCGCATGTGGACCCACTACGAGTAGGGGAACGCGGACTCACCGGGTTTGCCCGGGTGGCCCACAGGCGCCACCTGCCGGGGGCGGGGCTTCTTGTATCGAGCAGGCCCCTCAACCTACTCTAGTCGCGCGGACCTCGGCCGTGCGCTCATCGACCGGGATGGTGGGCAATTCGTTCCCACCCTCGACCGGCAGGCCGCGGAGGTAGTCCATGATCGCCTGCCATTCCTTGATCTCCCGGACTGTGCCCTTCTCCGTGACCGTAGCGACACTGTTTGTGTCCATGGAACTGCGCGGGGGCAGCAGGTCTGGCGTGTTACTCCGAGGCGCTTCGAGCGCCTCGACCCTCGAGGTGAGGAGCTGACCTTGCTTGTTTTTGGGAACCAGGGGCAGCCTGCCCTTCGTGTACGTGGGTATGCCCAGGGCTATCGCACCGAAATAGAGGGGACAAGTGAGGCTATACAAGCGCTCGTCCTTTCCGGTGATGTCGATCGCACGGTAGCCGCGGTCGAGATCTCCCGACTCGACTCCCGTCACGACATCGAACATCGGACGCGACGAGTCGTAGCGGAACCTCATGCCAGAGGCACGCGGAAAAAACTCGCCGGGGTGAGCCGGGTTGTCTACGAGCATGAACTCGAGAAGGTGCTTCAGCTCCCGGCCGGTGAAGTAGGCGGTCACGAGAGCGCTGCCGGACGTCGTATCAACCACGCCGGCGCCCAAGGGGGCCACGGCGAACACATCGTAGACCGTCTGCACGCCCGAGTTCCCCCGTCTGAGGCCGGCGCGCATCATCCCGTTGGCGGTGAGACTGATGTCCGCTTTCGTGGCGCTCCTGAAGGCATCGGTGACCAGGTTGGCCAGGGGCGTGCTGGCGGCGATGTCGGTGAACGTGTTGGGCAGGTCCTGAGGGGCCACCGCCAGTGGCTGATCGATGCTGTAACCGCGGGACGCGAACACGACCTCAGTGACGATCTTCTTGAGCTTGTCGATCTCGCTGGCGATGGCTCGGTCGCCGGCGATGGTATCGTCGATGGGGTGGAGCAGGTAGGACTCGACCGTCAGGCTGCCGCCGGCCAAGGTGACTACCAGTTCGCCAAGGTTCTCACTCTCCTTGCCGGCCTGGACCACAGGGGTGCGGCCATTGACGATGATCGCCTGGTGCAGTTCGGTGTGGCTGTGACCACCGACCACCACGTCTATGCCCGGCACGGCCTGGGCCAGGCGGACGTCGTCGCCGTCCGTGAAGCGTCCGTCCTCCCCCTTCTCCAAACCGCCGTGGCTGAGACAGATGACCACGTCCACCTTCTCCGTCTCGCGAAGAATCGTCACCATCTCCTGGGCGGTCTCTATGGCGTCCGCAAACGTGACCGCACCGGCGCCAGTGGTGTAGAACTGCGCCTCCTTGCCCATTAGTCCGAAGAGGCCGAAGCGCATGCCGCCGCGCTCGATCACTAGGTGGCGGCGGATCACCCCTTCCGCGGCCAGGCGCTGGAGGTCGATCAACGTCGGGTCGCTCTCCGCGAAACGGGTATTCGAGGCGACCACCGGCGGAACCCGGCCGGCTTCGGCGGCCACGCCGACTGCTCTCCCCAGACCGTCGGCCCCGAGGTCGAAATCGTGGTTGCCGAGGGTGGTGGCGTCGTAACCCATCCGGGACAGGAGTTGCAGCTCGCCGCCGGTCTCGCGGATGGCAGCGCCGAACGCGGTCCCCATGCTGTAGTCGCCTGCGTCGAGGACCAGCACGGGGCCCTGATCCTGGCGGACCTGCCTCCGTTCCGCGATAAGGGTAGCCAGACGCGCGTACCCGCCGCGGGTGGCGTCGTCGCTCAGCGTGAACGGGGTGTAGTCCGCGGCCGGGCCCATCCCTATGAAGCTCGAGTGCATGTCGTTGGTGTGTAGGATGGTGAAGGTCTTCTTCATCGACTCCCCCGACTGTTGTTCGAATGGACCGAGCGGTGGCGGTGTACCCAGAACCTCGGGCCGCGAATCCAGACCGCTGGTCCACCGGACAGCGCGGCCGTCATCGGATTGCGGACCTGAGTGGCCCGTGGCAGAATTTTCTTGAACGGCATCCATCTGGACCGTCCATCAAATGGGTGCGGCGGGGATTTGACCACGTCGCCAACGGCCTCCGCCTGCCATATGTGGGGCTTCTTGGCGGACTGACGACGAAGACGATGTGGGCGCCGGCTGGAGAACAGTCACTCAGGGCAGGGATTCTGTGCTTTCTAGGCCGTCACCAGTCCGAAGGGAATGTCGGCAGACCATACAGTTCCGGGTCCCGCCACCCCCGCCGGCCGACTTGCCCGCGCCGCTGATCCTGGCGAAGCGATGTCAGTTCCGCTCTGCTGCTCCGCTATACTCAACTGTAGGTGAGAAAGCGCAGGTGGGCACCGTGATCGATACAGACGCGATGATCAGCCGCATCAGAGAGCATAGCGAGGAGATCCGCCTCGAATACGGGGTCGCGCGCCTTGGCGTGTTCGGGTCGCGTGTGCGGGGCGAAGCCACACCCGAAAGTGATCTCGACGTGCTGGTGGAATTCGCTCATCCCACCTTTCGCAACTATATGGGGCTCAAGCGGTTTCTGGAACGCCTCATGGGGGTGCCGGTGGATCTCGTGAGCGTCGCTGCCCTCAAGCCTCTACTCGGAGAGCACATCCTGAGCGAGGTCCGGTATGTCGCGTGACGTGCGCGTCTACCTGCTCGATATCCAAGAGCGGTGCCAGCGGATCATGCGCTATGTTGATGGACTCGACGAGGCGGGATGGTCGAAGGACGAACGCACCCAGGATGCGGTCCTTCGAAACCTCGAGGTCATCGGGGAGGCGGTCAAGAAGCTGCCGGCCGATCTGCGTGAGCGGACGCCGGAGATCCCATGGCAGGACATCGCCGGACTGCGCGACATCCTGATCCACGAGTACCAGGGGGTGGATTCCGCGATCGTCTGGGACATCGCCATCAACGAGGTGCCGGCACTTGATCAAGCGGTCTATAGACTCCTGAAGTAGCCGCCTCTGTCGGCCCAGTTTGCCCGCTGTGGCTCACGCGGCCGATGAACGCAAGACCCCGGATTCTGTCCCCCATCGATTCGCTCCGGGGTCCCGCCACCTGCTTAACATCCCCATGTGCGCCGGGGGGGGGTGATCCACTTCGTGTCGAACTCTGTCTCCATCCCCCGGAGGTGGAAGCACATGCCGTCCTTGCCGGCGAGGATGCTTGAGAAGACCGCCGGCAGCCACGCACGCCGCTCCGCAGGCGTCGTCACCTCCCACAGCGCGCGTACCGAGATCGGGGTGATGGTGGCCTGTCCCGCGCGCCGCCTCTTGAGGGACAGTTCTGCTCGCTATCGGCCACCAGCTTATCTTGTGGCCCACGCGTCAAGACACGCGAGGGGGGCCGGCTGAATCAGCGAGCCGGCCCCCCCGGTCTTTCAACCCGATGCGTTGCTCAGATCAGGAGATAGACGCGATCCAGTCGAACAGTTCTTCGAGATCGTAGTTGCCGCCATGGCCCTGCCTCCAGGGCACTGCGAAGTCGACCTTGTGACCGGTGTTCATCAGCTTGGTGGCCAGCATGACCGGGATGGCCACCGAAGTGTCTCTGTCGGTAGCCCCGTGCCGGATGCGCCAGTAGTCGGAAGACTTGCTGCCGCTCTTGCCGATGTAGTCCATGGGGTTCATCATCTTGACGATGTTCCGGGCTGCAAGCGACGCTTCCCAGGTGCTGTAGGGAGTGGTGTAGCTATATTGGGTGAAATGCTGATTGTTGATATCGGCAGTCCCAAACAGGCTGTTCTCCCAACTCGGCCCGTAGATGCCGTCGAAGGCGGGAGCGGGTTTCATCCTGGCCTGGTAGGCGACGTACGCGTCCCAATCGAGATCCGTCACCACGCCATCCTCGATCGCGATCCAATCGAATCCTGACAGTGGCTCAGAAACTAGCCGTCATCGGGGGCCAATCCAACGACCTGCCAACGTACGGGCGGCAACAGGACGGCACGAACCGGGCTGGAGACCATCGGGCGAATTCTCCCACTAGGTGCCGCTCAAGCGACCCCTTCTCTTGGCTCTGATCTCGGGCATGACGCCGGGGTTGTGGACGAATCCTCACCGTCCTGGAGCTGATTGAGGGTCGTGTGATACGTCGGCTCGTGGAGGAGAGCGGGGGCACCAGCCATCCGCCCCTACAGTCTGGGCTCAGAACCGGATAGACTGGTGGCGAATCTGCCATCACGCGGCTCCTGGAGCGGTTGTGATAAGCGAAGTACCTGCCCCACTTATTCTCACAAAGCTATACGTCCCTCCATCTCGGCCCGGCTTCGTCGCCCGCCCCCGCTTGATGGAGCAGCTGAACGAGGGCGTGCACAGTCGGTTGATCCTCATCTCCGCCCCTGCCGGCTTTGGAAAGACCACACTCGTCGGCGAATGGGCTGCCGGTTATGGACGACCAGTCGCCTGGCTATCGCTGGATGAGAGGGATAGCGATCCCTCGGGTTTCTTGACATACCTTGTCGCCGCCTTGCGGACAATCGCGCCCGATACTGGAAAAGGGGTGTTGGCTGTTCTCCAGTCGCCCCAGCCCCCGCCGATCGAATCGGTCCTGACGACACTACTCAATGAGATCAGTGTTGCCTCGGACGACTTCGTTCTTGTCCTCGACGACTACCATGCGGTGGACTCCAAGGAGGTGGACGAGGCGCTCGCCTTCATGCTGGAGCACCTACCTCCCCGGATGCACATGGTCATCGCCACCCGCGAGGATCCGCGCCTGCCGCTCGCTCGGATGCGCGCCCGGGGCCAACTGACTGAGCTGCGGGCGGCCGATCTGCGCTTCATGCCGGTCGAAACCGCGGATTTCCTCAAGCGGACGATGGGCCTGGACCTCTCGGAAGGCGATGTCGCCGCGCTCGAGACCCGCACCGAAGGCTGGATCGCCGGGCTGCAGATGGCAGCCATCTCCCTCCAGGGACTTCCAGAGACCGCCGGCTTTGTCCGCTCCTTCACCGGGAGCCACCGCTATGTCTTGGACTACTTGCTCGAGGAGGTCCTGCAGCGGCCGTCCACCGACGCCCAGACGTTCTTGCTTCGCACCTCCATCCTCGACCGCCTGTGCGGCCCCTTGTGCGATGCAGTCCTGGGTTGCCCGGCCGGGTCGGGCGACGCGACTTTGCAGGCTATCGATCGGGCCAACCTGTTCATCGTCCCCCTCGACAGCGAACGTCGCTGGTACCGGTACCACCATCTTTTTGCCGACTTGCTGCGCAAACGGCTGGGACAGAGTCTCTCGCCTGGGGAGATCACCGGACTGTACGTCAGGGCCAGCGAATGGTGCGAGCACAACGCTCAGTTGTCGGAAGCCTTCCGTTATGCGACGGCAGCCGACGACGTGGAGCGCGCCGAGCGCCTGATCGACAGCCCGGGGATGGACCTGCATCTCCGCAGTGTGTTGATGCCGATACTGGACTGGCTGGCCTCTCTTCCACCGACGGTGCTGGATACAAGACCCCGGTTGTGGATACGCTGGGCTATGCTGGCGATGAGGGCCGGGCAGACTGCACAGGTGGAGGAGAAGCTACAGGCGGCCGAGAGAGCGCTGCAAGATGTCGGACCAGGCGACGAGAACCGCGACCTGCTCGGGCAGATCGCCTGCGCCCGTACCACCCTGGCGCTCACCCGCTACGACCACGAGACCATGGCTTCCCAGGCACGTCGTGCCCTTGAGTACCTTCACCCCGAGAACCTGCCCTTCCGCTTCACCGCCGTTTGGGCGGTGACGATGGCTCACCTATTCGGGGGAGATCGGGCAGCCGCTGCTCGCGCCTGCGAGGAATGCATCGAAGTCGCTCGAAGATCCGGGCGCGTGATGTCGAGGATGTTGGCAGCTGAGGCCCTCGGCACCATCCAGGAGATGGACAACCAGCTTCAAGAGGCGGCCGAGAGCTATCGAGGTGTGCTGGGGATCGCCGGTGAACACCCGCTGCCCAATGCCGAGGTAGTGCACCTTGGCCTGGCCCGCATCCTCTACGAGTGGAACGACCTGGATGCCGCCCAAGAGCACGGGCAGGAAAGCCGGCAATTTGCACGCCTCTATGACCGCGGAGTCGACCGCTCCGTAGCCGGCGACATCCTCCTGGCCCGCGTGGCCTTGGCCCGGGGCGATGTCGATGGCGCGGCAACGATGTTGAGCCAGGCGCAACAATCCGCACAGGAGCGACACTTCATCCTGCGGATGCCGGAGATCGTCGCCGCCCAGGTTTTCACCTTGATCAGACAGGGCCAGGTGGCTGCGGCCGGGCATCTGGCCGAGCAGTATGAACTCCCGCTCAGCCACGCGCGCGTGCTCATCGCTCAGGGAGATCCGGCCGCCGCGTTGGCGATACTGGAACCATTCGGCCGGGAGATGGAAGCCCAAGGTTGGGCAGACGAGCGGCTCAAGACGATGGTCCTCCAGGCCGTGGCCTCCCACACGCTCGGGAACCACGAGGAGGCCCTACGGACGCTGAACGAGGCGTTGGCTCTTGCCGAGCCGGGCGGATTCGTCCGTCTCTTCGTGGACGAAGGGGCCCCGATGGCGGAACTCCTGTCGGCGGCGGCTGCGCGGGATATCAGGCCGGACTATGTCAGGAGGATGCTAGCCGCCTTCGAGATAGAGGCGAAGCTCGCGTCACAAGCGTCCTCAGCCCCCGGTCCCGCGTCTCTCCCGGAATTGCTGAGCCCGCGTGAGCTCGAAGTCCTGCGG
Organism: uncultured Actinomycetes bacterium; assembly: GCA_963816155.1. Taxonomy (GTDB): domain Bacteria; phylum Actinomycetota; class Thermoleophilia; order RBG-16-64-13; family RBG-16-64-13; genus JAXGXJ01. The sequence continues at coordinate 20,284 of CAWFJE010000005.1, read as the reverse complement.
TTGATCGCTCAGGGCCTTTCGAATCAGGAGATCGGCAAACGCCTCTTCCTGGCCCTGGATACCGTCAAGGGCCACAACCGCCGCATCTTCGAGAAGCTTGCCGTGCGGCGGCGCATCGAGGCTGTCGCCCGGGCCAGGGAGCTGGGCTTGCTGTAGCAGCAGGCCTCCTGCTCGTCCCGCTCCACGCCTCAAAACAACACCCAGAACCACACTCCGGCCCACACTTTGGTGTCTACCGGCGGCACTCCAGCGATCGTAGATTACTCGTAGGCCAAGCTGCTGGCCGAGATCGTGATCACCCGCCAGAACGGAAGTGCCCGATGCCGAGCAGACTTAGTCCCCAAGCTGATCCGAGGCAAGCGATGACCTACGAGATCAGGATCAAGGGCCAACTCGATCGTACCTGGGAAGACTGGTTCCCTGGCCTGGTCATCACGCCGGAGGAGAACGGCGACACGCTCCTGACCGGTCCGGTAGCAGATCAGGCCGCGCTCCATGGGCTCTTGAAGAAGGTGCGCGACCTGGGCGTGCCTCTGATCTCCGTGAATAGGGTCAAGCCTGACCCCCCAACCGTCATCTGATTGAGGAGGCTAACAGCTATGGAAGTGCAGGCCATAGACCGGACGAAGCAGCAGACATCTCATGTGGGCCTTATAAAGCTATCCAAACTCAGCGTTGGCGGAGGCTTGGCGTTCTTCGCGGTCACCATCGCATTCTCCCTGCTCCCCATCGCCGCCGAGTACAGAGCTGCCCTTTCGATGTCCTATGCCTCGGTCGTTGCTGGAGCCTTGATCGCCGGCTTGATCATCGGATTCTGCATCAGCTACTTCTTGGTTCGCCTGAGCGACAAGATGCCCACAGAGAGTGCCGTCGCAAAAGCGCTGATGATCAGCTGCGTTGCTCTACTGCCGGCCATAGGTATGGTTGGAGTCGCTGCACACGGTCTCCAAGCTCACGGATGGCACTACTTTCTCATCGGCGCAATGCTCAACGTGCCCAGGTTCCTCGCTCTCGGAATAGCCGTCGGCTACCTATACACGAGACTGTACGGATCAGTGCGCTCCGCAATACCAGGCAGTCAAGGCAACCGCTAGTTCGGTACGTTACACGGGCAAGGAGGAAGTTGTGAGCACAAGCAGCAACATCAGCGGGATGGGTAGCCCGGAAGCACAGATATCCACAAAGGAGCGGGACAGGCGTATCGCGAAGATCGCGGGCGCATTGTTCATAATCGCGACGGCTACGGTCCTTCTGAGCACCGCTTTCTTGGGGTCCGTCGGCGCCGACGACTACCTCACGAAGATGGCAGCGAACGAAGGCCAGATCGCCGCAGGCGTGCTGCTTCGTTTCATCGGGGCGTTCGCGTCTGCCGCCATCGCGATCTCGCTCTATCCCGTTCTCAGAAGATACCGTCAGGGTCTGTCTCTCGGCGCCGTCGGCTTCAGAGTGATCGAAGGGACGTTCTACACGCTTGGTGCGGTGAGCGTCCTGGTGCTCCTGACGCTGAGCCAGGGATTCGTGAAGACCGGCGTCGGGGATCCGGCGTACTTCAGTCAGTCTGGAACGCTTCTCAAGGCGTTCGATGATTGGGCCGGGCTCGCGGCAGTGCTCGCCTTCTACGTGGGCGGTCTACTGTACTACTCAGTGTTCTATCAAACCCGGCTCGTTCCGCGATGGTTGTCGGCCTGGGGCATCGGCGCAGTCATCCTAGGTGCCGTCGCGGCCTTGTTGATTCTCTTCGGCGTCACCGGAACGATGTCGACCACCCAGATCGTTTTGAACGTCCCGATAGGCGTGCAGGAAATGGTCTTGGCGGTTTGGCTCATAGTCAAGGGGTTCAAGGTCGTCGACTCACCAGCGACCCCGCCTTCGTGGTCCACTGGCTAGAAGATGAGAACGCCGGTACTCGGGAAGACGATGCCGGCGAGCTTCGTCTGCATGGCAGTTCCGGCGGCGTGGTTATCGCGCTGCTCGAGCAACCGGAGGCGAGACACAAGGTGACCGATCTGGCCGAGCGGGCGGGTGTCTCCGTGGCCACGGCCCAACGTGTCGTGTTCGAACTGGAAGCGGAGGGTTTCCTCATCGCCGAGGGCGCCGGTCCTCGAAAGACACGCGGACTTGAGGACCCGGCTGCGCTTCTCGACCGATACGCCCAGGACGCGGCCCGTGACCGGCGTCGGTTTGTGAGGTGCAGGGTGCTTGGAGATAGCACTCAGCAAATCGCGGTTGAGGTAGGCGGTCGTCTTGCCAAGGCCTCGATTGGTAGCGCTCTAACGGGAGTCGCTGCCGCGATGGTCGAGGCCCCCGCGCTGACCAGCGTCTCTGTCGCAGAGTTCTGGGTCGCCAGAGGCACCGCAGTCGAATACCTGCGACAGGTCGTCGGCGGAATCAGGTCTGAGGAAGGCGCCAATGTCGTGTTGTGGCGGGCAGGTTCCGGAGGACCCTTGGTTGGCGCCCAGCTCAGTCCGGCGATAGAAATACCGGTAGCCTCTCGCTTCCGCGTCTACGCGGATCTCCTCGTGAACCCGAGACGTGGTCGCGAGCAGGCAGCTGCGTACCGAGAAAGGGTGATTGGTTTCTGACATGACGGCCAAAGATGTGGGCGACTATGGCGAGCAGGTCACGGCAAGGTGTGAGCGCGTTCTCGGCACGGTCCTTCGTGCGATAGGCGCCCCGTGGCGTGATTGAGTGTGCCTGGTAGGCGGCCTGGTCCCCCGGTATCTCCTTCCCGGAGTCATTGACCCTCTCACCGGCGCCCACGTCGGAAGCACCGATGTTGACATGGCTCTGGGATTGGCCATCGGCGGTCGGCTGGGCGGAGCGTATCGGACCCTGGAGAAGAACCTGAAGCGAGCCGGTCTGGCGAGATACAAGGGCTCGTCCTGGCAGTGGTCGGTCGAGGTAGACGATCACCTGGTGGTTCTCGAACTGCTGGGCGACGATGCCACCACGCCAAGCGGGACCCTTTTCCGACCCAAGGTGACCCCTCCCGCCGGTTCGGGGAATCTTGAACTACTGTGCGTCCGTGGAGTGGAACTCGCCTTGCGCGATGCCGTGCTGGTCGAGCGCGAGATTGAGTTGCTTGACGGCGCCTACTCGACCGTGCAGATACGGATTGCCGGACTCGCACCCTTTGTCATGCTGAAGGCCGCCGCCTACCTTGACCGCCGGGATACCAAAGACGTCTATGACCTCCTCTTCGTCTTGCGAAACTGGCCGGGAGGCCCGAGAGAGGCCGCAGCAGCCATTTCTGCCAGCCCCATCGCGGCAGAGGATCTGCTTGTTGATTCCTTGGCTCGCCTTGCCGGTGACTTCTCGAGCGCCAATCATGCCGGACCGCGAGACTACGAGCGCTTCGTTGGTGCGGCACCGCGGAGTCCCGGGGCAGCAGCGCTGAGGGACGAGGCCCTTCTCATCTGGCACGAGTTCAGTAGCGCGTTCTCGCCGCCAACCACCTAAGATGTGAGCGCCTGGAGATACGGCTTCATGACGTTCTCCACTCTGCAGACCCGCGCGAAGTGGAGGATCTCGTCGGGATCAAGCTCCCTTCGCACCATGAGCGTCTTCAGAGCCTCAACAGCGGGGCCACATCTCCGGGCGCAGACTGTCGACCTCGGCCTCAGTACGGGCTAGCTGTTCTGTCATCTGCATCTCCCCTCACTTCCGCGCGACCGACTGCATCCCAGCTCTGATCACTCAGGCAGCCATGGCCTCTGCTCTGAGGCCTTGAGTGATTGGCGTTGTTCGTCGCTCAGCAGTTCCCACACTGCGGGCAAGAGATCAGGGGAGTCAATGTGGTGCTCAGTCGCTTCGTCGGATTCACCATCCCAGGCCAGAACTAACACGCCATCCTCGGGATACTGGCTCGAGAACTGCAGCGACAGACGCATGCCACCGATGAGGTCGATCGAGACAAAAAGAGAGGGAGTTGTATCCACCCGCCATCTCGCCCCATCCGCGGCGTTATATGCGGCGACCAACCGGTCAAGAGGTCGATCGGGCTCCGGCAACCCTTCGCGGCCTATCGTCTCCGACCAGATGCCTTCTAGCGCGAAGCCGACGATGTCTGCTTCGACGATGTCAGGGGGAGCGGCACTGCAGCCGGAGACGACGAGGAGGACCATCAGCAGCAGGGCGAAGCACGTTAGCAGTCTCACTCTGTGGGTCACGTCCATCATCATGCAAACCATCCCACGCTGAAGCTCCTCAGGTCTCGCCTCATGAGTGGCTACCGGGCAATGAGCCCGCCGAAGTCGGCTCCGCTAGGGAGCGGCATGGGCTCGGTGAATATGATCGTCGGTGGCTGGGGATCCGTCGCTTGCTGAGTCTGGGCAAGAGGCTCGAGTCCGGCCGCGATCCTGCCCAGGATGCCGGGATACTTGTCTACCATCCAAGTGAAGACCCACATCGAGACGGCCCGGTCGCCGATGACGAAGGTGCGGGCGTAGCGCGCCTCGCCGGCTTCCGGCGTCTGCTTGGTCCAAGATCCGCCCAGGTCACCGGAGGGCGGCCCACTGGGTCCGATCTGCTCCTGCCAGGTCTTGAGAGCGAGGTGGCCCGGCTCGGCGACCGTACTGTAATCGAGCCATACCCGCTCGTCGGCGAACTGGAGCATGTGAAGCTGCAATTCGGGAACGTCGATTCCGTAGACCTGGTAGTTGAGGGCGTCTGCCGCTGCTACCGTTTGTCGCCAGTCCGCGCGGGCGAAGGTCGCGACGTCGTCAAGGCTTGGGACCTGGAGCGATGACAGCGGCACCAGCCGCCGAGTAAGGGACCAGGTACCATGCTGGTCCCGTTGCTCCTCGGCTACTATGAGCCCTGTCTGCGGATCCACGTCGGCCTCCACCCGCCGCTCGATGATGGCGGGTGGAGTGCCGGCTTCCAACCGCGCCGAGAGGTGGTCGCCGGAGCGGGTCAGCTCGGCTACCCGCCACCCCTGTCCGGGGTAGGTGAGAGGGGAATCGAGAAAGCCCATCTCCAGCGGCCGCGGCGCGCCCTGCAAGACGGCCTGCCCGCGATAGCCCGCCTGGGCCTCGGGCGTGCGCACGGTCAGGAGCATTTGCGAGGTGGGATTATGGGTGTCCGGCATCTCTATCTGGAAGACCCCCGTTCGGGGACGACGAGCGAGGTCACCCGGGCCGTCGTCAGGTGCTCGCGCGCCTCGCCCTCGACCAGCAGCGCGTAACCGGCGGGCACCGCCTCCAAGCCGCGCACGCCGGGCACACGCCCGTACCCGCTTCGTCGGTGCCGCAAGAGCGTCTGCCAGCAACTGGATCACCTCGCCCCGCCGGGCGTAGTCGTTCGGGTCCCAGGCTGGGCCGAAGCCGTCGATCTCGTCCAGGAGTGCGTTGTACTCCGCCAGGCGTAGGTTCTCAGCGTGCACGGCCGGGGCGCCGGTCACGCTTCCCCGGTAGTCGGCGGGCGGGTCGGCGATCGTCAGCGGTGCGCGTGTTTGCAGCGCCCGCACCACAATGGTCACCATCTGCGCGCGGGTAAGTCGGTCCCAGGGCCCGAAGTCGCCGTTCGTGTAGCCCTGCATCAGCCCGGCCCCGTAGACGGCGGCGGCATACTCGTGCGGATAGAGGTCCCCCGGATCGTCCGCTCCCAGGTCCCCGAAGGGCGCCAGACTCATCTCCTCATAGACCGAGAGCCCCAGGGACGTGGACAAGATCTTGCCCATCTGGGCCCGGAGCAACGGATATCCGGGGTGGAACGTCCGGAAGATGCCGTTGAGATAGCCCGAGACGAAGCCACGGTCGGTGAAGTCCATGATGGCGTCGCGGTAGGGGTGGCCGGCGGGCACGTCCAGGTAGAAGTCGGGGGCGATGGCGGTGTCCCTCTCGACCAGCCACAGGCGGGAGTGCTCAGGACCGTCCCATTCCCAGAAGACGACCCGGCCGCCGTCCGTCACCGGCTGCATGAGGACCCCGCCGGCCGCGAGTTCGGTCACTTGGCCGGTAGCGTGATCGTAGAGCTTGAGACGGGAATCGAGGCTCTGCCCATCAGGTGTGCGGGTGACGTCCTGCCACACGACCGAGCCGTCATCAACCGAGAAGGTGCCGGGCAGGGCGTCGGGTCCCGTGAGGACTTTGGTCGCCCCGTGCGCCAGGTCGCGCAGTTCGATGGCAAACGTGCCGTCGTTCTCCTGGCGGCCAAAGACGACGAGGTCCCGGTCCAACTCGGCCCGCAGGATGCCTGTGCTGGAGGCAATGCGCTCCTTCGTGCCCGTGCGCAGATTGGCCAGATACAGGCCCTCCTCATACTGCTGTTGCTGTGGCCCCGGCCGGCGACGTTCGGTCCAGAGGGCGCGCCCTGAATCCACCTGCGCCTCTACGGCGCTGCTTCCCGGAATGCCCACCGCCAGCTCGCGCGTCTCCCTGGTGCGAAGATCGTAGTGAAGAAGGCGATGTTGCTCTCCGTTCCAGGAATCGTAGACCACGTCGGTGCCGTCGATGGCCGGGCTGCCGTTGGCGTCGAGGTTGTGGCTGATGAGGAACTCCGCCCCTAGCCCGAGGTCGTAACCGAGTACCTCCGGCTGGTGCTGGAAACCCCACTGGCTCCAGACCGCGATCGAGCCCGACACGGCACAGCCGGCCGCCGTCGTCCCCGGCTCCACGGGGAGCTTGGTCACCCGACCGCTCCCGAGATCGCCCGCGTAGAGGTCGAAGAGGGGGTTGTCGGGAGAGGTCCCGGGCCGCGCCTTCGCGTAGAGCGTGACCCCGGAGTCGAGGTCGCGGAGCTGGCCCTTGATGTAGTCACGCAGCACCGTGGCCCCGGGCCCGGCGGCGGAGGGATCGGTGAGCCTGTAGACATCGTAGTGCTGTTCCCAGCCGCGCTCGTCGATGAGACCCCTCGGCAGGGCGAGGACGCCGTCTTCGGCCCGGAAGTCAGCCGGCCGGGCCTCGCCGAGCAGGCTGATGGACCATCCGGGCGGCGGATCGGGGACGTAGGCCGCCGGCGCTGCTGTGGGGATAATCGCCACGAAGGGAAACTGGCCGAAGTCGACGAGGAGGTCGTCCGGCCCCAGCCACTCCTGCCACGCGCCCGTTTGGAAGTCGTGGGAGAGAAGGGCCGCGTTCTGACCGTTTTCCCATTGAAGGCCGCCCTCTAGAGCAGTGAAGGCGAGAGTGCCGTCGACGCTCAGTGCGCGTGGAGCCGCCTTCATCCACGAGTTCTCTGCGACTGGGCCTGAGCGTTCCCATCGTTCCTGGCTCAGGCGAAACACCTGCCAGCCACGGGTCTGATGGGTGGAGGACATCACCTGGATGGCGAGAGCATCCCCTGCCTGGTTGAAGGCTCCCCCCAGGGCGTAGGCCGAGTCGACATCGAGTTCGAGGGCCTGGGTGGCCGAGCCATTCCACACCACCGGGCGAGGGCCTTGGGGGTCAGAACTCCATCCGTAGACGATGCCGCTGTCGCTGACGGCAGAGACCATGTTCACACCGGGGACGGGCTCAAGGGCGTCACTGTGGATGTCGTAGGCATACGTTCCTCCCTCCCAGCCGACGTAGCCGACGACGAGTGTGTCTTCTGACAGAAAGTCAAGCGAATACAGCGTGAACTGGGTCTTGGGATCCCCTGCAGTCCGCTCCTTAACGATATCCTCGAGCGGCTGCTCGATCGTCGCCTCACCGCTTCGCATATCCAGCAGCGCGACCCTCCAGGGCAGCCGGTCGCCGGTCGTCCCCTTGGGCAGATCCGGAGGGACTGAGGCGAGGACGGCCAGGTTCCCGTCCGAGGACAGGCAGCGGAGTTGGGTCTCACCTTCAGCCTGATAAGAGACGCGGCTTACCTCGGCGCCGTCACGGATCGAGCGGACGACGACCTCCTTGGCATGATCGACGTAGGCGACGAACTGCTGGTTGTTGCTGACGGCCACACCGTCGAACGGCGCGGACGATGTCGGCGCCGTATTCTGGGGTCGCGTCTGCATCTCCTGGGTCCACCTCACGCCGTCGTGGTCCACCACGTAGAGTTCATACCCGGTACTGAGCACGAGGACCTCGATGCCTGTCGGCCAAGCTGATATGGCTGACTCCGCCGCTTCAGAGGCTTCTTCGGAGGGCCACGAGACAGCCCAGGGAGAGGTGGTCATCACGGGCTCGGCTGTTGCAGGTACCACGCCTGTTGTTGACGACGATGCGGAGGATGGGGATGACGTGATAGGAGTCGTCAGGGTGGATGACGCGCCGCAGCCGGACAGGAGAATGATGGCGGCGACCGCGAGAAGGCTTGCGACTACCAGAAGCACGGGCCTCAATCGCTGGCTGGAGAGTGCTCCCGACATCGCGTCCTCCTTGGAAAGTGGGTGCGCCTGCCCGTGGGACGTGCGCAGCCCTCTCTCAGTTCTCTCGCGGCGCCTCCTGCCCCGGTCTTTCACCTCTGTTCTCCCCTCCTGCGAACTCTGGATCCCGCCGCCGGTAGCTCCCTAATCCATGAGTTCGAGCGCGTTCCACAGCATCTGCGCGGCCTCTCCGCGAGTGCAGGTCGATCGGGCATCCCAGCGCTGCAGCCAGCCGATGGTGCTCGACAGGAGGTCGTTGGCGTAGGCCTTACAGAGGTTGTCGGCATGGGGGGGACCCCAGTAGTAGGCGCCCGGCGCCTGCCCGGCGATGTTCTTGAGCAGCCCGGGCTCGAAGGCATCCAGGGCGCGTACGAGCAGGCTGACGGCTTGGGCCCGCGTCACCGGCGCGTAGGGATCGAAGCGGGTCGCGGTCTTGCCCTTGATCACGCTCGCGGCGGTGAGAGCGGCCACGTACTCGTGGGGATAGAGGTTGGCAGGGTCGTCCGCTCCCAGGTCGGTGAAGACGGAGGTCATGGTCTCGGTCACCGGGACGTCGAACGCCTCGCAGATCATCTTGGCGAGCTGCGCCCGCAGGAGCGGCTCATCCGGCCGGAACACCCGATCCTTCCCGTCCGGCACGTGTCCGCCGGTGATCCCCGGGAGCGGGTACCCGGTGGCGATGCCCAGCTCGTCCATGCCCAGGATAGCCGTGCGGAAGCGATGCTGGCCCGGCACGTCGGCGAAGGGGCCGATGAAGGCCGCAGGCGCGGTGGCCACCATGAACCTGTCCGCGGGCTCCGGAACCCCGACCTCGTTCGAGAACCAGCTCTTCCACCAGACGACGGTGCGGTCACTGACCAACGCGAGCTGGTCCATCCACGTTCGGTTAGACGAGAGCTGGGTGGTCTGCCCGGTCAAGAGATCGTGAGCCATGATCTCAGAATCGAGTTCGCCGCCGCGCTCCCACACCACCAGGCCGTCGGAGATCTCGGGCGTGAAGTTGAGGAACTTGTTCGCACTCACGTCGATGTGCTTGTCCGTATCGGCGTCATAGCCCCAGATGACACGCGTGCTCTGGGTGGAGTCGCCCGGATAGTCGTCACCAACGACGAATCTGCCGTCGGTCTTGGGATAGGGTTCGGGCGTCTTGATGGTGGCGATCTTCTCTGTGACGCCGGTCGAGATGCGGTAGAGGAGGATGTCGGAGGGCGCGTAGAACGGGGCCGGGCCGCTGCCGGCGGGAGCCGCCCAGGTCACCAAGTCGGCCCCCAGACTCACATGCGCGAGCCCTTCGGCGATCACGCCCAGCGGCTTCTCAGTGGCCGCGGGGATATCGTAGAGCCACATCTCAGGATGCGTCGAGACCAGCCCCGCCTTGATAAACGCCAGGTGCGTGCCGCTCAGGTCGAAGGCCGTGTTGCCCCCCGACCCGCTGCTCACGTTCGCGGGCCCGTCGCCGACGCGCAGGGTTGTGCCGGTCGAGATGGTGTAGAGGTAGAGTCCGCGCTGCAGGGCGTCGCCTCCCGGCACCCGCTCCAGCTGCGTCCAAGCCACGTGGTCACCCACGATCTGCACACGGTCTTCCCACATGATCATGCCCTGGGCGATGGTCGTTTCCGCTCCGGTGTCGAGATCACGCAGCCGGAGGACACCGGACTCGGCATCGCCTTCCAGTCGCGAGACCCAGACCAGGTGCGAGCCGTCCAGGGCTAGGCCGTATTCGCCCTCTGGGCTGTCGGTGATACGCGTCTCCGCACCGGTGGCGAGATCCAGGAGGAAGAGGTCCCAGGGCCCATCGGGGCCGCTCAGCTTCGGCAAGACGACGTGCACCGAGTCGAAGGCCATGTTGAAGCCGAGGTGGACATTCTGCGACGTGACCTCCTTGAACTCCCACCCGGCCACGTCGATCTCGGCCGACGCCGGGGCGGCGAATCCCAGGGTCGTTAGCACCGCCACCGCACCCGTAAGCAGCAGCGCTCGCATGCGTCGCGTCATCGCGCCTTGTTTCATCGTCCCACCTCCGCTCCTCTGGCCGTCACGAGATTCCACACCACTTGAGCCGCCTCCCCCCGGGAGGCCGGCGCCCAGGGATCCCACCCGAACTTGTAGCTCGCGACCCCGTTCCACAGCCCGGCGAATTGCGCCACGGCCACGTTAGGTCCGTGGGTGGGATCGAACTGGGCCATGGGCGACTGGACGGCGTCGCGATCCCAGAGGTGCAGCAACTCGATGTCGAGCGTGTCGGTCGCCCGGACGATGAGCGTCGCCAGTTGAGCCCGGGTCAGCGGGTCATAGGGTGAGAGCCGTCCCGGGGTCGTGCCGCGGAGGATGCCCAGGTGGGCGAGCGTCTGCACGTAGTCGCCGTGGCGTGGTAGGTCGAGGGCCTCGACCAGGAGCTTGGCGAAGTGACCTCTTGTGAAAGACGAATCGGGCCGGAAGGCCACCACGCCGGCTTCTGGTGGGTAGCCGGTGGCGGCACCCAACCGCTTGAGCCCGATGATGGCCGTCCAGTACATGTTGCTGGGCGGGACGTCGGCGAAGTAGTGCTCATCGTCAGAGTCCCTGGACTGGTATAACTCCACCCGGTAGTCCCCCAGGCCGGCGGTGGCGCAGGCGATGAGGTCGCCGTCCGTGGCCCAGGAGCGCGCGAACGACTGCGCGTCGGTGAGTCGAGACACGGCCTGGGCGGCAAGATCGGCGGCGAAGAGCTGGCGCCCACCGGATTCTGTGGCGTAGGCGGGCTCAGCCTTCCAAGTGAGAAGCCCGTCCGTGAGATCCAAACCGCCCACCTGACCGGCGCTGTGGATGAGGAACTGCGCGCCCGTGCCCTGGCTATAGGCCACGATGTGGGCGCCCTGGTCCCAGTACGCCCACGCCACCCACTCGCCCTCGGCGGTCACGTTCTGGATGGGCGCCGACCAGTCGACGATGCGAGCGTCGAACCCGGTGGCGAGGTCCCAGGTGTGGAGTTCGTAGCTCTCTCCGGCCCGGGCGGTGTAGTAGAGGGTGCCGCCGTCCAGGGTCCGGTAGAGCGCATCGAGGTCGGACGCGGGGATCTCGGTCTTCTCGTCGCTGGAAACGGAGTAGGCGACGAAGGGACGGTGGAGCGGAAGCGCGGGAGCGCCGTCCGGGCCGGTCGCCGGCACCCGGAACCACAGGATGTACTGGTCGTTGGCCGCTTCGAAGTGGCTGAAGCCTTGAGAGCCGTCACCCCGGTCGAGTACGGTAGGCAGGCCGGTCGAGAAGGGGTAGTACACCAACTGCCGTTCGGGCCCGACGCCGGTCTCCGTCCAGTAGTACTGCTCCCAGACGGCGCCCGCGCCCGTGAGTGCGACGGCATGGGCCTGCCAATTCTCGCCACTTAGGCGACCGACCTGCCCCGTCGCCAAGTCGCGTAGATAGACCCGGGTGATGCGGCTGTTTCCCGACCTTTCGTACAGAGCGTAGAGAAGGTGATCGCCGTTCAACCAGGCATCGGTCACCACGGGCCCGTCTTCGAAGAGCACCGTCGTTGTGCCGGCGGCGACGTCATAGATCTCGAAGTCGCTGCTTTCCGCGCTCGACTTGTACTCGCTGAAGACGACGCGGCCCCCCTGCACGGCGTGAACGGTCGTGGGGCCCTCGGCCGGTAACAAGGACTGGTGCCACGCGCCGACGTCTAGCCCGGCCGGCGTCGCCGCGGCCGGCGGCACCAGCGTGGCGATCACGATGAAGGTCGCCAGCACCACCAGCGCGGCGAGCACTCCGAACAACCTCGTAGCTGGACGCTTCACTCCTGACATCGCGCTCCCCTCCGACTCGCTAGGCGGCGTTGCCGGCACCGGGCCCACTCGGTCTGGCTCCCACTTGATGGCGGCTGTAGCTCTCCCGCAGAAGACCTCCAGCGTGTCCTTCGCCTCTCCTTATAGTGTATAACGCCGGTCGCGGCCTCCGGGTTCACGTGGATGCCCTTCTTGCCAGAGGAAGGCCCGGTACGCGTAATTGCTCGCTCCGCCTCATCGCTGGCTTCTCCACGGAGAGCGGGAAAGATTCTGGAACACGGCGATGTGGGAAGGGGGACGATGTCACTCCGAGCCAACCCCGTAGCGGAGGATGCGAATCACCCGGCCATGCTTGGCCAAGAGGGGCGAGATCCTCGCGGCGCTGAGTCTCGAGGAAGTCCGCCTTGAGCTTGAAGGCCTCGCCAGTCTGGCCACCTTGACCGCTCTCGCCTGGCATGAAGAGCGACTCCGAATCCTTTGTGCCCGTGGCGCCTGACTGGGAGATCTTCCGGTGATCGCGGTATGATTACGCTGGAGGTTCAGCATGGTCGGGGTACTGCAGAGCAAGCACGATCTCATATCTGCCATCTGCCGCAAGTATGGCGTTTTGCGGTTGTTCGCATTCGGCTCTGCACTTCGCGACGACTTCCGCCCCGGGGAGAGCGACGTCGACCTACTTGTCGAGTTCGAGCCCATGGATGGCTACGATCGGGCCCGTTCGTACTTTGACATGGCTGATGATCTGGAAGCAGCTCTGGAGGTCAAGGTCGACCTGGCGATGGCCGGGGCGGTCAAGAACCGCTACATCTCGGCCGAGATAGACCGTACCAAGCAGATGCTTTATGCCGTGTAGCAGCGAAGCCGTAGCCTCACTGGGGCGCCTGAATCCTGCTCTCGCCTCCACATAACCCACGCACGGCTGATCGTCGGCTTTCGCAATCGGCTCGCTCACGAGTATGCCTCCATAGATGACGAAGCGGTCCTACGGATTGCACAGCACGACGTCCCTGTCCTTCGTGAAGAATGCCACGTGCTGCTGGCAGGGGTGTCGCCCTCAGGCGCCACGGACTAGCAAGCTTTCGGTGGACTTCCATACAATCAGGAAACCCCGACCTTCTCGGCGCCGGCGGGGCCAGAGGGCTAATGTCCAGAGAAATGGTGTGCGAGATCCCGGTCACCGTTTCACCGCCATGCCGAACGCCTTCACCTGGGAGCCGCCGTTCACCTGCCTGCGCCCGATCTCGGCCGAAGCGTGGCCTCGCCGCGCTGCTGCAGCTACGCAAGCACCAAAGAGAAGGATGTCGGGAACGGGGCCGGAAGTGGTGCGCTTAGTTCAAGTCGGGCCCCCGCTACCTTTTCCCCTGCAAAGCGGGGTCTTATTTCGAGACCCCGATTTGAACCTGCGACGTCGTCAGACGGTGGGCCGTGCAACACCAGGAGAACCTGGGCCAGGAGAACCTGGGGCCGCATGGTCTTGGCTGCCGAAGACGGCGCTCATGTCGCTGGATTCGATATGCGTACCTATCTCAAGAGCGCCGCCTCGGCCTATACTCTAAGTCATAGGGTCCGCTGGGGAGGTGAAGCGGTGGCACGGGATTCATCGGTACGGAGAAACATCGTCACGGGAATCGCGGTGATGGTGCTTATCGTGATCGCCCTCTACTTCGTGCTGGGCTCGCGCGGCTGCGGACCAAGCGTCTCCAGCCTGGAGGAGGAGGGGGATATTCCCGGGCTGATCGCCATGCTCCAAGGAGATGACCCGACGCGAGCAGGCGACGCCGCCGCCTCCCTTGGAGAACTGGCTGATCCTGCGTCGGTGGAGCCGTTGATAGAGATCATCGAGGCCGACCCCTTCTCGCCGGCGGCAGGCTACGCGGTGGAGGTCCTCACCGCCATCGGTGACAAACGGGCAGTCCCTGCCATCATCAGCGTCCTCGAAACCACGCTGTCGGCTTCGGAGAAGAGCCGCGTGGAGCGCTACGAACAGCCGGCCGCCATCGAGGCTCTGGGCACGTTCGCCGATCCGCGGGCTGCCGAGCCGATCGTCAACTGGGTGAAGGAGAACGGACCGCCGCTCTACGTGTCAGGCGACGAGAAAGCCGTGGTCGATGAGGCCCTGCTGGCCATAGGGGCGGGTTCCGTTGACCCTCTCATCGCGCTGGCCGCGGACGACCAGGCCCCTGGCTCCGTGCGAAACTGGGCGGTGGGACTCCTCGGGGATATCGGTGACCCAGCCGCGGCTTCGGCGCTGGTCGAGCTGCTCGCGGGGGCTGAAGTGGTCCGAGACGCGGTCCTGGTGTCGCTCGCCAAGCTCGGCACCGGAGCGGTGGATGCTCTGCTGATGGGGCTCAAGAGCGCTGACTGGGTGGTCGTGAGCTACTCGGCTAAGGCGTTGGGGCAGATCGGTGACAGAGGGGCTGAAGCGGGCCTGCTCACCGTGATGACGTCCAACGTAGAGGAGACGGGCGCTTCGAACGCCCGACTATCCGCCTCTGATGCACTTGCGCTCATCAACAAGGACGACCCGGCCAAATTGGTGGAGTGGCTCGCAGCGAAAGAGACGGTGTTCATTTACTACGGCCTCATCCACCTCGGAATACCCGAGACCGAGACGCCTCTTCTGGAAGCTTTCGATCGGCAGGCAAACAAGGTGATGGCCGAGCACTTTTTGAACTCTGGCAATAGCGCACTCAGCGGAGCAGCCAAGAAATGGGCCGAAGCCAACGGCTTTGACGTCATGACCTTTTCCAACCTGCCCGCTGGGGAAACTGGCTGGGGGAGCCTAGCAGGCGAGTAGACAGACCTGCGGGGTCGGCAGGGAAGCAAAGGGGGGCTCATGTACTGTCCGCAGTGCGGCAGTCCGAACCACGAGGATGCCAGGTTCTGCATGAAGTGCGGCGTGGACCTGGTCCCCTACCGCAAGTGGGCTCCACAGGCGCGAGCAGCTTGCCCGCAGAACCAGATGGCCCAGGTAAGGCCCCCGCAGCCCGATCTTCATCCGCAGCCACCAGCTCCTCCGCCGACCGAGAGAGGGGTGTCTTCTATCGCCGTGGGATCCCCGCCGGTGGACGCGAGCGAACGCTATCAGGTTTTTCTGCGCCCGGATGCCTCGCAAGCCCGAGTGGCTGCCTCGCCGGCCTCCGCGGACACTCTCTCGAAGAGCGCTGGCGTGCGACTCACCGCGGGCGTCATACCCTCCGGGCTCCAACGGGTGGGCTACAGCCTGGTCGAACTTGGATACATAGGGCTGCTCCTTCTGGGACTCTTGCAGTGGCACGAGGGCACGGTAGGCGGCCGCCTGAACGATCTCCTTGGGGACGAGGTCTTTGTGGCCACGCGAGGCGGCGATGTCCTCACCATGGGTTGGGGCTTTCTCGCACTCGCCGTCTTGACCGCTATCCTCACTATCGGCTCTTTCCTTCTGCCTCGGGCAGGCCTGGGGCTCCGCATCAGCGGCTACGTGCTGATGCTGTTGGGGGTCGCCAACGGTCTGGTCGCACTTTGGCAGGGCTGGGCCGACAGTGCCATCTACGTCCTGTTGTTGACCCCTGTCTTGATCGTGGTCGGAGCGGTCCTTGTGGGGAAAGGGACGGGCTCGTTTAGGAAAGAATGGAAGACTCGCCTGGGCGGGAACAGGCCGTATCGGAAGCGATGGCTCCCGATCCGGCTCGGGGTCGTGGCCGCGCTTTGGGTGTTCGGAGCGATCGGGTACGTGCTGATGCTCACTCTCGACAGCGGTTGGACCGTTCAACCTGGAGGGTACATCGGCGGAATTCTGCTGGCTGTCGGTGCCATTGGTGCCCTCGCCCTGCTCGCAGGCCTTCGAGGCCGGCCGACGCTCTGGATCGACGCCGAGGGTCACCTCGTCGATCGGGCCGAGTGAAGAGGCTAGCAGGGCAGTCGCTGCCATGCCGAGTTGACCGTTTCATTGGACCATGAGCCCCGACCAAGACGCGGACGGGCAAGCAAGTAGCGAGCCTGGACGCTGGCGGACAATCGTGCTGAGGTTCGAAGGGTTCTGGAGGACGGCGTCATGAGCCTGAACGAGAGGTATTTCGAAAGTTGGGGCTATGCGCAGCACCAAGAACTCATACGGCTGTGCGGAGTGCTGCCTGTACTGCCTCGGGAGAAGGTAGACACCTTCTTTGCTAAAGCTGAGAGAGTCGCGGAAGACAGTCGGGTACCGAAAGAGTGGCCGGCCGCCATGCTCTTCAGTTCCTTGGGCAGTACCCTCGCCGCCTCCGACCGACAAGACCTAGACGTGAGGTGGCTACTGGGGTCCGGGAGCATTACGGACGGCATATTGATGGTCGAAACGCACGACCCCGTATTGGCCGTGCTGCAGTGCGTCGCTCGCCTCTCTGAGGATTCCTTCTTGACCCGGGTCTTCGCGTTCAACGACATTGCGGCTGTAAAGCGCCTGGTCGGAGGCAGCGCTGCGGAGCTTCAGACGCAATCACAGAGCCCCACTGGAGGCAGACCGCTGGAGGAAGAGACGGAATACTGTCCGCAGTGCGGCAATCCAAACGGCGCGTCAGCCAGATTCTGTATGACGTGCGGTATGGACATGGCGCCCTTCCGACTGGGCGTTCAAGGGGTGCGACCCAACCCTTCGGAGGCGCAGCCGGCCTATCAGCCCCAGCACGCGAGTCAGACCTATGAGCCACGCCCTGCGGCACCGCCCGCGTCACTCCAGACCGCACCCTACCAGATGCCGGGGTACCCCCCGGCCGGGATGGCTCCCTACTCCGCGGCACCCGCACGGATCAAGAGCTATCTCGGCTGGGCGATCGCGACGCTCATACTGTGCTTCTGGCCGACCGGAATAGTCGCCGTGGTCCACGCTGTGAGGGTCGGGAACCGATTGTCAGCGGGCGATTACAGAGGAGCTCAGGAATCCTCTCGCAAGGCTAAATGGTGGTCCCAGCTCTCGTTCAACATCGCCGTGGCCTTTGTCGTGATCGTCGTGGTGATTGCCATTTTTGGGACGATCGTAACGCGCCGATAGCCACGGGTCTCTTGTCTGGGGGGATCGCGCAGGCGACCTAAAACCGTTGCTACAGAGGGTGGACGGTGGCCTGACGCGCTACCAAGCCTCACCAGCGTGGGATTCCAGAGCCGTTGACTCGGGAGTAGGTCGGCCTATACTCAAAGCAGGCATGTATACGCCGGTGCGAGTTTGGGGCGGCCAGTGGACGGAGAAGGCGCAGCCAAAGACGTTGGCGTCACGGGTAGGAGACAGGTGGTGAGACCGCCGGTCTCACATCTGCCGGCCTTCTTGGTCGTGGTGGTGTGCGCGCTGCTGTCGGTAGCCGTGGCAGTGGGGGCCTGCGGCTCGACGGCCACCGGCGTCGAGACCTACACCGACCCCGAGTACGGCTACAGCTTCGAGTACCCGGCCGATTGGAAGCTGAAGGTATACGAGGTCACCCCTGAGACTATCCCTGACAGCGGCGGCGCGCTTGCCTGGGGCGGCAAGGTGAGCGATGTCGGCTTCCTCGACCGCGACGGGGCCTCGGCGGCAGACACGTACATGGATTTGGCCGAGGTGAGGGCGTTCTACATGGGCCAGCCCATCGACGAGTCCAACATGTCCAGCGTGAAGAGTCAGCTCGAATCGGCCAGCGTGGACTGGGGCAGCGGGGTGACCGACGTGAAGGTCATCGAGGCTCTGACCGAGACCAGCATGGGCGGGATGAGGGGCTTCAAGAAGACCCACGGCTTCGTCAAGGACGGCGTCCCGTTTGTCACCACTGTGTACTTTCTGTTCTCGGGTCCCATGGAGTACACCGTGCACACGCAGACGGCAGAGGAGAACCGGACTGCGAATCAGCCCGTCTTTGACGCCTTTCTCGCCAGCTTCAAACCCGGCGGGGCCACCATGGCTGCGAGCACAACGACCCCTGCGGTGCCCGGCACGACTAATGCAACTACGTCTGGGCCATCTGAACTGCCGGAACCGCAAGAGGGAGAACGCAGGATGGCCGTCATGGGGCCGGTGACCAATCATGCCGAGATAGGGGGTCAGTTCGGGTTGACGGACTCCAAGTCCACGGCGACAGTCACGTTCAAGGACGGCAGCACCGCGGAGGTCGACGATAGTATCCCTGAGGGCGCGACGAACGGGGAAGACCTCGCCTTGGGCTGGACCTTGGCCTCGACGCGGGATCAGATCGACGTAGCCGTGGAGTTCCGCGACGGCAAATGGATGGTGGTCGCCATCTACTACTAGGGCTGCTGAGTTTCCATTCGTCCGTACTCGGTCAATGACCGCATAAGGCCCGAAGGGCCGCAAGGGGGGCAGTCGTGCGACGTTACGTCTTGCTTGGTGCTCTGGTGTTCGTCTTCTCCGTGTTCTTCAGTGTCGGCTCAGCGCTGGCGGCGACCGACGACGACGTCCCCGGTAATGTGCTGGCACTGGGCAGCAGTGTGTCCCAGAGTGTCAGCTCGGGGGACGTGAATGACGTCTATGCAGTAAGCCTGACTGCCGGGCAGGAAGTCCACATCCGCTGTGACCCCGGAACGACGAGCGGGCCGAAGGGCTCCCTCTACCTGCTTGTCCCGGGGGCTTCTTCTATCACCGACTCAGCCGACGACTGGGAGATAGGCTATACGCTTAGCGGGGGCAGTTTCATCCGCTTCTGGGCCGACTACGACTACATCCCGGCGAAATCCGGTACCTACTACCTGTGGGTCGAGTGGGAGGCCGGGACTCTCAACTACCAGCTTTCAGTCACCCGGACGGCCCGGGCGCCACTGGCTATGGCCGCGGACAGCGATGATATCCCCGGCACGGCCATCGGTGTGGGCACGGTGACGGGGGTGGTTTCCTCCAAGGCCGATGCGGACGACCTCTACGCGGTCGGTCTGACCGCTGGCCAACCGGTGACCATCCGCCTCCTACCCCTCACCCCATACAACAACAGCGGCTCCTCTCTCGCCTACCTCAGTCTGCTCGACCCCAGCACGCCCTCGATCTCGAACTACTACAATCACCGACTGGGTGAGCGCGTGATGGCCAAGAACAACAAGGATGCAGCCTCACGGGAAGCCGCCGAGATCCAGTACACGCCCACTCAAACCGGCACCTATTACATCTGGGTGGAGCCGAATCCGTACGGTTACAACTTCGCCTACTGGCTCGAGGTTTCGGGTGGTGGCCCTCCGGAACCTCCGGACGGTTTCCCCGACGTACCGGCCTTCCACCCGTACTACGAGGCCATCACCGACCTTGCCTCTCGAGGCATCATCAGTGGCAAGACCGACGGCAAGTTCTGGCCTGATGCTGAGGTGACGCGCCAGCAGTTCGCCAAGATGATCGTGGGTACGCTCGGCATCCCTCCCAACGCTTCCACCGCGACTCGTTTCACTGATCTCGGATCTCCCGATGCCGCAGGATATCCGCACATCTTCGTGCAGGCCGCCTACGACAACGGCATAACCACCGGGACCAACCTGGCCCAGACCCTGTTCGCTCCCACGAACCCCATCCACCGCGATCAGATGGTCAGCATGATTGTGCGGGGAGCAAAGAGTATATTCCCCGGCACACTGGAGAATCCCCCGACGGGGTCTCCCTCCTTGTTCGCGGGAGTTGACGAGCCGCATGGAGCGAACCTGCGAATGGCTGAGTACAACGGCCTGCTAGGTGGCCTCGTCGGCATGGGCTCTGGGTGGGATGTCTATGCCAACGCCACGCGTGGTGAAGTGGCCCAAGTGCTCTGGAACCTACTTGCGAAGATAGGGGATTGAGGCCAGGAGAAAGACGGACCCCGGCGTCGATTCGCCGATTCTCTCTGCTCGGCTCCCAAGAGGTCGCCGTGAGCGCGTGCTCTGACGCTTCCTGGTTTCTTGCCTCGCAGGGGGCAGGTGGCGACGTTGGTGCATCGTGTGCAGTTCCGGGTCCCGACATCTCCCTTTTCTGCACGCATGCCCTGGGCCACCGTCAGCTACACCAGAACCAGCCGAAACCGCCTCGGCAGTCGTGCGCTTAATTCAGTCCGGGCCCCCGCTACCATCGTCGAAAAGATCCGGGTTTCCGGGCCTTTTTGCTTTCTGGGGGGCCAACTCCCGGAGGACGGAAACGCCAATCAGGGGTAAGCTGAAGCATTTCGCAAACATCAAGATTCCAGAACCAGCGCTGCGAGCTGGTTTGCGGCCTCCCTCTGCAGTGTGGGAATGGCGTGCGAGTAGACATCAAGCGTGATGCTGGCCTTCGCATGACCCAGCCGCTCAGAAA